>JADLFN010000001.1 GCA_020845475.1 Planctomycetota bacterium
CGGGCGCGGTCACGTAGCAATGATGCTGGAAGAAGTTGAGGTGGCGCCACGTTCGCTCGGCGAAGTCGTGGGCCTTGCACATCCGCCCGCACTCGGGGCAGGGATAGAGAGCGCCGCGCTCGGCTTCGATGCGCAGGTCAAGGCGGTGCGGGTTGACGTTGATGTCGAGATGAGAGGTGACGATGCGCCAGGGCGATTCCAGCCCAAGGCCAATCGAGAAAATCTGGTTAGCGTCCATGCCCCAATGCTACCCTGCAGCGACCGTTTTCCATACGATTCAGCGAGGAACCGATTTTGTCATCTTCGTCGAGTTTGTATTGAATTTCCTTCCCCTTATCATCGTAATACTTTGTCGGTGCCTTAACACCCTGGTTCCATGTGTAGGTCCATTCGTCTTTTGTAACGTTTGCACTGGAGATGTAGGTGTAGTTACCCTCTGCCTTGCAAGTCAGTGTACAAGTGGTCCACTTATTGGGATCCTCTTTGCCGGTGATTTGTACATCGACCTTATAGTGAACTTGGAGGTCGCCGGCGCTCGTGTCCCACGAACTGCGCCCGGAACGCTGGCCTGCGGGATTCGGGTTCCAGTTCGCATTTGTATCATTCACCTCCACGCCATTGATTTCCCACGTATAACTCTTGGGCGTTGCGGTTCCATCGCATGATGACGTCCCGGCGGGATCTGGATCTTTTTCAGTCAAGTCCCCCCATGAACCTAAAAAGGGGTCAGGCTACTTTTACGGCGGCTCTGGAGGCGGATTCTGCGGCGACTGTTGTGTTGCGGGCGCTGCGAGGGTCAACTTGTTTCCTGCATCGGCCAGATCGACGAAAACGGCTGGCGCGCCTTCCAGAACAGCTATCTGGCCTTTGGCGAAGCTTTGCAAAGCCGCGTGTTGTTTGACGGCGCCATGGCCCGCTGGTCGGCCATTGACACCGACACCCCCGGCCCCGGCCAGAGCACGATCACTTTGGATGATTCGATCACCTTGACTGCCGATTCCCTCAACGGCGCCTTGCTATACTTGGCGCGGCCCGGCGAGGCTGTGGATCGGCACATGGAGACGAATGTCGTGGATACGACAAGCGGAACCATCATCATCGACGACCCCAGCGGAGACTTCGCAGCCGCGCTGGCCGAGGCCACGGGCGACCCGTCGCACTTCGCCCCGCCGATCCAGGATTTCGTGCCCTTGCGAGGCTCCACTGGAGCCTCGCTTCGGTAAGTCTCCCTTCGGTCGATCTTCGCTTTCAACACTTCCAAGGTGACCCACGCGCCCACTATCAGACGCAGGCACATGCACGTCAGCACCCGGCTTCGCATCGATCTTGCGTTTTTCTAATTCTTTTCGTCGGATTTTGCGTGAAGGAATATTTCTTTGTGCGTGATTATGGCGTGGGCCAACTTTGAAAGGGAGACCGCCATGTTCAAGCTTACCGCACTCACGCTTCTACTTACTGCTTGCTTTGCCGCGCCTGCTTTTGCCGGGCCGCGTGATCGCGCCGAGGATCGTCGGGACCGTCGCGAGGATCGCCGCGACCGCGCCGAGGATCGTCGGGACCGTGCTGAAGACCGCGCCGATCGCGCAGAGGATATCCGCGACGCGGCTACCTTTACGGGTATAGGCGACATCCTTGAAGACATCGCCGATGCCGCCGAAGATCGTCGCGACCGCGCAGAGGACCGCCGTGATCGCGCTGAAGATCGCCGCGACCGCCGCCACTAAACGCTCGCGTTGTGCAGCAAGGCGCGCAGCAGCGCGCCTTGCTTTATTTCATGCCTGCGTCATTAGAAAACAACGCCAATTCCACCTAAGTCCGATAAAGCACTTGCTGAAGTTTGGCAAAATCGTCTCAAGTATATACGCACAAAGAACTTAGAACCGCACTTCGAGGCGCTTGATTTCTTGACGCTTGGCTCCTGCTGCGGTAGCATTACCCCGCTTTGAGTTGCCTTGCTTTGCACCTGCCCCCGGCTTGCGGGGACGGCTGTTTTCGCTGTATCGCGGAGCGCACTTTGACGAGGCTGGGGCACATTCTTCTGGCTGCGATGCTTGCCTTGGGAGCATCGGGCGTTCTTGCACAAACTTTCACCAGTACACCCAACGTAGCCATCCCTGATGGTAGCCGCACCGGGGTCACGAGCACGATTGCCATTCCCGCCACGAGCGACCGGATATCTTCGTTCCGGTTGGATTTGCGCATCAACCATAATGAAGTTGGCAACCTCGACATCTTTCTGATTCCGCCGTGGGCGAGCTGGGCGGGGCCTTACACGCTGGTGCAGAATGAATTCTCTACGACTTCAGAGGCACTCAACGCGCCCTTCCCGCGCGGAGTGATTGAGCTTTCCACGGATAACGGCGGCAACGGCAATAACTTTGGATCGGGCAACGGGCCCTACACTTACGCCCGTTTCTCCGCCGCCGGAGACCCGATCGACCCGGCCACGCAGGCGATTACTGCGGGTGCGGTAGCTTACACGGCCAACGTTTACATTCCTGAAGGCGTGGACGCCTTTGAGGATCTCTACGGGCGCAACCCCAGCGGAACCTGGACGCTCGTCGTCGCCGACGATGACACCGCCGGCAACGACGGCACGCTGGTAAGCTGGCGTATCACCTATGCCGCGGTAGCTGCGAACACTCTTTACGCCCACCTCGGCGCCAACAACGATCCCGGCCTGCCCATTGTGCGCGGCGCGGCTTCACAGGTGCTGGGCCAGTTCCGGCTGGATGCCACGGCGGCCGCGACCGTTACGAGCGTCGTGTTCCGCGAATCGGCGGCGACGAATCTCGACGGGTTGTTGACGGCGGCTTCGCTCTATCGCGACAACAACGGTGACGGCCTGCTTGATGGCGGCGACACGCTCCTGAATACGGCGGTTCCGGCCGTATCGCCCAATATCACGTTCAACTTCGCGCAGGCTATTGGCGCGGGAGCGGGCGTTGACCTTCTACTCGTGGGCACCGTCGCGGCGTCGCCTGCGCCGGTTTCGATGCAGATGGAAATCCAGACGGCGGCGTCGATCACCTCGACGCTGACGGAGGCGGGCCTGTTTGCACGGCGCGCGGGGCCGCGCCCCTTTGTGAGCGCAACGACGTTCACTTATCGCCCGCTGCAGCCGGACCTGATCACCGACAACAACGACACCGGCATCACGCGCGGCATCACCGTACCTGCCACAACGGACCGCATCAACTCGCTGCGGGTTGGCGTGCGTTTGAACCACACGTACGCGGCTGACCTGGACATTTACCTGCTGCCGCCGGGTGTGAACTGGTCGCCGCCCTACGCAATTCCGGACAATGGGCCCGTGACCAGCGCGCCGCCCGGCGCGATCGAGCTTTCAACGGATAACGGCGTAGGCGGCAACAACTACGGCGCCGACGTCACAAGCACGACTTACAACTATGCGCGTTTTTCAGGCGCGGCAGACCCGACCTGGGCAACGGCCACGAATATCGTGGGCGCAGCCGCGCCGTTTACGGCGGCGGCCCATTACCGGCCGGAGGGTCTGTCCGCCTGGAACCTCAATTACTCGGGCGACCCCAGCGGCAACTGGCGCCTGATTGTGGTGGATTCCTGGGGCGTTGACGTCGGCTACCTGATTTCGTGGCAGCTTGAGTATGTGGCGATTTCCACGCCGCAATTCTGGGTCGTGGCGGGAGAAGATAACACGCCCGGCACGCCGGCCTACATCGGCACGGCGGGCAACGTGCTGGGGCAAATCAAGCTGGAATCGTTTGGCACGAACTCAAGCGTCAGCCAGATTGTGGTGCGCGAGCAAAACGGCCTTTCGCTCACGGGCAACCTGAGCGCTCTGAACCTGTACCAGGACAACAACGCTGACGGCCTGTTTGACGTGGGCGACACGCTGCTCGATGCGGCCATGCTGACCGCTACCACGGCCACATTTGACCTCGCGCCCCTGAGCGTGCCCTCGGGCACCTCGGTGCGTTTACTGTTGGTGGGCACCGTGCTGGCCACCCCCGCGAACACCACGCTGGCGCTGCAACTGAGCACAGCCGCTGATGTCACCAGCGCGCCCGCGGAGAGCGCGCCGTATGCCGTGCAATTTGGTTCGCACCCGATCCTGACGCCGAATACTTATGTGGCCACGCCGCCCGGTGGCCTGACGATTCCCGCAAACTCAGGCACGGGCGTGACGAGCACGATTACGATTCCCGCCACACAGGATTTGATTGGCGCCTTGCGCGTCGGCATCCGCATTGACCACGCGGCGGACCAGGACCTTGACATCTGGCTGATTCCGCCGGGCGTAACGTGGGCTGGCCCTTACACGGTGCCCAACAACGGGGCGAACCCCGTGCCGCCCGCGGGCGTTGTAGAGCTTTCCACGGACAACGGCGCCAACGGCGACAACTACGGCTCCGGCACGACGACCTTTGTTTACACCGTGTTCTCACGTAACGGCGACCGCCAGTTCAACACGGGTGCGAGCACCATTGCCGGCGGCACGGCGCCTTTTACGGCCGCGAGCGGCTACCAGCCGGAAGACACCGCCGATTTCAACCTTCTCTATGGCACAAACCCCAGCGGCAACTGGACGCTGGCCATTGGCGACGATCGCGGCAACTTCAGCGGCAAGCTGCTTTCGTGGTTCGTGCAATACGTGCCTGCCGAGCGCGCACAGGTGTTCAGCACGCCCACCGCGGGCTTTTCCGATTTCGGCAATCTGCTCGTTGGCACTCCCAGTGCAGCGCAGGGCTTCCGCGTGCAGAACATGGGCAACTTCTCGCTCACGCTGCCCGCACCTTCGCCTACGGCGGGCATCCGCATTACGGGCACGAACGCCGCCGATTTCGTGATTCAGGGTGTGGCACCCAGCGGCGCGCTGGCGGCGGGCGCTTCAACGGCGGCTTTCAATATTGTGTTCACGCCAAGCGCGCTGGGCTTGCGCACGGCGTTCATCACGGTCACGTGGAACAACTCCGATGCCACGATGCCGCCGACAAGCACGAGCAATTACGCCATCCAAGGCACGGGCGCACTGCCCTTGATCGAAGTGCGCGAGTCCGATGTTTCCGTCGGCGCGCTCGTGACCAACGGGCAGGCTGCCGCCAATGGCCGCGCCTTTGGCAACCAGGATATTGCGGCGGGGCCCACAACGGCGCTGACGATCTTCGTGAATAACATAGGCGTCGTACCCATGACGCTGGGCCTGCCCGCGCTGGGCGGCGCCAACCCTGGCGATTTTGTACTCAACACGGCAGGCTATCTCACCTCGGTGCCAGCGGGTTCGAGCACGAGTTTCACGCTCGCCTTTGACCCCACCGTGATTGGCGCGCGCGCGGCTACGGTCAACTTCACACACAACGCCAGCAACACGGCTTCTCCTTTCACGTTTGCACTGAGCGGCACAGGCGTTCAGCCCACGGTTACGGTGGCCAGTTCCGGCTCGCCCAGCGAAACCGGGCCGACGGCGGGCACGTTCACGATTACGGGCGCACCGGCGCCCAGCGTGGCGCGCACGGTGAACTTCACGATGAGCGGCTTGGCGAATTTCGCCGTGGGCGTCGATTACAACCTCAGCGGCACGGCCAGTTACAACGGCGGCACAGGCCAAGGCACGGTCACGCTGGGCATCAGTGGCACGGCGGTGATTACCTTGACGCCGGTCAATGACGCCGTCGTAGAAGCTATCGAAAGCGCCACCCTGACGCTCAACGCGGGCACGGATTACGCCATCGGCGCGCCCAGCGCGGCTACGCTGAACATCGCCGACAACGACACCGCTACGATTACACTTGGTAGCTCCGGCTCGCCCAGTGAGGCGCCGGCCAACGGCACGTTCACCATCAGCACGGCGCAAACCCTCGAAGTCGCACTGACGATCAATTTCACGATGAGCGGCGTGGCTGTGGCTGCCGATTACGCGCTGGCGGGAACAGCAAGCTTTGCATTCCCCAATGGCAGCGTCACGCTTGGCCCCGGCGTTGCACCCAGCGTCAATGTCACGCTCACGCCTGTGAACGATGCCTTTGTGGAAGGCCCCGAGACGGCGACGATGACGATTACTGCCGGCACGCAATACACCGGCACGCCGAATACGACGCTCACAATTGCCGACAACGACACGGCCACCGTCACGGTGACCTCGGGCGGCGCGCCAAATGAAACGGGCCCCGTCAATGGCACTTACACGGTGACGGTTACGCCGCAGCCGCGCAACGCCATGACGGTGAACATTTCGCTTTCCGGCGCGGCCCAGTTCGGAGCGGGCTTCGATTACACGATCTCCGGCGCGGCTATCACTTCGCCCGCGGGCGGTGCGGGGCCGTGGGTCGGCACCGTAAGCATTCCCGGCGGCTCAGGAGCCAGTTTCGGCGCGATTGTCACCTTGCAAACGCTCAACGACGCGCGTGTTGAAGCCACGGAGCTGGCCACGCTCAGCACTACCGCTGACACGGTTTTGACGGACCCGGCGTACAGCGTGGGCGCGCCGGCCAGCGCCAACCTCAGCATTCTCGACAATGACACGGCCAGCGTCAGCGTGACGTCAACGGGCACGGCAGCTGAACCCGGCACGGCCGCAACGTACACAGTCGCAACCACAAGCGAGCTTGAAACGCCGGTGACGGTCAGCTTCAACATGAGCGGCAGCGCGCAGACTTCACCCGGCGGCGACTACAACCTGAGCAGCGCCGGCGGCAGCTTCACAGGCCCCGGCGGCACCGCCGTGTTGCCCGTGGGCACCGCGACGAGCGTCATCGTCACGCTCACGCCCGTGAACGACGCGATTGTCGAGGCCACGGAAACGGCCACGCTCACCGTGCTAACGGCGGGTCAGGCCACGGCGGCTGCGCCGACGAATGCGACCATCAACATCACGGACAACGACACGGTCACGGTTACGGTTACGTCCACGGGCACAGCGGCCGAGCCCGTTACTTCGGCCACTTACACGATCCAGGGCGCGGGCACACTTGAAACGCCGGTCACGGTGAGTTTCACGATGAGCGGCACAGCAGGCAATGGCGTGGATTACACGCTGGCAGGAACGGGCACCCTGCCCGTGGGCACGAACACGCAGGCCATCATCGCGCTCAACCCCATCGATGAACTGCGCGTCGAGGCCACGGAGACGGCGCAACTCACGCTCAACGCCGGCGCGCAAGTTACGGTGGGTGCGCCCGCCAGCGCCACGCTGAATATCACGGACAATGACACCGCCACGGTCAACGTCAGCTTCGCCGGTTCGCCCAGCGAAACCGGGCCGACGAACGGCACGTACACGCTTTCAACGGCGGCGACGATCGATGTTCCGCTCGTCGTCAATTTCTCCATGAGCGGCACGGCAGTTGCCGCCGATTACGCTCTTGCCGGTGCGACCAGCTACACATTCCCCAACGGCACGGCCACGTTGGCCGTGGGCGTGGGTTCAAGCGTTATCATCACGCTCACCCCCGTTGACGACGTGATTGTCGAGGGTACGGAAACCGCCACACTCACAATTTCCGGCGGCGGGCAGGTCGTCGTCGGCACCGCGTCCCAGACGCACAACATCGCCGACAATGATGCGGCCACGGTCACCCTCAGCTCCAGCGGCACACCTGCGGAAGGCAGCGCGTCAGTCAGCACCTTTACGATTGCCACTACGGCGACGCTGGCCGCGCCGCTGACCGTCAACTTCACGATGTCGGGCCTGGCCAGCACGGCCAACGGAACGGATTACACGCTGGCCGGCTTTGCCACGTACGGAAATCCTTCAGGCACGGCCACGCTGCCCGCCGGTGTTGCGCCCAGCGTCAACGTGACGTTCACCGTAGTGGACGACGCCTTTGTCGAAGGTCCTGAAGACATCGTCATGACGCTTGACGCGGGCCTGTATACCATTGGCGGCTCGGGCACATCGTCGCTGACAATCGCCGACAACGACGTTGCGGCCATCAGCGTAACGCAAGGCGGTTCGCCCAGCGAAACAGGCCCCGCCAACGGCACATACACGATCACGGCCACACCGGCACCGGTGCGCGACATGCTGGTCAATTTCGCTATGAGCGGAACGGCCAGCTTTGCCGCCGGTGGCGATTACACACTCAGCGGCACCACCAGTTTCTCGCAAGTCACGGGCTTGGGCTCCGTGACCATCGGCGTTGGCGGCAGCGTGGTTGTCACGCTGGCTCCGGTCAACGACGCCATCGTTGAAGCCGGTGAAACCGCCACGCTCAGCGTAACCGCCGACGGCGTCTTCACCGACCCTGATTACAGTGGCACGCCCGCCCAAACGCACACGATTGCCGACAACGACACGGTCAGCGTCAGCGTGACCTCGAGCGGCTCTCCCAGTGAATCGGGCGCCACGGGCACGTACACAATCCAGAGTGCCAGCACGCTCGAAACGCCGGTGACCGTCACGTTCGCCATGAGCGGCGTCGCCGGCAACGGCGTGGATTACAACCTTAGTGGCACGGGCACGCTGCCCGTGGGCACGAACACGCAGGCGATCATCACGCTCACGCCCGTCAATGATGCGCGCGTTGAGGCCACCGAGGACGCGATTCTCACGCTCAACGCCGGCGCACAGGTTACGGTCGGCGCGCCCAGTAATGCCGTGCTGAATATTCTGGATAACGACGTCGCCACGGTCACGGTTTCAACAAGCGGCACACCCACGGAAACCGGCCCGGTTGCCGCCATTTACACGCTGAGCACGACCGACATTCTCGACGTGCCCGTCACGGTTTCCTTCCTTATGTCCGGCGCGGCTTCCACCACCCCCGGCACCGATTACAACCTGAGCAGCGCAGGCGGCACGTTTACCGGCCCCGCCGGCACGGCCGTTTTGCCTGTGGGCACCGGTACGAGCGTGAACGTAACGCTCACGCCCATCGATGACGCGCGCGTGGAAGCCAACGAAGCCGCGACGTTGACGGTGCAGACCGCAGGCCAGGCGCAGGCCGGAGTGCCCGCAGCGGGCACGCTGAACATTGCGGACAACGATATCGCGGTGATCACTGTGACGCCCGCAGGCACGCCGGGCGAATCCGGCGCGACGGGCACTTATCTCGTGGCCACGGGCGCGACGCTTGAAATCGCGCTTACCGTGAATTTCGCCATGAGCGGTGTTGCGGTGAACGCCGACTACGCGCTCAGCGGCACGGCAAGTTTTGCGTTCCCCAACGGCAGCGTTACGTTGCCCATGGGCACGGGTTCAAGCGCGCTGGTGACGCTCACGCCTGTGAACGATGCGCTCGTTGAAGGCCCCGAAGATGCCACGCTTACCGTCACGGCGGGCGCGCAGTACAACGGCACACCCTTTGGCACGCTGACAATTGCCGATAACGATACGGTCGTGATTACCCTGAGTGCGCTGGGTGCGCCCAGCGAAACCGGCCCCACGGCGGGCACGTTCCGCGTCACGGCCACGCCACAGCCGGCGGCGAACATGAGCGTGAATCTTTCGCTCTCCGGCGGCGCAACTTTTGGCGGCGCCTTTGATTACAGCGTCGCAGGTGCCACGATTTCGACGGCCCCCGGTGGCGTTGGCCCCTGGGTTGGCACGGTCTCGATTCCCGGCGGTGCAGGCGCGAGCACGTTCGTTGATATCACGATTACGCCCAACGATGACGCGCGCGTTGAAGCCACAGAGAACGTGCAGCTCGACATCACGGCCGACACGCTCCTGACAGATCCCGATTACAGCGGCACGCCCAGCGATACGCTGAACATTGCTGACAACGACACGGCCAGCGTGAGCGTGACTTCCAGCGGCTCAGCGAGCGAACCGGGCACCGGCGCGACTTACATTATTCAGAGTGCCAGCACACTCGATGTGCCGGTCACCGTTACGTTCACGATGAGCGGCAGCGCGCAAACCAGCGCGGGCGGCGATTACAACCTCGCCAGCGCGGGCGGTAGCTTCACCGGCCCCGGCGGCACGGCGATATTGCCTGTGGGCACGAACACTCAGATTGTCGTCACGCTCACGCCCGTCAATGACGCCATCGTCGAAGCCACTGAAAGCGCCGATTTCACGGTGATCACGGCGGGCCAGGCCACGGCCGTTGCGCCAGTGAGCGCTTCGCTCAACATCAGCGATGATGACACGGCCACCGTCAACGTCAGCTTTGCCGGCTCGCCCAGCGAAGCAGGCCCGACTAACGGCACGTACACACTCAGCACCACCGCCACGCTTGAGGTTGCGCTCACGGTCAACTTCCTCATGAGCGGAACGGCATCCACCGTGCCCGGCACCGATTACAACATCGCAAGCGCAGGCGGCAGCTACACCGGCCCCGGTGGCACAGCGATCTTGCCCGTGGGCGTCGCACCCAATGTGGTCATCACGCTCGCGCCCATCGACGATGTGCTCGTTGAGGGCGGCGAGACAGCCATGCTGACGATTTCCGGCGGCGGCCAGGTGGTCGTCGGCACGTCAAACCAGACGCATACGATTGCCGACAACGACACCCCCACAGTCACGATAAGCGCCAGCGGCACACCCGCCGAAGCCGGCGGCGGCGGCACGTTCGCGATTTCCACAAGCGCAACGCTCGCCGTTCCGCTCACGGTGAACTTCACGATGTCGGGCCTCGCGTTCACCACCCCCGGCACCGATTACACGCTGGCCGGTTTTGCGACTTACGCCAGCCCCAGCGGCACGGTGACGCTGCCCGCGGGCGCTGCGCCGAGCGTGAACGTCACGTTTGCCGTTACCAACGATACGTTCGTTGAAGGCCCCGAAAGCGTCATCATGACGCTCAACGCGGGCCTTTACACCATCGGCGGCGCGGGCTTTGACACGCTCTCGATTGCCGATAACGACACCGCCGTAGTCACCATGACTTCCTCGGGCTCGCCCAATGAAACGGGCCCCGTCAACGGAACCTACACAATCCGCGTCACGCCCCAGCCGCGCCATGTGATGAGCGTGAACTTTGCGCTCTCCGGCACGGCGCAGTTCGGCGCGGCTTTCGATTACGCGATTTCCGGCGCAAGTATCAGCACGGCACCCGGCGGCAGTGGCCCGTGGCTGGGTACGGTCAACGTCCCGGCCGGCGGCGGACTTTGGGTGGATGTGATCGTCACGCTGCAAACGCAGGACGATGCGGCCAGCGAAGCCACGGAAAGTGCCACGCTCACGGTTACCGCCGACAGCGTGGCCACAGATCCGGCCTACAGCGGCACGCCCTCGCAATCGCTCAACATCCTCGATAACGACCAGGCAGTGATCACGGTCGTCGGCGGGCCGCTGAGCTTTGGCGGTGTTGAAATCGGCACGGCTTCCGCGCCGCAGAGCTACAGCGTTTCCGCGGTCAATCTCACGGCGAACCTGACCATTACGCCGCCGGCGCAATTCGAAGTCGCGCTGGCCGCGGGCGGCCCTTGGCTCTCGGTGCTCAATCTCGTGCCAAGTTCCGGCGCTGTGGCCAGCACAAGCATCTTCGTGCGCTTTGCGCCCACGGCGCTTGGCGCAGCAGGCGGCAACGTCAGCAATGCCAGCGCGGGCGCGGCTACGCAGGATGTCGCCGTCAGCGGCATCGGCACCGGCATCACCGCCAGCGCGGCTTCGCTGGCCTTTGGCAACCAGCTTGTCGGCACGGCCAGTGCCGCGCAGACTTACACCGTGCAGGCCGAGGGCCTGAGCGCCAATCTTCTGATCGGCGCGCCTGCGGGCTTTGAGCTTTCGACAACGGGCGGCGCGCCCTGGTTCGCGAGCTTGAACCTCGGCTCGGGCACGATTGCGCCCACGGTTATATTCGTTCGCTTTGCGCCCGCCGCAACCGGGGCAGCAGGCGGCAACGTGAGCAACGCCAGCGCCGGCTTTGTATCCAAAAACGTGATTGTCAGCGGCAACGGCGTTGCGGGCCTGCTGAATATTTCCGGCACGCAGAACCACGGCTCGGTTCCGATTACCTTGAGTGGCGCGGCTATCCTCTACACCATCAGCAACGTGTCTGCCGGGCCTACGGCCGCGCCGCTCACGGTCAACAGTGTCACGTTGGGCGGCGCCAACGCCGGCGATTTTGCGCTCAGCGCGTTCTCGCTTGCGCTGCCCACGGCGCTTGCGCCGGGCAACTCACTTACGTTCCTGGGCACATTCACGCCCAGCGCTCAAGGCGTGCGCAACGCCGATATTGTGGTTAACAGCAACACCGGCGGCGAGCCGCCAAGCAACACGCTTTACGCCATCACGGGAACAGGGACAGCCGGCCTGTTTGCAGCCACGCCGACTTTCCCCGCACAGATTGACAACGGCGGCCCGGTGGTTGTGAATTGCGTGATTTCGGCGCTGGCCAACACCACGGCCGACGTGCTGGTCGAGTACATCGGCGGCAACGTAGCCGTCTGGACGCCCGCCGTTCTGGCCCGCACGAATGTCGGCACGATCTCGGGCAGTGTGGTCAGCGGCATGCCCGTGCTGGCCACGGGTTCCACGCTCGAAATCCTCTTGGATGCCTACGCCACCGAGCGCCATGTAACCGCCGCCAACTACCAGATTCGCTTCACGCCCAGCAACGGCATTTACGGAACTGGCACCACCGGCACCAGTATCGCGTTCACACTCGCGCGTGATGGCGGCTGGGCCAAGCACAGCATCCCCGTGGATTACCTCACGGGCCGGTTTGGCCAGTCCACCGTGTTTGACGCCGCCAACGATCGCCTCGTCGTGTTTGCCGGCGCAGCCGAGTTCATGCAGCTCAACGATGTCTGGGCCTATGACCGCTCTGGTTATGCCCAGGGCTGGCACCGCATCAACGCAGCCGGAGCGCCGCCCGCCGCGCGCCAGTATCCCGTTGCGGTTTACGACGCGGCCAACCAGCGCATGATCATGTTCGGCGGCTGGAATTCATCACTGGGCGTTTTCAATGACACCTGGGCGCTGTCGCTCACGCGCGGCAGCGAGACCTGGACACAGCTTGCGCCTTCCGGAACGCCGCCGGCCGCGCGCCACTTCCACGCCGCCGACCTGGATCTCGCCCGCAACCGCATGCTGATGTTCGGCGGCAAGGGCGCGTCGGGCAACCTGGGAGATATCTGGGAGCTTACGCTCAGTCTTGGCTCCGAAACCTGGACGCAGCTTGCGCCAACGGGCACCGGTCCAACGGCGCGCAACGGCGCGCAGATGGTCGTCGATGTTCCGCGCGACCGCCTGGTGATTTACGGCGGCGATGTGGGCGTGAATTCATCAAGCACCGAGGTGTTCGCATTGAGTCTCGCCACGCCTCCGGGCGCGTGGAGCACACTCACCCCGGCCACGCCCCAGGGCGCTCCGGTGGGCCGGCACATGGCGGCTTATGGTTATTGCGCCAATCGCCAGTCCCTTTTCGTCGAGGCGGGTTATCGCACCGGCGGCGCGTTCAACTCCGATTCATGGCTGCTGGATCTCAACGGCTCGCCAACCTGGACGCCCGTCAGCGCCGACCCTGTTGCACTGCAAGGCCGTTGCCACGGCACCACGGGTTACGATGCCGCGCGAGGCCAGTTGCTGGTGTTTGGCGGCATCAACAAATACGCCAAGCTACAGGATTCGCTTTCGTTCCTGGATACCAATGCCGCTCCGGCCTGGCAGTTGCCGCCTTCGCAATCTGCGCTGGCCGATACGCCCGGGCAGCGCAACACGCAGTCCATGGTCTTTGACACGCGCTTTATGCCCAATGGCCGCGTTATCGTGTTTGGCGGCAACAACCTGAGCAACGCTTACAACGATGTCTGGTACCTCGACCCCAGCCTGGCCTCGCCGACTTGGACCAAACTCAATCCCGCGGGCACACCGCCCTCGCCGCGCGGCATGTGCGCCGTGGCCTACGACGGCGCCGCCGGCAGTGAAAGGATGATCGTGTTCGGCGGTGTCACCCACGCCGGAGTTGCACTCAATGAAGTCTGGATCCTTGATTTGAGCAACCCCGGCGCCGAATCCTGGAGCCAGGTGGTCGCTGCGGGTGGCCCGACGCCGCGCACGCGCGCTACGGCCGTCGTCGATCAAAACGGCGGCTCGCCGCGCCTGCTGGTGTTTGGCGGCGACGGCAGCGGTCGCCGCAATGACGTGTGGTCGCTCAACCTGACGGGTGCGCCGGTCTGGACGCTTCTGGCAGTGCCCAGCGGCAGCGTGCCCGCGCCGCGTTTTGGCCACGGCATGACGCACGATACCGCCGGCAACCGCCTGATTATCTACTATGGCAACTGCTCCGGCGGCTTCCTGCAGGATACCTGGGCCTTCAATCTCACCACCCAGACCTGGACGGACATCTCCCAGACCGTGGGCGTCAAGCCCACGGGCCGCGAGAACTTTCCCACGGCTTCTGCGCTTGCGGGTACGCGCGCGTATCTGCACGCCGGCCTTGCCGGTTCCAACCAATCCGACCTCTGGCGCCTGGATGTTCCGCCCTCGGGCGCTGTCACCTGGACGCAGGTCAATTTCACCGGCGCTGCCCCGTTGCCGCGCCATCACCACAGCGTGTGCATCGATAGCACCGGCCGCTTGATTTCAGGCTTTGGCTATGTGGCCATCGCCGCCAACAAGGCCGCAGCCGACATCTGGGCCATCGACCCGCTGGCCGGCTCTCCGGCCTGGCAGCAGTTGCAGACTTCGTCGCAGCCGCGCGGTTCGCAGCATGCCGCCTCTGCCCTCGACGCGGCTAACGGCCGCATGATTGTGTTTGGCGGCCTGCTGGGCGGCGTGCTGGATGGCCGCCTGTGGCAACTCAGCCTGAACAGCCCGATTGCGGCCTGGACGGAACTCAGTGCGTCGGGCGTCAAGCCCGCCCCGCGCCGCAGCGCAAAGTTCGTGTATGACCCTGTGGGCAACCGCATGTTGATGTACGGCGGATATGTGGGCTCGTTCTATCAGTCAATCAGCAATGAAATGTGGCAGCTTTCTTTGACCCCGGGCTTTGAGGCCTGGACGCAGCTCAGCCTTGGCGGCGGCCCTGCGGGGCTGGCTGATTACAGCGTGGTCTATGATCCGGTGAGTCACTCGGCGGTCTATTTCGGCGGCCAGCTCAATACGGGCGGCGGCACCAATGACGTGTGGCGACTCGCCTTGGGCTCGATGACCTGGACGGCTTCCACGGCTGCAACAAGGCCGGTGGTTCGCTATGGCCACAGTGCGATCTATGACGCGGTTTCGGCGCGCATGATCATGTTCGGCGGCAAGTATGGCGGCACGGGTGGAGTCAACGATCTCTGGTCCTACAACATTGCGACGGACACCTGGACGCAGCTTGCAGTGGCCGGCGCGCCCGGCGGCCGTTACTTCCACAGCGCGGTGTTTGATTCCACGCTGGGCCAGGAGCGCATGATCGTGTTCTGCGGCTTCAGCAGCGGCGCCCGCTCCGATGCCTGGATGCTTGACTTGCGCGCCGGCTTCCCGCTCTCCTGGAGTCCGCTCACTTCAACCGTAGCGCTGCCCCAGCCGCGCTGGGCGCACAACGCGGTGTTTGATTCCGCCAATCTGCGCATGGTGCTGGCAGGCGGATACACGAACGGCGAAGAGGCCTTGCAGGAAGAAGGCAAGCGCGCCGACACCTGGTTCTACGGGCGATAAGCCCCAGCTACGGGCGCTTGCTCAGGGTGAACACCTCCAGCTTCTCGCCATCTGCAAACACGGTGCTGCCCCCGGCGTTTACAATGTAGGCGCGACCCAGCGCCTCGACCCGGGCCTGGTTCTGCGCTGCCTTATGCCGCCAATGTTCACTGTCGCGGCGCGTCAGGAGTGCGAGTGTGATGCGCCCATGGCGGCCCAGCAGCGCCTCCACTCGCGCATCGTCCAGGGTTGTGAAATCGTCCACGATGCGCTCGCCAAACTCGCCGGCGTAGAGCTCGTTGACGTACTTTCTCGTCGCGTCCAGGTTGGTTGCCACCGGCGTGCCGGGCTCGGTGGACGCATACAGTGCAATCACGATCGCGCGCTGGCCGGTTTGCCAGCGTGCAAGCGCATAGCCCGTCAGCACCGCCTCCGCGGCAACGGCCAGCGCCAGCGCCGCAGCTCCCAGGCGCAGGGCTGCAAGCGCGCGCACTCTGCTCTCAACGCCAAGCCGCGCCAGCAGGGCAGCGCAAAGCCGTTCTCCACTCTCGGCCATCGCCAGAATCAAAATCGGCAGCAGGGGAATGAAAAAGCGCGGGCCAAGCACCAGTTGCTTCAGCCCTCCGCTGGATGCTCCGCTGTAGGTGTAAAAGAGGTGCAGCAGCGTGAAGGCGATGAGCGTGCAAAGCAGCTCCTGGCGGCGAGCACCGCGGTAGGCAAGCGCCAGGGCAAAGCCGCAGGGCACAAACACCATCAGGGCGATGGCGTACAGCCAGGCGTTTTCGCCAACTGCGGCGAGCGAGAAACCCGGGTGCGTCTGCTTGAGGAATAACGCATCGCCATAGACGCCCATCGATGCCGCCAGCCTGAGCGCAACGCCGACGAGGCCTCCCAACACGAGCGCAATGAGCGCGCGCTCCCTCCGCAGCAAAGCACCCAGGAACATGAACACAAACAGCAGGGGGGCCGTTTCGCGGAACAGCAGCGTGCAGCCTGCGGCAAACCCGGCCGCAAACCGATGGCGCATTGATTCGCCCGAAAGAAACAGGTGCAGCCCTACAGCCACGAACAAAGCCGTGGGCAGGTCGCTCATACCGCTGCGCGAGATCACCAGCGTGGGCGGATAGGCCACAAACAGCAACGCCCACAAGGGCGAGCGGCCCTGTTGCCGCAGCATTGAAGCCAGCACCAGCGTTGTGGCCACGCAGCAAAACGCGCCAAGCAGGAATCCCGAACGCCATCCGCCAACGGCCATCAGCGGCGCAAGCAACAGGGCCGTGCCCGGTGGATAATCGCTGGGCGCCACGCGCAGCCTTTCACCTGTGGCGGCATCGACTTCTTCCACGGTGGTCGCGCCATGTGAAAGCGCCCAACCCTGGCGCATGTAGGCCGTTTCGTCCGAGACGGTCAATACTGTCGGGTAGAACCACGCAGACGCCAGAACGTAAGCGGCCAGCACCAACGCCACGCAAAGCATGGGTCGCTGAATCACGCGCGGCTGTTCGCTCTGGTTCAAAGGGGCTCCACTTCGGCGGGGTCCAGCGCCACCTCCAGAACGCGACCGAGGATTTCCAGCCGCACCACAAACGACGTGCGGCTCTGCGTCACGATGCCGCGCAGTCCCTTCATCGGCCCGGCCAGCAGTTCGACTTCACGTCCCTCGATGACGCCCGGCAACTCGCGCAGTTCGCGCTGAAGCGAACACAGTGTGTCCAGCGCCCTAAGTTCGGAATAGAGCGTCGCGGCGCTTTTCACGGGCAATCGCTCGACGACCGCGCCGGAGGAAAACGCGCGTGCGCTTTGGCCTTCATCGCCGCGCATGAAGACGTATCCGGCCAGAAGCGGCTCTTCGCTTTTGATTCGCCGCCCGCGCCAGTTGCGCACGCGGCGCCGAAGCGGCAGGTAGTAGGGCAGCGCGGCTTTGCCCAGCCAGCGCACGAGCTTTTTCTCCTGGCGCGGCTTGGTGCGCAGGACCCACCACGCCTCGGGCGCGCGCGGCGGCGATTCAAGCACGCTTTGCGGCGAGCGATCCGGAATCGGGGGCAGCGTGGGCATCATCACATATTGCCAAAGGCGGCGGGTGTTGGGATGAGGGCTAATCCCGCATGGATGTATAATCTCAGCATCATGCGATTGGTCAATTCAGGGAGCCCTGCATCCCACGGGGACGGAGTCTGCCCGCGACGCGGAGGCCTGGCGTGATTGCCGACCTGCGCGAAGTGCTGCGCTACCGCGAGTTGGTCATGACGCTGGCCATGCGTGAAGTGCGCGTGCGCTACAAGCACGCGGTGCTGGGCCTGGGCTGGGCGATTGCCATGCCGCTTTCACTGATGCTGGTATTCACGGCCGTGTTCTCGCGCGTGGCGCAGGTGAACACGGGCGGTGTGCCCTACGCTCTGTTTGCCTACGTGGGGCTGGTGTCGTGGCAGTTGCACGCGAACATCGTGAACAACGGCGCACGCTCGCTTTCAGATAACAGCAACCTGGTCACCAAAGTCTATTTCCCGCGCGAGGTGCTGCCGCTGGCGGCCGTTGTTTCGGCCCTGTTTGACTTTGCCGTGGCGGCGCTGCTTACGGGTGCGCTGATGGCCTGGCACAAAGTGCCGCCCGGCGCGGGATTGCTGCTGGTGCCCGTGATTCTTGCGGTGCAACTGTGCCTGGGGACGGCGCTGGCGCTGATGCTCTCGGCGCTCAACCTGCTCTATCGCGACGTGCAGTTCATCTTGCAGGTGACGATGATGCTGTGGATGTTTGCCAGCTCCGTGGTGTACCCGATTCCTGCCAGCGGCGATCTGGCGTGGCTGGCGTGGGTCAACCCCATGACGCCGATTCTGGACGCCTGGCGCAGCGCAGTCATTGGCGGCGCGCTGTCACTGTCTCCCGCGTTTGGTGTTGCGTCGCTGTTCAGCGCCGCATTCTTGATCGCTTCGTGGCGCTGGTTCAGGCGCGTCGAGGGCGCGTTCGGAGAGCTGGCGTGACCCAGACCGCTATTCAGTTTGACCGAACGTTCAAGCGATTCTCGCGGGGCAAGCGCGTTCGCACCCTCGCCGAGCTGGTGCTGGGCTGGCCGCGCCGTTTGCTGCAAAAACGTGATGCCGGCGGCCTGCTGGAACACGAATTCTGGGCGATCAACGATGTTTCGTTCGAGGTACGCAAAGGAGAAATGCTCGGCATCGTCGGCCCCAATGGCAGCGGCAAAAGCACAATTCTCAAGCTGCTCTATCGCATCCTGCGCCCCGAACGCGGGCACGTTCGCGTGCAGGGCCGCGTGGGCGGGCTGATTGAACTGGGTGCGGGCTTCCACCCCTACCTCACCGGCCGGGAGAACGTGTTCATCAACGGCGCGATTCTCGGGTTGTCGCAGCGCGAACTCCGAGAGAAGTATGCCAGCATTGTCGATTTTGCCGGCGTGGGCGAGTTCATGGACTTGCAGGTCAAGAACTTCAGCTCCGGCATGTACGCGCGGCTCGCTTTTGCCGTAGCCGCGCACGCCCGCCCGGACGTGCTTCTGGTGGACGAAGTGCTGGCCGTGGGCGACAACGCGTTTCAAATGAAGTGCTACGACTGGCTGGCGAAGCAACGCCGGCAAGGGCTCACCGTCGTGCTGGTGAGCCACAACCTCTACCAGGTGGGCGCCTCGGACCAATGCCTCTACCTCAACGCGGGCGAAGTAGTTGCCTCGGGCAGCCCGCAGGAAGTGATTGCCCGCTATCAGACGGAGCTCGCGGCCAGCCTCGTTTCGCGCGTCGTGACCGCCGAGGGCCAGCGCGGGATGCGCATTGAGCGTGTGCAACTTCTCGATGGTGCAGGCCACGAGATTTCGGCCCTCGGCCACGACGAGCCGCTCCGCGTGCGCCTGTTCTATGATTGCCCGCAGCCGCTGACCTCGCCTGTGTTTGAGTTCGCGTTGATCCACGACGATGTGCGCTTTCCTCTACACGTTCCCAACCACCATCTATTCTGCGCGTTCAGTGCAAGTGCCTTTCAAGATGTCACACTCAGCGGCAAAGGCGTGGCCGAACTCAGCCTTGACGCAATGCGCCTGCCCACGGGCATCTACCGCGCCAAGGTAACGTTGTTTGAGCGCGACTACGCGTCGCCGCTGTTCGTGCTCGATGGCGCGGCGCGCATTGAAGTCAATCACGCGCCCTTCAGCGATGGCCGCGCCCTGATTGACTGTCGCCAGGCGTGGTCGCTGCCGGTGGAGGCCAAGGTTTCTTGAAACTGCTCGTGATCACGCTGAACACAATCGCAGAAGCTCGCGCCATTGGCTTGGGCGCCGAACAAGTCAGCCGCTATTACAACCCCGGCACCGTCGCCAAAGAAGTGCGGCTGCTCAACGTTCACAGCGAAAATGAGTTTCACTGGCCGGGTTTTGGCCACTTGCTACTCAACGTTCCTGCTGACGCAGCAATGAGCGCATGGCTTGCCTCTGCCGCGCGCCTCGCCGGCATGGACACCGTGGCTTCCGGCGCCCTGCTAGAGGGGTTGCCGCCCGTGCCCCCAAGCTGGCTTCAGGCAATACGCGAGTTCGGCCCTGACCTTGTGCGCGGCTACGGCGCAGGCTGGTGCGGTTTGCTTGCGGCTGAGGTGGGACGCGCCCTGGGCGTGCCTTCGGTGGCCAGTTGCCATGATTTGCGCGGCATCGCGCCGGAGACCATGCAGCGCGCATCGTGCGTTGTAGCTGTGAGCGAGGCCGTGGCCGCGAAGTGCATCGCAGCCGGCGCGCGACCCAGCGAAGTGGTGACAATCTCCGATCGAGTTGATCGCGCGCTGTTTTCCCCTGACGGCCCCAAGCCCGCAATCGCACCCGCGGGGGTGCCGAAATTGCTTTGCGTGGCGCGAGACAGCGCCGAAAAAAACCTCGACCGGCTACTGGAGGCGTGCAAGCGCTTATTCGAGCGCCATCCTGAGCTGGTGCTCATTCACGCGGGCAAGAGCGCGCGCGACTGGTCGCGCTGGCCCTTTGCGCGCCACGTTGATGCCATCGCCAACGCCGAACTTCCCATGTGGTACCGCTGGGCTGACTGGACATTACTGCCCAGCCTGTGCGAGGGATTCGGCATCGTCCTGGCCGAGTCGCTCTCGTGCGGCACGCCCTGCATCACGGCCAATTCCGCACCCATGAATACGCTGGTGCGCGAAGGCCACAACGGCCTGACCTGCGATGCTCTTTCTGTAGACGCCCTGGCCGCGACCCTTGAGCGTGCCATTGCCGAGCCCGGCCTGCGCGCGAAATTGTCAGCTAATGCACGTTCGGCAACTGAGTTCTTCGATATCGCGCGCGTTGAGCAGCGCGAAGCCGCGCTTTATCGCTGGTTGGTCGCAAGGGAACGTCCGAAGATCAGCGTAGTACTTCCGACCTACAAGCGCGCGCACTTGATCGAGAAGGCCATTGATGTGGTTCTGGCGCAGGGCTACCCGAATTTCGAGCTTATCGTCGTCAACGACGGTAGTCCCGACGCGACAAAGGATACGCTGGCGCGCGTGCAGCGAGAGCGCGCTGATTCGCGCCTGATCATCGTGAACGCGGAGCATGGCGGCCTGCCGCGCGCGTTGAACGCCGGCTTTGCCCGTGCGAGCGGCGAACTCTGGACGTGGACATCGGACGACAACGCCCATCTTCCCGGCGCACTCTCGGCATTGGCGCGTGAACTGGCTCTCGACGCTCAGGCCGTGATGGTGTTTTCGGATTACCTATGGGTCGATGAAAAGGGCAACCGCGGCAAGCAAGTCGTGACAGGGCCGGTAGAGGAATTGGTTTCGCGCAACGTGATTGGCTTGTGCTTCCTTTACCGCCGCGAAGTCGCGGAAGAGGTCGGGCCATACAACCCTGAAGTCGAACTTGCCGAGGACTACGACTATTGGGTGCGCATCGCCCGTGTTGGCAAGTTAATCCATCTCAACCGGACGCTCTACGAAGTGGGCGATTTCGCCGACAGCCTGACGCGCACCCGCGGCGACGAAGTGGGCGCCGTGGCGGCCAAAGTCATCGCCGCCCAGACCCACGACCCGCGCTGGCGCGACGCGCTGCGCGAACACATGACCGTGCTGGCGGGCGAACTCAAGACGCGCGGCTTACCCTGGCGCAGCCTAAAGACGGCCGTGCAACTGATCGCGCGCTTTCCGCTTTCCAAGGCCGGCTATTGGGCCTTCGCGCGCGCACTCACACCCATGGCGCTATTGCGATTCACTCGAAAGCTGCGCGGCTCAAGGAGCAGCGCTTGATTGGCGCCAACCTGGCCCGCCGGGCGCTGGCGGCCGTGGGCCGTGCACGCGGCGGCGCCAACCGCGAGCCCGCGGTCTCGGACCTCAATTTTTTCTTTGCAACGCCGTGCCTGGGCGGCGCAGAGCGTGTTCACGCCGACATCGTGCGCGCGGTGGGCTCGCCCAAGGCCACGGTGTTCTTCACGGAGCGTCCGCGCTCAAGCGAACTGCTGCCGGAATACGAACGCCATGCGCGCGTCGAGGACATTAGTGGCGCAACGGCAAGCCGCGCCGGCTTTTATATGCGCGTCGGCAGCATATCAGCGGCGCTCAATGCCCGCCGTGCGCCCGTGGTGTTTGGCGGCCATAGCGATTTCTTTTACCGGATGCTGCCGTTCCTCGAGCCGCACGTGCGCTGCTTTGACATCCTGCACAATGTGGGCTGGCGCTTCGAAAACCTGAGCCTGCCCAGCGTGGAAAGGCTGGAAGCACGGGCGCTGATCAACTTCAAGACGCTTGAGGATTTGCGCGCGCTTTACCGCAAACACGGCATCCGCGATGAGTTGCAGGCCCGCCTTCGCGTCATTGAGAACTGCTGCGAGGTGCCTGCGGCTTGTCCCGCGAGAAGCAACGGCCCATTGCGCGTGCTGTTTGTCGGCCGCGGCGACAAAGTGAAGCGGGCGCATCTTGCAGGCCGCATCGCCACGGCCTGTCGCGCGAAAATGCCCGGTGCCGAGTTCACGCTTGTGGGCGATCTTGACAACTGGATCGACGCCGGCGATCGCTCGAACTGCTTACTGCCCGGCCCGATCGCCGAACCGGTGAAGCTGCGCGAGATTTACGCGCGAAACGATCTGCTGCTGCTCACCAGCAGCACCGAGGGCTTCCCGCTTGTCGTGATGGAGGCCATGGCGCAAGGCTGCATTCCGCTGTGCACCAACGTGGGCGGGCTGCGCTTTCGCGTGGAGCATGGCGTCAACGGCATGCTTTTCGATCCCGTGGATGAAACACGCGTCGTAAGCGAAATGAGCGACGCGGTTCTCGCGCTGGCGACGGATGTTGATCGACGCCGCGCACTTTCGGCCGCGGCCTTTGCCACGGCGGATCGATTTTTCCGTCGCGAACGCTTTGACGCCGCTTATCGCGCGTTACTACTGGGAACTCAGGCGACGCCGGCCACGGCAACGCCCGCCACGCTGCATGTCTGAACACGCGACGATTGAGAACTCATCGGCGGTCGCGGCGCTCAAGGGCCTGCGCGTGGCACTGGTCGTGCCGTCGTTCTCGGCGCACGGAGGTTCCGAGCGCCATCTCCAGATGCTTTTGCCCGCGTTGCGTGAGGCCGGGGCGATGGTGAAGGTTTTCAGCGCGTCGAGCGCAGACACCGGCGTCCCCGGCATTGAGACTCGTCAAGAGGCGCTGCGCGACTCCATGGGCCCCTGGTCGCGCCTTCGGCAGGCCGGCGCAGTCGCCGCGCTCGCTGATGAAATCGCCGCATGCGCAGACGTTGTGGAGTTTCAGCGCGTCGCGCCCACGGCGCTGTGCCGCGCACTTTCTCGACGTATGCCCACGATGCTGAGCGTTTACACGCCTGAGCACACCTGCCCGTCGCGCAGCCGCTATCTGCGGCGCTCATCGGTGGACTGCAACCATGCGCCCGGTATGTCCTGCTTGAACATCGACCGCAGCGAGCACTGCTTGAGTTATCAGGAGGGCCGCCGCTTCAGCTGGCGCGAGCGCGTGCGTTCACTTTTGCAGATGCGGCGCAACGCCGCCCAGACGCGATTGTTGTCAATGGTGACGTTCAACAGCAGCGCGGTGGCCGGCCTTTACACCCAATGGGTTGGCAAGCCACGGCAGGCCCGAGTGATCTGGCCACCGCTTGAAGTCGGTGCGGCAAGCGAGCCTGTGCGCGACCGCAAGCGGATCGTGTTTGCCGGACGGATTGAAGGGTTCAAGGGAGCCCTAGATCTGGTGCCGATCCTGCTGGAATTGACGGACTGCTATCTCGACGTTTGTGGAGATGGCTCATCGCTGGCGGCGTTGCAAGAGCAAGTGCGCAATTCCGGACTTGAGGCGCGCGTACGCTTCCATGGCTGGCGCGATCGCCAGAGTGTTTCCGGGATGTTCGCCTCTGCGGCGATTGCCCTTGTTCCTTCGCGCTGCTACGAGGCCTGGGGGATGGTCGGTCCCGAGGCCATCGCGCAAGGCTGCCCCGTCGTCGCCTATGACAGCGGCGGCATCGGTGAATGGTGCTTGCCACAATTCGGCACGCTGGTGCCCGTCGGCGACGTCAAAGGTCTCATTGCCGCCGCCCGCCTCTGGCTGGAGCGCATGGCGCACGGTCTTGACACGTCAAGCTGGCGCGAAGAAGCGTTGCGGCGCTGGGGCATGGCCCGCTTCCTGCGCGAGTACGCCCAATCGCTGCTCGCCGCCATGGCCGCCTACAAGGCCGCACGGTGAACAAATTGAACGTCGCCCATCTGCAGCGCCGCCCATTCCCCGGCTACTACAGCATTGAGGGCCAATTTGAGTTGATTCGCCGCCACATGCCGCACGATATCGCATGCACGCCTTGGGTCTGCCCCAACTTGAGCAAGGGTGTGCTGCCGCGCCTCTCCAACGCGCGTGCTGCGGCGCTTGTGCAGGCGGATGTCTATCACGTCACGGGTGATGTGCATTACCTGACGCGATTCTTGCCGCGCAAGCGCACGGTGCTCACCGTGCATGACTGCGTGTTCTTGCGCCAGACTTCGGGCCTGCGCCGCCTGTTCGTCCGCAAGCTGTTCTATGAGTGGGCCGTGCCGCGCGCAGCCGTGGTTACAGTGATCTCTGAGGCCACGCGCCGCGAGCTCGAAGAGTTGGTGCCGGCCGTGAAGGGAAAGCTGGTTCTGATTCCGTGCTGCGTGGGCGACGAGTTCACCTTCAGCCCGGCGCGGCTTTGGCCGGAGCGTCCTGCCGTGCTCATGGTGGGAACCAAGGAAAACAAGAACATCGTGCGCATGGTGCAGGCGCTGACCGGACTTGATGTGACAGTGCATATCGTTGGTACGTTGAGCGACACGCAGACACGCGCATTGGTCGAGAGCAATTTGCCTTGGCGTAACTCACCTGAATTGAATCGCGCTGGAATGGTGAGCGCATACCGTGATTGCGACATGCTCGCTTTTGCCTCCACTTACGAGGGTTTTGGCCTGCCGATCGTCGAAGCCCAAGCGACAGGCCGGCCGGTGTTGACATCGGAGGCATGCTCCATGCCCGAGGCCAGCGGCGGCGCTGCCGTGCTGGTGAATCCGCTCGATATCGCGTCCATTCGCTCCGGCGCTGAGAGAGTGTTGGGCGATGCAGCATTGCGCATCGAGCTGATTGAGCGCGGCAGAGTCAACGCTGCCCGCTTCGCGCCGACTTGTGTTGCTTCCAATTATGCCCATACCTACCGGGATCTTGCACGTGGGTGAAACTAGATCGGGCGAGGATGAGCTGCGCGCGAACAATTCGACATGGAAGCGGCTGGACTCGTTCACAGTTCTAGCCCTGGTCACGATTTCGTGCGTCGCACTTGTGTTCGGGATCGCGGACGGTGGACTGGGAATGTCGGAGGATTCCTGGTCTTACTTGGAAGCGACTGAGAACATGGCTGCGGGAGAGGGCTACACTGTGGGCGGAACGGATAAGCGCCCCTTGCTCCGTTGGCCCCCCGGGTATTCAGTTGCCCTATTGCCCGGGGTGTGGTGGCCGTTTGACGTCCACGCGTGGGGCGCGTACTTGAATTGCGCATTACTCGGTTCACTGGTCCTTGGCGTCTATACCGCACTTCGCCATGCCGCCTTGGACCGCGTGCGTTGCGTCTTGGGAACTTCGCTAGTTGTTTTCGGGCACACCTTGTTGGTGCAGTACGGCATGCTACTCAGTGAGGCGTTGTATCTTCCATTGGAATTGTTGGCGGTGATCGCATTGGCGCGCGCCAGAGTTAGCCGTGGATATGGATTTTTGTTGCTGAGCGCAGCGGCATGCGCGTGCGCCACTTTGACACGCTTCGCTGGCCAGAGCGCAATCTTGGGCGGGGCGCTCTTCTGTCTGATTCCATCATCGCTGGATTCACAGCGAAATTGGTACAGAACGTTCGCATTCCTGTTCGTTGCGCAAACCCCTGTGATTCTCTGGCTACTACGAAACTGGATTTTGACGAACTCGGTTTCGGATCTTGGCACGAAACCAGTAGAGATTACCGCCGCTCCATTTCTTGATGTCTGGCGCGTAATGACGACATATTGGCTTCCAGAAGGTTTGGAGCGCAGAATTCGTCATGCCGGCGCGCTGCTTTGTCTGGGTGCGGCGATGCTTGCCTTGATCAGCGGTTGGAAGAGGTCGGAGCGGGAGTTTCGAGCACTCTTCTTGTCATGCATGTGCATCATGGGTTCTTATGTCCTTTTTGTCATTTGCGCTGTACATACCGCTAGGGCGGAACCTCACTTGGATCAGCGCATGTTCTTGCCCGTGATGATTCCAATGGCAATGTGCCTTACATTGGCCAGCAATGCCGGTGGCTCAGGTATGAGGCGCGCCTTGATGTTTGTGTTAGTCGTGCTGGTTTCTATCGGCCTGGCTCGAACAGCCATAGCTTGTTCGCAGATGCGAACTGAAGGTCGATACAACGCCTGGCTCGTACATCGATACTAATGAAGCTCTCCATCGTCATGCCGGTTTACAACGAGGTCGCTTACATTGAGCGCGTCCACGTTGGTTTTGGGGATTAGAGCGCGCCGGTTTCCATGAATGTCAGCAAGCCCGCCCCTTTGGATTTGAGCACGGCAGTTGATCTGCCTGCTCGCTGGACGCGTCTTGATAAGTACCTCGCCTTCGGCATCGCGTTTGTTGCCGCCGCGATTCTGGCATTTGGCCTTGCCGTAGACGGAATTGGAATGTCGCCTGATTCCCACAGTTATATGGAGGCGGCACTCAACATCGCGTCAGGGAAGGGCGTATTGACTGGTGCGGGCGATGCCGCGCGTCCGATGGTGCGTTGGCCACCGGGGTACCCGATACTATTGCTACCCGGAGCCGTCACGCCTGTAGGAGTAAACCTTTGGGCCGCAGTATTAAGCGTCATTCTATTGGGCGCACTGGAAGCCGGTGTCTTTCTCCTGCTTCGAAAACTGGGGGTGCGGACATCCGCCAGTCTTCTGGCTGCGGGCCTGTTGTTCACGGCCCACGGCCTGTTGCTCAACTTCGGAATGATGCTGAGCGAAGCGCCATTCCTGGTGCTGGAGCTGGCTCTCATTGCGGCCTTGACCCGCGATAACGATTCCGCCCCATTTCGTTGGCTCGCACTTGCGGGCGTTTTTGCAGCCCTGGCTACGTTGACTCGTTTCGCGGGGCAGGGACTCATCGTGGGACTTTGCGGCTATGTGCTGCTGGCGGGAATGCACTCCCTTCGCTCGCGTGTGGGCCGCACCTTGTGCTTTTTCGCATTTGCGCAGGTTCCGGTGGGCCTATGGCTGCTTCGCAACTGGCTGCTGACGGGCGGGGTTTCAGATCTCGGTTACGCGTCGCGCCCGTTTGAACCCGAGCCCTTCAAGGTGATCTGGCGAGTGCTGATGACCTATTGGTTCCCCGAGGAATTGCCCCGCTTGCTTCGCCATGGCGCAAATCTGGTGCTTTTTGGGATCATGGCGTTCAGTATCTGGAGGCGCCGGTCCCAACTTTCGCCCATGATGCGAAAAACTTGTGTTATGTGCCTCGCGGCCGCTTTCGGGTATTGCGTTTTTCTGCTCTACACGGTGTTCACTTCTGCTGCCCAGCCCTACACGGATTTTCGCATGTTGTTGCCGGTCGTTCTTCCTTTGGTAATCCTCATGGCGATAGCGGAACATGCCGTCAGCGGTCGCTGGCGCGCCGTTCTGCTGGGTTTGTGCGTGACGATATTGCTCATCGGTGTGGTGCGCATGTCCATGTCCGTGTTAAACATGCGCACTCACGGCGCGCACTTCGCATGGTATGAGCACTGAGCACCCCAATGAAGCTTTCCATCGTCATGCCGGTTTACAACGAGGTCGCTTACATTGAGCGCGTGATTGAGCGTGTTCGGGGTGTGGCTTTGCCCGATGGTGTTGAGCGTGAGCTGATCATCATTGACGATTGCTCCAAGGATGGCACGCGCGAAAAACTTCAGGCCATGGCATCGCAGCCCAACGTCAAGTTGCTGCTGCACGAAAAAAACCAGGGCAAGGGCGGCGCTTTGCACACCGGCTTTGCCGCGGCTACGGGCGACTATGTCCTGATCCAGGACGCGGACCTTGAATACGACCCGGCCGAGATTCCCCGGCTGCTCAAGCCGGTTCTCGAGGGCAACGCCGACGTGGTCTTCGGATCGCGCTTCATTTCGGGCGAGTCGCGGCGCGTTCTTTACTTCTGGCACTCGATCATCAATCGCCAGCTCACCAACATGTGCAACGTGTTCACCAACCTCAACATCAGCGACATGGAGGTCTGCTACAAGCTCATCAAGCGCGAACTGCTCAATAAGCTCAAGCTCAAAGAAAGACGTTTCGGCTTCGAGCCCGAAGTGACGATCAAGCTCGCGCGGCTCAAGCCCAAGCCTCGCTTCTATGAAGTCGGCATCTCCTACGCCGGGCGCACTTACGCCGAAGGCAAAAAGATCGGCATGAAAGATGGTTTTCGCGCGCTATGGTGCATCCTCCGCTACGGGCTGTTCGGATGACCGAGAAGGCCCTCGCACCAAGGCGCAAAAGTGCGCTGCTTGAGCCATTGCTGGCCAATCTGCGCTTGCGGCGCATATCGCGGCATGTGCCGCGCGGCGCAGTCGTGGCCGATTTCGGCTGCGGGCCCGAGGCGGCCAACCTGCAACGCATGAGTGCGCGCATTTCAAAGGGCGTGGGCATTGACCTGACCGCCGACAAAGCCGAGTTCGGAAACATCAGCGTTCTGCCCGGCAACTTGTGCGAGGGCGTTCCTCTGGCCGATGCCTCGATGGACTGCGTGATTTCACTGGCCGTAATCGAACACGTCGATAGCCCGGCGCACATGCTGGCGCAGGCTTTTCGTGTGCTCAAGCCGGGCGGGCTATTGCTCATGACCAACCCCACGCCCCGCGCCAAGCCCGTGCTTGAGTTTCTGTCCTACAAACTCGGCATCGTCAGCAAAGACCAGATCATCGACCACAAGCAGTACATCGGGCGGCACGAGATGGAAGAGCTGCTGGCGACAGCGGGCTTCACCAGCGTGCGATGCCGCACCTTTCAATTGGGCATGAACCTGTTCAGCAAAGCACAAAAGCCGTGAAGATTGCGATGATCGTTCCGAACCTGCCGCCCACAGTCTGCGGCGTGTACGACTACACGCGCAAGCTGGCCGAGCACTGGCCGACGAGTGCACAATGGACGCTGGTGTGCCCCAACGAAGGGAAACCATGGCCCGGCGCGACCGCTGTGCGCATTCAACGCAGCGCCGAAGCGCTTTCGCGCGCACTCGCTGCGCTGAGGCCCGATGCGGTCGGCCTGCAATACACCTGCTACGGATACGCGCGCAACGGAGTCCCGGCCTGGATTGCCGATGGTCTTGAAGTGTTCAAGCGCACCGCCAAGACGCGGCTGGCCGTAATGTTTCACGAGGTTTCCTACGACGGCGCCATCTGGCGCCGCGCGCACTGGCGCAAGCCCAAGCAGGAAGCCCTCGCCAAGCGGCTATGCAAAATCGCGGATGCCGCGCTGACGGGAATCCCGGAGCGCCGTCAGGCGCTGAGTCGGGCATCGGGGCGCGAAGTTGTGCTCGCCGCGATTCCCTCCAACATTGAGCCGCTACAGCGCTGCGCACACGAGAGTCCGGTGGTCTTTGGTGTGTTCGGCCTGCCGGCATCGCGGGCCAAGGCGCTGGCCGGGCACAAACGGCTGATTGCGACGCTCGCGAAGGACTTCCGGCCAATCGAAGTCCGCGAAATCGGCGCCGACAAAGTCAATGCCTCAAGCGACGCTGTAGTTTCGCGACAGCTTGCCGCCTGCAATGCAGTACTCAGCCCCTATGAGGCCGTCCACATCTGGAAATCCGGGGCGGCCATGGCGGCCTTTGCGCATGGTTGCGCCGTGATCGCGCTCGGAACTGCGAATTCCGGTGGGCCGCCCGTTCTCACATATGTAAGCGAAGCGGAGATGCGCGCGCTGGCGAATCCCGACGTTCTGAAAGCGGCGGGAATCACCGGCAAACACTGGTACGAGGCCAACTCCGGATGGCCGCGCGCTGTGTCGGCCTGGCGCGCGGCTTTGGCCCGCTAAGTTATTTCTTGCCCACGGGCTCGGTTTTCTTGCGTTTGGGTTTTTGCTTGCCGTCGTTGCCTGCGCGTTCGATGCGCTTGGTGTATTCCTCGGCGGTTTCCGCGGCCACGCGGTCACGCGAGTCGGCCTGGATCATGTGCGGCTCTTTGTCCATGTTGAAACCCATGCTGCGCTCGTTGTGCGCAGACTTCAGCACGTTGATGCTGAAAATGGTCTGGTAGCGGAGGTAGGTGTGGTAGGTGTCGGAGCAGTCGCGCACGTCGGTGAACACGCACACCAGCATGTGGTCTTCTTTCAGATCCACGATGTGCGAAACATCGAGCACCTGGCCCGAAGTCAGCAACAGCTCCAGCACCGGCACGCTGTTGTCAATCGCGCAGGCCTCGCGGATCCAGGTGTAAAATCGCGTCTTGAAGAAGCGCGCTCCAAAGGCGTCTTCGGGCCCGTTCTGGCCGCCGCCGGGATTGATTGCGTAATATCCGATCATCGTTCACCTCATGCGTGAGCACTGCAAAGCCCGGGCAGGTCGCGGACAGCCGCGCCCGCTGTAAAAGGGCGGGCAGGGTAGCATAATCAACCGCTCTATGAAGATAGCCGCGCTGCAGATCAACCCCACGGTCAACGACTTTGACGGCAATGTCGCGCTGATCGAAGCCGCTTGGCGCAAGGCGGCTTCTTTGGGCGCCGAACTCTGCCTCGCGCCCGAGCTTGCGGTGTGCGGCTATCCCGTGCTGGATCTCGCGCTGCAAAGCGGCTTTGTGGCGCGCAATGAAGCGGCGCGCGACAAGCTGGTGGCGCTCTCGAAAGAAATCGGCGCCGGTTTGTTGTTTGGCCTGGTGATGGCGAACGAAAGTGACTGCGGCAAACCGCTTTCGAATGCGGCTGTGCTCTGCGAACAAGGCCGCGTGCTGGCGGTCAAACGCAAGGCACTCTTGCCCACCTATGACGTGTTCGACGAGCGCCGCTACTTTGAGCCCGATGCAACTCCGTGCGTGGCTGAGTTTCGCGGCGTGAAGCTGGGCTTACTGATCTGCGAGGACGTCTGGGTCGAACGCGATTTGCTGGGCCGGCTGGATTACACGCTCGACCCGCCGGCGGACTGTGTGAAGCAAGGCGCGCAGGTGCTGCTCAACATCAGCGCCAGCCCGTGGGGCGAGGGCAAACATTTCTTTCGCGAGAAGCTGTGCCAGTCCGTTGCGCAGCGCCTCAAGCGCCCGCTGTTCATGTGCAACCAATGGGGCGGCAACGACGATTTGTTGTTCGATGGCGCAAGCGTGGGAGTTGACGCGAGCGGCAATACGGTGGCGCGGGGCAAGTTCTTCGCAGAAGACATCGTGCTCTTTGATTCCAATGCGCAGGCATGGCGCGCGGACAGCATCGCTGACCAGATCGATGCGCTGTGCGTGGGCATTGCCGATTACTTCCGCAAGACCGGCTTCAAGAAGGCGCTGCTGGGCCTGAGCGGCGGCATTGATAGCGCTTTGGTGGCGTGCCTGGCTTCGCGCGCGCTGGGGCCGCAGAACGTCACGGGCATCACCATGCCCACGCGCTTTTCGAGCAAGGGCAGCATCGAGGACAGCCGCAAAGTTGCGCAAGCGCTCGGCATCAGATTCGAAGAAATCAACATCGACGGCGCCTTTGAAAATCTTCGCACGCTTTGCGGAAAGCCCGGCGGCCTGGCCGAGGAAAATCTGCAGGCGCGCATTCGCGGCATGGTGCTCATGACGCGCAGCAACGCGGAGAGTGCACTGGTGCTGGCGACGGGCAACCAGAGCGAGCTGGCGGTGGGTTATTCAACGCTCTACGGCGACATGTGTGGTGCTTTGGAAGTGATCGGCGATTTGCCCAAGATGCGCGTGTACGAAATGGCGAAGCGCTTTACGGAAATCCCGCCGGACACGCACACCAAAGCACCCTCGGCCGAATTGCGCCCCAACCAGACCGATCAGGACTCGCTGCCGCCCTACGCGCAGCTCGATGCGATTTTGGGCGAGTACCTCGACAAGCGGCTGGACGCCGACGCCATCATCAAGGCCGGCCACGATGCCGCCATGGTCAAGCGCATCGCAAGAATGGTGGAAATCGCCGAGTTCAAGCGCCGCCAGGCGCCCATCGTGCTGCGCGTTTCAGCGCACGCGTTTGGGCCTGGACGCAGAATGCCCGTCGCAAAGAAGTAACACGAACAATCAATGAAACGGGCAGCGCATCACAATGAGACTTTCTGCCGACGTGTCGACCGACTTTCTGCAGTTTGTGCGCAGGCAACGCACGAACACTAGTTAAATTTTACTATTAAGGTTGTGTGGGGGGGGGCAGCGCGAGTTAGAATAACGCGAATGACATTCGCTGAACATCGAGCCGGCAGAAAGCGAGTCTCTGCACTTCTAATCACAGTGCTGATTACGGCATTGGCTGTATTTGCGGCCTTGCGTTGGGCAACCGGGGAGCACAGCCGTTCGGACGCGCGGACGAAGGAGTCAGTGGTACAACCCTTCAAGGAAAAATGCTCGGCTGTTGCAAAGTCGGACGGCGCAAACTCCCCTGCCAACATTTCGAGTGACCCGCCATCATCTGCCGATCCGGCCATTAATGTCAGCGAGCCTTCGACAACGAAGAGTTATCCCGATGGTCCCAGAGACATCCCTGTTGACGTGAAGATCAGCCTCGCCGAAATACCCGGGGCGACGGGCTTCACTGTATTGAGTAGCAGCCAGTTCGTTTCGGGACTGGAATTCCGACATGTGAATCGTCCAACTTCGACGAATGCAGTTGAAGATGGTTTCGTATTGTGCAGGAGTGTCCTTGACGTTCGAACCAAGGACGAGCCTGTTGCAATAGCTCTGATATTACTTTTAAGCCCTTTAGCGGAGGATGGTAGCGCGATTGCCGGCAGCGTGCTGTGTTTTGGCGCCCACAAAGTGCTCAGCAGGAGCGATCTTGCTCAGACCGAGCGAATCGTGCTGGAGCAGACCGCTCCGTGCCGTGACGTAGCTATATTGTTTCGCACCGAGGACGCAGGTGCTAGATGCTCGTTATTTCTTGAGAATATCAATGGCGGGAGTTGGCTGTCCCGCGCCGATGCGCTCGCGCTTGAGCCTGGCATGTGGCCTTCGGAGGCCGGTCAGGAGTTCCGGCGCGTCAAGGGCGGCAGGGAATTCACGGAGCCAAACGGCCTCACAATGCCTGCTCATGCGACGATCGGGCGTGACTCGATATTGCGCATCAGGAACCTGCCGCTCGGTTTTGCCCTGCCCCTGTCTTTGGAGGTTTCCGGCGCGCTCCCCGGTGTTCCCAGAGAAACACTCTTTTTCACCAACGGCGGCGCGACGGTAGTGGAAGCCCGCTGGACCCAACGGCGCACCTTTCTGCCAAAGAATAACCAGACTCTTGTTTACACTCGGGCTGCGAGTGAGTTCTTTCCTCAGATCAGTCTGACCGGACCCTTGGCGAAAACGGCAGCGGATTGGTTGAAATACCGCGTTCAATGCTGCATTCCAGAGCGCGGCGATGAAACACGTGATGGTGCACAGGTCGCGCAAGCCAAGTATCTTCCCTCTATGGGAAAGTGGTCATGGTCTCTGACCGGCACGCCGGATATTGAACGACTTGCGGGCTCAAGAGTGTATTACACGCTGGAAGAAGTCGGAACCGCCCGCGCGGTAGTTGAAGGCCGTTTGTCGCCAAGCCCTGCCATCACAATTTCGGTGGACAAACCGACCGATCCCTGGACGCTCAAAGTTACGGTAGTGGACAGCGATGCCGCCAAACTGCCTTGGCCGATAGCCGTCGGTTGTTCCTTTGGCGCGGCTCGTTACGGATTCGGCGTGTGCGGATGGTCCGGAGAAGACGGTGAATGGCAGTTTCAGGGGTTCGGAGGCGCCCACTCCGAAAGAGAGCTCAACGAGCATTCATCACTCGCGGTGGGAATTGACCTTGAGGTGTTGAAGAAAACTTTGGGAGTGATTTATGAGGAGAAATTTGGTCGCAAAGTGGTGCTTGATGTTGTCGTGCATCCTGATGATGACGCAAATGACCGCTTCACTGGCGACTTCAGCGGCAAGACGATGACGCTCACTTGGACTTTCAGGGTTACAGTGACAGAAGTGAACGGCTCTCCGTTGCCGTTGGTCGGGTTTCTGAACAAACACGGTTTGACGAACAGTTACCGCGCGGCGGCCGCTCAAGCCGCGAAATAGCAGCTTACCTGTTGCGGGTTATCCGCTATTACTTGGAAAGGAGATCGTCATGCGTTGGCATGTATTGGGTTGCATTTTGTGTGTGTTGGCATGCGCCTCAGCTGTTTCAGCGTACGATCAGGGTACGGCCGAATATCAACTGTGGAAGTCAATTGATGAAAACTTCACAGTCAACAAAGGTCCGCCGCCACAGCTGGTCAGTACTAATCGTCACGGTGCGTTCCGCAACCTCGACCAGGAAATGGCGACCGCAGGATTCAATGGGACAAGCGAAGTAAGAATCGACAACTTCCCGTGCGACGATGACAAACAGGTCTTGATAACAATCATCTGGAAGCGCGGCTCCTTGACTAAGAACGTTCAAGGCATCTTGATTGCTACCACGCCCAGCGTTACGAGTGGCAACGTTGATACCGGCGTCTTTCAAAACGGCGCGATTTGTACGCAGCTATGTGGCGAGTCATCAGCCTACGCCGATGGCGGAGATAATCTGAAAACTGACGACCATGCCGGAAACGCTGGAAAGGCAAAGGCCATCGTCGAGGCTCCGAGCTCATATTCCTGGTCATGCGGCGGAATCAGTTCCGGGGCTGCCGGGGGAACTTCAACCGCGCTGGCGCGAGTCGGTGCTACAAGTTCAAAAGCCGAAGCCTACCAGTCAATGACACCCAGTTGGCAGGGCGCGGTCTCCACGGCAACGGCCAAGACGACTAACAGTTCGGCCAGCGCTTATGGCGGCGATTCAAGCGGCACAGCCAGCGGAGCTTCTACCGCCAACAATGGCGCAGCCGCTAGCGCAACGGCCACTGACCGCGCCCGCGCCCATGGTGGCGTCGGGGCGAAAGGCACGGGTGCGGTCAATGGCGGAACCGGTGGCGCGTCAACCGCAAATGGTGGCATGGGGACGACGTCCACCGGAGGAAAGGGCGGAGACCAGACTGGGGGAACCGGTACGCCTGGCGCGGGTGGCATAGCGTCGGGCAATGGGACGAATACTAACGGCACCGACGGCAATGAGGTTTAGCTTTCCGTCAATCACGACGTCCGGGCCCTCAGGGGCTCGGACTTCGTGTCTCAGAATCGTGCCGAATGGACACCCGTCGAAACTGTTGCCCCGTCCGCTACGGAAGCACGATCTCCGACTCCGCTTTCACTGCTCGCGGATGCGTGGCGCTCAGCGTCAGCTTGTCGCCCTTCTTGCCGCGCACGAGCATCTCACAGTAAGCCACGCCTTCACCCGCGATGCGGCCTGCGCGCAGTACGTTGTTCCTGCCTTTCTGCAACGCCACGCGGGTGTAGTTCTCGTCGCCGAGCCCGCAGGAAAGCAGTGGCAGGGAGGCCGATACTTGCACGCTTTCATCTTCTCGGCGCTCCACGGCTTTGGCGCTATCGGTGGGCATCACTCCCTGGTTGCGCAGCGTAAAACGCACACGATATAGGCCGCCGCCAAGGTCTTCCGCGAGCGGTGCATCAAACGCGAGTTCCGCGAAGCACGAGGCGTGAAACAGCGTGAAAAGCGCGTTGCGGTAGCCCTCTTCCATGAACAAGTCGGCAGGGGGAATGCGTGTGGCAAACTGGTCCCAGCCGCCGATTTCGATCTCGCCCAGCGTGGGATGCTTGAAGGGCTTGAAGTCAATCCAACTGCGCTCGTGGCCAAAGGTGTCATGCCAGTCCAGCGTTTCTTCGGCGTCGGTTTTGCCATCGTCATTGAGATCGTGGTTCACGCCACCCCAGAGCTCGTTCGTGAACGTGAAGCGTCCAAGGCCCAAATATCCGAAATCAATCTGCGTGCCGTAAGCGGGATACAGACCCTCGAAGGTCTGCGTGTATTTGTAGTTGGGCAGGAACTTCTCGCCCTGCTTGCCGAGCCGATCGTAAACAGCGATATCTTCGCGCGGCGCCACGCCCGCATCGGGCGAGCTGCCCGGCGGCCTTAGAATCATGTGCGCGGCATTGTGGTAGAACTGCATGCCCGCAATGTTCTTGTGCGCCAGCAGGAAATCCACGCAGGCGCGAATCTCGGGCTCGCTGGTGGGATAATCGCCCGCGCCATATTGCCGATAGCGCGGCAGCCACTGCGCGGGGAAATTGCGGTTGAGATCAACGCCGCCGGGGCCGTCCTCGTTGATCTGGCCGTCGCCATCATCATCGATGCCCTCAGTAAACCACACGCGATACTCGCCGGGCTGACCGGGCCGCTTGGGCAGCATCACGCGCTTGTCCTGCGCCAGCACCCAGTCGCCGTTGGGATCGCGCTTGCGCATCATGGTGATGCGGCCGTCGCCATCGAGATCGTTGCTGTTGTCCTCGTCAAATTTGCCGTCGCGGTCGTCGTCGAAGGGCTTGTGGTTGTGGCGCAGCGAGTGCGGCGTGTTGGGCTCTTTGAACCACTTGTAGCGCGAGTCCACGTTCACCACGGGCCAGAAGTAAAACGTGCGCGTATCAACCAACTTTTGAATGTAGGGCTCGTGCGGGTAATTCTTCAGCAGGTGCCAGATCGTGAGAAAAATGATCTCCGTGCCTTGGATCTCGTTGCCATGGATGTTGCTGTCGATGTACATGGCCGGCTTCGTATCGGCCGCGCCCGTCTTCGAATTGCACACCGTCAGCACGCGCAGCGGCCGGCCCTGATAGCTCTGGCCCACGGTCTGCACACTGACAAGTTCAGGAAAGCGCGTGGCGAACATGTCGATCGTCTGCTCGCATTCTTCGAGGGAATAGTAGTGCGTGAAATCGAGGTGCGTTTCATCGATGCGCTTGAACCAGCCCGCAAAGGGCTCTGCCTTGCGCTCGGGTGCCTGCTGGGCCTGAGGCGCGGCCAGGGAACCCACCAGCATCGCCAGCAAAGGGACGCAAATCGCCATGCCAAGCAAGGTGCGAGGGAGCATTCTCATTCTTTCCACTCCTCGCAGCCCTTGGGCGATTTCGATTCTTCGAGCGGCATGCAGCGCTCGCCTTCCACTTTGAATTTCATGAAGTCCCAGGGATCTTTCGCGCGCACCACCCACTCAAAAGTCACCGTCGCTCCGCCGTTGATGTTCTCCGCGCTCTGTTTGCGCGCTCCGCTGACCAGCTCGATCTTCTTGTTCTCCTCAAGCGTGACCCACAGCGGTTGGCCGATGCGGCTTTGCGCCGCCAGTTGCGGCTTGTAATCGAGCGCGCCCTCGTTGCTCAATGTCAGGCGAATCTTGAACGTGCCGTCGCCCAGGTCCTTGGCTTCAACCTTGGTGATGCGCAAGCGCGCCGTTGCTTCACAAAGTTCCCAGACAAAATCGAGCGCCTTGACGGCACCCTCCCGCGCCAGAGCAGGCTTCACGTCCTTGCGCGCGGTGATTTTCCAGCCGCCGATTTCGACCTCGCCCAGCGTTGGATGCTTGAACGCCTTCCATTCGAGGCAGTCTTCCGGCGCGTACTTCAGCCACTCCAGCAGCGCGGCTTCTTCCTTTGTTGGCGGGTTCTCTTCGCGCGGAGGTTTTTCGCCCTTCTCGGGCTCGGGCAGGCGCGCGAGATAATAGTTCATCGCATAGGCGCCGCAGGCTTCGTAGAGCCAATCGGCCGCGTTGCCAGCGCCTTCGCCCTCAGCCTCTTCGCCCTGGCGCGGCTTGAAGCCGGTGTTCTCGGCAAACAGTTTCTGCAGCGCTTCGGCCACTTGCTTGTCACGCGAGCCATCACCCTGCGGCGCGCCGCGACGCGGGCCGCGCCCCGCCGGCGCTTCACCCGGCGGCGGGCCGCCGGCGACAGCAAGCCTCCCGCCCAGCGAGCGCAGATTGATGGCGCAGGCGATATTCGGGTGCGCCACGAAGAAATCCGCCAGCGCGCGGCTTTCCGCAGTGAGCATGGGAAAGCGGTTCGCCCCGGCCTGCTTGTCGCTCCAGCGGATGGCGAAATCGTTGGCAAGCGTGATAGAGCCGCGCGGGTCTTCGTTGATCTGGCCATCGCCGTCGTTGTCGATGCCCTCCCAGATCACGTCGTATTCGCCCAATTCTCCGGGCGCGCACTCAATCAATGCGCGCGCGTCGCGTGGGCTGACGCGATAGCGCCCGCCCTGCCGCTTGATGCGAAGCTGCGAAATCACGCCGTCGCCGTTGATGTCTTCGGGGCCGTCCTCGTCGGTGGCGAGGTCGCGGTCGTCGTCAAGCGGCGCAATCACGCCTGCAATGGCCGTGGGTTTTTCGCCCTGCATCATGTCGCGTGATGCTGCGCAGGGCGTGGGGATGAAGATGATCTCGACCACTTGAAGCCACGCGCCAAAGCGCACGGGCAAGTCGGGCTTGGCGCGAAAGAGCATGGCCTCGGCCATCTCGAGGCAGGCAAGAGCAGGCGAAAGTTCATCGCCGCGCAGGCTGCCCAGGATCACAATCGCGGGGCGGTTGAGCGGTTCTTTGAAGCGCGTCAGGCGAACCGCGTAAAGGCCGGGCACCTTGCCGGGCAGTTCTTCTACTCTGCACCAGTCCGGCTCCGATTTCGCCAGCGCGTCAAAGCCCGCACGGATTTCGGCGCTGGCGGGATACTTGTCCTGCGCCCAAAGCGCCGTGCTGAAAACCAGCAAAAGAAGAATTAATCGCATGGCGCGATGATAGCCGAGTACGTTCCAGCCCGGCATGAAAATGCCGCTCGTGGCTCGCCGATCGCAGTCAGGTGAACCCATGGCACGCCTCCCATGGCATACTCACGCCATGGCCGAAGAGCCCACACGCAAGATTGGCAAGCGCGCAACAGACAAGGCCGTGGTCAACCAGGCCATGGCCGAGCTTGAGCGCCGTGAGGTGCCCGACACCGGGCCCATGCCGCCCGCGCCCGAGGATCTGATGCCCGAAGCCGCGCGGCGCGGCTTCTATTACAGCGTGGCTATGGCGCTGCTGGTGCCGCTGGGCTGCGGTTTGATGGCGGCGGTACTCATCTGGACGCGCTATTGGCCGCCGCTGCCGGGCCTGTTGGCCGGTTGGATTGGCTGGTGCGTACTGGCGGCATTGCTGCCGCTGGCGACACGCAAGAATGCCGCGCTTGCGGCTACGGGCGCGATTGTGGGCCTGCCGGTGCTGGCGCTGACCGTGGCGCTGAACTTTCGTGTCGTGCGCGTGGAGGGCGCAAGCATGGCGCCGACGTTTGCGCCCGGCGACGTTTTGCTGATCGACCGCAAGGGCAGCCCCGCCGATTTCGCCAATCCCGGCCACGAGATTTACGTGCTCGATGTGCCCAGCGAAAAACATCACCCGCTGGTGAAACGGCTCGTGGCGACACCCGGGCAAACGCTGATTGTGCGCGACGGCCGCCTTTACGCTGACGGCGAGCGCGTGTTCCCGCGCGACGATTCGCTCGATGCGCCCAGGCTGGACTATCGCGGCCACCTGCAAGAGGGCGCAAAACCCGAAGGCTATTTCTTCATCGGAGATAATCCCGGCGACAGCCGCGACAGTCGCAGTTTCGGCCCCGTGCAAGCCGAAATGATCGAGGGCCGTGTAGTGTGGAGGCTCAAGGGCTCAAGAGGATTTGGCCGCGTCGAATGAATGTCACCCTCCCTAACGTTCCCGCCGCCGCCCTCGCCCGCCGCGTGGTGAAAGCGCTTGTCGCGCGCGGCCACAGCGCCTATCTCGCCGGCGGCTGCGTGCGCGATTTGCTTTTGCACCGCACGCCCAAGGATTACGACGTGGCCACCAGCGCCAGGCCCGAACTGGTCGAAGCCGCCTTTGAAAAAACCGTCGCCGTGGGCAAGAGCTTTGGCGTGATCACCGTGCTGGGCGAAAGCTCAAACGTGCAAGTTGAAGTCGCCACGTTTAGACACGACGGCCCCTACAGCGATGGCCGCCACCCGGACAGCGTGCGCTTCACGAACGCCGAAGAAGACGCCCTGCGCCGCGATTTCACGATCAACGCGCTGTTTCTCGAACCCGAGAGCGGCGAGGTGATCGATTACGTGGGCGGCGTGCGCGACCTCGAAGCGCGCGTGATTCGCGCCGTGGGCGACCCCGCCGTGCGCTTCCACGAAGACAAATTGCGGCTTCTGCGCGCGATTCGCTTTGCCTGCGCGCTCAACTTCGACATCGACGACGAAACTCTCGACGCCGTCAAACGCATGGCGCCGCAGGTTTCTGTGTGCAGCAAAGAGCGCATCCGCGCCGAGATCGACAAGATGCTCACGAACGTCGGGCGCGGCTGGGCATTGCGCCTGCTGATCGAAACCGGCCTGCTCGCGGCCGTGCTGCCGCCCATAGCCGCGCTGACGGCTGAGTCGCACGCGCGCGCGGGCACATGCCTTGATCTGCTGAATAATCCGCCGGCGCTGGCACTCTCGTGGGCCGTGCTGTTGTTCGACCTGGGCGCGCCCGCCGCCGTGAACGCGCTGCACGCGCTGAAATGTGCCAACGATTTAATCGCGCGCGTGAACGCCCTGATCGCGGACGCGCCGCAGATAGCCGCGCTGGAAAGCCTGGGAGTCGCGCAGCAAAAGCGGCTGCTGCGCAAAACCGGCATCGAAGAAGATCTGGAGCTATTGCGAGTGCGAGCGATTGCCGGCGCCGAGCAAGCAAGCGCGGCCAAGAGAGCGCCGCAACTGTTGGCCCAACGCAAAGCCGAAGGCCTCTGGCCGAAAGTCCCGCTCAACGGAAACGACCTGGCAGCCATGGGCATCAAACAAGGCCCGATTTTCAAAGAACTGCTGAGCGCGCTAGAAAACGAAGTACTAGAAGGCCGCTGCCAAACCAAAGAAGAAGCCGAACGCTTCATAAAAGGAAAGACCTGAAAGCGCAACCGGCCACCCAAACAACATGACCCCTTTTTAGTTTTGGACTCCACGCGGGGCTGTGCGGCTGCGCGAAACAGGGGAGGTTACTTGTCTTCGTCGGGTGTGGGTTTGGGTGCGCGCTTTTGGCGCTCTTGTTCGGCTTGGCGGAACTGTTGCTGGTCCGTTGAATCCACCAAGGCCGCGCGCTTGCTGTGGTCGCGCACTTCGCCGATCCAGGCGTCGAGTGCTGCATCGTTGTAGCCCGCGCGCAGCAGCGCCACGGCCTTGCCGGCCCTTGCGCAATCGGCATAGCGCCCGCGGCTGTATTCGGCGAGATAGGCGCTAAAGGCCCTCGAAGCCGCGTCATAGTCGCGGGCGTAATGGGCTTCGCGCGCGGTAAGGTAAAGCGAAAGTTCGCGGTCGCTGCCGACGCTGACGCGCGTGGCCTGTGTCTCGCGCGTTGAGGGGCCGACGCGCGTCACCATCATGGCGCGCTCATCACTGAGGCGCCGGGGCAGATAGACCGCCGCCAGCGTTGCATTGATCGCGGCCATATCAAGCTCGCGGCCGTCGTTGCGCGCGCGCACCAGCTCGGCGTCGATGGCTTCGCAGCAGGTTGAAAGCGTGTCAAAGAAGCGCAGGTACTCGCGGCGCTGGGGCTCAGGCAGGCTTGCCACCAGAGCGCGCAGGCGCTTGCAGCGCGGGCCGAGGTCGGAGAGTTCAAGCTCGCCGCGCACGAGGTCGCGCTGTGAGTGGCCCTCAACGCCCGAGTAAAGCACGTTGCGCTTGAGCTCACGGTAGCGGTCAAAGTGATCCGCGAGCAAGGGCAGCACATCAGTTTCGCTCACGGCCGCAACCGGCGTGAAATCGGCGTAGCCCGAGGCGTTGGAGGGCGCGGCTACAGGTTCGCCAGTGCCGGGCATGATCACGGTCAGGACAATCGAAGCAGCCAGCGCGCCCGCGGCAATCTGGGCTACGCGCTGCCACAGGGGTGAACCCACGCGGCCGATGCGCGCGCGCGCCTGGCCCGCGAGGTCGGCAAAACGCAGGCGCTCGCGCAGGCCGGCGTCGAAGTCGGCCGGCGGTTCGACCAGCGCGACGCTGGCCAGCATCCTGCGCGCGGCCTGGATTTCATCAACGCGCTGCTTGAGATCGGGATCGCGCTCCATGCGGCGCACGAAGGCGCGCTCGGCTTCGGCGTCAAGCAGGCCGTCAATGTAGGCGTGCGCTTCACGCGAAAGGGGAGTGTACTCGGACGGCTCCATCGTGGTTTGCCCCCGCATCCTTCGGCGCGTAAGGGCGCGCCGGCTTGGATGACGTTGCTGTTACGAGCGCGGGCAGAGAAAGCGGAAGAAAATTCCCGAAGCAGAATCAGCGGCTACTTCAATTCAATCTTGACCAGTCTGGATAGGCGGTTGGTGAAGAATTCGCGGGCGCGGGCCAGGCGTGCCGAGACGGTTTTCACACTGCAATTGAGCACCTTGGCCGCCTGGTCGTGCGTGAGTTTCTGCATATCCACGAGCACCAGCACTTCGCGGAACTTCTCGCTCATGGCCGCGAGGGTGCTGTCGATGTGGCGGCGCAACTCATTGCCGCTGCTCTGGGCCACGGGGCTGTCGCTTGCTGGTGCGTCGAAATCGAGCGCGGAACCTTCTTCGTCGTCGTCGGACTTGCCGCCCTTGAGCACGGTGAACGTGACGGGCCGCTTTTTGCGCACGTAATCCGTCACAAGGTTGCGCGCCACGCGATAGAGCCAGGCTGAAGCCGTCTCGTCGCGGATGCGGTCGAGTTCCTGGTACAGGCGCACGAAGGTTTCCTGGGCGATGTCTTCAGCCGCGCCTTCGTCGTTCACGAGACGGAAGACATAGCTGAAAATCGGCCTGCGGAATTGCTCGAGATAGCGCTCGAAGCGTTCCATGCGGGGCGTCACCGCGGGCTTGACTGGTGCCGCCGGACTGACGGCCTTGAGTATGTTGCCCATGGTAAGCCCCCCACGATACTTCAGTAAAGAGCGGGCGTCCAAGACACCCGCGCTAATAGTAACGGATGGAAGGCCCGCGATTGCCGCCAAAATACCGGCAAATCGATGTTTTGGGCCTCTGTGCCTTACGTAATGGGTGATGCTAGACTGGAGCCCTATGGCGCTGCCGCTGAGCCGCTGGACGCAAAAACGCCTTCTATATCCTGTTGCGGTGTTCGCGGTCATCGTGCCCACCGTGCTGATGGCGTTGTATGGCACCTGGGCGCTGCGCGAAATCGAGTTGCGCCCCGCCTCGTATCGCAACGATTTGAGTGAAGTGCGCACGGCGACGACCGCCGCGCTGGAAGCGTTTCTTGAACCGCTGGCGCGCGTCGCGCCGCCTGCGTCGGCCGATGATGCGGCGCGCGCGCTCACAGATGTTGACGCCTATCAATCCAACTACACCAAGGCGGTCAGCACGCGTGCCTTCGTGGGGATTGCCGGGCAGCCTTTCACGGTGCGCCGGCTGGACGCCGACGACAAGCGGCCCGACCCCGCCGAGGTCGTGGAGTTTTTCCGAACGCTCAAGGCGCGTGAAAAGGGCGAGATCGTACGCGTGATCCTGAACACCGAAAGCCAGTCCAGTTCGGGGCTGCGCCATGACTGTTTTGTGGCCTATGCCAACAGCGCCGGCGGCGCCATCCTGTGGGAACTGGATCAAGCCCAGATTGACAGCGTGGTGCGGCGTACGGTCTCGGGCCACGAACTGCGCAACGCGGCTTTGAAAGTATCGATCTCCGATGAACGCAGCCTGGAGTTTGAGCCCAATGAGCCCGGCAAGCAGCAGATTGCCGCCTATGCCTCGGCGCACCCCGAGATTACGCCCTGGCGCGTGCTGGTGCTGCGCCTCGACACCGGCGCCACATTGGTCAACCAGGAAACGTGGCTGTCCTCGATCTTTATCGTGATTGCGGTGCTGGGCGTGCCGATTGTTGCGGCCGCCACCCTTTACGCGGTGCAGATGATCCTGCGTGAATCCAGTGAGGCGCGCAAGAAAGTCGATTTTGTTTCCAACGTGACGCACGAACTCAAAACGCCGCTCACCTCCATCCGCATGTTCATTGAAACGCTCAAACTGGGCCGCGTAAAGGAACCCGAGCAGGTCAACGCCTGCCTCGACGTTATTTTGCAGGAAGCCAACCGCCTGGGCATCCTCATTGACCACGTGCTCACGTTCAGCAAGCTCGAGAACCAGGTTAAGAAATACAACATGCAGCCCGGCGACTTGGGCAACGTGGTGCGCGATACCGTGCAGCTTTTCAAGGCGCAGATGCGCGCCACCGACGGCGAGATCCGCCTGTTCGTCATGCCCGGCCTGCCCGCCAACGCCGAATTTGACAAAGACGCGCTGCGCGAAGTGGTGCTCAACCTGCTTTCCAATGCCATCAAATATTCCGGCGACGACAAGTTTGTCACCGTGCGCGTGGGCCAGGACAAAAACGACCTGTTCATCGAGGTCGCCGACCGCGGCATCGGCATTGATCCCCTTGACCACAAGCGCATCTTCGAGAAGTTCTATCGCGTCGATGAAGCCCTCACGCGCCGCGTCGACGGCACCGGTCTGGGCCTGACCATCAGCCTCGAAATCGCCAAGGCCCACGGCGGCGACATCACGCTTGAAAGCGCGCGCGGCAAGGGCTCGCGCTTCACCGTCTGGCTGCCGATCCGTTTGCCCAAGTCGGCGCTCAAGACCAAAACGGTCGAGCGCACAAGCACGCGCGAGACGATGCGGCCCGCCGAGCCCGCCGAAACAGGCCAGGGAGCCAAGGGATGACCGCCAGAAAATGGCTGCTCGCCGCCGCGTTCATGCTCTGTCCTGTCGCCCTTGCGTTGGCGCAAGAGGAGCCGCCAGGCCCCGATGAAAAGCCGCCCGAGAAAAAGGCCGGCAGCCTGCGCCTGCGCCCCGACGACGACCCGGCAGCCGCGCAGTTCATCGCCCGGCTCTCCCTGGGCCGCCCGCAGATGTCCGGCGTGGCTGCCCAGCCGCTGCTGCGCCACACGCTTTCGCCCGACGGAAAATACGTCTATTACTTCCGCGACCTCAACGCGCCCGCGCCGAGGCGCGAAGCCGCGCCGCCGGCAGGGCCCGCCCACACCGCGCGCTATGTGCTGTTCCGCGCAGCCGCGGGCGGCAGCGAGGAAAAAATCATCGAGACCGGCATCGACGCCATTGCGCCGTTGTTTCTGCCCCAGGAGCGCATTGCCGTTGTCGCGCGCACCCTTGACCTCAACGGCGACGGCGCGATCGACACAAACGACGAGCGCTCGCTCATTGTGTGCGGCGCCGACGGCGCTTTGGCGCGCGAGGCCGCAACGCTGCGTCCCGGCGAATCCCCACTGGCCGCGTGGCGCGAAGGAAAAGAAATCCTGCTCGCCGATTACTCGCGCGATGACATCAATGGCTGGATCGTCACGCTCCCGCTGGCGCGCGGCCAGCGCACACCCCTGACGCGCGGCTTCAATGTCTCCATGGTGCTCGAAGACGGGCGCCTGCTCGTGGAGCGGTTTGTGGCTCCTCCGCCGCCCCCCGAACAGCCGGTCAATCCCTGGGCATGGCGGATGGGGGAAGAAGAGGAGGATGTTCAAGAGGCGGATCCTCCGCCGGTGGCATCATTGCTGGATCGCACGGTGCATGTTCTGTTCAATCCCGTCGATGGCTCGGAGAGCGTGCTTTACAACCCCGCGCAACGCAGCCGTTTGAACGTGTGGGGCGAAGGCAGCTTTTTTGGATATCAGCAGACGACGCGCAATCTGGGCTCGCAACGCTTTCCCGCGATGATGGGTCGTTTCTCGCGCTCCGTGGAATCGTTCGAATATGTGGTGGTGGACTCCGCCACCCAATACGACACCCGAGCGCCACGCGCGAACAACAACTACTTTCCCCTGGGCTGGATCAACGGTGCCGGCCTGCTGCTGATAGAGGTTTCGAATCTGAAGACCCGCCTGCTGCTCATGGATCGTTCCAGCAATCTGAACCTGCTTCCGATTACGGAACTTGGATTTGACACCCACGGATATTGCGCCAGCCAGGACGGAAAGACGGTCGCGTGGCTTTCAGTCGAGGACACCAACGAAGACGGCTACCTTGAACCGTGGCGCGACAACTGCCGCATCTGGTTCCTGCAACTGACGGCCGGTCAATAACGCCGTTCAGGGCTGCGTGCCGCGCTGCACGTCCAGGGGCTTTGCCGCCCAGACGCGGCCCGCGTGGCGCTTGAGCACCAGCAGGTAGCTGAAGGCAAGAATGCAGATGGCGCGCAGGATCTCGGGCGTGCTTGTTGGCAGCACCTGGTGGAGGTCAATGATCGCACTGGCGGGATCAGCGCCAAAACCCAGCATGACCGGGGCTTTGAACCAGTAATAGACAATCACGGCGGCCGCGGCGAACACCCGCGTCAGGGTGCGCTGGAGACTGGGCTGAAGAAGCGCGCGCAAGCCAAGGAACATCAGCAGCGAGGCGGCCATGGCGGCAAAGGGAAAGCCATAGGCAATGTGCAGATTCATGAAGCCCTGCCAGCCTTCATAGGTCGGAACCTGATACCAGCCCCAGATGAAGCCGGGAAAGCCCCCGGTCAAAATCAGGCCCGAGATCAGCGCCGGTTTGCCCTGCGAAGCGTTGGCGGGGTGAAGGTCAGGCGTGCCGTCTTTGCAGGGCAGAACGCAATTCTCGCAGGACTTGCAGTGCGCGTTCTTGACGCTCAGCAATGGCTCTTCGCCATAGAGCAACTCCACGGGATAGACCGGGCAAAGGCCCGAGCACCACGCGCTTTTCCACTCAAAGACCATGCCCAGGGCAACTGTCAGCGCCGCCACAATGACCAACGCAAGCCCGATGGCGAGGCCGCTGCTATCAAGGATTACGTGCCGCAAAGGCACGATCACGAGCAGCAGCACCAGCGCCCCAACGGCCATCCAGCCCTGGGCCGCTGCACTCAGGTGCTTGCGCCGCGAAAGGCCAAGATGGCGCGGCATGAGCGAAGTTGTTGCCATGGGGCAGACGTTGCGCCAGATGCCGGGCGCAATCACAAGCAGCGCCGGCGCCACCGGAATGAGCACGTTCCAGAGCAGGTGCAGGCCCAGCTTGGGCGCAACAAACAACGCGACAAGAATGACCAACCCGACCAGAAACACCAGCCCCTGAAGTACGCGCCAAACCTTGAGTTCGAGCGGAGAGATAATCACGCGAGGCGAAGCCGGTTGATCGCTCATGGCCCACTCCAGACACGCTGCATCGGAAAACCGCGCACTCAAAAGAGTATAGGATATGAATATCCGCTTTCAAGCGAAGTCGGCTGTCTGAACGCATTTCCGGGCACGTTTGCTGCCAGGCTGACGTCGTGACAGCGCGGGCGCGGGGGTAGAGCCACAACCGAAAACGCGCTAACGTTGATCCGCGAAAAGATGCAAGCGGCAGCGCCAGGGAGGCAAACATGTTCGACCGGCTTTCACATGTGATGATGTACGTCAACGACATCAGGCGCGCTCTGGAGTTCTACAAGGGCAAGCTGGGTTTCACCCCGAACTTTGAATCGCCGCATTATGCGTCGCTGCGTCACGACGGCATGAATTGCCGCCTCGACCTTCACCCCACCGAGGCCAAGAGCAAAGACGTAGGCTTTGGCCCCATTCCATACTTTGCCGCCAGGGACTTCGACGGCGCCATTGTGAAGCTCAAGAAAGCCGGAGTGAAAGTAGGCGAGCCCAAGCGCGAAGGCGACAGCCCCCGCTTCGTCACGTTCTGGGACAGCGAAGGCAACGCGCTGGGTATCGAAGAAGGGCGGTAACATCGTCCCTTCGGCGATGGCGAGCCCGAAGGGCGAAGACGCTTGGCCCGCGAGTTATTTGGCCTTGAGCTCGATGGCGGGCAGCGTTTTCTGCTCTTCTTCCGTGGCCTGCGACTCTGCGCCGTTGCCCTCAAACTTGATTTTGCACGGCACGCGCATGCCGGTTTTGGTCACGGCGATGACCCAGTAGAACTTGAAGTTCGCTTCCTTGATCCAGCAGGCCTTGGCGTCGGCCTTGAGTTCCTGCACCATGGGCTTGCTGTTTTCATCCTTGCCGGCAAGCCAGTTGTCGAAGCCGCAGCGCCAGATCCAGTAACTGTTGAGCGAGTTCTCGGCGCCGATGAAAAGAACTTTCTCGATCTCGTAGGGCTTGCCCAGCGAAGGCACTTCCCACTCGATTTTCGTGGGCGGCTTCTTGTTCCAGAAGCGCGAGATGCTCGTGTAAGGCTGATAGCCGGGCATGTAGTAGTAGTTGTCGCGCAGGATGCCCGCTTCTTCGTTCTCGGCCTTCATGTTCTTGGGCGCCGAACGCTTGCCCTCGGCGTCGATGAAGAGCACGTACAGATTGCGGATGCGGTATTCTTCCTGATGGTCCATCACGCCAATCGCCGCGCGGTCGGCGATGACATCTATGCGCGTGCGCGAAGTTTCGGGCCCGCCGGCTTTGCGGAAAGCGTCGGCATCGAAGGTGTCGGCGAAAATGAACTCCTTCCACTTGGGGCAGAACTCATCGATCGAGGGAGCAATCGGCCACACCGTATGAAACACCCAGACCTCAAGCTGCTTGGGCGCAACTTCGGGCTTGTCCCAGGTAACGAACCACTGCCCGGGGTGGATGTTGCCGTTCGAAACCGAAATCTGAATCGGCTTGAACTCAACCTCATCAGCAAAAACAGGCGCGGCTAGCGCGCAAAGCAGCAACGCGGGAATCAAACGGAACATAAGAACTCCCAAGGGCCCCCGGGACGGGGTGGTTCAGGACCTCCGAGCGAGCCCGATTTCGGAGCGCCAAACGAGCGGGGCAAGGCAGCCGAGCCGAGGTGTGGCTGGAAGCCACATGCGGCGAGGCGAACGAAGCCACGCGAAGTTTGCCGCCCGAAATCGGCCGCAAGCGGGGTCCTGAACCACCCCACAGGGCAACATGATAGCAAGCCAACCAAGCGCGATTGAATCAGCGAAGTAAAAGGTTTGTCAACGGCGAGAAGCGCTAGTGCGAAGGACAGCGACCCATGCGCACGCAGCTGCGTGCCCCGAAGGGGCAATGCGTCAATAGCCGTGGGTGACCGAGTTGGAAACGAGGGAACCCACGGGAAGAAACGGAGAGGGAACCAAGCCCTGAAAGGGCGACCGGAGTTTGCGTCGCCATACACGGTCGCCCCTGCGGGGCTTGGGGTGGCGGACCATTGGAACCGGGGGTTCCTCTCGCCTAACGGCTCGCTCCACCCCCGGCTATTGACGGCTCGGCCTTACAGGCCGGAATGCGCTACTTCATCAATTTACGCATCTTGGCCTTGAACTGCTTATGCGTCAGGCATTCACCAGGATGCGACCGCGCCCATTCGAGGCGGCGTTTGATTTCTGTCAACTGCTGATCAGTAAGGGGCATGTCCTCGTCAATCGTCTCTTCGATTTGCGCTATGAGTTTGAGTCGCGCTTTCACGCTGAGCTTGCGGACAGCTTTGATGTCGATGGTTTGCGCCATCGTTGCAGTTTCGCATCGTACGTCAGGGGTGTAACTTGACTCGCGACCGGATGTAATCTTCAGCTTGTTGCTGATCGGGAACGATCTTGAAGAAGTCCCCTAGTTTCATCCAGTCAATGATCGCCATAGCTGTTTTCGGAACGGCAAAGAGAACAGTTGCGCCACCGTCTTTGTAAACGTTATCAACGATTGCAACGAACACCCCAACTCCCATGTCTCCGAATGATTTGACGTTTTGCATGTCAAAGAGGAAGTAACGAATTCCTTCTCCGCTACAACGATCCACCGCTGCCTCGAGCTCGTTGGGCAGGCTGGCGTGATCAATGCTCCCATACAAGCGCATGACTACGCTTTTTGGCGTTGGCCCAGGTTCAACTTTCTCGACACAACCCTTGGGGAGCATTCCACGTCCTATTGGAAAGCAGCAGCCATGCGTTGGGTGACTTTGCCCTTTCGGACCGCTCACTGACGTTCGCGGCTCGTTACCCCATCGGGATCTGCACCGGATTCTTGGCGCGCTTGTTCGCGGCTCGCGCTTCTTCGTAACCCGCGTCGATGTGTCTTGCGATGCCCATGCCGGGGTCGGCGGTTAGCACGCGCTCAATTCTCTTGTCGGCGGACTTTGTCCCGTCGCAGACGATGACCTGGCCTGCATGCAGCGAGTAGCCGATGCCTACTCCGCCTCCGTGGTGGAAACTGACCCAGGTTGCTCCGCAGGCTGTGTTTATTAACGCGTTCAAGATGGGCCAGTCGGCGATCGCGTCGCTGCCGTCTTTCATGGCTTCGGTTTCGCGGTTGGGTGAGGCTACGCTGCCACAGTCGAGGTGGTCTCTTCCGATCACGATGGGCGCTTTGACTTTTTTCTTCCTTACAAGCTCGTTGAACTTCAGCCCGGCGAGATGCCTTTCGCCGTAGCCGAGCCAGCAGATTCTTGCGGGCAGGCCCTGGAACTGGATTTTCTCGCGCGCTCCCGTGAGCCAATTCTTGAGGTGCTCGTTCTTGGGGAACAGTTTCATCAGTTCGCGGTCCGTCGTGTAGATATCTTCGGGGTCGCCTGACAGTGCCACCCAGCGGAACGGGCCTTTGCCTTCGCAGAACAGCGGGCGAATGTACGCGGGTACGAAGCCGGGGAAATCGAAGGCGTTCTGCACGCCCGCCGTCAACGCGTGGCCGCGCAGATTGTTGCCGTAATCAAACGTATGCGCGCCGCGCTTTTGCAGCTCGAGCATCAGGCGGCAATGCTTGGCCATGGTGCGCATGCTGTCGGCTTTGTAGCGCTCGGGACTCAGGCGGCGCAATTCGAGGGCATCTGTGAGCGACATGCCGTCGGGGATGTAGCCGTTGAGCGGATCATGCGCACTCGTTTGATCCGTGAGCAAATCGGGCGTGACTTCGCGTTCGATCAAGCGTTGCAACAGTTCCGTGGCGTTGCACTCCACGCCGATGCTCACGGCCTCGTTCGCCTTGCACGCGGCCAGGGCCCGATCGATGCCCGCGTCAATGCTGTTTGCCTTCTCGTGCAGGTAGCGCGTTTCGAGCCTTCTTTGAATGCGATGCGGATCCACTTCGGCGGCCAGCATCACGCCATTGCACAGCGTACACGCCAGCGGCTGCGCGCCGCCCATGCCGCCGAGCCCCGCCGTGACCGTCAGCTTGCCACGCAAGTCGGCCTTGGGGCCGTAGTGCTTTCGCGCCGCACTGCCGAACGTCTCATAGGTGCCCTGCAAGATTCCCTGCGTGCCGATGTAGATCCACGAGCCCGCCGTCATCTGCCCGTACATGATCAAGCCGCGCTCGCGCAGAGCGTTGAAATGCTCCCACGTGGCCCAGTGGCCCACGAGATTGCTGTTGGCAATCAGCACGCGCGGCGCATCTTCGTGCGACTTGAAAACCGCGACCGGCTTGCCGCTTTGCACCAGCAGCGTTTCGTCCTTCTCGAGTTTCTTGAGCGACTTGACGATGGCGTCATAGCATTCCCAGTTGCGCGCGGCTTGGCCGCTTCCGCCGTACACGATCAAATTGGCGGGATCCTCGGCCACGTCCGGGTCGAGGTTGTTCATCAACATGCGCAAGGGCGCTTCAGTGAGCCAGGACTTGCACGAGAGTTTGGAGCCGCGCGGCGCGCGAATCACGCGAGGCTTGGCGGCTTTGGCGGTGGCGTTAGGCATGGCGGCAAGATAGCAGCGGCAAGGGCGGGTGCGAGAGGCGGTCAGGGCGCGCGAGGGGGGCATTGAATCGTGCGGGATTCCGGCTGCCTGCCCGAATGCCGCTGCTAGAATTCGGGTTCACAGTTCCTGGGGCGCGCGCGCCCCGTTTTGTTGCTGAGGCTTTATGGCGCTCCCTGCGAAAATCAAGCTGACACCGGGCAAACGCGTTTTGTTCCTGACGAAAGATCTCGACCTCCTCAAGAAGCAGCTCTACGAGGGCGTGAACCTGCGCATGGAGGATCTGCGCGTCGAGGATTTGTTGGACGACATCAACACGGACACGATGACGCCTGCGTGGGTCTGCTTCTCGCACAAGCCTGAGGATATCGCGCTCGATGCCTACGCGGGCCTGTTCGACAAGAACGGTGAGCGCGTGTTCAAACATCGCGCTTTGATTGACGGCAATTTCGAAGTCATCGTCAGCGGCCTGCGCAAGGGTACGGGCTCTTCGCGTGAGACGGCGCCGCAGTGCGAAAAATGGTCCGGCATCTGGCTGGTGATCGCGGCTTCGTTCGCTCCCATCCACGAGCGTAATAACATCAATCTGGGCCAGCTCATGGGCGACCACGAGCAGTTGAAGCGTCTGCAAAAAGGCGAAACGCTCAGCCTCGCTGATTTCACGGGCAAATTTGATCCCGTCACGCGCGCGATGCTGGAGGCGGGCGGCCTGTTTCCGTTCAGCGCGAAAGTGGCCAAGGGCGAAATTAAGCCGCCGAAACACACGACGAAACGCCGCGCCATGAACATGGCGGAAAAACTGATCGCGACGCACCTTGTAGCGGGCCAAGGTGATGCGTTCGTGAAACCGGGCGATGCCGTGCTCGTGAATGTGGATGCGGGTTACTCGCACGAGTTCACGACCGCGCAAGTTCATTACTTTTTAGAGCAGGAATACGGCAAGAATTACACGGTCAAGAACCCGAAGAAGTTTGCGGTGTTCGAAGACCACCTGCTTTACGCCACGGGCGTGAAGCGCTTCGCGCCCTTTGAGGGAAAAATTCAAACGCTGCGCGATTTGCAGCGCGAATTCCAAAGACACACAGGCGTGCGCGATTACTCGGCGAAGAACGGCGTGAGCCCCGGCATTTGCCACCAGGTCGCGCGCGAGCATTTTGTCGATCCCGGCGATTTCGTGCAGGCGACGGACTCGCACACGTGCATGGGCGGCGGCAACAATGCGCTGAGTTACGGTGTGGGTGCAACGGAGTACGCCGGGTTGATCTACTCCGGCTTCACGTTTGTGGCGGTGCCGCAGAGCATCCGCTTCAATCTCACGGGCAAGCTGCAGCCTGGCGTGACGGCCAAAGATGTCATGCTCTTCATTCTCGACAGCTACGCCAAGCGCGAGCAAACGCTTGACCGCGTGATGGAATTCGGCGGCCCCGGCCTTGCCACGATCTCGATGGACGAGCGCGCCACGCTCTGCAACATGGCCACGGAGTGCAGCGCGAAATCGGGCATCTGCGAAGCCGATGACGTGACCTGGGCCTGGTTCAAGCAAACGCGCAAGCTCACGGACGCGCAGCTCGCGAAGCTCAAAGAACGCGCCGTCGCGCCGGACAAAGACGCTCAATACGACGGCGGAACGCACGAGATCAATCTCAGCAAGATCGTGCCCATGGTGGCCAAGCCGGGCGATCCGACGTACGGCGAGACCATCGAGAAACTGGGCGAAGTGAAAATCGAAATCGCCTACGGCGGCTCGTGCACGGCCGGCAAAGTGGACGACCTCGATTATTACGCGACGGTGCTGCGCGAAGCCGTGGATGCCGGGCGGCAAGTCGCCAAGGGCGTAAAAATGTATCTGCAATACGGCAGCGAAGACGTGATGGCCTACGCCAAGTCCAAGGGCTACCCGGAAATCTTCGCCAAGGCCGGCGTCGAGGTCATCAACCCCGGCTGCGGCGCGTGCATCGGCTGCGGACCAGGTGTAAGCGAAACCAAAGAGCAGGTCACGGTGAGCGCCATCAACCGAAACTTCCCCGGCCGCAGCGGCCCCGGCAAGCTGTATCTAGCCAGCCCGCTCACGGTCGCTGCCAGCGCCATCGAAGGCCGCATCGTCAGCTATCGCAAGGGCATGTTCAAGAATTGATAGGCAAAGAACGGCTTGCTTCAGACTGGGATGTCCCCAAACAAGCTATACTTGGAAAACGATGGACGGCGAGCATACGGTCACTGTGCGTTTCGAGGGCGAAGAGCTTTCTATTGAGCTCGTTTCGAAAGCATTTCAAAAGCTTGGCTTGCTCTTAAAGGGGTCGGCTCGAAAAGTCTCGGAAGGTCGTCGTGATTCCATCAAATGGGTCTTGTCGGACCTCAGCTTTGGCAGCGTGATCGTCACAGCTGAGCCCAAACTCAATCGAGTCACCGAATATCTGCGGGAACCGTTAGTGGCTCGGGTTCGCCAAGTGGTTGACGACTACAGCGCTGGCCGCAAGCACCTGATTACTGAAGCGGAACTTCTTCCACTTGATGACCTCGCCGAAATGGTGAACGGTGAGTTGAAGGGCGTCGTAGTTTCTACCGAAGAAAAAGACGCTGTTCTTTTGCCGCAGCAGGAACTACCGAAAGAAGAGACCGATTTGCCATCGACTGCGCTTGGGACTGTCGTTGGTAAGGCTCAGACCTTGACCAGTCGGAAACATTTGATGTTTACACTTTTCGATGTCCGCACAGACAACGCGGTTCTCTGCTATCCCACTGAAGTTCAGCACGATCAGCTTCGGGATATATGGGACAAGCTAATCGAAGTTGATGGAGTGGTGTCGCGTGATCCGCTGAGCGGCTCTGCCAAGACAATTCGGGAAATTACCGCAATTCGGGCGGTCGAACCAATCTCGCCCAAGGCCTTGCTTGAACTTGTTGGCATGTTTCGTGGCAAGACCAAAATGTCGAGCGCGGAAGCGGTAAGGCGGGTACGTGATGCCGAATCGTAGCCGCAAGCAATTAGCTTCCGATACTCCAGTGCAGAGAGTCTATTGGGACGCCTGCATTTTCTTAGAGTTGTTGGCGGCTGACTCCGATTTGGCGAAGGACGTAGCGGCGATATGGCAACAGGCGGTTGACGGTAGAGTTGAAATCTACACCTCCGAGCTTTCCATAGCGGAAGTGGTCTATTCAACCCAAGAGCAAGTCGGTCGTGCGTTGACTAACGACGAGGAACGGAAGATCGACTCGCTGTGGCACCCTATGTCTCCCGTAAAACTGCTCGAGATCTCCCGCCCCGTACTTCTAAAAGCACGCGAAATCAAACGGATGTCGCACGGGAAGGGCATCAAGATCAAAGAACCCGACGGAATTCATTTGGCGTCTGCCGTTGTTCACAAGCTTGCGGAATTTCATTCAACGGATCACTTCAGCAAGAGCGCGGACAAGCGCGCAGAGTTATCTGCCTTGATTGGTATCAAGGTGTGCCCGCCCAACGCAAAGGGATTGCTCAAGTTCTAGGAACTTGACGATTCCGTACCACGTCCAATCCATAACCCCGCCCCGTACGGAGATTCCATGTCCACACTGAAACTGCTCGCGCCGCTCAGCGCGGCTATCCTGCTCGTTGCTGCCTGTGCCACCACGGGCGCCGAGGACAAGCCCGCCAAGGGCGAAGGCGACCCGAAAGTACTCGCTTCGCGCAATAACCAGTTCGGCTTTGAGTTGATGGGCAAGCTGCACGAGGAGGGCGAGAACCTGTTCATCTCGCCGGTTTCGATTTCGACCGCGCTGCAGATGACGGCGGGCGGCGCGCAGGGTGAAACGCGCGATGAGATGGCCAAGGCGATGCACGTCGATGACCTCAAGCTGGCCGCGCACAACAAGGCTCTGCTCGATGCGCTGAACTCGCGCAAGGACTTCAAGCTCTCCGTCGCCAACTCGCTCTGGAGCGACAAAGCGCGCGTGACGCTCAAAGAGGAATTCGTCAAAGAGTGCCGCGACTTTTTCTCCGCCGAGGTGCGCACGCTGAATTTCAGCGACAAAGCATCAGTCAAAGTGATCAACGATTGGATCGCGGACAAGACCAATCAGAAAATCACCAACATGCTCGACGCGATTCCCGTTGACGCGATCAGCTATCTCGTGAACGCCGTACATTTCAAAGGCGGCTGGAGCCACGAGTTCAGCAAGGACGCCACCAAAGACGGCGATTTCACGCTCAACGACGGCACCAAGAAGAGGCTCCCGCTGATGACGCAGTGGGAGGATTGCCCCTACAACGAAAGCGCCGACTGGCAGGCCGTGGGCCTTCCCTTTGGCGAAGACCGCCAGGCGATCATGTGGTTCATCCTGCCCGCCAAAGGCAAGAAACTCGGTGATCTCGTAGCCAAGCTTGACGCGGACGCCTTCGCCGCGATGACCAAGCCGAACTACAACAGCGGCACCATCACGATCCCGCGCTTCAAGGTGCGTTACAAAGCCGGCCTCGTGGATGCGCTCAAGGCGCTGGGCATGAAGAAGTGTTTTGGCGATGCCGATTTCTCGCGTTTTGGCAGCTCAACCATGGGCCGCATTTTCATCGGCCGCGTGCTGCACGAAGCCGTGCTTGAGGTCAACGAGCAGGGCGCCGAAGCCGCGGCTGCGACGATCGTGGAAATGAAGGCGGAAAGCGCGCCCTCGGACCCGTTCACGTTCAAGGCGGATCGGCCGTTTGCCGTGGCGATTGTTGATCGCGGCTCGGGCTCAGTGCTCTTCGCGGGCGCGATCTACGACCCCGAAAGGCTCGATAAATAGTCGGCTTTCACCCAAGCAACGCCGCCGGGCCGGGTCCGGCGGTGTTTCGTTTGGCGCCTCGCCTCTACAATTTTGCGCCGTTCTGGCTAGAGTCTCGCCATTCCACTCAGGGAGCAACCATGATTCTTGTTACCGGCGCCACGGGCAACATCGGCGGCCACGTGCTGAAGCTGCTTGCCTCAAAAGACATCAAGTGCCGCGTGCTCGCGCGCGACCCCAAGAAGGCCGCGTCGCTCAAGGGCGCGAACGTCGAAGTCGTGCAGGGCGACCTCAAGAAATATGAAACCGTCGAAAAGGCGCTCAAGGACTGCGAGAAGGTATTCCTCTGCACCACGGCCAGCGAAGGCATGGATGACGAAGAAATGAACGTGCTCAAGGCCGGCCGCAAGCTGGGCACGCTCAAGCATGTCGTGAAACTCTCGGCGCTGGGCGCCGCCACCGAGGCCAAAAGCCAGGTGCTCAAGAAGCAAGGCTACTGCGAAGTGAACATCCGCAAGGTCGGCATTCCCTACACCGTGCTGCGCCCGCACTTCTTCATGAGCAACTTCATGGGCTTTGCGCAGAGCATCAAGGATCAGGGCGCGTTCTACGCCCCCATGGGCGAGGGCAAAATCGCCGCCGTCGCGCCCAGCGATGTCGCGGCTGTCGCCGTGGCTGTACTGACCGGCAAGGGCCACAGCGCCAAGGCCTACAGCATCACCGGCCCAGAGGCGCTAAGCATGGCCGAGTACGCCGAGAAACTCGGCGCCGCGATTGGCAAAGAGGTGAAGTACGTCAACGTCCCCGGCGCCGATGCCAAGAAGGCGATGATGGGCATGGGCATGAGCGAGTGGCTCGCGCAGGGCCTCGTGGACCTCTACGCCGATTGGGCCGCCAACAAGCACGACAAAGTGTTCGAGAGCGTCAAGGAAATCGCCGGACAGGATCCCATGAGCTTCGATACCTGGGCCCAGGAACACGCCGGCGCATTCAAGTAGGGAACTGACTTCAGGACATGGGGTCGGGCTCCGGGCGGTTCCGGTGCCTGACCCCATTTCCGTGCGTACTTGGTCAACAGATGGCGCGGAGAATCATAATCATAGGCGGAGGTGCTGCCGGCTTCTTTGCCGCCATTACGGCCGCCGAAGCCGGCGCGCACGTCACCATCCTCGAAAAGAGCGCGCACCTCCTCTCGAAGGTCAAGATCTCCGGCGGCGGGCGCTGCAACGTCACCCATGCGCCAAGCGAAGCTGCGCGCTTTGCGGAAAATTACCCGCGCGGCCAGCGCCCCCTGATTGGCGCGTTGAGCCAGTTCTCGGCCACCGACGCAATCGAGTGGTTCGCGCGCCGCGGCGTGAAAATGTACACGCAGGAAGACGGCTGCCTGTTTCCCGTCTCGGACGATTCGCAAACCATCATTGATTGCTTCCTCAAAGCCGCGCGCGATGCGGGCGTGAACATGCGGCTCAACGCCGCATCCGAGCGCATTGAGCGCGTGGCGGTGGGCTTTTGCGCCACACTGGCAAACGGCGAAACGCTCGAGTGCGAACGCCTGTTGCTGGCCACGGGCGGATGCCGCGTCGCAAGCATGGGCGAACTGGCGGTGTCGCTGGGCCATACGCTTGAGCCGCCCGTGCCCTCGCTGTTCACGTTTCACATCGAAGTGCCGTGGCTGCAGAAACTCGCGGGCATTGTGGTGGCCGATGTTGAGGCGGGCGTGCCCGCGGCCAAACTCGGCGAGCGCGGCATCCTGCTGATCACGCACTGGGGCGTAAGCGGGCCGGTGATTTTGCGCTTGTCGGCCTGGGGCGCGCGCAAACTGGCGGAGCTGGAATACAAGTTCACGCTGCAACTGAACTGGCTGCCGGAGCTGAACGAGCGCGCATTGGGCGAAACGCTCGACAGTCGCCGAGAAGAATCGCCCGCTAAGCTGGTCGTGAACACGCCAGTTGCTCCACTCACAGCGCGGCTATGGGAAGCGCTGGTGCTTGCTGCGGGTGTGCCACGAGGGACGCGCTGGTCGGCGCTGTCAAAAGCGCAAAAGCATTCACTCATGAAGCAACTCATGCGCACGGAACTGCCCGTCAGCGGCAAGAGCCTGAACAAGGATGAGTTCGTGACGTGCGGCGGCGTGAAGCTGAGCGAAGTGAATTTCAAGACAATGGAAAGCAAACTCTGCCCCGGACTCTATTTCGCGGGCGAGTTGCTCGACATCGATGGCATCACGGGAGGCTTCAACTTCCAGGCCTGCTGGACCACGGGCTACATCGCGGGCAAGTCGATGAGCGTGTAAGGGCTCGGGCCGCAACCACGCCCAGACCAAAACCAGCACGCAACGGTGTTTACCGCCAAGGGCGCCAAGCTTGCCAAGGAAGCAAGGCGAGAAAGGCGGGAAAGCCAGGCGCGCGCAAGCGCTCGGGTGCGCGTGCAATGCGATGCGAATAGGGCCGCTCGGCGGTGTGCGCGCGGCCGGGTTCTCAAAGCGATGGCCCATGAAGCAAATCGCCGAGACGCCGAGACGCCGAGAAAAGCTCTCAAAGCGCACGGACAAACTGCCCGCGGGCGTGCATGAGTTGGCGAGACGGACAAAGCAAGCCGCGTACAGAAATGTGCGGCCGCATTGGCGGCTCGAGCCTGTCTGGATTCCCTGGTCAGATGAAAGCAGGGTTTTCCTCCGCGAAACTCCGCGTCTTCGCGTCTCGGCGTTTTGCCGTTTGAGCGCACAACGGCAGACACGCGGGA
>JADLFN010000002.1 GCA_020845475.1 Planctomycetota bacterium
CGGACCCAAAAGCCTCCTGAAAATCCTGACTCAATCCTGTCCATCCTGTTGCTGGACGCTACTTCTTCAAGGATTCCGCGCCGCCCACGATTTCGCTGATTTCCTGCGTGATTGCGGCCTGGCGGGCGCGGTTCAGGTTTCTTGTGAGGTACTTGATCATGTCTTCGGCGTTGTCGCTGGCGTTTTTCATGGCCGTGCGGCGCGCGACCTGTTCGCCTGCCGTGTTCATGACGAGGCAAGTGTACGCCGTCTGCGTCACGTAGCGCGGCAGCAGCTCTTCGAGGATTTCCTTGGGCGAAGGGCTGAAGATGAACTCGGGCAGCAGATAGGGCGAGTCACTCTTGATTTCGTCGGCCGGCGGGTCGATGGGCAGCAACTTGAGCACGGTCGGCGGCTGCGCGCCCATGCTTTTCCAGTGGGCGTAGATCACGTGCACTTCGTCCACCTCGCCCTTGAGGAAGGCGTCAATCAACGGGTCAATCAGGCGGCGGGCGTCATCGAAACTGGGCTTGTCGCCCATGTCATTGATCGTGCGATCCAGCGTGTAGCCCTGGAATTTCAGCGTGGAGATGCCCTTCTTGCCGCACACATCCAAGCGTACCTCGTGGCCGGCTTCCTTGTGATCAGCGACGGTCTTCTTGGCGAGGCGAATCAGGTTGGCATTGAAGCCGCCGCAAAGGCCGCGGTTGGCGGTGATGAGCTGGACGGCGACCTTCTTGACGGGGCTGCGCTTTTGAATCAGCGGCAGGTTGAGCGAAACGCCGCCGCGCACAATCGCCGCCAGCATCTCGGACAGCTTGGCCACATAGGGGCCGGCCGCGTTCACGCGATCCTGCGCGCGCTTCATTTTGCTTGTCGCCACCAGTTCCATCGTCTTGGTGATCTTCTTGGTCGAAGTCACCGAACGGATGCGGTTGCGGATTTCTTTGGTCTTAGCCATAGTCTTCTAGCAGTTGAAGCAAAGGCCGGAGTGCCGGGCAAAGCCCGCCCCTCCGCCGGCCCGTGCGGTCGCTCGGGCCGGGCAGAAGGCTGACTTCGTCAACCATCTGCTTGAAGGCGCGAGAGTGTCTTTATGGATGCGCCCCAAGTCAAGTAGAAGTAAGCCAATGCTCGATGCCCTCAAACGACCCTTAGGTCACTCCCAAGTGCGCGCCTGGCTGCGCAATGTCGCCGCCACGGGCCGGCTTTCCGGCGGATACCTTTTCTTGGGCCCCGAAGGCATTGGCAAGCGCGGCATCGCCCTTGAATTCGCGGCCGCGCTGCGCTGCCTCAAGCCGCGCTCGGGCTGGGCCTGCGGCGAGTGCAACGAGTGCGTGCGCATTTCCCACGGCAATCACCCCAACGTGCGGCAATTCGCCAAGCCCGAGGACTCGCGCGACCTGCCCGTCGAACTCGTGCGCGAGATCTGCGATGAAGCCTCGCTTCGGCGCCTGGAGCCGGGCCGACGTGTATTCATCGTGGATGACGCCGACCGTTTCAATGAATCGAGCGCCAACGCCTTCCTCAAGACACTCGAAGAACCCCCGCAGGAGCTGACCTTCGTGCTGCTGGCCGCCAACTCGGCGCAGATGCTGGCCACGATCGTTTCGCGCTGCCAATCCGTGCGTTTCAGCCCCCTGACACAGGGCGAGCTTTCGCAGGCCGTGGCCGGCTTTGAGGGCCTGCCCTCGGGTGAAGAGCGCGAATTGCTGCTGCGCGTCGCGCAGGGCAGCCCCGGCCGCTTGATGCGCATGCTGGAGCTTGACGCACTCAAACTGGCGGAAGATTTTCTCGCCGCCACCATCCGCGACCCTTTCAAAGCCTCCGAAACACTGGGCGCGGCTTTGGCCAAGGGCGTCAGCGCCGACGCCGGAACCGAGGCCCTGCGCGAGCGGCTGCGCGACGTGCTGGCGGTGATTTCAGCCGTGCTGCGCGAGCGCATGGTGAGCGCGCTGGGCATCACCGGCGTGGCCAGTCTCGGGCGTGCGGTGAACGACGAAGCGGCAAGTGCCGACGCGCTCGTAGCCGCTCTCAATCGCCTTGAAACGCTACGCGAACGCATTGACGGCAACGCGAACCTGAAACTGGCGTGCGACGTTCTGGCGCTTGGCTATCCGGTCTAGGGCAAGCTAGGGTAGTAACCCCCGAAGAACCCCATGGGCTCAATGGCCAGACTTGCCATCGTTCTTGCGTTTGTGCTCAGCGCGGCTTTGTGCGCGCAGGGAGCCATGAAGCCGCCCGCTCCGCCGCAAGCGCCGGACGGCAAGCCCGTAGCGCCGCTGCCGCCAGAGCTCGAGCTGGCGTTCATCGCGCCCGAGGGCGTCGAGGTGTTTTTTGAATCGTGGCAGGAGCAAATGCCTGACGGCAAGCCCGGCCCCTATGTCGTGGCGCTGCCTTACGCCATTCAGCTCAAGTACCGCGATGCCGGCGATGAAAAAACGCCCGCCAAGCGCATGGAACTGCTGGCCGACCAGGCGCTGATCTGGTTCGTGCCTGACAAGCCCGACGAAGCCGGCAAAGACCCCCTCGGCACCCTGGCCGGCGGTGTTTCCCACGTGCAGATCTACGGCGAGGGCAACGTGCTGGTGCGCTACGAAGTGGGGCGCGAGACCTTGACCTTGCGCGCCGACCGCGTGTTCCTTGATTTCGAGCGCGGCCGCATTACTTCATTCAACCTCACGGGAAAGATGGACAACGTGCGCGCGCACACCGGCGGCGACCCTGATCCGGCCTCGAGCGACGAAGGGCCTGTGCGCGCGGGTATTGGCATCGGTGACGCCGCCGAGAAGGCCAGGAGCGCGCCCGATGATCTCGGCGCTCCTCCCGGCCAGAGCGATGCGCCCACACCTTCGGGCCAGCCGCGCTCTTTGCCGCAGGAGCGGGGGCAGCGGGTGTTCATGCGCGCCAAGACGCTGCGCGTGATTGCGCTGTCCGAGAACCATAAGGAAGTCGAGCTGGAGAACGGCAGCGTTTCCTCGAGTTCGCTGGCGATTGCCAGCTATTCGCTGTCCAGCGAGCGTTTGCGAGTTGTGGTGCGCAAGGAGCGCAGCACGATTTACACCACACGCCCGGCCGTGCGCATCCTCGACTGGCCGCTGCTGACGCTGCCCGTTGAGGAATATCGCTATGACCTCGACAGCGTGTTTCCGATCCGCCAGTTCGACATCATTTCAAACAGCCGCTTTGGACTTTCGCTGCGCACCTACATTGACGCCGTCGCCGTCTACGATTTTTTCGCCGACCCTGAGCCGCCGTTTCATCCGCTCGCGCTTGGCCCGCAGATTGACTACTACTCCAAGCGCGGCTGGGGCGGCGGAGTCAACCTGGACTGGGGCGGCATCCAAGCTTTTGACGAACACGGCCGCGCCAGCCTGCGCACCTATCGCATTGTGGACCGCGGCGACGACCGCAAGCGCGCGCGCGACCTGGGCTGGTACCCGCTGGAGAACGAGGAGCGCGGGCGCGGGCAATCATGGCTGACCAAGAACTTCGGCGGAGGCTGGCAACTGGACAGCATCTTTGGCTACTACAGCGATCGCAACTTCCGCCAGGAATTCTACGAGCGCGAACACTACGCGAACTTGCCCACTCAAAGCTTCATCCGCCTCACCAAGCGCTTCAACGATATGAATGCCTACCTGTTCATACTGCCGCGTGTGAACCCCTACGAAAGCATGACGGAGTACCTGCCCAACCTGGGCTTTGACGTGCAGCGCACGGCGGTTGGAGACTTCGGGCTGGTGATGTCAAGCCACACCGATATCGCCATGCTGCGCTGGCAGCCGCCAAAGGATGTCGATGCCGAAATCATCACGGCACCGCGCGTGGACTCCAGCAACTGGTTCAATATGCCGATCGACCTGCGCTACCTTACGGTCGATCCCTTCGCCGGCGCGCGCGTGACCGTGGCGCAGCAGTTCCTCGAGATTCCGCGCGGGCCGCGCCCTGGCCTTTCGCCGCAGGGCACTTTTCCGGGCATGAGGCCGGGCGATGACCGCAAGTCGGGGCTGCTCTATCGCATCCTGCCGTTCTTTGGCGTGAACATGCAGACGTTTTTCACCGGCACGTTCCCGGGCGTGCGCGTGCCGGGCCTGGGCATTTCCGGCCTGCGCCATGTAATGCAGCCCTATGTGCGCTACACCAACGTGGCCTACAACAGCCTTGACGACGTTCCCGAGCGCGCGTTTGTTCCTTTCGACAGCGTGGACGTGCTTGACGAGTTCCATGAAGTGCGTGTGGGCTTTCGCAATCGGCTGCAGACCCGCCAGGGCTGGGGCCAGGATCGCAGAACCGTGGATTACCTCGACCTGCTGGTGGAAGTTCCGATCTACCCCAACCCGCGCCGCGACAACTTCAATCGCGTGTTTGGCCAGTTCGAGTTCAGCGGCGTGTGGCGGCCCGCTCCGGGCTTTTCCATCTCGGGCCAGGGATTTTACGACGCTTATGAAGGCACCTTCACGCGCGCCAGCGCCAGCTTCAACATGGACTTCACGGATGTAATGCGCGGCAGCGTTTACTACCGCCTGCTGCGCGACATTCACCAGGTAATCGGCGTCAACGTGCAGCTCACGCTTTCGGAGGTTTACGGCGTGAAGCTGCTTCAAGAATATGACCTCGAGCAGGGCAAATTCCGCGACACTCGCATTGAACTCACTCGAGATGTGCTGGAGGCGTTTACGCTGGGGTTTGTGTTCGTGCGCGATGCCGCGCAGGGTGACATCGGCTTCTATTTCACGATCAGCGCCAGTTTCGCGGGCCCCAGCGGGAGCCGGCTGCTGCGCTAAGGCGCCATTTGCATTTGCCAATTCACAATGCTCAATTCACAACACCGCACGCACGCGGGGCTTGTAGATTGAGGCCGCAGATAACAGCCATCACAAAGGGTTGCAGCTTATGAAAATTTCAATCGTCGGTTCCGGCCACGTCGGCCTTACCACCGCCATCTGTTTTGCCGAAAAGGGCCACGAAGTTCTCTGCGTGGACCATGACACCGAGAAGCTGGCGCGCCTGAAGAACGGCGAAGTCTGGTTCCATGAGCCGAAACTGCCGGAGCTGCTCAAGAAACACTTCGCGCAAAAACGCATCCGCTTCTCGGAGAGCACGGCCGAGGCCGTGAAATTCGCGCAGGCGATATTCATCTGTGTAGGCACCCCCACGGGTGAAAGCGGCCGCGCCGACATGCGCTTTGTCGAAAAGGTCGCACGCGACATCGCCGAAAGCATCACCGAGTATCGCCTGATCGTCGAAAAGAGCACCGTCCCGATCATGACCGGCGACCGCGTGAAAAACACGATCCGCCGTTACGTCAAGAGCGACGCGCATTTTGACGTGGCCAGCAATCCCGAATTCCTGCGCGAAGGCAGCGCCATTGACGACACGCTCAAGCCCGACCGCATCGTGATCGGCGTTGATTCCGCCAAGGCGGAAACGCTGCTGCGCGAAATCTACGCGCCCTTTGAAGCGCCCATGATTGTTACCAGCATCGGCAGCGCCGAGCTCATCAAACACGCCAGCAACAGCTTCCTGGCGCTCAAGATCAGCTTCATCAACTGGATTGCGCGAGTGTGCGAACACAGCGGCGCCGACGTGCACGAAGTCGCGCGCGGCATGGGCCTCGATGCGCGCATCGGCGCGCACTTTCTCAATCCCGGCATCGGCTATGGCGGCAGTTGCTTCCCCAAGGATGTTGAAGCGCTCGCAGCCATCAGCGAAGACATGGGCGTGGAAGCGCCGCTGATCCGTTTGATCAGCCAGATCAACCGTGAGCAGCGTGAGCACTTCTACGAAACGATCCAGCACGAACTGTGGGTGCTGCAGGACAAGACGCTGGCCTTCTGGGGCCTGAGCTTCAAACCCAACACCGATGACCTGCGCGAAGCGCCCAGCGTGTGGCTTGCGCAGAAGCTGCTCAAGGCCGGGGCGAAGCTGCGCGTACACGACCCCGTGGCCATGCCCGCCTTCAAGAAACTCGTGCCTGACGCTTACTTCGCACGCGATCCGCTGGATGCCACCAGCGGCGCCGACGCGCTCGTGGTCTGCACCGAGTGGCCGCAGTATCGCGATGTCGATCTCGCCAAGGTCAAGGCCACCCTGCGCGTGCCGATGATTTTCGACGGACGCAATGCGCTGGACCGCAAACAGGCCGAGGATCTGGGCATGACGCTGATCGGGATTGGCAAAAAGCGCATCGGCCCGCACGCCAAACGTTAGCGCATCTTGTAAATTGTTCGAACTATGCTGATTCTTGGAATCGAATCTTCCTGTGATGACACTGCCCTGGCCCTGGTCGAGGACGGCAGGAAAATCCGCGCCTCGGTTGTAAGCAATCAGGCCAAGCTTCACGAAAAGTATGGCGGCATCGTGCCCGAAGTGGCATGCCGCGCGCACTATGAAGTGCTGTTGCCCTTGCTTGATGATCTGCTCAAGCAGGCGGGTATCACGCTTGCCCAGGTTGACGCCATCGCGGTCACCAATCGGCCCGGCCTTGTGGGCTCGCTTTACGTGGGTCTTTCCGCCGCCAAGGCGCTGGCCTGGGCCGCGCTCAAGCCTTTGGTTTCGGTCGATCACATTGAAGCGCACATTTATGCGGCCCACCTCTCTGAAGATGCGCCGCAGTATCCATACGTCTCGGTCGTGGTCAGCGGCGGCCACACGGACGTTTTCTTTACCGAGGGGCCCACGCAGCATAAGCCGGTCACGCGCACGCTCGATGACGCCGCCGGTGAGTGCTTTGACAAAGTGGCGGCGCTGCTGGGCGTGGGTTATCCCGGCGGGCCGGCCATCCAGCTCACCAGCCTGGGCGGCAATCGCGATGCAGTGAACTATCCGCGTGGCGATGGCGGGCCTGACGGCACGCAGATCAGCTTCTCCGGCCTGAAAACAGCCGTGCTCAACGACCTGAAGAAGCGAGGCTTCATCATTGATGCCGCGCGCAATTCGGGCCGCGCGCTCAACGCGCGCATCCCCGAGCCGAACACCAAGAGCGTCACACGCACGCTCAACGTGCGCCTGCCGCTGGCGGATATCGCGGCGAGCTTCCAGGAAGCGGCCTGCGACATCATCGTGCGCGCCACGCTGGCGGCGACGCGCAAGATGCGCTGCAAGAGCGTGGTGCTTGCCGGCGGCGTGGCCGCCAACAAGCGTTTGCGTGAAAAACTGGCCGAGGCCTGTGAGGCGCAGAAGAAAACCAGATTCATCGCGCCGCCGCTGAACCTGTGCACGGACAACGCGGTCATGGTGGCGGGCCTGGGCTTTCACGAGCTGCTGCAGGGCAAGCGCCAGGGGCTCGACCTCGACGTCATGCCCAACAAGGACGAAAAGCGCGAGAAGCAAAAGCTCAAGCTCTCAAAAAAGCCGCTGGGGGGATAACCCGTGGCCATCTATCGCTTCAACCCCCGCGCTGTACGCGAACCTGCAACTTATGTGCTGATCGGCCTCAATACCGCGCTCGCGCTCGTGGACGGCTTCACGAATGAGCTGATTTCGCGCCTGTTCTGGGCGCGCGGCTTCGATGTTTACTATGGTGATTATTGGCGCCCGCTGGCGGCCGGCTTTGCCCATGCCACGCCCATGCACATCATGATGAACATGTACTCGCTCTTCGTGCTGGGCAAGTTGATTGAACCGCTATACGGCACGAAGCGCTTTCTGCTCATATATTTTGTGGCGCTTCTGGGAGGCTCCGCCCTTTCGCTTGCGTTGAGCGACCCAAACACCGCCATGCTTGGAGCCTCCGGAGCGATTTTTGGCTTGTTTGGCGCGTTGCTGGGCTACCTGTTTTCACGCACGGGAAGCTGGCAGGGTGTGTGGTCAACACCTTACGGTCGGCAACTGATCATCGTGCTGGCGCTCAACACCTATTTGAGCCTGCTGCCCGGCATCAGCTTGCTGGGACACCTCGGCGGATTCGTGCCGGGATTCTTCCTGGGCGTTTTCTATGAGCGAAAGATGAGCCGGCGCGCGTCTACTAACGACCACGCGACGTATTGGCTGGTGATCGTCGGCGTGCCGTTGCTGAATATCTACAGCTGTGTCCCGTTCAACCGCGCAGGCTACATCGCCGTGCAGGCGCTCAAGGCTTACGAATCGGGAGACCTTGAGCGCGGCGACGAACTGCGCAGTCAAGCAGGCAACGCCAACCGGGCCTCTCAGCCAGGAACCCAGAAAATGCTGGGCCATCTCGAGAAGTGGCGCGTTGATTTGTCAGACAAGGACAATGAACTTTCCCTTTTCTGGCTCAGGATGCCGCTCACGCAGGTGAAGGGCGTTCCGCTGGTTTCAGATGAGGGTCCCATCAATGTCCCCTTTGAGTTTCTTGAGCCAAGGGAATCTGAGTCACGCCCTATTCGCTGACATCGGTGACCTTGCAAAAGGTAACTGCTTCGCGTTCTCCGCGCCTTCGCGTCGATTCCTCGCTTCAAACCGTTGCATCGCCGCGTAGCCGCGCCTAAAGTCCCGCCATGGCCACGAACCAGGAAGCCTTTGACGAAGCCAAGCAGTTCATCCCCGGCGGCGTGAACAGCCCCGTGCGCGCCTTTCGCGCCGTCGGCGGCACGCCTTTGTTTTTTGCTTCGGGCTTTGGCTGCAAAGTGACCGACATCGAAGGCCACGAGCACATCGATTACGTTGGCTCCTGGGGCCCGCATATCCTGGGCCACGCCCCCGAGAAAATCGTCGCCGCCATCACGCGCGCGGCGCGCGCCAGCACCAGCTTTGGCGCCCCCACCGTCAGCGAAACCGCGCTCGCCAAGGCCATCACCGAAGACTACCCCAACTGCGAACGCGTGCGCCTGACCAACAGCGGCACCGAAGCCGTCATGAGCGCGTTGCGCCTCGCGCGCGGCTACACGCACCGCAACAAGATCGTGAAGTTTGCTGGCTGCTACCACGGCCATGTGGATTCATTGCTCGTTGCCGCCGGCTCCGGCGCGCTGACGTTTGGGTCGCCCGACAGCGGCGGCGTGACGCCAGGCGTTGCAGCCGACACGATCGTGCTGCCCTATAACGATGTGGATTCCGTCGAGCGCGCCTTTGCCGCCCATGGCAACGAGATCGCAGCCACGATTGTCGAACCCGTCGCAGGCAACATGGGTGTAGTGTTGCCCACGCGCGGTTTCCTGGAGAGCATTGCCGCCATCACGCGCGAAAACGGCGGTCTGTTCATCATGGACGAAGTGATGACCGGCTATCGCGTGGCACTGGGCGGCGCGCAGCAGTTGCTCAATGTGCTGCCTGATCTCACGGTGCTTGGAAAAATCATCGGCGGCGGCATGCCGCTGGCGGCCTTTGGCGGGCGCGCCGAAATCATGGATCAGCTTGCGCCGCTGGGTCCTGTGTACCAGGCGGGCACGCTATCGGGCAACCCCGTTGCCGTCGCGGCGGGCCTGGCGGCCCTGACGCAACTGCGATCGCACCGCGAAATCTACGCCCGCCTGGAAGTGCTCGGCGCGCGCCTGGCGGTGGGACTTGCCGAGGGCGCGGAACGGGCCGGCGTGCCCGTTTACGTCGCGCGCTGCGGCTCAATGATTACCGTTTACTTCCAGCACGGCCCCGTGCGCCATTTGGCCGACGCAAAGAAGAGCGACACCGCGCGCTTCTCGAAGTTTCACGCCGCTATGCTCAAGCGCGGCCATTATCTCCCGCCCAGCCAGTTCGAAGCCTGGTTCGTTTCCAACGCGCACACCTTTGCCGACATCGACAAAACCGTGGATGCCGCCAGGGAAGCGTTTGCGGAATCGCTTTCTTAGGTCCCTTTTCGAAACATCCCTTCGACATCGCGCGTTAATAGTGTAGGAGACGCGCATGGCCGTCGATGAAATCGTTGCTGCAATGCCTGAAGCGAAGCTGCGCGAACCGCTTGCGCGCGTGCTTGATTCCGGCACGCCCGAGGATTGGCGCGCCCTCGAAGCCGCCTGCAGCCCCGAGTCCGCCGATGCCCTGCTTGCAGCCGCACTCAAGGCGCGCGAGTTGCGCCATGCCGCTCATGAGAAGCTGCTGGCTGCGGTGCTTGCGCTTTCTCCCTGGCACGTGGAGGCCAGCCTGGTCATGGCGCGCGGCTATCTGGCGCGCGGCCTTGCGCGCCAGGCGCACGTCCTGCTCGCGAATCTGCGCAGGAACCGGGCTTCAGAGAAACAGGCCGAGCACGCGGGGCTGGATGAAATGCTTCTGCGCGTGGCCCAGGCATCCGGAAACGCTGAAGATGCCCGGGCCGCCGCCTATCGCCTGGCGATCAACACCGACGCGCCCTGGCCGGCTTTGCTCGCTGCGGGCGAGTACTTTCGCGCAGAAAAAGATCTCGACGCGCAGCGCACACTGTTTGCGCGCATGATCTCCGCGCGGCCCGACGATGCCGAGGCCAACGCCCTCATGGCATCGTGGCTTCACGACGAAGGTTACGATGAGCAGGCGCAGAGGCACATTGAGCGCGCGATCGCACATGCAACTTCGCGCGAACAACGCGTACGCGCACAACGCCTGCTGTTTGAGATCCGGTTCCCCGACGATGACGCGGAGCTGCGCAAGCTCACGGAGAGCTTCTTCGCCGCCAAGCCTGTCGAAGCGCTGCCCGTGCTCAAGCGCCTGACGCGCAAGCATCCCCACCTGGCGGAGGCCTGGCTGTTTCTGGGCTTTGCGCTGCGCCGCGATCGCCAACTCGGGGAAGCCATCGGCGCCTTTGAGCGCTGTGTCAAACTCAGTGCCGATCCCAACGCCCACAAAGAACTTGCCGCGCTCTATGGCGAGGCCAATGACCCTGCGCGGGCGGCCAGGCACGCGCGCAAGGCGCTTGAACTGCTGGGCGAGCACGACCGAATTTCCTGGGTCAACCTCGGCGCGGCACTCTGCGAGATGCGCAGGCTGCATGAAGCAAGCGCCGCACTGTCTCATGCGCGCGAGCTTGATCCCCAAAGCCCGCAGGTCGCAATGCTCGAACAATCTATCAACGCCAGGCAAAAGCCCTTGCGCGGCTACTACAATGCTCGCATGGTGCGTTTATGAGCAACGACAAACTCCGGGCTGCCGTCATTCCGCTCTCGAGCGAAGAGGGCGACAAAACCGCCGCGCTCGTCGGGCGCGGGCTGGCACTGGAGTTCATTGACTGGCTCAAACTGGCCAAGGTCGAGTGCGTGCTGCTGACCAGCACCCACGTGGACGACGACGGCCGCCAGCGCTCGCTTGTCAATTTCAGCGAAGAGCTCGACACCCAGACTGTTTCCGACATCGTCAGCATGGCACAGGAAGAACACTCTGACGGCGAAGATGACGCGGCAGAAGTTCCCAACATCCAGATTGTGTTCTCCGGCTATCTCAAGCGCGTGGGTGAAACCTTTGACGTCAGCTTTCACGTTACGGACGCCGCCGGCGCTTACCCGCGCGGAAGCGCGCAAGCGCACATCACCGCAGGGCAGTTTGGCAACGAAGTGGCTTCACTGTTCACGGAAAGCGCCAAGCTTGCGGGCTTGAACACGTCCACGAGATACAGCCCCGGCACCGCGCGCCTGGCTGCGTGGAACCAGCTTATGGTCGCGCGCGCTCTGCGTCTTGCCGGCGAAGTCGGCGCTCTGTCCAACGATTTGCCCGATGTGTTCGACCCGGCCATCAAAGCCGCGCGCCTTGACCGCAACTGCACCGCCGCGCGCGATCGCTTGTGCGAACTGGCCGAAGTGCTCGTGTTCGAGCGCGGCTACGACCCGCAGAAAGCGCTGCACGCATTGGATGACGTCACGCGGCTTGTGGGCGTGAGCTGGCGCAGCGTGCAGGTGCGGGGGCAACTGCTGGAAGCGCTGGGCAAACACGCCGAGGCCGCCAAGCACTTCCTGCGGCTGCTCAAGGGCGCCCACGAGGCGCCGACGCCCGAGCTGGCAGGCCGGGCCGCCTTTGCCGCGGCGCGCGCTTACAACCAGTGCGGCAAGCACGAAGATGCCGAGCGCCTGGCCGCGCGCGCCATGAAAATTGATGACCTGAAGGTCGAGGCAATCATCGAGTCCGGCGTGGCTAACCTGGGCCAGGGCAAGAAGGCCGTGGCCGAGCGGCTGTGGCAGCGCGCACTTGAACTTGACCCTGAACATATCGGCGCGCACTTGCGCCTGGCCCACTACTATGCCTCGCACGAAGAAGTGAAAAAGGCCGGCGAGCAGTTCGCGCGCGTGACCGCTATCGAGGGCGTGCCGCGCGAGGTTTATGCCGACGCCGCGGAGTTCTATTACAACCATCGGTTGTTCGACGAAGCGATCAAGACTGCGCGGCGCTTTGCCGAGGAATTCCCGGGCGAACCAATTGCCCACCTGCTTTGCGCCTCGGCACTCAACGCGCTGGGCCGCCACGACGATGCACGCAAGGAACTTGACTTGGCTGAGTTGTGCGCCGGCGTGGGCGCCCTCAAGGATTTGTCCACGCGCCAGCGCCGCTGGAGTGAGCACCCATCCTCGGAGGCGCGGCTGCACGCTGCCGCCGAGCGCGTGTTTGGCGAGGAACCTGCGTCAGTGGCCGATGAATTGGGCGCGCTGATCAAGGAGTATCCCGATTTCTGGGAAGCTCGCATGCTGCTGGGCATCGCGCTGCGACGCATGGAAAAGTGGCAGGAAGCCAAAGAGCAATTCGAGGAAATACTCAAAGAGCGTTCTGTGCCCGCAGCTGACAAAGAACTGACCGGCATCTATTCGCAACTTGGCGAGCTGGCCAAAGCGCTTGAATTCGCTAAACGCGCCTACGACACGCAGCCTGATGACCCGGAAATCGTGGCCAATTACGCGGCGGCGCTGCTGGAAAATGACGAACTGACGGAGGCCTACAAGTTTGCGCGCCGCGCAGAGAGCATGGCTCCCGCCGATGAAGTAACGCGCACGTTGATCCAGCAGATTCTGGCACGCAGTGAAAGCCGCGGCTTTCTGGCTAACATCAAGGCCGCCGCCAAGTTCGTGACAAAGAAACTGCGCCGCAAAAAGAAATAAGGACGCGGCAGGCCGCGTCCCTTTACGTTCACAATTTTACTTGCGTTGATCCTCAGGCGGCCGCTGCTCATAAGGCGCGTCGAGCACCACCTTGACCCTGTACTTCATTTCGCCGGTTTCGCCGGCTTTGATGCCCTGCGGGAAACTCCAGCGAAGAAGATCGCGATCTCCTGGGCGGGCGATGAAATCAACCTTGGTGCCCTGGCGCGGCAACGTGGCGCTGCCGGTGATGTAGCTGGTGTAGTAGGGCACGGGTTCGTTGATCTCAGTCGGCCCGGTGTCGTATTCGTTGGTGTTGTAGTAAACGAGCGTGTACGTGACTTCAACGCCGTCGCCCACCAGTTCGCGGTTGGCATACTTGAACAGGTGCAGGCCGATGATGCGCTCGCCGGAAGCCTGATAGAAACCCTCGCGTGAACGGGCCGCCGCGAGCTTCTCATTCGCCTTCATCGCGTCAACGTGCTCGCGCGAAGCCACGCGCGAGGTGCGCTCACGGGTCTGTTCGAACCAGCCCACGCTGTCCATGGAGTAAGCGGTGGTTTTATCGCGACCCAGGCGGCGACGTGTTTCCTCGCGGCTCTCCATGCCTTTGTACAACGTCTCATTGACGCGGGCATTGACGTGATCGAGTGCCTGGCGCGAGTTCAACCAGACCTGCGTGCGACGCGCGTCCAGCCGCTCAACGTATTTGATGCCGTCAAATTGCTGACCGCTATAGCGTGCGTTAAGGAAATTGACGGCCGTGCGTGCGCCCAGCGAATACTCGCAGCGCAACTGCGCGAATTCCAGTACGGGAATGTCAACGCGATTGGAGTCCGTGCGCGTGGTATCGTTGCGGTTGCCGCCATCGCGCGTAACGCCGGTGGCCTCTGGATCCTTGATGTAGTCCGCTTCGCGCGCGTCGGGTTTCTGGCCGGTGTAACGGATTTCACCGTCCGACGCGCAGCCCAGCGGCGTAAGAATCGCGATTGCTGCAAGGATGTAGAGAAGCCTGCGCATGATCCGGCCTTCGATGTCCGACTTCCGCGATTTGAGCACGCGCTCTTGCGAAAAGCCGCCTGCGCATCTGACTCGCAAGCGGCTCAACGTCCGGAAGTCATGGGCAAAAACCGGCGGCCCACAGCAGGGCCGCCGCGGCCCCCTGCTACTTGATGTATTTCGCCGAACCGAAGTCGATCACGGCAATCACGGTGCCTTGCAGGCGCGCCTGTTCAATCAGCGCGTCGCGCGTCACGGTGTCGCCATAATCGTAAACCTTGAGTTCGACGTCTTCGCCGGCCGAGCCGGTGCGGCGCGTGTTGCTGACGTCGCGACGGCGCTGGTAAACAACATAGGTGACGGCCTTGTAATCACTGACGGCCGCGGCGATGTCATTGGTCAGGTAGATCGGGACCACGGAGATGCGCGTGAGTTCCGTGTGGCTGTACACGTCCATCTTGGCGAAGATCTTCTTGCCGCCGAGGGTGAACTCGAATTCCTTGTCTGTGTCGTTGCTGCGCAGTTCAAACACCTTGGTCTGGTCGCCTGTGCCGGCTTCGTCAGACTTTACGCCAAGGGGTTGACCGCCGGCGCTGAATTGAAAGCGCATCGGGCCCGAAGAACCGCAGCCAAAGAGAGCAATCGAAAGCACAAGGAACAACACACCGGTGAGAATCCGGGACATGAGGGGATCTCCGAAGAAATCTCGCGCAATTGGGGGATGCGCAGGTTTTAGAATCAAATGCGCGCCGATGGAAGAGGCTGCGTTCGGCTCTTGCATGTCGCTGTCTCGCTCACAGCGTGCGCATCCTTAAGGGGCGACCCCTGCAGAACTGGCTAAGACGGCGGCGCGCGCCGCGTCGGCCCTTCATTACACGGTGTCTAGTTGGAGGATTGGACGCAAAGTGTTACTTAATCGAGTGTTACGCATACACGCCGTTCATCGCTTCCCGCGCAAGCTGGATCTTCCTTGCTTTTTATGACACGTTCGTACACACTGAATCCATGTCACGATTGGCCTGGCAAGACAGGTTGATGACAGTGACAGGCTATAATGGCCATATCCAGCCAAGAGGCGGTCATGGATCCGACCAACGAGTTCGAGAAGCACGACGACGCCATATCGGGCGACAAAGACCAGGTGGCTGCGGGCGAGCGCATCAAGCGCCTGCGCAGTTTCCGTGGCTTGACTTGCGCTGAGCTGGCCAAGCGTATTGGTTGCACGCGCCCTTACCTCAGCGCTGTTGAGAACGGCCGCTATCCGGTCAGCACCAAAATTCTGCGCAAGCTTTCGGGCGCGCTGAACGTGACGCACGACTTTTTCATGAACGCGCAGGAACCCGACCTCGAGGACACCGAGGCGCTCACGCGCGACATGCTCAACCGCAAAATGGCCGAGCGCGCACGCGAAAACGTGGGAGCTTCACGCCGCGCATCCGCTTCACGCATGATCCCGGTAGTAAGCGTGACTGCGGCTGGACGACCGCTGGCCGCCTTTGACGATTTTCCCACGGGCGGCGGCTACGACTATGTGGACTGCCCCAGCGATATCGCCGACGAAAATGCGTTCGCCCTGAAAATTACGGGCGACAGCATGGAGCCGGTGATTCCTAATGGCAGCACGATTATCGTTGCGCCGAACATGATGCCGCGCGAAGGCCGGCCTGTGGTAGTCAAGCTCGAGAGCGGCGATGTGACCTGCAAGAACTTTCAGCGCCGCGGCGACCAGATCATCCTGACGCCCTACAACCATGCCCACGACGTGCAAATTTTCAGCGTGCGTGAACTGCAATGGATTTACCCGGTGATAAAGGTCGTGGTGGATCTGTACCATTGATTCAGTTCAAAATTCGCAGCGAGGAATGCAAAATGGGCCGCGATTGCGGCCCATCTTGATTGTTGTCGTCCCGTCTTTTGCATTTTGCATTTTGAATTTTTCATTTTGAACTTAGCGTCAGCGCACATGCCCTTCGACAAAGACGAGATCCTGCCTCAGGTCCAGACGCTCTTTGACGCCCTCGAGCCCAAGAAGCTCCAAGAGCTCGACCACGCAATCGCGCGCTGGAAAGGCAAGCCCACGGCGCTGATGCAGGTCATGCACGTAGCGCAGGAGGCGTTCACCTGGCTGCCGGAAGGCGCGCTTGAGCGCATCGCGCGCGGCCTCGATCTTCCGCGCGCGCAGGTGTTCGGCTTTGCCACCTTTTACGATCATTTCTACACGGACGGCCCGGCGCGCAACACGCTGCGCGTGTGCAAAAGCATCTCCTGCCACTTGCGCGGCGCGGGAGAGCTGATTGAAGCCGCGCAGCAGGAACTCGGCATCGAGCCCGGCAAGATCACCAAAGATGGCCGCGTACGCTTTGAGTGCGTTTCATGCCTCGGCCAGTGCGACGGCGGCCCCGCCGTGAGCATCAACGACGAGCCCCATCACGAAGTCGCACCGGAAGATCTGCGCAAACTGATCAAGGCGCTGAAGTAGTTACGCCCGCTCGTAGGCGTCTGTTCCCTGCTTGCGCAGGATATGCACGCGCGTCTTTCCTGTAGCGTCGGTGGGCAGGCTTGCGGCGAACACAATCGTTGTGGGCCGCTTCTTTTCCGTCAGGAATTGCGCCGCGTGCGACTTCAGTTTGTCGAGCATCGCCTGCCGGTCGGCGTCGCCTGCGGGGATGCGGCCATCTTCGCGACCCTGCGCGAACGCGCCTTTGCGCAGGATTACAAACGTTGTGATCTGCTGCCGGCCCTCGGCACCGGGCGTGCCGAGCGTGGCCGCGGTTTCGACCAGCTCATGGCGCATGAGCACTTCATCCACTTCGCGCGGGCTGACAAAATCGCCGTCACGTTCGATGAACTCGCCTTTGCGCCCAAGCACGTACACAAATCCGTCTGCGTCAATGCGTCCCAGATCGCCACTGTGGAACCAGCCGCCGGCGAACACTTTGGGGTTGTCCTCGGGCCGATTGAAATACTCTCTGAGCGTGCCCTCGCCCCACACGCAAATCTCGCCGCGCTGGTTGATATCCGCCGTCGGGAACACGGAAGGATTTGCTCGGGTGAATGCTTTGTGCGTCCAATCGCCCTCAAGCGGGCGCAAGGGCCGCGATTCATCCCAGATCGCAACCTTGTCGCCCAGTGGCTTGCCCACCGAGCCAATCTTGCGCGTGCCATTGATCGGGTTAAGAGTGGCAAAGCCCGAAGTCTCAGCCAGTGAATAGCCTTCAAGCACGGGCACCAGAAAGCACTTCTCAAACGCCAGTTGTGTGGCCGCCGGCAATGCGGCCGCACCACTGATCACGAGGCGCAGGCTGGAGATATCGTGCGCGCGGGCCAGGCCCAGTTCGCGAGAGCCTTTGTCTTCCTGTTTGCGCAATGCACCCGGGCTTTCGTGGCCGGCGGGCCACATGTCGTTCTGCTCGCGCTTGAGGCCGCGCGCCTCGGAGATCTCGCGCTCGGTCAGAATGCCGAGCATGGCCGGCACCGCCGACACCGCCGTGGCTTTGTAGCGTTCGACGACGGGCCAGAAGCGCGAGGCCGAAAACTCGCTGAAAAGCACCACGCTGCCGCCAAGGCAAAGCGGCGCGAAGATGCTTGTGATCTGCGCGTTCACATGAAACAGCGGCAGCGCGCACAGCATGCGTTGCGTGGCATTGAAGCCCAGTGCCGTGCTCAGGCAGCGTGCGCCCGTGAGAAACTGCCGCTGCTGCAGCACCGCGCCGCGCGGCATCTCGAGTGATCGGCCTGTGTAACAGAGCTGGGCTTCTTCCCATTGCTGCGGGGACGAGCCCTTGATTTCGAGGGAAGCCTGTTTGATGCACGCGCTGTAACTGAAAACATCCTTGGGGCCGCGACCCTCACGCAGCGCCGTTTCGGCACGCGCCGATTCCGGAACCTCGCCCGCAATCACCACGCCCAGCAGCCCCGGCAGGCCGTCGCGCGCAAGTTGATACAGCGGCCAGTATTCCTTGCTCGTAAACAGGATAGCCGCGCCACAATCCTGCATGATCAGCTTGAATTCTTCAGGCCCAGCATCGGCGCTGATGGGCACCGCAACCATGCCGGCCTTCATCGCGCCCAGCCACGCAAACACATACTCGGGCGAGTTGTTCATCAGGATCGCGATGCGCGCCCCGCGCTGTGCGCCCAGTGCGGTCATCATATTTGCGGCGCGCGTGGTCTGCTCGTCGAGCTGCAGGAACGAATACTCGCGTCCATCCTGCTCGAAAATCAGGAACGTGCGGCTGCCGTGCTTGGCCCCCTGGCCAAGAATCAGGTCGCGCACGTTGTTGTATTCATTGGCCGCGCGCATGGGATCCGTGAAGCGCGCGCGCGTGCGGATGACTTCGGTGGTGCGCCGTGCGGGCGCGGCAACAAATCGCGGCTGAACCGACAAGACCTTGTCCGTGTTGGCCGCAGGCGCGGCCGGCTTGACCGTCTTGACGGTCGGCCGCGGCGCTTTTGCAACCGTCGATTTCTTCGCGGGTTTTGCCGACGTGGACCGAGTCGAGGTCTTTCGTGAAACGCTGCGCGCCATGCAAGCCTCCGTGAACAGAGATTCAAACAGCGCCTTCGCGGCGTTCAACAACCATTCCGAATTGCGCGAGGCGAGAAGTTTTCAACACGGACAAGTGTCGGCGCCGTGCAACGGGGCGAAAGCGCCGAAAGCGCGAATAATAAGGGCTGCGTAAGAGAGTAGAGTGCTTGAAAGGGGTGTGTCAGGAACAGCATTCAACGTTTCCACAGGATTTGTGGGAAAGGTGTCAGAAAGTTGCAGCCGCACAAACTAGCACGGCAGCGGCCTTCCGGTCTTGCGATAACGGCAAGTCTTCAGGCGTGCCTCGCTCCCCGGCCAGAATCACAACTCGGGCCGTTCGCGGCAGTTGCAACAACGCGCTGAAATGAGCCCTTGGGCGTCAGTGTCAGAAAAGGCTCAAATGCGGCCTTCCTGTCATGGGACGCAGGACCATGCAAGAAATGTGGATAACTAGCCGGAATATGCGCCCGCCTACTGTTTCATCGCGGCCGCGAAAGCATCAGCCAGCGCGGGCAGAACGTCTTCCACGTTGCCGACAATCCCGTAATCAGCCACTTTGAAAATCGGTGCCTGGGCATCCTTGTTGATGGCCACAATCACTTTGCTGCCGCTCATTCCCGCGAGGTGTTGAATGGCACCGGAAATCGCGCACGCAATGTAGAGTTTCGGGCTGACGGTCTTGCCCGTTTGGCCCACTTGCTCGGCATGACCCCTCCAGCCGGCATCCACCACTGCGCGCGAAGCGCCTACCGCCGCGCCGATCACGCGCGCAACCTTCTCGAGGTTTTCCCAGTTGGCTTTGCCTTCGCCGGCGGGATCCTTCATGCCGCGACCGCCGCTGCACACGACTTCAGCTTCGGCGACGTCCAACTTGCCCTTGGCGCCGGCCACCACTTCTTTCACGATCGATTTGAGATCAGCCAGTGAGAATGCAACTTTCACCGCTTCCACGGGGGCGCTGCCTGTGCCCGCTGCAGGCGTCGGGAACACATTGGGCCGAAGTGTCGCAAACACAGGGCCTGCTGATTGCGCCGTAATGCGGGCCTTGCCCGCAAACACCGGGCGAACGATTGCCGCGCGGCCGCCTTCCGACTTCAGTTCAACAATGTCGCTGGCGAGCGCAGCCTTCATGAGCGCTGCGGCGCGCGGCATGACGTCCTTGCCAACTGAGGTCGCGCTGGCCAGAACCGTCTGGGCGCCGCTGGTCTGGGCCTGATTGGCGATCAGGCGCGCCAGCGCGTCGGGGCTGTGCTGCGAAAACGCCTCGCCCGAAGCCAGCAACACCTTTGAAGCGCCCAACGCACCGAGCGAGCCGGCCGCAGCTTCCAGCCCATTGCCCGCGAGCAGCGCCAGACAATTGCCGCCAAGCGCCTTGGCGAGATTCACACCAGCGCCAAGGGCCTGCAAACCGGGCTTGGATGCATTGCCGTCTTTGGTTTCAACGAATACGAGCACGTCGTTTGCCATGGTCTTGATTCCGTGAGTCGCGTTCTTGTGTTTGGGTTAAGCTTGCACGCGCTTTCGCGCGCCCGGTCAGATCACCTTTGCCTCGTTGCGCAGCAACTCGACCAGCTTCTTGGCCGCATCGGGGCCTTCGCCCACAATTTTTCCTGCCGGGCGCGGCGGCGGCGGATCCATGCGCGTCACGCTGAGCAGGCTGGCGGGCGCATTGGAGGGCACCTCTTCTACTTTGGTGTTCTTGGCCGCCATGATGCCTTTCATGCTCGCCGCGCGGGGCTTGTTGAGGCCTTTCTGGCAAGTGATGGCACAGGGCAGCTTGAGTTCAACGCGCTCGCGATTTCCGCCGTCGATTTCGCGCTCCACTTTGGCTACTCCGCCCTCGACACTCAAACTGGTTACCACCGAGGCGCAGCCAATGCCCAGCATTTCAGCCACCATCTGGCCCACGCCGGAGTTCTGATTGTCAACCGAAGTATGCCCGAAAAGCACGACATCATGGGGCATCGACTTGATCTTCTGCGCCAGAGCGCTGGCCGTCGCAAACGCATCAAGCTCTTTGTCCACGATCAATAGCGAAGCCGCGTCGCAACCCATGGCGACAGCGGTGCGCAAGTCTTTGGCCGCGTCTTTGACGCCAAGGGTGATGACCGTAACCTTGGAACCGGCGTTCTTTTCCTTGAGTACGATGCCCGCCTCAATGGCGTATTTGTCGTACTCGCTGATATCGTAATTGACGCCCGCAGGGTCGTAGGACTTGCTGTCAGCGCCGGGCTTGATACGCGCGTCCGTGACAGGTGCGCGCCGAATACACACAATGATGTTCATGGTACCCTTCGTGATCTGGTGTAGAGGGCGCGAAGGATACACGACAAAACCTCATCGGCAAGGTTCATTTCATGGACGACGTTCTGAGCAAAAAAGAAGGCGAACTGCTGCTGAAACTGGCGAGGCAGAGTCTGGAATTGTGGGTGCGATCGCGTGTCCGCGCGCCCCTTCCTGAAGAGATTCCGCCCGTTCTTGAACAGGGCTTGGGCGCTTTCGTGACTCTGACACAGCACGGCGAGTTGCGCGGCTGCATCGGCAACATGGTCGCTCACGGGCCGCTGGTTGAGACGGTACGCGAAATGGCCATTGCAGCCGGCACTCACGATCCGCGTTTTGAGGCCGTCACGGCCAATGAACTGCCCACGCTGAGATATGAGGTAAGCGTGATCTCGCCCATGGTCGAGACTAAGGCCGCAGCCGTGATTCCCGGCAAACATGGACTCTACATTCGCAAGGGCCGGGCATCGGGCACGCTGCTGCCGCAGGTGGCACAAGAGCACGGCTGGGATCGGGAGACCTTCCTCGAACAGACGTGCGTCAAGGCCGGATTGCGACCCGATGACTGGAAGGATCCGCAAACGACCATTTACACCTACACGGCACAGGTTTTTTCCGAGGACGAAGCGTGATTCAAACTCCCTCAAGATAGAGCGTTACGGTGCGAGCCATGGTTCGGTAGAATAGGCGTTGGCTCGGGCAGTTCTGGGGAAAGCGTGCGGCATCTGATTCTCTGCTCATTGTGCCTTGCCTCCGTCGTGCTGACGGCCTGCGGCGGCACAACAGCATCCAACACGGCTCCCAAGGCGCCGGTCGCGATTGCGTTGCGAGCACTTATGCCCGCCGACATCAACGCTGACGGAACGCCCGACGGGCCCGTGAGCGCGTCGTTGCGCCGCCTGCTCTTGCAGGTGCCGCGCGAACTTCAAATCTCGCGCATTTCACTCACGCGCGGGGCGCGCGAGATCAAGTTTGTGGCCGTGCCAACCACGCTGCGCAGTGGCGAACGACTTGTTGAACTGATCCTCGATCAGCCCCTGGGTTCTGAAGCGGTCACGCTACGCGCGGGCAACTACGAGTTACGCCTGACACCCGTTGCTGAAGAGTTCTCGCCGGCCATGACTCCACTGCGCGGCTCAGCGCTGGCGGGCGACCTCGTGGCGCCGGCGGCCATGGTTTTTGATACTCCCGAAGACGTGCATCTGTTGTGCGCTGCCAACCTGCCCTCGATAACAACCGATGTTCAACTGGTTTGCGGGGCCGGCGCGCCGATTGACCTCACGCCGTCGCTTTCACCGCAAGGCCTGGTACTGACACCGCAGACACCGCTTGTAACCGGCCGCGCCTATCGCCTCGTTGCTGACGGGGAAGACTCACTGGGCAAAGCCTACGTGTGCGGGTTTTCGCTGTTTGTGCGGCCCGCCGGAATAGTGGCGATGGCACGCGCGGATTTCCACCGCGACGGAAAGGAACAACTCGCAGCCCTGACCTCCGGCGGAACCATTACGCTGCTGGGCGACCCTGCGGCGGGTGGTGAACCCCTGCCGATGCCGGTCAGCGGCCGCGGCCTTGACTTGTGTGTGGGCGACCTGGACGGAAACGGCCTGCCTGATATCGCGGTTCTGTTGCGCTGCGAAGACGGCTTTGCGCTGGTGACGTTGATGGCGGACCTGCGCGCCAACAAGCTGCAATTCAACATGACCTCGCGCCGGCTCACACTTGAGGCGCCGCAATCGCTTTGCGCAGGAGATTTTGACCGCGATGGCAAGGATGACATCGTTGTCGCAGGCGCCTTTGGCCAGGTCTTGATGTTCACGACCCGGCTGCCGCATCGCACTCTGGAAGGGCAGCCGCGCAATTTGGTGACGCGCGCGACGCTGATTGACTTTGACGGCGACCGCGACCTCGACCTGTTCGTGCATGCCGCCGATGGTCAAAGCCGCGTTGTTATCAACCGCGGGCCCGAGGGATTCGGCGAAAAGCCGGAGGTGCGTGCTGTGAAGACAGGCCACGCGGCGCGCGCGGCTTTTGCTGATTTTGAGCCCAACGCGCGCAACGACATGCTGCTTTCCGGCGGCGTGCCGCAGTGCAGCCTTGATTTCGATTGTGCGTCAAAGCCCGTAGGCATCGGGCTGGGCCTTGAGGGTGAATCCGTTGCGCCGTTCTCAGGCGCGGCGCTGGCGCGCGATTTGAACAACGACAACCGTGTGGACGTCATTGTGGCTCGGGAAGACGTTTACGGCTTCTGCTCCGACTTTGCGGTATTCGTGAATACGCAAGGCGAGAAAAGAGGCCCCGATGGCGTGTTCAGCCTCGATGGCCGTTACAACGTCAACGCCATCGAGTATTGGCGCGGCAACATTGTGTTTGGCACGGACAGCGGCCTGCTGGTAACCGGCTTGGCGCCAATACAGGTGCCTTTGAACGAAACGACCCGAACACGATTCATCAAGGGCTACGAACCCATGCCCAAGGTCGATGCGCCCTTGAGCGCGGCCGTCGCGGATCTTAACGGCGATGGCAAGTCTGACGTCGCAACCATTGATGCCGGCGGCAAACTTTCTGTCTGGCTTGCCGCGGAGAGCGGCGAGAAATTTACGCAAGGTGGAGAGCAACTGGATCTCGGCGGGCCGGGCATCCTGCAGGCGATTGATTTTGACCGCGACAGTTACCCCGATTTGCTTTTCATTCCCCAGGACAACAGCTCCCGCCCGCGGCTGCTGCGCAACAAGGGCGATGGAAGGCTTGAGGACGACCTGCAGGGCCTGTTGCCCACTCCACCCGTGAACCTGATGGGCGCGCCGGCGCTGGGAGATTTCAACCGCGATGGCCACTTCGACGTTTTCTGGCCGAGCGAAATGGGTTTGCTTCACTTCAACGACGGGCCGGGCCGTTGGATTGTATGCACAGCACTTCCGGTGGTGCGCGAGCCTTCGGGCCGTGTTCTCAATTTCTCCGGCGAACTGAGCAGCGCGGATTTTACCGGCGATGGACTGCCGGATGTCCTGGCAGTCATGCAGCCCGGCAACGCGCCTATGGAACAGGTTCTGGTGCTCTTTGAGGGCACCGGTAATGCAGACGCGCCATTCAACGCAACCGTAACGACCGCCGCGCGCGGCCATTTCTTTGAGCTTTCGCCTGCGGATTTCAATGGCGACCGGCGAGTGGATCTGGCCGTTGGCTTTGCGCGAGCTGGCGAGAGCGCGCAGCTAACGCTATTCACAGTCGATGCCCAGCGCCAGATTGTGCCGTTTACCGGCAGCCCATCGCCGCAAGGTGAATTGCTGGATTTGGCGCTCGATGACATCGACCGTGACGGTGACCTCGACCTGCTGCTTTCAGAGCGCGTAGAAGGCGAAGTTGTCATTACGCTCTGGATCAACGCCGGAGACGGGCGTTACGTCAAGGGTGCGGCCGCCGATGAGAGCCTCAAGAAGGCCCTCAGGGGGTTTTCTGCCACCAACTTGTCGCTCGCCGATTTTACCGGCGACGGAGTTCCCGACTTGCTCGCCGTTGACCGCGACGGCAACGTGGTGCTCGTGCGCTCATCCGTTGAGTAATCATGCCTGCTGATCTCCTGGCCATTGATATCGGCAACACCAACGCCACTTGCGCTCAGATGCGCGGCCTTGAAATCGTCGCCAGTTTCGAAGTTCCCAGCGCGTCAACCGTGGAAGAGGTCCTTGCGGCCTTTCGCATCCAGCAGCTCAAGGGGCTGACGCTTGCCGCCATTGCCAGCGTGAATCCGCGCGCCTGCGAGAACATGGAGGCTGCGCTCCGCAGGCACGGCTTCAAACAGGTAATCGTGCTGGGCCGCGACACCAAAGTGCCGATCGAGAATCGAACCGAAGTTCCGGCGCAAGTCGGCCAGGATCGGCTTGTGAATGCGCTCGCCGCCGAGGCGCGAACACAGGGCAATGCGATCGTCGTGGACTTCGGCACGGCCATTACTTTCGACGTGCTCATGGACAACGCCTATTGTGGCGGCGTCATCACGCCCGGCATCGGACTGGCCATGGAGGCCCTGCACCAGAAAACCGCGCTGCTGCCGCTGGTCAAACCGCAGGGCAAACCGCCCGTCTTGGGCAAGAACACCGTTGCGGCCATCAACTCCGGCGTTTTCTATGGCTTTGTCGGGCTGGCCAAAAACATCATCGCCGAGCTGAAACAAATCTATCGCGAGAAGCCTCGCGTCCTGGCCACCGGCGGCTACGGCGCGTACCTCGCGCCCTACATCGAAGATATCGAAGAGGTGCTACCCCACCTCACGCACGAGGGGATTGCGCTTTCAGTTGCAGCGCCGCCACCAGGGCCTTGAGCCGGCACAGGCCTTCATCAGCCTGGAATTCATCGCAACCAAAACGCGCTGCCACGCAATCACCAAGCATGAATGTGATTTCACGGTCGCGCACTTCGCGCACCTCAAGGTTCTCGAGCATCGCGCTCACTTGAACATAGGTGGGGATGTGCACGTTCAGGCGCTTGACTTGAGCGTGATCCTGCACCGGCAGCGTCAACATGCCCACCGAGGCGTCATCACGATCCAGCATCCAGTCACCGGGGCGGGGCGTCCACGCATAGCCGGCTTTCTCCAGTGCCAGCGAGGCTTCGCAATAGTCCTCGGTAATTCGAAAGCTGTAGGCCATAGTTCAGTATTGTAGAATGAGTGCGTCTTTCAAGGAGCCCCATGAGCGGTCCCATGCAGACACCACCTGGTTTCAACCAGGGCCAAACGCCTCCCGGATATGGCCCGCGCCCGGTCAACCCCTATCCGCAGCCGCAGTTGCCGCCGGGACATTTCCCGCAGCAGCAGGGATATCCTCAGTACGCACAGCCCGGCTATCCGCAATACGGGCCACAGGGCTACTACCCACCCCCCGCGCAGAAAAGCGGCTTTCCAACCTGGGCCATCGTGCTCATCGTTGGCTTAATTGTGGTGCCGTTCATTCTCGGCATCCTGATGCTGGCGGCCATTCCTCTGATTGCGAGCAACACTGAAGAAGCTCGCGCCAGCGAAGCGCGCGCGGCGCTGGGCGCCATGAAAGATCGCGCACGCGTGGTGTATCAGCGCACGCCTTCAGCGCGCCTTGACAAGTCGGCGCTCGGCGTTGGCCCCACGGAGTTATCCGGCGTTTATTTTTCCGACCCGGATTACACGGTAACTTCGATCAACCCTTGGGCGTGGTCGGCGCAATGTCGCGGTGTTTACAAAGCCGCGCCGCGCGATCTGGTTATTACTTCAAATCTGGTTCAAGGCGACGCATCTTTCAATCGCTGAAGCTCAGGCGGGTGCGGCGGCCAGGGCGGGCGAAACACGGCGCTGCAGCTCTTCCATTTTGCGCTGCCAGCGCTCGGCCATGCGCGTGAGCGTCTCGTGCTCATTCTGCAGCGGGAAGTCAAACTCTTCCATGAGCAGATCCAGCGCGCTCTTGAGTGCTTCACAATCCGGCACAAACGAACACTTCTCGCTGCCGAATTTCGCGAGCACGGCCTTGAGCGCGCCTTCGCTTTCGGCGGCAAGCTGCTGCGTGCTTGACGAGCGCATTGCCAGCAGCTTGCAGATATTGATCAGCAATTTGGGCTGCGCCTTGCACAATTGCGGAAAGGCTTCGCCCGGCACCACGCCCACCACGCTGGGTTCTTCGGCCTGGATGTCGGCAATGCGGCGAGGTTCCTCATCGCCCAGCAGCACCGAGATCTCCCCCACCGTTTCGCCGGGCCTGACGATGCCGTAAAGCTCGTTGCCGATGCGCACGGACAGACGGCCTGAAATCAGGATGTACACGCTCTTGCCCGGGTCGCCGCGGCGGCAGAGAAGATCGCCCTTTTTCAGGCGCTGCTGCGAGCCCGCCAGTGCGTTGTCATCGACTACGCGCGCAATCAGCGATGTGGTTTGCTTCGTAACCTCGGCGCCGCCGCTTTCGCCCATGTGGTGCGACCACGAACGCTTGGCCACACTCAATGCACGAAGCACGTCGTCTTCGCCCTCGGCGTCTTCCTGGATACGGTGCACAAGGTTGTAGAAATCCGTCGTCAACCCCTGCAACTCGCGGGAAAACCGCGCGGCTTCCCGCTGCACGCCACCCAGCCCACGGTTGGCTCCCACCAGCTTGCGCGCCAGCGAGCGCGAGAGCGAAAGCCCGAATTCAGGGTCTTCGGCGATCATTGAAATAATCGCACGGGCATCCACTGGAACTTCGACCACGGTGGCGGGCTCAACCGTTATCAGGCTTTCGGTGTACTTGCCGAGCAAAGCGCCTTCGACGCCCAGGAAAAGTCCCTTCTCCAAGTGCAGGTTGATGTCGCGGCCCCGACGCAGGCGCGCGTCGTCGGCGCCTTCGGCTTCCTTTTCCGAAATAACCACTGAACGCACCGCGCCCTTCTTTAGCAGGATTACGCGCTCCGCCCGACTGCCCTGGCGGCTGATTATTTCATTTGGCTCATACTCGCGGATGACTGCGTCGCGCATGGGCGCATTGTCGCATGACTGACCGGCGCGCGAAAGGGGACTTTCCGCTTAGCCTAACAACCGGGGATTCTCGGCCAGAGCGACGAGCAGCGCCAGCAGAACGATGCCGCCCACCAGCATCAGGCTGTTCACGGCGCCTCGAACCAGGCCGCGCGAGAAATCGCGCGATTGGCTGACGCCCAGCACCATGCCGGTGGCGATTGCGGCGGGCAGGAATTGAAGCAACAGGTTCATGCCGCGCCCTCCGCCTTGGCGTCGTCCTTGCGTTTGACGACTAACTCGGCGCGAAGCGTATCACCGGGCCCCGGCGCGTCGGGCGCCATGTGCCGGCGATGAAGCTCGCACAGCGAGATCAGGTTCAACAGGCCGGCGGTAGCGGCGTAAACAGTGCCGCTCTGGTGATCCAGGATCGGAAGCGATTCGCCAAGGCCCATGTCGCCGCGGTCACGCATGAGTTCCAGCGAAAGTGTGATCGGGCTGGCCAACACCTGGAGCAGGAAATAAGTGCCGTGGGCGTCCCAATTGATGGCGCTGCCGCGCGACAACGCCCAGCCGCCAACGTATAGGCCCGCAATGGTCAGGAAGTAGAATCCCGCATACTTGGCGCGACGCGCGTAGAGATGTCCCAGCCCGGGCAGCAACCAGCCCAGAAAGAGCGCAAACCAGATGTTGACCTTTCGTTCAGCCATGGGCAGGCAGGGTAAAGGGTCTTGGGTTTGGGGTCTAGGGTCAGCCTCTCAGCCAATGGAATAAGTGGCTGGCCCTTTCATGTTTGAACTACTGAAACGTACTATCGCGCAACTGAACCGCCCCTTTAACCCAGATCTAGACCCTCGAAACTATGCCTCAACACCATCGTCTCATCGTCATCGGCTCAGGCCCTGCGGGCTGCACTGCCGCCATCTATGCGGGCCGCGCCGGCCTCAAGCCACTCGTGCTCGCAGGATTTACCGCGGGCGGGCCGCCCGGCGGTCAGCTCATGCTTACCAGCGAAATTGAGAACTTCCCCGGCTTCCCTAAAGGCGGCATCGACGGCAAGAAACTGATGGGCGCCATGGAGGAACAGGCCACCGAGTTCGGCGCCACGTTCCTGAAAGTGGATGTCGATAGCGTTGATTTCAGCACGCGGCCCTTCAAGGTCGTCACTGCTGACGAACAATACACCGCTGACACCGTTATCGTTTCGACCGGCGCACGCTCGCGCCTGTTTGGTATTCCCAAAGAAGAAAGCCTGATTTCGCGCGGCTTGCACACCTGTGCGACGTGCGACGGCGCCTTCTACAAGAAGAAACACGTGCTCGTACTCGGTGGCGGCGACAGCGCCATGGAAGAGGCACATTACCTCACGCACTTCGCCGATGTCACGCTCGTTCACCGGCGTGAAGTTTTCCGCGCAAGCCAGACTATGCTCGAGCGCGTGAAAAAGAACCCCAAGATCAAGCTGCGCCTCAACGAGCAGCCCGTCGAATATCTACTGCGACCCAACGGCACCGTGCGCGGCATCAAGGCCAAGAACACCCAGACGGGGCAGTTGAGCGACATTGAGGCCGACGGCGTGTTCGTGGCCATTGGCCACATCCCGAACACGGACCTGTTCAAGGGCCAACTCAAGATGGACGAGAACGGCTATCTCGTCACCGGTGCCGCCGCGGGCGGACCCAAGGATCACCCGAGCTCATACACTAGCGTCGAGGGCGTTTTCGCCTGCGGCGACGTGCAGGATCACACCTATCGCCAGGCGATCACCGCTGCCGGCTCAGGCTGTATGGCCGCCATTGACTGCGAGCGCTGGCTGGGCGAACACGGCTAAGTTGTGCTCAATTGAACACCGGGGGCCGCTGGCGGCGGCCCCCGCTTTTTCTAACGTGCCGCTCCCATGCTTGCGATCCTGCAAACTGAAGGGCCGCTGTGGTGGATCGGCTTTGTGGTCTTCGTGCTGGCGATGCTGGCCGTGGACCTGCTCGTGTTCAACCGCAAAGCACACGAAGTACGCGTGCGCGAGGCGCTGGCCTGGAGCGTGGTCTGGATCTCACTCGCACTGGGCTTTGCCGGACTGATCTACTACACGCCCGAGCTGGGCCCCGAGCGCGCCAAGGAATACACCGCAGCATGGGTGCTGGAGAAAGCGCTTTCCGTTGACAACCTGTTCATCTTCGTGCTGATTTTTGCGACGTTTAAAGTGCACGCAAAGTACCAGCACAAACTGCTCTTCTGGGGCGTGCTGGGCGCCCTGGTCATGCGCGCAGCGTTCATTATTCCCGGCTCCGCGCTGGTCAATCAATTCAAGATCGTGCTGTACATTTTCGGTGGCCTGCTGCTGTTCACCGGCATCAAGCTTCTGTTCGCAGGCGAGAAAGAGCCAGAGCCGCAGAAGAACATCGTCTTCCGGATGATCCGCAAAGCGCTGCCCGTTTACGAAGGCGACCACGAGGGCAAGTTCTTCAAACGTGTGAACGGCAAGTTCCACGTGACCCAATTGTTCATCGTGTTGCTTCTGATCGAGATCACCGACGTCATATTTGCCATCGACTCGGTGCCGGCGGTGCTTCTCATCTCGAAGGACACCTTCATTGTTTACACCAGCAACGTGTTCGCGATCCTCGGCTTGCGCGCGCTTTACTTTGCCCTCGCGGCGATCATGGGCTTGTTCCATTACCTCAAGTATGGCCTGGGCATCGTGCTTTCATTCATCGGCGGGAAAATGCTTGCGCCGCCGGTGGCTGCCTATCTCTGGCCCGAGACCTATACCGAAGCCAAGCCCTTCCATCTGGACATCAATATTTCGCTGGGCGTGATCTTCGGCGTGCTCGGCGTGGCGATTGCCGCATCTTTGCTCTTCCCTAAGAAGCCGGTTTCGCACGAAGAAAAGGAATTGCCGCCCGTCGAGCCCGTATTCGAAGAACCCGAGAAGCTTTCAGACGAGGCGGCACCTCCTGCCCGCCAATAGAAGAAGCGCGGCTTTGGGCCGCGCTTTTCGATCCGGTGCCTGGCACTACTTTTTGCGTTTGCGAAGCGCGTTGTGAATCGGGTCCTTGAGTTTGTCGGCGAGATCGTCCAGCACCATCTTCTTGGCCTCGACTTTGTCCTTGTTGCTGCGCACGTTCTTGGCCTCAACGCTGCGTTCGTCAAAGGCTGTTTTCTCGGCCTTTCCGAACAGCTGATATTTTGCTGTGCCGTCATAGATGGCGTAGAGTTCCGCCCCCATCCATTTCGGATTTTTCACCAGAGTCAGGTCAACGCTGAGTTTGACCAGCACGTCGTGATCGGCGCCGTTGGAGAACTTATAGCCGAGCTTTTCCAGCGCCCTGGTCAGCGGTGCCACCAGATCAGCTTCGTTACTGTCGAGCTTGAGCACCAGTTCAACCGTCGTGGGCGGAACCGGATCGGGCTCCTTGGGCGGCGGATCGGGCTGTTTTTCCGGCTCGGGCGGCTTGACTTCGGGCGTCGGCGGCTTGAGGTCATCGAACTTGGGCAACGCAGCCAGGCGCGCCTTGAGTTTTTCATCGGTCGGCGCAAGCTTGAGCGCTTCGACCAGCGCTTCAGCTTCCTTGCGGTCGAGCGCGAAGTCGTGGCAGAAATCGGCAAGGCTGACAATGCTGGAGAGACTCTTGTAGTTGCAGGCGCGCTTGCGCAGGTCAAAGTGCTTGTCGCCGCGCGTGTACGACCACTTGATGAACAGCTGCGAGCCATCGGTGCCAAGAAGCGTCACGCCAGCATCGGTCACGTCCTTCAGGGCGCCAGGCACGCTTTCGCCGGATTTAAGCTCAATCTTGACCTGCTCGACCTCCTCGTCGGCCCGCACCTGGGCAACAAAGGCCAGCAGGAGCACCAGCGCTGCCGCAAAAGTTCTCATGGCGAAACCTCTGTCGTGGGGAGGGACTCGGGCTCTTCAATCTTAGTGCCGCTTCTCAGGGCGTCCACAAGGTCACGGTAGGCCTTGCCGGGCGTGCGCGAGCGAATGATGGCGCTGCACACGGCGGCATGTTTCGCACCCGCCTTGCCCAGTTCGCCCACGTTGCTGGCCTTGATGCCGCCGATCGCCAGCACCGGCACGTTCACGTTCGGCACGACCTCACCCAGTAGTGAAGGTCCTGCCATTTTGGTTACGACTTTTGTGCGGGTATCGAACATTGCGCCCAAACCAACGTAGTCAGCCCCGGCCGCCACGGCCTGCCGGGCTTCTTCGAGATTGTGACAGCTCAGCCCGATCAAGGCACCTTTGCCCAACATGCGCCGCGCCGAGACGATTGGCAGGTCTTCTTGCCCGAGGTGGACTCCATCGGCGCCGCTCGCGTAAGCTATATCGGCGCGGTCGTTGATGATTGTCAGGCCGTCTTTGCGGCGTGCGCGCTCGGCGAACTGCTGCGCGTAAAGCGTGAAGTCGCGTGCGGACAACCTCTTCTCGCGCAATTGAAACACCCGCGCCCCGGCCTCGAGCAAGTCCTCAAGCAGCGTGCGCCAACTGCTGTGGCACATGCGCCGCGTCACGATCACCATGACCGGTTCCCTGGTCAGTCTCGCCAGCATCGGATGGGGCGCCTGAGCAAACAAACACTGCTCGGCTTCATAGAGCGCGTAACGCGCCTGCGCGGCCAACGCAGGCGCGCCGGTGGCCACAAGATGCGAGTACTCTTCGATTACGCGCAGTGCTTCCTGCGCGCGCTTGATTCCGGCCTGCGCCACGTCGTTGCTTGTGCGCCGCTCAGCCGGTGCTTGAGGCTCCACTCCGATGTCCCCGGGCACATCGCGCGCGGCCAGCAACGACGGCGCGGCGGGGCCCAGAGCCTCAATAACGCCCTCAAGGCCGCGCCGGACCGTTTTCAGCATGGCCAGGGCAGCGGCATTATTGACCACGAAGCGCGCGTATTCCTCGGCGGTGCGCAAGCCCTCACGGGCCCGGTTGAGGTTGGCGTCAAGGATGCGCAGTACCTCTTGCATGGTGGCAGTATAGCCTTGAAAAGAGGATGCGTCCCGTGTCTCGTGTTCCGCGTCGCGAGCCCCGGACACGCGACGCGAGACCTAAGACGCGAGACCTTCAGTCATGGCCAAAGACCACAACAGCTACGCCCATCCCTTGACGGGCCGATATGCCGCCAAAGAGATGCGCGAACTTTTCTCTGAGCAACGGCGTATTTCGACCTGGCGCAAGCTCTGGCTCGCCCTGGCGGAAAGCGAGCGCGAGCTGGGTCTAACCCAGGTGTCCGAGAAAGCCATCGCCGAACTCAAGGCTCACCTCGACGACATCGACTTCGAGAAAGCCGCCAGGCACGAAGTCGAGCTGCGCCATGACGTCATGGCCCACGTGCATACCCTGGGCGAGCTGTGCCCCAGCGCCGCACCCATCATTCACCTGGGTGCAACCAGTTGCTTCGTGACGGATAATGCCGACCTGATTCTGATGCGTGAAGGCCTGCGACTGTTGCTGCCCAAGCTGCGTGGTACGATCGCAGCCTTGGCCGACTTCGCAAAACGCGAAGCCGGTACGGCTTGCCTCGGTTACACGCATTTTCAGGTGGCGCAGCCCACCACCGTTGGCAAGCGCGCCTGCCTCTGGTTGCAGGATTTGCTGCTCGACCACGACGAACTCGCACGCATCGAGCGCAGCATGCCGCTGCGCGGCGTCAAGGGCACCACGGGCACGCAGGCCAGCTTCATGGAACTTTTTGACAACGACGAAGCCAAGGTTCGCAAACTGGATGTTCGCGTGGCTGAGCGCATGGGCTTTGCATGCGTTTTCCCCGTCACCGGCCAGACCTACACGCGCAAGTACGATCACATGGTGCTCAGCGCCGTGGCGGGCATTGGCGTTTCCGCACAGAAGATTGCGACTGACATCCGCTTGCTCATGGGCCACGGCGAAGTTGATGAGCCGATCGAGAGCAAGCAGATCGGCTCCTCGGCGATGGCCTACAAGCGCAACCCCATGCGCAGCGAACGCATTTGTTCCATTTCGCGCTACCTGATCAACCTGCCGCACAACGCCGCACTCACCGCCAGCGAGCAGTGGCTGGAGCGAACCCTTGATGACAGCGCCAATCGTCGCATGACCATCCCCGAGACGTTCCTGGCTGCCGACGTGATTCTCAGCCTGCTGCAAAACGTGGCCACAGGTCTCAAGGCCAATCACGCGGTGATATCCGCGCGCCTCAAGCGCGAACTCCCGTTGATGGCGACGGAAGCCATCATCATGGCCGCCGTGCGTGCAGGCGGCGATCGCCAGCGCGTACACGAGGCAATTCGCGTGCATAGCCGCGCCTCACTGGCACGCATGAAAGAGGAAGGCGCCAGCGAGAACGACTTGATCGCGCGGCTAAAGGGCGACGCCGAATTCAAAGACATAGCTGGCCAGCTTGACGGTCTGCTCGATCCCAAGCGCTTCACGGGCCGCGCTGAGAACCAGACGCACGATTTCCTCGGAAATGAGGTTGCCGCAGTCTTGCGCGCCGGCGCACAAAGCACGGGCGATCGCATCGTGGTCTAGACAGGCGTGAAGCTCAGACGGGCATCGCCTTCCACTTCACGCTGAAAGCGAGCGGCGCAAGTGAACACTCGCGCTCAAGGCGACCAACAGGCACTAAAGAGACTCTGCCGTGCCTGTTATGTTGACAACTGGCACAGTCGATTCCTAATCACAATAGGTAACAAGACTTACGCACAGAGCGTTTTGCTGGAATTGCGCCTCACCCATGCCTTCATGGTGTAAAATACAACTGTTTAGAGAGAACATTGCCAACATGACTGTGTTGGCGCGGAAGCCCGGCTGGTGCAGCGCATCTTGCGTTTGCGTCCTTGGAGGCAGATATGTCGGAGGACACCCCCACCGCCCACGACCTTGTCGGGCCGTTGCTTCACCAACTCAACAATGATCTGAGCTTGATCATGGGCCACCTTGAGTTGGCGTTGAACTCGGCGGGTAGTAACGAAAAGCTGCTCAAACGCCTGGAAGCAAGCCGCGCCGCAGCCCAGCGCATGGCCGATCGCGTTCGCGAAAACCAGGCCAAAGTTCGAGAAACGAAACGCGTTTCCGCCTGAGTTATTTGGGCAGGCGCAGGTAATTGTCCAACGCCCACAGTGCGAACTCTCCCTGCAATGCCTCGCTGGTAAGTTCGAGATGTCTCAACAGGCGCGCCAGCACCGCTTCGCCGCTCTCAGGCGGCTCTTTTTTCTGATAGCGCGCATAAGTGTCATCGTAGGCTTCTTTGAGGAATGGCGCCAACTTGTCGCGATACTTGGCGAGCAAGTACTCCACATAGCAGAAGGCAAACGCGCAGTGAAGCTCGCCAAAGCCGGCCACCGTCGCGCGTGTCAGCTCGCTCAGGCCAAGCGGCTTGCCGCCCGCGATGGCCAGGGCAACGCGAAAGCGCCAGGCCGCCGTGCAGGTTCCGTCGCCGGGCATGGACTCCACATCACTGGGAATGACCGCGGTACCTTTCACCGCCGCAAAATTGGCGCGCACCGTTCCCAGAGAGCGGTTGCTCATCAAAAAACCAAGGCCGCGGTTGAGCCAATAGAGCCGATAGCCGCACTTGTTGGCGATGATGGAAGCGCCAATCTCATGGGCGATGCCATCGCGCAGAGACGCATCTTCCTGCGTGCGAGGGTAGAGCCAGACGTTGCCTGCGGGTTTACGCGTCGCGTATCCCCAGCCCTGCTCAGCAATCTCGCGGCGGCGATTTGCATCTTCGATACCCGCGCACTTATCTATGAACTTGGCGTAGTTGGGGCGATCATCAAAGACCGTAAAGTGAAGGCGTTGAGCGTCATCCTTGGGCGCTTCTGCAAGCTCCTGGCCGATGAACTCATGCGCCTTGCGCCACGATGCCTCAGCGAAGGGAACAAGCCGCGCCGCGATTTCTTCCGCGCCGGCAGCACAGTTTACATGGAACACGAAGCGCTCACCGCGCGCTTTGCCAAAGCTTATGCCAAGCTGCTCCTCGTAGGGCGTTTTCTCGGCCACGGACGCGGCTGGCGAAACGCCCTTTGTCCAGTCGCCGCGTTGATGGGCGAAGTCAGCGTCCAGTTTGTGTACCCACACTTCATTGGCGCCACTGCCGCGATCCATACCTGCGGCGCGATGGCCTTTTTCGTGCCACGGATCGATGAGCGTAATGTGGTAAAGCGCCAGCAGGCGTTGCCTGGAATCGAGCTTCGGATCAGCGACGAACTCATAGAGCTTGTCGGCGGCTTTCTCGCGCTCACCCTTGGTTTCAACCCAGATGCGTTCAAACAGCTCGCGTTCCTTTTCAGCGCGCGCGGTGTTGCGCACGGGCATGCCGTAATCTTCTTTGTCAGCGACCCACTCTTTGCCCTTCTTCTTGAAGCCCAGAATCTTGCGCGTTTCTTTGTGGTCAGCGTCGTAGAGCAGCGCGTGGTTGAAGAACGACTTGGCGTAGTTGTAAATGCCGCTGTCCTTGGCCTTGATGCCCATCGCGTAGCAGAGGTCGGCCAGTCCCGCGAGTTCCTTGGCAAGCTTCTTATCGGGCGTAATGCCGGTTCCATCGGCGGCCGTGGGCCTTTGCAGCGAGCAAAGCATCACGAGCGCCAGCATGGCGCAAAGTGCAAGTCTCATGGCAAATCCTCCCAAGCGCCCGACACTGATTTGCGCATCCGCGGGCAATGGCCTCACGAACAGTTTACAGCGAGCGTCCTCGCGCTCCAGCCTTCTGCGGCGCGAATTGAACCGGCCCGGGCATGTGCCCGGGCCGGCCTGAGAAAAGCGCCCTCCTCAAATCACTATCTGGCAACGCCCGTACGGTCAGTATAGGTGCCGCCCGAAATGCGCGCGAGTTCGCCCATCAGGCGCGAATCGTGCGGGCCGATGCCAACGGTGTGTATCACGCATTTGCGGAACGTGTTAACACGCTTGATTTCCGCCACGATGTTTTCCGGCACGCACATTTTGCCATTGCCCACCATCTTCTTCACCTGGCCATTCTTGTCCGGACGGCCGACTTCACCGATATCGGAGCTGTCATCGCTGACAGTAGGCGATCCGTCTGTCAAAAAGAAGATCGTCTCGGCACCCTTGGCCATGCACTCCGGATCCCAGGCGGGATCCATTTTGTGCCAGTCGAAGAACTGAGCATCCGTGATACTCAGGCTGTCCATCAGTCCGCCATGGATGTTCGTAAGCGCGCGCGGCGTCAGGGCCTCCACGGCCTTGATGAACTTGGCTTTGTTCTCCGGCGTTGCCGGCACAAGGTTCTTGACCGAAGGCAGCAGCAACTGATGCGGCGTATCGTATATGCATACGTTGAACAGGAACTCCTTGTCGAGTTGCTTCAGCGCGTAAACCAGTTCCACGATGGCAAGGTCGAGTTTGATCTTTACCTTGCTGTAGTCCGGCGGGTCGGGTTCGGGTTCCTCTTTCTTCTTGTCGCCCTCGGCAGGCTTGCTCTTTCCGCCGCCGGTGACGGGGCCCTCCTTCTTGGGCTCCGGAGGCTTCTCCTTCTTCGGCGCCGGCGGCATCGAAACCGGACCCGCCATAGAACCCGAAACGTCAATGCAGAACACCACGCGCTTGCCCACCGTGGCCATGTCAAAGAAGCGCGGCACCTTGCGCGCGGCTTCCGTCTGGCCTTCCGGGCGCTCCTTTTGCGTCTTGTAGCCGCCAACATCGATCCACCATTCCCAGAACTTGGGCTCGGAGTACATTTTCTCGCCTGAGATCTCGGACAGCGCTTTGACCGAGAAATAGCGCAGGCGGTCGTTCTTGGCATTCTTGAGGATGTTGATCAGTCCGCGCATCACGGAATCGCGTGGCTCTTTCTCTTCGGGCTTCACGATCTTGGCTGCGGCGAAAATGCCGCACATGGCCACGATCACACCTTTGTCGTCCCAGTCGGGATTCCAGGTGGCAAACAGTTCTGCTACGGCAGGCGCAACTTCCTTACGGGCCGATTCGCCAATCGCCTCCAGGGCGGCCGCCTTCAGGTTGTAATCCTTGGGCTTGGACTCCAGCACGCAAGCCTTGAGAATCGCGTCGCCGCCGGCGGTCTTGCCGTTACCAAGACCCGTCAGTGCGTAGTAGGCGGCGAAAATCTGCTCGGGCCTGGTGAACTTGGTAATGGCGTCTTTCACCTCAGAGAGCGCTTCTTCGCTGTTGAACTGCGCGAAAGCAGCGCCCATGCGCGGCAAAGCATCGTTGTCTTTCTCGGCGGCGATGGTCTTGCAGGCGAGTTCCGCGGCCTTCTTGTTGTTGGCCGCGACGATGCCCTCAACGCCTTCGGCGCGCTTGACGGGATCGGCGTTGGTCAAGAGCGGCTGACAGCGCTTGATGATGTCGTCGGCACCCTGAGCGTTGTGATTCTGCGCGCAGATGCTCAGCGCGAGCAATGCCAGCGAAATGAACGCGAGTCTCTTCAACTTGGTCATCGTACTCTCCGTGTTCGTGCGCCCAGCGTTTGTTGATTTTCGAGTGACTTGCCATTCACGGATCGTGCCTGGGCTCCGTGCAAAAACAGGCTAGTTCCCTCTCCCGCCGCCGAAATTCTGAGTCCAATACACACCGCTGTGGCCCGCGCCAATGTGCGCCCACGCGCCGATCATGGCGCGGTGGTGCTCGGCCGCGTTGTACCACTGCCACACCGCCTCAGCGGGCGTCTTGGAGCCCATTAAGCAGTTCTCGCCCACGCTGCCGCCGTAGCCCGCGCGCTTGCAGCGCTGAGCGGGCGTGACGCCGTCGGGGTGGCCGGGAATGTCGTGGCCAATGCGCCCGATTTTTTCCTGGTACTTCGAATGACCCGTAGCTGCCTTGTAAAGCGCCAGGTTAATCGCCAGGCAGCCGCGCCCGAGCATCATGCGGTAATCGTTCAGCACGCGAACATGCGTTTTGCTGTCAGCATCACAATCGGCATCGGCAATGGCTTCGTTTCCGGCCAGCACGCCCTTGTTGGCGTCGTATTCCTCTTTCTTAATGTCGATCAGATCCGCTGCCGTCTTGCGCATGAACTGCTCGCCGTTCTCTATTCCTGCTTCCCACTTGCCCAACGCCTCATCAATCTCGCCCAGCAGTTTCACCAGACGCTCCAGCTTGGCGCTCGATCCGGCGATATCGGCTCTCTTCTGCGCAATGAGGTAGCCCACTGGGTCGTTCCACACGTCAAACAATGGCTTGCACGCCTTATCAACCTCAGGCTGCAACTTGCAGTCATCAGCCTCGGTGTACTTCGGATTCATGATCGCTTTAATCGCCAACGGCCGATTGTCCGCCAGCACCTTGCGCAAAGCATCGCGCGTGGCCTTGGGGTCCTTGAGCGCCGAAACCGCCAACTTCGTGCCTTCCTTTTCTTTGAAGCCCTCAAAATTCTTGGCGACCTTGGACTTGAGCGTGGCGTCGCTGCCGATGGCTTCTTTCAAGCGGGCCACGGCATCATCCACTAACTTGATTTCGTCGGGCTTGTCGCTGCCGTACGCTCGTTTAACCAGCGCAATCCAGCCGCTCGCCGTTTCCGGCAACTTGGGCGGCTCCGGCGCGGCTTCCTTGGGCGGGTCAACGGCGGCATCAGGGTCTTTGCCTTCTTTGATGGCCTTCTCGCGCCGCTGTTTTTCGCGTAGCGCCTTGTAAAAATCGTCTTCGTCATCGGCGCGCACAGGTACGGCCAGCGTGGCCAGAAACGAAAGAGCCAGTAGTATGATCAGGATTCGGGAATTGCGCATGGCGCAGCCCTTGAGAGTGCGTGAAAGGCCCAGACTTCTTCCCGAGGCCATTGTAACGGACTAGAGACGCAAAAGGTTCAACGAATCGGATTGAATACGTCCGCTTTCATGGTGCCGGTTTTCGGGCGCTCGTTCGGCAGGTGCGCTCCGCCAGTGAGCCAACATGAAGCGAAGCCGCGCGAGACCCAGTTTGCCGAAGCCCTGAGCTTGCGCGAATGTGCCGCGGGTTGCCCTCAGTGCTGTTGCCACGCACAAGTTGGCCCTATACTGCCGCGGTGCGTTACGCCCTGATTGGAATTGTGCTTTTGCTTTGCACCGGCTGTGTCGAGCGGCGCATTTACGTGCGCAGCGAACCGCCAGGCGCAGATGTGTACATCGACGGCGAAAAAGTAGGCCAGACGCGGCCCGAGAACCACGAGGACGGCCCGTTCTACGTGACCTTTTCTTATTACGGCTCGCGCGAATACACGCTGCGCAAGCCCGGCTACCAGACGCAAAGCGGCACTGTGCAGCTTGTGGTGCCGTGGTACGAATACCCGCCCATGGATTTCTTCGCCGAAGTGCTGGCGCCGTGGATCATCGTGGACAAGCACGAGATCAGCGTGAAGCTGGAGCCTGCCAAACCCGGCGACCCGGACCAGGTGTTCCGCCGCGCCAACCAATACAAGAACGAAACCACACTGGCGGACCGTTTTGAATTTGCGGCCAACAAAGGCAGCTGGCGCCGCTGAGCAAGCACGATGGCAAACCCCGAAATCGCAGAGAAGTTCACCCGTTTCAAGGGAAAGCGCGCGCTGGTCATGGGCCTTGGCCTGTGGCAGGGCGGCGTGGAGGCCGTAAAGTTTCTGCACCGGTGGGGGGCGAGCCAAATCCTTGTGACCGATTTGCGCGACGAAAAAACCCTCGCGCCCAGCCTCGAAGCCATCAAGGACATTCCGGTTACGTTGCGCCTGGGTGAACACCGCGAGGCCGATTTCGCGCGCGCGCAAGTCGTCATCCACTCCCCCGCCGTGCGCCCGGACAACAAGTATCTCGTAGCCGCGCGTGAGGCGGGGGCGGAAGTGACGCAGGAGATGTCGCTCTTCATCGAGGCTTGCCCGGCTTTCACGATTGGCATAACTGGGAGCAACGGCAAGACAACAACCACCCTGCTGGCTTACGAGATGTTGTGCGGGATTTACGAGCGGGCCCAACCGGAACTCGAAGGCAAATGGGCCGATCCGGTGCCAAACCTGCCCGAAACAGGGCAGCGTGTGTGGCTGGGCGGTAACGTGGGCACGCCGCTCATCAACCGTCTGGAGGAAATCGAGAAAGAAGATGTGGTCGTGTTGGAACTAAGCAGCTTTCAATTGATGGACTGGCACCGCATCCAGAAATCCTGCTTGTTTGCTCTGATCACCAATATCACTGCGAACCACCTCGATTGGCACAAGGACTTCGACGAGTATGTTTGGGCGAAAAGCGCGATCTTCCGCTATCAAAATGAGAAAGCGTGCCATTCGTGCGTGGTGAACGCAGACGATCCAGTCGCGAACGCATTTCGAGAAGAGTTTTCCCGCTTGTACGTATACTCGATTCGCGGCGTCCCGACTGAATGGATTCATAGCAACGCGCAGTTGCTGAGTTGGGGTTACGAGAACGGGCTGTACTCGGACCAGGGTACTTCAGCGCTTCGTTGGCTTGCAGGCGAGCGTCCGCCGGCTCCCGAGCCGAAGCGCAGTCGGAGTGCGGAGAAACTCAAAAAGGAACGAACTCCCAAACTTCCGTTCGGCAGAAAGAATCACCCCGGCGAGCAGCAGGTAGCAGAAGCACGACCGTTCTGCGCGCGCGCCGACTTGCGGCTGCCCGGCGACTTCAATTGGTCGAACCTCGCGGGCGCATGGGCAGTAGTGCAGGGGTTGTTTGTGCACGGTGGATTTGGAACCGTCATACAGAGCATCCGTAGATTCCGCGGCGTCGAGCATCGACTGGAACCGTGTGGCAGCATCAATGGCGCGCGGGTTTACAACGACAGCATTGCGACAGACCCTGCAGCGACGCTGGCCGCGCTGAGTGCCTTTGACAAATGCGTGCACCTGATCCTCGGCGGCGGCAGCAAGAACATTGATTACACGGAACTGGGCAAGCGCATCGCAACGCATTGCGGCATCAAGGCGATTTACCTGCAAGGTACGACTGCGCCCGCCATCAAGGCCGCCATCGGCGCGGCTTCGATTCCAATGCACGATTGCGCGACGTTCGATGAAGCCTGCGAGCGCGCTTTCAAGGCGCTTACGCCCGGCGACGTCCTGCTCATGTCGCCCGCGAGCACGAGTTTCTACGAGTACGCACCGGGAAAGAAATTCGCCAACTTCGAAGAGCGCGGCAAGCATTTTAAGGCGCTCGTAGCACGGGCCTCCCGGCCCGTGACGTAGCACCACCCCATTTCGTGATGCCACACGGGCCGGGAGGCCCGTGCTACTTCGCCTTTTCTTCGTCGGCGCCCATTTCGCCGAGTTCTTTGGCGATTTCTTTGTCGAGTTCCTCGCGCGTCTTCTTTTTGCGCTCCGTGGAAGAAATGCCGATCATCTGGTCGATTTCTTCGTCGCTGACCAGCTGCTCGCCGCTGGCGGTCTCGCCTGAGAACAGCGTGTCCTTGCTCATGTCCAAAAACAAATCCATGCGCTGGCTCATCGTCTCGGCCTGCGCCATGGCGTGCTCGAAGTTGCGCTGCGTCTTTTCCAGATCGGTGGCTTTGTAAACATCGTTGATGCTCTTGGCCACCACACCCATGCTCTCGGCGAACGTGGCGTAACTCTCCGCCTGGTTCTTCATCTGGAACGCGGCTTCGATGGTCAGCAATTGCCGCTCGATGGCGCGGCGCTGCGTGGCTGTGGCTTTGAGCGACTTGCGGATGAACGCGAGCTGGTCGTTGGCGCCCATGCGCTGCGCGCGCCGCGCTTTTTCGAGCCACTCTTCCTCGTTGCGGCCAAGATCCGTGAGCTGGCGCTTGATGCGCTGGATGCCCTTCTTGATTTCCATGTCGCGTTGCATGCGACGTTCTTCTTTGGATTTGAAAATTCCCATGGGTACGTCCTCAAGAGCCACGAATCGCACGAATCTTCACCAACTAGCGTATCACCCGTTTGAACTCCAGCTTAGCCGGGTTCCCGAAATTGATTATTAGGCAAAGGCTCAATCCGGTTGCTTTGAGGTAGTTGAGGGCCTGTGCTATTTCAACATCGCTGATCTTCGGAACGCATTTTAGTTCAACGATGATCTTGCCGAAGCAAACGAGGTCAGCGATGAAGTGCTTGTCCAACCACTCGCCCTTGTACTTGATGCGCAAAACCTTCTGCGACTCAAAAGGAATGGATCGAAGTCTGGATTCTCGTTCCATGCCTTCCTGGTAAACGGACTCGAGAAACCCAAATCCCAGTTCGTTGTAGACCTCCATAGCCGCGCCAACGATCGCAAAGGCCTCTTCCTTGAATAGAAGTTCGCCGTCCCTCGCCGAGTTTTGGTGTGAATTGGTGTTCATTGGTGGCTCAACCCAAACATCCTTTGAATATTAAGCCCTGGAACATCAGCAAGAGGATCAGCACGGCGGTAATCAGCATGCAGCCGCGCGCGTTGGTTCCTGTTTGATTGGGGATGGGGCCGGCGACCGTGAAATCAGCGTGGTTGGCCGCGAAATCGCGCTCGGTCACCAAGTCGCCCAGGCCGTTTTCCTGCGAGCAGCCGGGGCATTTTGCGGGCGCGAGCAATTCCTCGGGCCAGTGGTAGCCGCAACTGGAGCACACGTTCTGGGTGTCGCGATCGAAGACTTCGTCGTCGAGGTCCTCGACCATCATCTCGCTTGAAATGTACGCCGAGCAGCCCAGGCAACGGAATTGCTTGAGCTTGGGGTGGGGGATCTCGCTGTAGCCCTTGGCGCAATAGGGACAGCGCGTGAGGTGCTTTTTCGCGAGACGAATCAGTTGGCGTTCATGGTCTACCATGCGGTCATTGTCGATTGTCGATTGACGATTGTCGATTGGGCGTGACCAGCGCCGCGACGCCTTCGATTGCGAGACAACTCATATATCCGCACGATCGACCAGATTCCGAGCGCCCCGACGAGCGCATAAGCGGCCATCGTCGCGAACAACAACATCAAACCCAAGGGCGCGTTTCCAAACGGGCCAAGCTCACCTGCAAAGGAGAGCGGGACTTCCCAGATTGCGCAAACGCGGTCAAAGACGCTCCTGGGCGCGAAACAAATCCCCAACTGCGCCAGCAGGAACAGTGAAAAGATGAGCGAGAATCGGGCCATAGTCAGCTATCGGCGCAATCAATCAAAAATCCAAAATCGGAAATCCAAAATCGCCTAGTCCTGATCCTGCCGCCAATCGAGATAGCGCGCGGCTTCTTCGGGCGAGGTGACCGGGCGGATGCCTTCGGCAGCGACCTGGAAATCGCGCAGCGTGAGCGAGCGCACTTTGACCTGATAGTTCTTGGCCTGGGCCAGCCCCTTGTCGATGATGTCCGGCAAATCGGCGTTGAGCTCGGAAATCATCGTGCTTGTCACCTGCTTGACGATGCGTTCGATCTCGCGGCCAGAGTAGCCGTCCGTGAGCTTCACAAGCTCCGCCATGTCGCAATCGACCACGAAGCCGCGCTTTTCGGTTTGGATGCGCAGGATGGCCTCGCGCGTGATCGGGTCGGGGAGCGGAATGAGAATCTGCTTTTCAAAGCGCGAGAGCACCGCGTTATCGATTTCCCACGGGCGGTTCGTGGCCGCGATGGTGAGCACGAAAATGTCGGTGCGGCCTTTTTCCGTCAGGCCATCGAGCTCGCTCAGGATCGTGCTCAGGATCCTTCTTTCGGCGCCGCTTTGCTCGTCAGAGCCGCGCGAGGCCGTGAGCGATTCGAACTCATCAAGAAAGACCACGCTGGGGCTGTTGTCGCGCGCGGTACCGTAGATTTCGGAGATGATCTTGGAGCTCTCGCCGAAATACTTGCTCATCACGCCGCTGACTTTTACGTTGAAAAAGAGGGCCTGGCCGTCGCTCGTAACTTTGAGCGCGTTGGAAGTCGCCGCCGCGATCAGCGTTTTGCCCGTGCCCGGCGGGCCGTAGAACATGATGTTGCGGAATGTGGCAATCTTGACGCCCTTGGGCGGCGTGGCGAGCGAAAGGCCCAGCGTGTATTTGATGTCGCGCTTGGTCTGCTCCAGCCCGCCGATGTCGTCCCACGTCACGGGCGAGACGTGAATCAGCGAGTTGACGGCGTTGCTCAGCTCGCTCTTGTTGCCCACGCTCTCGGTCTGCTTGGCATCGACGTCTTCATCAGAGCTGGGCGGAGCCGGCAGCTTGGCGCCCGCGGCCTGTTCGTTGTGCAGCTCGCGCAGGCGGCCCGCGAATTCGCGATATTCGATGGCTTTGCGTTTGCGCGCATATTCCTGCGAGCGGCTGGTGGCGTGCTCGGCCCACTTGAGCATGAGCTTGGCGGCAGCGTCAAAATGCTGCGCGGCTTGTTCGGAATCGCCGGCTTTCCAGGCCATCTTGGCCTTGTGCAGCGAATCATCGCAGGCGGATTTGAGTTTGGGTCCGAGGTCGAGGCTCATGGTGTGCCACCCTGCGTTTTCCGCAGCCTGCTGCTGAACGTGAGCAGCTTGCAGGCCTTGATTTCGCTGGCGGCGATTTCTTCGTCGCTCTTGCTTTCGCCCGCTGCGGCCAGCAGCTCCATGGCCGCTTTCTTGAAGTGCTCAGCGGCGCCCTTAAAATTGCCCTCGGCGTAAGCCTTGCGCGCGAGTTCCATGGCGCCCTGCGTTTGCTGCTCGGGTGCTTTGCGCAGCACGGCCGCGATCTCACGCGCGAATACGCTTGAAAGCATCTGCTCGATTTCGCGCTGCGGGTCCAGCGCGTTGGCGGCACTCAGGTCATCGGCGATGGCTTCAAAGGCCGAAGCCAGCAAAAAGAAATCGCACTTGTTCAACGCGGCCGCGAGTTGCACCACGCGCTCGGCTTTGAAGGCGCCTTCTTCAATGCGGCGCAGGCTGGGCGCGGTCTTGGCTTCGCTGAGATCGGGTGCCGGCATTGCGGGCGGCGCCGGTTTTGCCGTGTCTGCGGCTGGCTCGTCGCTGAACTCAAGGTGCAGCACCTCCGACCGCGGCTTCTCGGGCGCTTTCGCTTCCCCGGAAAGCAGGCGCAGGTGCGGCTGGCTGGGCACTTTTGGGGATTCGTCAGATTTCGCAGCCGCGCTTTCAACGCGGGGCGGAATCTCGGATGACTTGGGTTTTTCGGCTTCGGGCGGCTTGGGCACGTTGACGGACATTTCAAGCAGGGCTGCGGAATTGTCCGGCGCTTTGCGTTTGGAGGATTCGGCGGAGTCGCGCGGTGTGGCGGCCTCGATGTCCGCGTTGATGACGGCGAGTTCGCTCTGGCTTTCGGTGCGCAGGCGGTTGGCTTTGCTTTCGTCCGGGAGGCCGTCAACGGTCAGCGCTCGCAACTGGTTGCATAGGTCGAGCAGTTTGGTGGCTTTGCGCTTGATGACCTGCGCCTGGGCCGGCGCCTGCACGTGAGCGGCGTACTTGCGCAGCGTGTTGGCGGCGCGTTCGAAGTGGTCGGCGGCGCTGTCGTAATCGCCGTCGTTCCAGCTTTCCGTGCCGGCTTTTTCTTCCTGTTCGGCGATACGCTTGAACTCGCGGGCGGTTTGCTCGCTGAGGCCGATTTGGGTGTTCGACTGTTGAGGGGCTTTAGCCATGGGTAGCATGGGCCTCCCGGCCCATGGTTGTGCTACTTAGTACACGGGCCGTGAGGCCCGTGTTACACCGCCTTCTCGTCCGTCTCCAGCTTGCGCTTGAGCTCCTGTTCGCTCTTGAGGGCTTCGTCGAAGCTGCCGGAGCTTTCGGCCTCGACGATGCTGTCGATCTCCTCGAGGAACTGCTTTTTCTCGGGATCGTCATCCATCATGGCTTCTTCGACCTCGAGGCCGAGCGAATCGAGTGTTGCGTTCAACTCGTCGATGTAGCCCTCTTCGTCAATCTGCGCCAGCGCAAGCTTTGAGTCCAGGCCGCTGTTGCGAATGCGCGTGATGAGCTTCTGGATGCTGTTCTTGTCTTTGCGCTTTTCGAGGCGTTCAAGGCCGCGCGTGTATTTCTTGAGCGCGATGCCTTCAAGGTTGGCGATCTTCGCGGCGCGCTTGTTGAAGGCGAAATCGTGTTTGAGGTCCTTGAGTTCTTCCCAGAGGTAATCGACCTCGATCTGGTTGCCCTCTTTGCGGGCGTTCTTGATCTGGTCGATGATGCCGCTTTGGCGCGTGGAGAGCTTGCGCACCTCCATGAAATACTTGCGGCGCTCACGCTCGACCTCGCGCAGCTTCACCTTGAGCAAGCGCGAGTCGATCTTTTGTCCGAAGAGCAGTTGAAAGAATCCCATGTGCACCGTCCGCTTTGACTGATCTGTCTTAAGGTATCAGGTGTCGGGTATCGGGTATCAGGAGTCAGGATTGCGTGCTCTACCTGATACCCGGAACCTGATACCCGATACCTGCTTCACTCCGTTTGCGGCTTTTCCTTCACCTCGGCCGCTTTCAGGTCTTTCTCGCGTTGCGCCATTTCTGATTCGAGCTTGGCCATCTCCGCTTCCATCTCGGCTTCGCTCATTACTTTTTCGGGCGCGGCTTTTTCTTTGAGGACCCGCTCGCTTTCGCTCGGGGCTCTGACAACTTCTTCGGCTGGCTTGTTTCCCATCAATTCGCGTTCGAGTTTCTTGAGGTCTTCCTTCTCTGACAAGCTGAGGATGCCGGTGTCAGTGCTCTTCATCGAATTGGCTGTCTCGATGGACTCCATGTACTTGTCTTTGCGCTCGTCGAAATCCATCGCAAGGCGCTCGACCATCTGGCTCTCGATGCCGCGCAGGTTCATGGCCGCAATGGTTTGGTGTTTGTCGACCATGCTTTGCAGCACTTCGATGTTCTTGTTGTAAACGTGGATGCGATGCTTGAGCGACTCAATGCGCGTGCGATTGCGCTTGATGCTGAGCAACACGACTTCTTTTTCCTGATCGCCAATTTTTCCCGCCTTGAGCTTATCGGCCTGATCCTTCTCGTGCGACTCAAGGCGCTGCAATTCCTGCATGACTTTGCGCAGCTCGACTTCGTTGCGCGTGATCAGTTCGTCGTAACGGTCCAGCTCTTCGCGCATGGCTTCCTTGTCCACGGGCTTCTCTTCGTCGGGGTCGCCGCCGCGGCCAAACATGCGTTTGAAGAAATCGCCTAAGCCCATTTTGGATTTTCGATTTTGGATTTTGGATTTTCGATTGGGTCGCCAGCCCGCACAGCTTTCCAAGTCGAGATCGGTAAGGCCAACACCAAGCCGTTCAAACAGAAGCCCATGAACACAACGCAGAATCCAAGCCAAGCGGGCGGTCCCGAGCCCCCAGGCAAACCAGGCATCCATAACGAACCAACAAACCCTGGCAAGAAAAACCAAGCCTCACGGAAAGGATCAAGCCAAAGAGGCCAACTCTTTCCGAAGGAAAGACCCAGAGCAACCACAATCGCGAACTGAATCGCCCCGAGCCAGAAAGCAAGCCGCAACTCGTACGAAGCAAACAACCGGATGTGAGTCACTGAGTTCAATCAAGAATCCAATGTCGAAAATCGCCAAACGCGGCACGTTCAATTCCGCCAATCACGCCCCAACGGACGTGAACCTGTTCCGCTGGATAATGAGATTTCCCTCTACGTCCTTCACGTCTAATCCCGGAGTTCTTCCAGCAAACAGCATTGCGCGATCCGTGACCAGCTCGCCGCTTACCGCCGCGCGCCGCGCCAGTTCTTCCAACAGCAGGAATCCGCCCGGCTCTCGCAACTCTGCAGCAGCGTTGAGGGCTGCATCGATTCTTGCCGCTTTTTGCTCCATCGGCTCGGGGTCGAAGAGATTCTCGAACAGCGCGGGCATGAGCACACCGTCGCGCGGGCAGCGCACGCGCCAGCCGGGGTTCAAAAATTCGACAAAGGCGGCGCGCCAGTTAGGGCCGCCGGTGAGAGCGCGCATGGCCTCATCGCTGGGGCCCAGATTTCCATCGCGTGCCTGGCCTGCTACGCCCAGAATGAAGTAAATGTCCGGGCGCATGGAGCAGAGCGACCAGGTTGCGCATTGCTCAAGTGTTTGCGGCGTGAAACGGTCGCGCTCTATGGGCGCCCATGCGAAATCAAGCACGACGCAGACCTTCAAAGTGGTCGCGCCGAGCAGCGGCTTGTGCAAGAGGCCCAGCGCCTCGCGGCGTGCAAAGGCGCCGTTGCCTGCGGGCGAAAGATCGCCGTGCACATGGCTGCGGCGCGAAACGCGATTGGGGTCGAAGTCGTAGAGTGAGCCATCGATCGGATGCGGCAACATGCGCTGGCGAACAAGCCGCGATTCGAAACCCGAAAACAGGCTTTGCATCGCGGTCAGCGCGGAAGTACGGGTGATGTCAGCAGCTTCAGCCATCTCGGGTGCGGCCCTCCGCATTCGAGTATAACTTGGCCGCGCATCGATAGGGGCCGCGGCTTGGGGGGCTGCCGTTGCGCTTGGGGAATGAACGTCTAGACTCGCCCGTTCGACATCTAACGAGCCTGAAAGCGCGGTTTGGCTGAAAACATCCATGAGGAAGAAGTCCTTGGCAAGGCCTACGACACCCGGCTGATCAGGCGCCTGTTGCCCTATGCCCGTCGCCATGGCGGCACCGTGGGCCTTGGCGCAATCTGCATGCTTGGCGCCGGCGGCATGGGGCTGATGCTGCCTCTGCTTATTCGCGAAATCATCAACGGGCCTTTCACGGAACTGGCGAAAGACGGGGCTTCCCAGGCCGCCGTGGAAGCGCTTGGGCTCCTGGCGCTGGGTTATTTTGTGCTGGTTGTTCTGCAATTTGTGGCGCAGTTCGGTAACAGCTACTTGTTTCAGTCGCTTGGCGCCAAGGCCGTGTTCGATTTGCGGCGCGACGTTTACGCGCATATCCAGAAGCAATCGCTGCGCTTCTTTGACCGCAACCCGGTAGGCCGCCTGGTAACGCGCGTGACCAGCGATGTGGAAGCCGTGGGCGAAGTGTTCGCCTCGGGTCTGGTACAGCTTGTGGGTGACATGATCATCGTGCTGGGTGCGCTGGCGATGATGTTCTTCATCTCGCCCGGCCTGACTGTGATCGTGCTGGGCGCGATGCTGCTGATGGGCGCGATTTCCTGGGCGTTCAAGAACCGCGCGCGCAACTCGTTTCGCGACATGCGCCTGAAACTGGCAGCTGTGAATTCCTTTCTCAACGAAACGATCCAGGGCTGGCGCGTGACGCGCATCTTTGGCACGGAGAAGCGGCAGTCGAAGCGCTTTGACCAGCGCAGCGCCGATTATCGCGAGGCCACGTACCGCACGGTGTTCAACTTCGCGATGTTCTTTCCGGCCGTGGAAATCGCGACCACGCTCGCACTCTCGGCGCTGGTCTGGTACGGCTCGCGCGAGATCCTTGATAACACGCTCAGCTTTGGCAGCTTCTTTGCCTTCTTCTCTTACACACAACTGATGTTCAACCCGATCCGCGAAATGAGCGAAAAATACAACGTGCTGCAAAGCGCCATGGCCAGCGCCGAGCGCCTGTTCAAGATTCTGGATTCGAAGATCGACATCGTCGAACCGGCCGCGCCCAAGACGCCCGAGATCAAAGGCGAGATCGAATTTCGCAACGTGTGGTTCGCCTACCAAGATGAGAACTGGGTGCTGCGCGATGTGAGTTTCAAAGTGCCCGGAGGCTCATCTCTCGCGCTGGTTGGGGCCACGGGCAGCGGCAAGAGCACGATCATCTCGCTGGTGATGCGCTTTTACGACGTTCAAAAAGGCAGCGTGCTGCTGGATGGTGTGGACGTGCGCGAAATGCCTGTGGCGCATTTGCGCGCTGCGTTTGCGCTCGTGTTGCAGGACGTGTTCCTGTTTGCGGGCAACGTGCTCGACAACATTCGCTTGGGCAACGAAGGCATTTCGCGCGAGCGCGTTGAACGCGCCGCTGAAGTCGTGCATGCCGGCGGGTTCATTCGCTCGCTCGACAAAGGCATCGACGCAGAAGTCGCCGAGCGCGGCATTACCTTCTCCGCGGGCCAGCGGCAACTGCTCGCGTTCGCGCGCGCACTGGCGTTCGAGCCCAAGATTCTCCTGCTCGACGAAGCCACAAGCAACATCGACAGCGAAACGGAAGCACTGATTCAAGATGCGCTCGCCAAACTCATGCAAGGCCGCAGCGCGATAGTGGTCGCGCACCGCCTGAGCACCGTCACCGCCAGCAACCAGATTCTCGTGCTCCACAAAGGCGAAATCGCCGAGCGCGGCACGCACGAAGAACTGCTGGCACAGGGCGGGCGCTATAGCCGGCTGTATCGGCTGCAGTTCGGCATTGAGGAAAGCGTAGTGAGCCCTGCGCGGTAGCGCGGGGGCCGGGGAGTGCATGATCCACACCAAAGCGATCAAACATCTATGCAAGGTTGATCCCGCGCTGGCGAAAGTCATCAAGCGCGTCGGCCCGTACACGGGCAAACGGCGCCCAATGCCGAACCTGTTTCATGCGCTGTGCCAGGCAATCTCGTACCAACAACTATCGGGCAAGGCAGCTGAAACCATCTTTGGCCGCTTCATGAAACTGGCGGGTGACCCGCTGGAAGCCTCGCTTGTGGCGCAGTTGAGCGATGAACAAATCCGCGCATGCGGGCTCTCACGCCCGAAGCTGGCCGCGATTCGCGACTTGCAAGCCAAAACCTTGGCCGGAGAGTTGCCGCACCACGATGAGCTGCACGCGATGCCCGATGAACTCATCATTGAGCGCCTGACAGCTGTGCGTGGCATCGGGCGCTGGACAGCCGAGATGATCCTGATGTTCCGGCTCGGCCGGCCCGACGTGCTGCCTGTGAACGATCTCGGTATCCAGAAAGGCTTCAAGCTGGCATTTGGCAAACGCAAGCTGCCCTCGCCGGAGATGCTCGCGCGCGAGGGCAAGAAGTGGGCGCCCTATCGTTCCTATGCGTCGTGGTATCTGTGGCGGGTTCTAGAGTTACCCGTCGCCTAGACCCTTCTTGATTTCGATTTCCTGGATCTTCTTTTTGACGTCTTTGTACTCCTGCGTGTCCTTCTTGTAGGCCTTGAGTATCTCGCGGTAGATCTTGAGCGCCTTGTCCCAGTCTTCTTTTTCTTCGGCCGCTTTGGCCTCGATCATCTGCCGCTGCGCCATCTGCTGCGCCACCCATTCCTTGAATTTGGGATCGGCCTTGAGTTCATTCAGCGCGGCTTCGATGCGATCCTGAGCCTCTTTGTCGCCGAACTTCTTCTTAAGCGCCTTGAAGCGTTTGTCGGCGCCGGCGAAATCGCCCTTGCGGGCTTCCTCAATGCCGGCGGTGATTTCCTTGTCGATCTCGGCTTTGCATTCATCGATGCGCGCGAGCGACTTTTCATATTCGTCGATGAGCACCTCGCGGGCCGTTGCGGCGCGGAAGCAGCGCAGGGCTTCATCGAACTTGGCCGCGGCAAACGCGGCTTCGCCCTTGGCGTAATCGGCCTTGATCTGGTCGATCACTTCCTGGGGCGTGCCCTTGTTGCCGCTGACGGGAGACGCGCCGTACTGCGGCACGCCGTTGGTCGCGGCGTAATCAATGAAGCGGCAGGGATAATCGATCATGCCCTTCCAGATCACGAAGTGCAGGTGCTGGCTTTCATTGCTGCCCTGGCAGATTTTCTGGCCGGCCAGAACCTTGTCGCCGATTTTCACGAGCGAAGTGTTGCTGCCGATGTGAGCGTAAACGCTCTCTTCGCCGTCAACGTGCTTGATCTTAAGACAGTTGTCGTTTTCTTTGCCGGCGGGCTCCTGGTCCCAAGCCTGGGTGACGGTGCCGTCGCGCGCCGCGCAGATGTACTGGCCGCGCACAATGTTGAAGTCCCAGGCATAATAGTTCTGGGGTTGCATGTGCGTGGCCTGCGGCGGGCCGATTTTGTTACCGTTCCAGCTCTGGTAAACCTTGCGCGATTCTCCGGCGGGCCAGGGAAGGTAATATTTCGCCGGCCACGTGAGGTCTTCCGCAGCACCCTGAATCTCGGCCCAGGCCTTAATGCCGGGCCGTTTGTCGGTGCTGCCGACCGCAACGAGCTTTTCAGTCTCAACGTATTTCTTTTCGAGTTCGGCGCGGTTTTCTTCTGCCGTGGGTTGCGCCGGTTTGCCTTTGGATTGCGCCTGCGCACTTTGGAACAGCGACGCACCGGCGAATACGAATACGCCCAATAGCGCGGCTATGGCGACGAGCTTGCGCTCACTCATGGAGATGGTCCTGCCCAGCGCTGCGTTCAAAGCCCCCGATTACGCCAGCTTACCAACGGGTGAGATGATAGCAGGTTCACGCGGGTTTGTCTGTTCTGACTGCACCAACAGAAGAGTAGCTGCGGCCGTGCCACCCGCGATGACCAGTAGGTTCAACACCGGCACGAGCATGGCAAGCCCGCTAGCCGCACCCAGGCCCGCGACCGCCCAGCGATAACGCCAGCAGAAGTTCAAGCGTTCGCGGAATTTCATGTGCTTGAGCGCGAGCGGGTTGTCGAGCAAATCAGCACCGCCCAGCCAGCCGTTGATCGGGAACGCGACAATCGAGCCCACGGTCGTGAACAGCGCAAACAACGCCAGCGGCAGTTCCACACATGCCGTAGTTGCGAAAATCTTGGCTGACTGCACGGCTGCAAACCACTGCCGCTTGAAATAACTCGCCGCGCCAAGGCGGCCTTGTAGTTCGCGGCCGGTTTTCCTTCGGTAAACCTCCATGCAGATCGGGTCAAGAAACATGGGCGCGAACAAGTTCATGACTGGGAAGAACAGGAACCAGGCCAAAAGCAAGGCAACCGCAAACGCAATCACGCCGCCCAGCCAGGCCAGACCCTGCCACCAGCCGCGCTCTTCAATCCAGCCCGTAAGCCAGTATTGCACTACGACCCACGCAAGAATTCCCAACGCGGCGAGCACAAACAGGCTGATAATTGCGGGGGCGAGCGTATAGCGAAACAGACCGCCGCCCGGCGCCACCATTCTCATGCCATCAACAAACAGCTTCGCGCCCAAAAGCGCGCCACGCCAATTCTCGGGGATGGGAGCTGTTGGCGGGGTCATTGTGATTCGGGCAGGCGCATGCTGGGCGAGTGAACGCCGTCCCAGTGCGGCGGCGGCGCATGGCGCAGGTAATGCTCGCTGCGGCGCACAAAAAGCCGTGACGGTCCGTCATCGCCAATCAGGCGCGAGACATCGCCGAAATAGCTGATCGCCTGCTCCCACTCACGCTTGCGGTAGAGTTCCAACCCTTTCTCGAACACCCCCACCGCTTCACGCATTGTGGGCGATGCCTGGTCCAGCGGGCCGAGCAGTTCAAAAATCGGTGCGTGCTTCTTTTCGCCCGGTCCGCGCATGATATCCAGCTCGCGCACGAGCATGCGACCGCGCGCGGCATGCGCCGTTTCCTGCGATATGATGATCGGTGCGCCGTAAAGTCGCGTAGCTGCGCGCAACTGCTCGGTGTAATTCACAAGGTCGCCAATGGCCGTGTAAATCGTGCGTTCCTCGCTGCCGAAATTGCCCACGATGCATTGGCCCGTGGCAATGCTGATGCTGGCCTTGATTTTCGCAAAGCCCTTGACGTGCCACTCCGCCGCGAGTTTGACAGTCTCGCGCAGACCGGCCAAAGCGGCCTTGCAGGCCAGGGCCGGGTGCTCGCGCTGATCAATCGGCGCGCCGAAAATGCAGAACACAGCTTCATTGAAGAATGCGTCGACCATGCCCTTGTTCTCGACCACCACGCGCGTGATGCCGCCGAAATAGGCGTTGAGCAGCTCGACCACGGCTTCGGGCGAGGCGTAGTTGGTGAGGTCGGTAAAGCCCTCGATGTCAAACAGTGCGAGTGAAATGTTGCGCCGCCGCGCGACCTCATTCAAGAAGCCGGGGTCCTTCTCCGAAAGCTCCACGATTGAGCGGCCCAAAAGCCGCTCTAGCGCGTTGCGATAGACCTTGGTTTTGCCCCACGAAATCGGCATGGCGGCAATTTAGCACATGGCGCGACAGGCCGCAGCATGGCTACACGCTCAAATCTCCTTTCGCGAGGTGGGCACCGTCAGCTGCGCTGCGGCGCTTGAGGAACGCCAGCCCCGCCGTGAGCGGGCCGACGCGGCCCACGAACATGAGAGCCACCAGCGTCAGCTTCGCACCCGTTCCCAGCGCCGCCGTGATGCCCATGCTCAGGCCCACGGTGCCCAGCGCCGAGGCGCACTCAAAGCTCTGCGCCAGCAGACTGTGATCATCAAGGAACGACAGGCAATACACGCCCAGCGCCAGCGTGATCAGGTACAGCGTCGCGTTCGTGAACGCGGTGTGCAGGCGCTCTACGGGAATCTCGTGGCCCAGCAACGTCACGCGCGCGTGGCCGCGCAGCGTGCTCCAGGCCGTGGCCAGCAGCGCGGAAACGGTCGTGGTCTTCAGGCCGCCGCCTGTGCCCGCAGGCGAAGCGCCGATGATCATGGCCGTCGTCAGCAGCAGCAATGCGCCTTCGCCCAGCTTGCCGATTTCCACAGAGTTGAAGCCCGCCGTCGATGACGCCTGGCTGAGTTGAAACGCGGCTGCCAGCAGGCGTTCGCCCGTGGGCAATTCGGCAATCAGCGGATCCAGGGCGAACAGCAGGCTCGTGCCAAGCACGAAAACGCCCAGCGTCATGGCCAAAATGACGCGGCTTGTAAAGGTGAGCCTGCGCCCGCGGGTGCGCAAGCACAACCACAAGTCTGCCAGGACAATGAAGCCAATGCCGCCGAGATAGCTGAGCAGCATGATTGTGGTGCAGACCGCGGGGTTGCCCGAGAAACCCATCATGCTGTCGTTGAACAGTGAGAAACCCGCCGTACAGAAAGCCGAGATACTGTGGAAGATTGCCTGCCAGAGCGCGTTCTCCACGCCCGCCGCGCGGAACTCAAAGTAGAGCGCGAGCGCGCCCAGCGCCTCGATCAAGAGCGTGAAAATGCACACGTGCCACACGAACTGGCGAATGTTGAAGTCCGCCGGCAGAGAGAACTGCGCCTTGAGCACGTTCTCGCGCGAGGGCCCGAGGTTCTGGCGCCGCGCCAGAATCACGAACGATGAAACCACCATGTAGCCGATGCCGCCCAGTTGAATCAGCACCAGCAGCGTGAACTGTCCCAGCCCGGTGTAGTCATCGCCGGTGCTCACGGTGGTAAGGCCCGTGGTGGACATGGCGCTCGTAATCATGAACAGGTTATCGACGAAGCCCACGTGCGAAGTTTGCGCAAGTGGCAAACTCAGCACGAGCAGGCCGAGCGCTAAGTACGAGAGAAAACCGGCGAACACCAGTTGCGGCGGGCTGAGTTTTCGGGCCAGCGACTTGAAGCGAATCCAGAAATCGTGTGCAACACGCATTGCAATCCCCAATGGCGCACTTGCCCCGGTCAAGCGGGCAAATGGGCACGCAAAGCCCAGAGGGCTTCGCGACAAGAAATGAGGAGGCCATTGGAAGGCATCCTCTCCAACGCCTGCGGGGTTAGCTGACGGGCTAGGGCCGAAGAGAAATTGGCCCTGCGCTTGCGCGCTTCGCCCCGATTACCTGGGTCCCCCGTTCCCGTGGTGCGGGATTCGGCGAACAGTTCAGCGCAACATTCTCACATTGACGTGTCAAGAGGATCTCCGGGACCCCTGACGGCAAGGCCGCTTTCCGCACCTGAAAAAAGGCTTCCATTGCCACGGGTGGGCATGGCGCCTTTGCCTCGTGACTGGATGCTTGCCCCTTGCCGCGAGTTCACTATTGTCTGAACAACGGAGGCTCCATGCTCAACAAATTCAAGCGTATCGTGTTTCCCACCGATTTCGGCGAAACCGCCCAGAGCGCCCTGCGCGTGGCAGCGGCCATGGCGGGCTACTACAACGCTCAGCTCGATGTCGTGACGGTGGTGGACTCGACGGTTTACGCCTACGCGGGCTACCCCTTTGCCACGCTTGCGCAAGACTTGATGAAGAGCGCTGAAGAGCAGCTCGAGAAACTCAAGCTTCCCGAGGAAGCCAAGGGCGTGACAGTCAAGCGCTTTGTGCTTTCCGGAAGTGCGGGCCATGAAATTTCTGATCACGCACGGCGCCACAGCGCTGATTTGATCGTAATGGCAACCCATGGCCGCGGCGCCGTTGCACGTTTCTTTCTGGGGAGCATCGCTGACAAAGTGCTGCACTCCGCGCCATGCTCAGTGCTTGTGCTGCGCAAGCCCGAGGAATCCGCCAAGGAACATGCCAAGGCCGCCAAGAAGAAAGGCCAGCCTGTCAGCAAGATTTTAGTGCCGACGGATTTCTCGCCCACTTCCCAGTTGGCCGTCAACCGTGCCATTGCCTTGACTGAAGACTACGACGCCGAACTTGTGCTTCTCCACGTCATCGACGATGACTTGATCAGCACGCACGTTCAGGCCGAGCGCGAGATGATTCTCAAGCAACTCCAGTCTCATGCGCTGTCCGAAATGAAGGCATTGCTGCCCAAAGAACTCGTGGACAATTTCCACACCATCGGCGCTGTGAAACGAGGCAACCCTGCCAAGGTCATTCCCGCGTTCGCGGAGAGCCACGATTGCGATTTGATTGTCATGGGCAGCCACGGCCGCACCGGCCTGGGCCGCGTGTTGCTTGGCAGCGTGGCCGATGGCGTGGTGCGCAATGCGAAGTGCCCGGTGTTCATCGAACGCGCCAAACAAGCCGAGGAGATCCAGAGTGAAATGGCGAAGAAGGCTCGCGTTCTTGGCGCAAAGTTGACCGCGCGGGGCAATGGCGTACTCAGCGGCGGCCCAGCCACCGGCTCCGAGGATTTCAAGGCGGTCAAGCCGCTGCGCTCGGGTTCGCGCGTGGATGAAGAACTGCCCGAACCCGTCAAGCGTTCCAAAATGAAATCGGGGCGCATCGCGCCCGCGAGCTCCGAAAAGTCCGAAGGCGACCTGCCCTAGCGCTACCACTTGCCTGAATTGAAAGGACGCGGCCTTTGGCCGCGTCCTTTTATCTTGATGACTCGCGCTACTTGCCCTCTCCGTCAAGTCCTTCGAGAACCTTCTTGGCAGTTTCCACCCATTGGTGATCGGCGGGGCCCGCCTCGACCACGGCTTTGAGTTCTTTACGCGCAGTATCTTTGTCGCCGGCCTGAGCAGAAAGATAAGCGGCATACACGCGATACTCGATGGCTTTGTCGTGCTTGGGGAACAATCCGACGCACGTGAGCAGAGCTTCGCGCGCTTCTTTGAATTCGCCCGCTTTCCAGTGGCCCATCATCACGCCGTGAACGGACTCCATGGCGCGCTCATCCTTGGCCTTGACGAAGGCTTCAGTAAGTTCCTTGCACAGGGCCACACCACGCTCGCTGTCCTTGTCGTCATCGCCTTTGAGCAACGCGTCGGCGAGCTTGAGCTTGACGTCGAGGACTCGCTTGTCGTCTTTGGGCAAAGCCGCGAGCACTTCTTCGAGCAACTTGGCAGCATCAGCCAGGCGCGAAAGCTTCAGGTAAGTCTCCGCCAGTTTGAGCGAAACATCGACATCTTTGGCATCTTTGGCGTGCTTGGCTTCAAGGTCGCTGACGTCCTTGAGCGCAGATGAAATGTTCTCAAACCACTTCGCGGCATCAGCCGCCGTAGAGAACGGCGCGCCCACCTGCTTCACGAGCGTCTTCTCCTTGTTGTCCGCGATCACCAGCGTAGGCATGGCCGAAACGCCGTACTGCTTGGCGGTGGCCTCGTCCTTGTCAACATCTACAAGTATTGCAATGAAGTCCTTGGCGATGCGCTCTCCGAGCGCCTTGTCCGGCCACACCTTTTTGGCCAGATTCTTGCAGGGACCTCACCACTCCGCCGTGAACTCAATGAACATCGGCTTGTTGGCTTTGACGGCCGCTTCGAGACCCTTCTTGTAGTCGGTCTCCCACTTCACGCCCTCGGCAGAATCGCCGGCGAAAAGCGGTGCGGCGCAAAACGCGACAAGCAGGGCCAGCAGGCCCAGTTTCGCACTCATGCGCATGCAATCTCCCAGGAAGAAAATGACGCGGCCCGCGCCGCGAGACACAGATAATACGAAGCTGAACTTTCCAACTGGCGATTAATCGGGCTTTGCTATTCGCCCAGCAGTTTGACCAAAAGCGCTTTCTGCGCGTGCAGCCGGTTCTCGGCCTGCTGGTAAACCACGCAGTCTTCGCCATCAAGCACCGCGTCATCCACCACCACGTTGCGCCGCACCGGCAGGCAGTGCATGAATTTGGCGCGGCTTGTTTGCGCCATCTTGTCTTCGTTGACGGTCCAGCTGGGCAGTGTGGCGCGGTAGGCCAGTTCTTCCTTTGGCTTGCCGTAGAACTCGCGTGAAAGCCAGCTCTTGGCGTAGATTACTTCAGCGCCGTCGAACGCCGCGGCCTGGTCGTGTGTGACTTCCACCTTGCCGCCTGCGGCTTTGGCAACTTTCTTGGCCTGCTCGACGAGTTCAGGCTCGAGTTCCATTTTGGGAGGGTGCGCCACCGTCACGTTGCATCCGCCCATCGCTGCGGCCATGAGGAACGAGTGCGGCACGGCCAGCGGCAACGGCTTGATGTGAGGCGCCCACGAGAGCACGACTTTCTTCTTCTTGGTCACACCGTTGAACACTTCGCGCAGCGTCATGAGATCGGCCAGGCCCTGGCACGGGTGTTCAACCGCGCTTTCCAGGTTGATCAGTGGCGTGCTTGAATACTTCGAGAACGCACTCAGAATCGGGTCTGCTTTGTCGTCTTCGTAGTTCTTCATCTTGGGAAAACTGCGCACGCAGATAACGTCGCCGTAGCGCGAGAGCACTTTAGCCGCGTCTTTGATGTGCTCGGGGCGGTCGCCGTCCATGACGATGCCCTCTTTCCACTCGAGGTCCCATGAATCCTGGCCGACATTGAGCACCACGGGGTGCGCTCCGAGCTGATAGGTGCCGATCTCAAAGCTGGTGCGAGTGCGCAGGCTGGAATTGAAAAACAGCATGATCACAGTCTTGCCCGAAAGCGACCAGCTTCGTTGTTCCTTCTTCATTTCCATCGCGAGGTCGATGACGGAGTTGATTTCTTCGGCAGTGAAGTCAGCGAGGCGGATGAAGTCGCGCCCGCGTATGTCTACTTTGGCCATGGCGATTTTCCCTGTGGGCGCGCGAATCATGCGATTTAACCGGCGCATGTAAAGCATCGCCACGAATGCCTCTGTAAGGTTTCAGAAAATAAATGCGGCTGCTGCATTTCCTGAAACCTAGCACCCGACACCTGCTTTCTTACACTGTGCCGTCCTTGCGGAGCACCCATGGGGTTGTTCAAAGCCTACGATGTGCGCGGCATCGTGCCGACGGAACTGAACGCCGAGACGGCGTTTCGCATCGGCTTTGGCTTTGCCACGCACCTGAAGGAAGACGCTGAGTCTCCGCTCGTGGTGCTGGGCGTGGATGCCCGGCCTACCAGCCCGTGGCTCGCCGCGTTCATGGCCGACGGACTTAAGGCCGGCGGCGCGCGCGTGGATTACATCGGCTATTGCTCAACACCCATGCTGTATTGGGCAGTGGCAGGACGAGACGGGGAATTCGCCGGCGGCGCCATGATTACCGCCAGCCACAATCCCGCGAAATACAACGGCATCAAGTTCTGCCGGGAGCAGGCCATTCCGATTTCGCTCGACACTGGCCTTCGCGAGATTGAAGAAGCCATGTCCGGCGCACCAGCGGCGCCCCAAGCCGCGCAGAGCGTGCTGAACGTCGCCCAGTTTGATTCCGCGCGCATGCCTGGCGTACCCGATATGGCCACGCCGCTGGGTGTGAGTCCGCTGCTGTTCAAAGGCTACACCCAGCATGTGCTGCGGTTTGCGCGCCGCATGCCCGAAGGGCTGCGCGTGGCGCTGGACACCGCCAACGGCATGGGCGGCATCTACCTGCCGTTGCTGCGCTCATTGGGCCTGAAAGTACATGCGATCAATACGGCCTGCGACGGCACCTTCCCCAACCATGAGGCCAACCCGAGCAAGCTCGAAAATCTCGCGCCGCTGACGGAACTACTCAAGCGCGAGAAATGCTCCCTGGGCGTGGCCTTTGACGGTGATGGCGACCGCGCGGTGTTTATTGATGAAACGGGCGCGCCCGTCGGCCAGGACATGATTACAGCGCTGCTGGCGCGGGAGTTTCTAACGCGGGAGAAGGGCGGTGAAGTGCTCTATGACTTGCGCTCCTCGCGCGCGGTGGCGGAAGTCGTGACGGAAAACGGCGGCCGCGCGATTCGTGAACGTGTGGGCCACAGCTACATGAAAGCCACCATGCGCAAGGTGGGCTGCGTGTTTGGCGGCGAGCTGGCGGGGCACTACTATTTCCGCGACAACTTCTACGCGGACAGCGCAATCATTGCCGTGCTGGAGGTGCTCAACGCGCTGGGATTGCGCCAGGAGCCCCTTTCAGCCCTCGTCAAACCCCTCAAGCGATACTGGCAAAGCGGCGAGGTCAACTTCCGCACGGATAAGGAAGCCGCGTTTAAGGCCGTGTCCGAGGCGTTCAAGGACGGCAAGCAGGACATGCTCGACGGCATTACGGTGCAGTTTGACGACTGGTGGTTCAATCTGCGTGGCAGCAACACCGAGCCGCTGGTGCGCCTGAATCTGGAAGCCAACACGCGCGAATTGCTGGGCGAAAAGTTCGGCAAGCTTCGCGCCATTCTGGGCGACCCGGCGGAGTAGGGGCAATCTACAGCTGCCAGTCTACAAGTCCCCATTGAACAGGTGACTTGCGCCCAACCTGCGCCAATTGGGACTTGTAAATTGGCCATTGTGAAGTGGCGATGCGATGCTTCTTGAAGCCCGATCCGAGTTCTCTCCCGCCGGCACGCTGTTTGTGCTGGCTCTGATGTTCCTGCCGCTGCTGTTTGCCTGGGCCGCGAGCGTTTACGAAAACCGCTTGAGCGTTTACTTCAGCGAGCAAGTTGGTGAGCCGGTGAACATCGAGAAGAAGCACATCATCCTCGGCGTGATCTTCAGCTACAGCGTGCCGCTGTTCGCGATCTCGTTTGGATTGCTGGGCCTTTACCAGTTTACCGGCGACATGGGGACTGAAGTCGTCGAGGGTATGCCCGTGCACAGCACGCCCAAACTGTTACTGTTCCTCGCGTTCACGATGCTGGCCAGCCTCGCGGGCGCAATGGGTTACAAGCGATTTCTCTACCGTCGGCACCTGCTGGGTGATTACGCGGAGGCGCGAGTGTTTTTCCTTCGCTGGGTGGATCGCGTGAACCTGGTGAGCGCGGCTCTCACTATCGGCATGTACTGGATTGCGCTCTGGCTGTTTCCCGAACTGGCGATGAAGACGCTGAATTGACGGGGCTGTCCTTGGCACCCAACGTGTGGTGCAGGACCAACACCGCAACAGTCGGGTGTCACACTCTGGAGTTGATACGGGTACAGTCCGTGAACTGAGACAGCCGCTTTCGCGGCTGTCTGGTGTGGGTCAATCCGCTTACAGCCTGGGCGAACGCAGCAATGCGGCGGCACCGCCGAGCTTCTGGCGGAACTGGTTGTTCTTCACGAATTCCAGTTTCGTTCCGTATTTCACGGCAGTGCGCGTGACAGCTTCCTTGAGATCAACTTCGACCATCTTCTGGCTCTCACAAGCCATGCAAGTCTTGACGGGCTTTGAGAACAAGGCGCCACAATCTTCGCACTGGCCGCCGTTCACCTGCAGATCAGCGGGCAACAGAACTTCGTAAGCCTGACCGCGCGCAAGATAGGTGAGGGTATCCTCGAGGCCGGAAACACCCATTGTCGTGGAATGGATTTCCCTGATGATGCGCTCCATCTTCTGCGTTTCTTCCTCGTCTTCCGCGGTGTGAAAGTAATCCACCGCTCCCTGGAGCAGTTCGTGCTCGGCGATGCGTGAATCCACGCGTTCGCCCCCCACTACGCGGCGGCGCATATCAGGCGTCATGCACTCCAGCAGCATGGAGCGCGTCTTGTCCGGGCCGGCCACAACGATCCGGCGATACCGGTGCTTGCCTACGAGTTCTGCCAGCATGTCGGCAACTTCCTGGACGTGCGCCGTCTTTTCTCCCTCGATACGGCGCTGAAAGCGCATCTGGCTCCAGCCGCCACGGTGAATGCGGCGATGCACTTCGTTGCGAATGTCGGCGCTGTCAACCAACTCACCCAGCGCAAGCTCGAAGACCTTCGCACTGCGGCTGTCAATCTGCACGACGGCATAAGGCTCGAACTCTTCGGCGATGAATGCCAGTTGCGAGATCATCGGGAAGCGCCGGTAGGCCACCTGGTCTTCAAAGGGCACGGCCGTCTCAAATCGCTCTATGATTTCTTTGCCCTTGAGGAACAGTGCCAGGCCAATCACGTTTGGCTTAACTTCCTGCTCACGTATCAATGAGACCACGTCCACGCCCTGCCGCAGAAAATCGCGCGCCTTGTTGTCATCGCCCAGAACGCGTTCAATCTCAGCGGCGCGGTTCTTGAGCGCGATCAAGTTCTCCTTGCGCAAGTCACGGCCGCCGTCGCGGCAACGCAAGTAAACCGAGAGGATGTGCGGGTACTGGGATTCCAGCGTCGCGAGCGATTGAAGACGTTTCTTGAGATCCATGACAGACTCCTGTAATGGCGCAAACGATAGCGAGCACACGCGGGGGCGCAACGCCCATGCATTTGATTTGCTTTTGCGCTAACATCGCGCCATGCAAACCGCATCTGCCAAGCGCAAACCCGCGTGGCTCAAACGCGCTCTGCCGGTATCCGGCGGACAGAAACCGCTGGAGAACATGCTGCGCGACAAGGGCCTCGTTACCGTATGCGAAGAGGCGCGCTGCCCCAACAAGTCCGAGTGCTACAGCCACGGCACTGCCACGTTCATGATTCTGGGCGACGTATGCACGCGCCATTGCGCATTCTGCAGTGTAGGCAAGGGCAAGCCCCTGCCCCCTGACCCCACTGAGCCGACGCGGTTAGCCGATGCCGTGGGCGCCATGAACCTGCTGCATGTGGTGATCACAAGCGTTGATCGCGATGACCTGCGCGACGGTGGCAGCAGCCACTGGGCTGCGGTGGTTAGCGAAGTGCGTACGCGCTTTCCGCAGGTGAACGTTGAAGTACTCACGCCCGATTTTCAGGGCCGCAAGGAACAGATTGATCGAGTGGTGGAAGCCAAGCCGCGCGTTTTCAATCACAACATCGAAACGGTTCCGGCGCTCTACAGGCGTGTCCGTCCCGGCAGCATCTATGAGCGCAGCCTCGACTTGCTGCGTCACGTAAAGCAGCGCGATGAGCAGATGACCACGAAATCCGGGGTGATGCTGGGCTTGGGCGAAACGCGCGATGAGTTGCACCAGGTCCTGCGTGAGATGCGCGAGGCACGGGTGGATATGGTGACGATCGGGCAATACCTCAAGCCCGCCGCCAATTGCGCGGAAGTTGTTCGCTACGTGCCGCCACAGGAATTTGCCGAGATCAAACAGGAGGCTCTGGAAATGGGCTTCGACAGTGTGGCCAGCGCACCCTTTGTGCGCAGCAGTTACAACGCCAAGGAGCAGTTTCTAGGGCAAGCATGAACAGCGAACGCAAAATCAGGGTGCTTGTTGCCAAGGCCGGTCTTGATGGCCATGACCGCGGCGCGAAAATTGTGGCCGCCAGCCTGCGTGACTGCGGCATGGAAGTGATCTACACCGGCTTGCGACAGACACCGGAGATGATCGTAGCCGCGGCGATCCAGGAAGACGTGGATGCGATCGGCCTGTCATCTCTCTCGGGCGCGCACATGACCTTGTTCAGGCGTGTGCAGGAACTGCTTGGTGCCAAGGGCGCTGCGAATATTCTGCTCTTTGGCGGTGGCGTAATTCCGGAGGCGGACGCCCGCGAACTGCAGGCCCAGGGCGTGGGTCGCCTGTTCGGCCCCGGCACAGACACGCGCGAGATTGCCAGATATCTGGAAGAAGAAGTGCCCAAACGCCGCGCACTTGCCTGATAGAAAGTTCCGCCCGGCAGTGTCTAACAACTCGTGAGCAAAGCGTTTGCCGTCGTCATAGAGTCCAATCAGTTTTGATCGCGTCGCCAATCTGGAGCTTGATATGACAGACAATCTTCCTCCTTCCCAGCCGCCCCAGCCGCCGCGCCCCCAGGCCCCCTGGCCTGGAGCCATGCCTCCACCTCCCCCGCCCGTGCAGATGGCGCACAGCGGCTCTCCCGCTCCGCAATATCGCCTGACCCGGACTAAGAGCAGCTTCTGGAAAGTGGCCGGCATCCTGATGCTGGTGGGCGTCGTTGGCTTCAATTTGCTGATTTTCGCGGGTATGTTTGGCGCAGTGGGCGGCGGCGCGGATCGGCACGCCATCAGCGAGCAAACACGAGAAAGCGGCAGCACGGACAAAATCGCAGTCATCGCGGTTGAGGGTGTAATCCTCGAGAGCGAAGGCTCGCTGTTCTCGCCGAGCCAGAACCCAGTGGAACTGGTGCGCGACGGACTGAATCACGCGCGCGGCGACGCCAACGTCAAGGCCGTTATCCTCGAAGTTAACAGTCCCGGCGGCGGTATTACGGCCAGCGACTTGATCCACCACGAAATCGTCGAGTTCCGCAAAGAAACCAAAATCCCTGTCGTTGTTTACATGAAGGATCTTGCGGCCAGCGGCGGCTATTACATTGCAGCTCCGTGCGACGTCATTGTTGCCAACCGCACCACCCTGACCGGCAGCATCGGCGTCATCATGCAGGGCTTCAATCTCCACGGCACGCTGACCGAGATTCTCAAGGGTCGCGATGCCACGATCAAGGCCGGCGAGAACAAAGACATGGGCAACATGTTCTCGGATCCCGACAGCGAGGAAACCAGGGCCAGCCGCAAATTGCTTCAACAGCTCGTTGACGAAATGCACGCGCAGTTCAAACAAGTCGTGAAAGAGGGCCGCGGAACACACCTCAAACCCGATTGGGAAAAGCATTGCGATGGCCGCATACTAAGCGCCAAACAGGCGCTTGAACTCGGCTTTGTTGACAAGATCGGATACTTCGACACAGCCGTTGCGGAGGCCAAGCGGCTTTCAGGCGCCACTGACCCCACGATTGTAGAGTACGGGCGACTGGGTGGTCTGGCAGCGCTGTTCGGCGCGCGCGCCAACACCAAGGGGGCGAGCGCTGAAGAAGCTGTGGCCGACGCCGTCGCCAAACGCATGGAAGAACGACTCAAGCTCTACCCCGGCAAACCCATGGCGCTGTGGATACCTTGATATCACCCGTTGGGGCGACGTGTCTTCCTGTACCGCGTTGCCCAGGACGCGATGTTACATCATGTACTTCGCCGCCACGAAGCCGGCGATACCGAGCAGGCAGAATCCCACCGTCAGCCATTCGAAGTATTTCTCGATGAACGGCTTGATCCGGTCTCCGAAGAAATACGCCATCGCCGCCACACTCATCATGCGCGAGCCGCGCCCCGCGATGCTGCCGAAGATCAGCGACGTCAGGCTGACTTCAAACACGCCGCCCGCGATCGTGAACACCTTGTAGGGCACGGGAGTGAGCGCCGCCGTGAAGTAGGCCCAGAATGCGTTGTCGTCAAATTTCTGTTTCACCAGGAAGAACAGGCCGTTCTCGTACAACGTGACGCCGCCCGCGTGCAGTGACCTTGACGTGTCAACACCCTCGGGCGTGCCGAACCAGCTGGCGGTCCAGCCCATGCGCTCGATCACCGGCACGGCCACGCTTTCAAACAGCTCGCGTCCGATGTACCAGCCGGCGATGCCGCCCAGCACCGAAGCCGTGGTGCACACCAGGCCAAACCAAAGGCTCTTCCTGCGCTTGCCAAAGCACAGCGCCAGCAGCAGCGGATCGGGCGGAATGGGGAAGAAACTGGCCTCGGCAAAACTGAGGCAGAACAACGCCGCCGTGCCGTACTTTGATTCGGCCCAGCTGAGCACCCATGCGTAAAGCGTTTTGAGGAATCGAAACGGCCAAAGCAGCAAGCCAAGCAATCCGCCCACGGGAGCGCTGGACGGCGCGATGCGCTCAGGTTGTTCACTTTCCGCCACGACGGCCCTCAGCCTTGACCACGACCTCCACAAGCCCCGGCATGTCGTGCTGTGTTGCCTCCGCTGTCAGGTCAATTCCTTCGTCCCGGATAGCGCGGCTTGTCATCGGGCCGATGCTGTACACGCGTGTCCGGGCCAGCAGTGCTTTGGCTTCAGCGCCCAGTGCCTTGAGCGCGTTGGTGGCAGCGCTGGGGCTGGTGAAGCAAACGACGTCAACGCCGTCGGCCTTGAGCGCCGCCTTCAGAGCCTGGGCGCCCTCGGCATCGGGCACGTTGCGGTAAACGACCGGATCGGTCACTTGCGCGCCCTGTTTGCGCAGGCCTTCACGCAATAGCGGGCTGGCGAGATCGCCGCGCGGCAACAGCAGCTTCTGACCCGAGAGTTTCACCATGCGCGACAGGGCAGCCAGCAGTTCTTCTGAGGATTGCTGTTCGGGAATGTAGTCGGAGGTCAGGCCAAAGCGGCGCAGTTCGGCGGCTGTTGCCTCGCCCACACAGGCTATACGCCGGCCCTTGAGTTCGTCGAGCTTGCGGCCCTTGTCGAGGATGCGATTGCAGAAGTACCCCACACCGTTGATGCTGGTGAACACGACCCAGGAAAAGTCGCGCATCTTCGCGATGGCGTCGTCCGCTTCTTTCCAGTCTTGCGGCGGCAGAAACGTTATCAGGGGACACACAATGGCCGTTGCACCCTGATTGGTGAATAGGTCGGCCATTTCCTGCGCACGGCCGCGCTCGCGCGTGACTGCAATACGCAGTCCCTTCAAAGGTGCGGTTTCTAGTGGCATGGCGCCCCTTTTACATGTGCGCGGCCCTGCCACAACAAGTTCCGTTTGGAGCAGTGGGATTGGCGCATGGGGAGTGACGGGAGGCAAAGTTATCCCTACAATGCGCCCGCCCACGAAAGGAACAGCCATGGCAGGACCGCGCCCGATGCCCAATCAGCAGCCCGTCTATCCGCAGCAGCAGTTTGCTCCACCTCCGGGCGGCTACCCGCCGCAATACCCGCAGAAGAAGGGCTCCAGTGGCGTTTTGAAAGGCTGCATTATCGCCTTCGTTATCTTGTTCATCATCGGCGGCGGATTGCTGGCCGTAGGCGTTGGAGCTGCCTTTTGGGGAGTTTCCAAGGCCACCGAGATGTTCGACAAAGAAGTCGATCAGGCTGTCGCCGTTTCCGACGACTTCATGAAGAAGCTCGCGAGCGGCGATGTCAAAGGCGCCCATGCGCTATGCGACACCACCATTTCCGAACAGCAACTCAACGACTACTTCAAGGCCTACGAAAAGGTGCTCAAGGACAACAAGGGCCTGAAGTACAACGCAACGGAGTTCATGGGCCTGCAGCTTCGGGGCAACGTGAATATCAACAACAACGACGCCTACGTCACACTCAATCCCGCCGACGTGAACGGTCAGACCGACGTAAAGTTGGTGCTGCAGATGCACCGCCCGCCGGGTGCCTCGAGTTACAAAGTGCGCTACTTGGCAATCACCGGCTACGCTCCGCCTGAGGGCGCGGGCACATTGGGTGACACCTACACGCCAACGCACTCCTCGCGCCACGATTGATATGGCGCGAGTACTGCTTACCGGCTTTGAGCCCTTTGGCACCTTCAAGCGCAACCCCAGTTGGGATGCCTTGGAGCTGGCGCGCAAGCGCAACCTGTTGCCCACTGGCGTCAAGCTGGCGCGCATTCCCGTCACCTATGCGGGCGCATTTAAGGCCTTGCAGAAGGCTGCGCGCAACTTCAAGCCCGGTGTCGTGGTGTGTTTTGGCGTTCACGGCTCGCGCGACGAGCGCACGATTTACATTGAGCGCGTGGCGCACAATCGCAATGGCGCGTCGGCTGACAACGAAGGCGTGGCCTTGCCCGGCGTGATAATGGCTCGAAAGCCGCCCTCGTTGACGAGCCAATACCCCCACAGGGCGCTGACGACGCTGCTACGCGAAAACGGCTACTTCACGGAGTATTCGGATGACGCCGGCGGCTACCTCTGCAATCACCTCTATTACAGGGCAAGCCATGCCTTTTCGCGACGAACTTGGGTGCTGTTTGTGCACGTACCGCCTGTGGGCGCAGGGGGCCAGTTGAAGCTGGACTGCCTCGCACGAGCAACGGCCATCGTGGCTTGGCACGCGGCTCTGGTGTGTCTATTGCGCAGCTCCGTGTGAATCAGGTGGGCTTGCGTGTGGTCGCTGTCTGTTTGGCCGGGCCAAACCAGCGAATGGTCATGCTCACATTCCACAAACTGGAATCGTTGCCCGGGCCGGACATTTCGCCGATTTTCTCGTAGCGCTGATCCACCCGGTCGATGCGCAGGTCGGTGATCCAGGAATACTTGTAAATCCCGAGATCGCGCTCGGCTTCGGTGATGAATCGCTCCCACTGCCCCATCATCACGTTCTTGAGCTTTACCTCGATCTTGTACTCCATGTACGAGCGCTTGTCAGTCGGCGTCGGCGTGGACTGGATGTCGAATTGGTCGTCCGCCCCCTGTGTGTCCCTCAGCCCGTGTTTTTCCGCCAACCCGATCAGACTTGACGGCGTGGAGTCCTTGGTTTCTGCGGTAACGGGTTTGAGCGTGCCGTTTTCCACCTTGTTCCAGTAGTCTGCCACGTTGGGCGAAAGTTCCTGGCCCACCTTCTGATTGAGCGTATAGAGACGCGAGTATTCAGACGAGAGCTCGTCGCGCTCGTTGATCTTCAACTTGAAACCAACACCGGCCGCCCCCGCAAGCAGGAAGCAGATAACGATGTATATCGACATCGCCTTGGAGCCTTCTTTGTCCTGCATGGGTTCCCCTACTTCTTGGGCTGTGTTCCCGCCGGCGCTTTCACCGGTTCTTTGACTTTCTGCAACTTCAGTGTCAGGCGGATTTCGTTGGCGGTGCGGTCGCCGTTTTTTACGCCGCGCGCCGTTCCACCCGCGGGAACGGGTTCGCCATCGAACAGTTCCGGCTTGTCTTTCATCAGCTTTTTGAGCGCGTTGGACATGCGCACATCCTCACGCTCGCCTCCGCGCGCCTTGACTTCATCCGGAGTTTCACTGGTTGACGCAAAGTAATTGACCGTGACGGTTTCCTGCGTGACGTCAATGCGGATCACGGCAAAGTCGTAGCTTGGCTTGCCGTTCTGCAGTGCGCGTATGACCTCGGAAACTATCACGTCGGCGCGGTGCGGAATCGGGTGCTCCGTGACCACCAGGCCGCTGACCACGTTGAAGTGCTCGTTGAGCCGGTTGTAAACGAGCTGGATCTCCGTGGCCGGCTCTTCTTCCACCACCGGATAGGTCTTGAGTTCCTGGCGCTTGGTCGCGGAAATCTGAAGCGTCTCCATCTTGGCCTTGCGTGTGGCCTTGTTGAACGACAACTGCATGTCGTAGGGCTCTGCAATGAGTCGTGCCGTTTCGCGCTGCAACGTCTGCACTTGGGTAAATGCAATCAGGAACATTACGCCCGCGAACAGGAACACCATGGTGGCCGTAAACGCCAGCGGCGTTTTGGCATAATCGAAAAGCGTACCCGCCGCGAGATCGCCCGTGCGGTAATCGACTTCCGTTACATCGCGGCCCAAACCCTTGAGGGCCACCCCTGTGAGGAACGTGATTTCGCCAAGGTCGGGCACCTTGACGGAAGTGTTGCCGTCACGGTCGCGCGGCATCACGGTGTCCATGAGATCTATGGCCTGCGACTCTTCCAGGTGCAGCTCGTTGGCCAGCGCTGCTGCCAGTTGCTGGCCCTCATGGCCCAGGCCGCTGACCACCAGGCGCTGCGCGCCGCCTTCAATGCGCGTCATGTAGAGCAGGCGCCTCGCCTCAACGGCCACGCGGTTGACAAACTTGAGCAACTCCTCGCGGCTCATCTTGCGAATGCGATCGGCGACCTCTTGCGCGCCCAAGTTGACGCTTTCTGCCTTAGGCAGGCCGGCAGCGTTGGCGGTGTCTGCGGCGGGCAGTGTGGGCGGCTCCGGCTCGCTGCCCCCGGCCTGTTCGGGCGAGAGCAGCACATACTCTTCCTTCATCGGCTCCAGCGCGCGGTTGGCCGCTTCGCTTTCAAGCTGTTTGAGCGCCAGCTTGCTTTGCTCTGCGGTCGGGGCCGCGCCTTGCACGCCCGAAACATAAGGGCTGACAAACACGCGTGTCGTGTGGACCTTGCCTTTGAGCACCAGTGAGGCCGTGGCTGTAGTGCCGGCAAAATCGAGCCACAATGTTGGCGGCTTTTCGCCCGAAAGCTGTTCGTGCAAAAGGCCAAGATTTAGAGTGCCGGAGAGGTTGCAATCCACGCTGTCCACGGTGATGCCGGCCATATCCAGGGCATCGAGGCGCTTACGGATGTATTCGCGGTCTGCGGCCATGACCAAGACACGCGAGCCGCCTTCGTCGGCGCTCAGCACCGTGTAACTAACGGCCAAATCTTCAATTGGAACGCTGGGAATGACGCCTTCAACCTGGAACTGGATGACTTTGTCAATCTGGCGCCGGTCGGAAAACGCGAGTTTGAGCTCGCGGTAACGCATGGCATCAGGGCCAACGAGCAGAATCTGGTGGCCGCCGCCGACTTTGTTCTCTTTGAGGAAGCGCGTGATTTCCGTAGCGAGATGCTTGGTGCGGTCAACCACAACCACGCCATCCTCCGTGCGCGCCTCGGCGATAAAACCCGACGCAACCGATTTCAATTTCGGTTTCTTGGCGCTACCGCCGACCGTGACAGCAATGATCTGCGTCTGGTTGATGTAAATGGCTGTGGCCACGCAAGGCTCCGGTCGATGGGGATTTATACGATTACTAACGGGCCTGCGTTGGCGAGAAAACGGCGTATCGTTGCGGGGGTATCGGGTATTGGGTATCAGGCACCGCCAGAGCGGCTCTTCCTGATACCTGAAACCTGGCACCTGATACCTGCCTTCGCCATCGCGCCCCCTCGCGCAACACGGGTTTCTGGTTACGCTTCCCCGCGCCATGGCCTACGAGAAAACGGTTCTTGACGAGCTTTCTTACCGCGATGTACCCGCGATCATAGTGGGCGTGGCGTTGCCGGAATCAACACCCTTTGGCGATGAGCCATTGGAGGAGCTGGCGTCGCTTTGCGGCACGGCGGGCCTGCGCGTGCGCGGTGAGATTCATCAGAACCGCAAAGAAATTGACACCGCCTACTTCGTGGGCAAAGGCAAGGCGGGAGAAATTGCCGAAGCCGTCAAAGAGTCCGGCGCCAGGATCGTGGTCTTTGACAACGAGCTCAAACCCAGCCAGCAGATGAACCTTGAGGAAGTCTGCAACTGCTCGGTGATTGACCGAACGGAGCTGATCCTTGCGATTTTCGCCCAGCACGCGCGCACACGTCAAGCCACCGTGCAAGTTGAGCTGGCGCGTGCCGAGTATGCGTTGCCTCGCCTGAAGAATCTGTGGAGCCACCTTGAACGCCAGCGCGGCGCGCTTTCCGCCGTGGGCGGTGCCGGCGAGCGCCAGATCGAGCTGGATCGCCGCATGTTGCGCAAGCGCATCTCGCGCCTCAAAGATGAACTCGACGAGATTCTGAAACGCCGCGAAATCGAAGTGGCGCGCCGCAGCGATTTGTTCCAGGTTGCGATCGTGGGCTACACCAACGCGGGCAAGAGCACGCTCATGAATGCGCTCACGCAAGAGGGCGTGCTGGCGGAAAACAAGCTGTTTGCCACGCTCGACACGCGCACCTGCATCTGGAAATTGCCCGACCATAAGGTGCTCTTGAGCGACACCGTAGGCTTCATCCGCAACCTGCCGCACAAGCTCGTGGCCAGCTTCCAGGCCACACTTGAAGAAGTGCGCGAAGCGGACCTGCTCCTGCACGTCGTGGACCTGAGCCACCCCTCCGTGCAGGAAATGATTGACGCGGTGGACGCCGTGTTGGGTGAGGTGGGTGCGGCACACAAGCGCACGCTGATGGTCTTCAACAAGATCGATTGCGTGCGCGACCGGCCGCTGCTGGCGCAGCTTTACGAGCGCTACCCGGATCATGTCGAAATCTCGGCCCTCAATGGCACGGGCATCGACACGCTGGAGCATCGCGTTCAGGAGATTGTCGAAGAGCGCGAGACCAAACTGGACTGGAGCTTCAGCGCCGCCAACGGCAAGTTGCTGGCCTACCTAAAGCAGCACGGCAAGATTCTTGACGTGAGTTACGACGAGAACACAGTGCATGTAAAGGCGCTGCTCGAGCCGCGCTTTGTGGCCGCCGCCACCGAGATGCGCGACAAGTCCTGAATTACAAACAGAGTTTCCCGCTGTATTCGCACCGGCGTGCCTGAACGCTATGCTCTTGCGAGGAGGCCGCCATGCACTACGGATTTGTCAGCCGCTATCACAACAGCACGTACAACGCCCAACAGCAGACCGAGGCGCAAAGCGACGCGCGCCACGCGCTGGGCGCCGTTGACCGCCTGGAAGACCTGATGACGCGCCATGCGCTCGTGCTGAAAACGCTGCTCACGTTCTGCGAGCAGAAAGGCCTCTTCAAGGAGCCGGAGTTCCTCAAACTGATGGAAGAAATCGATTTATCGGACGGAGTCGCCGATGGCCGCTACAAGCCGCAAGGCCAGCCGCGTGAATGTGTGGCCTGCGGACGCAAAAACCGGCGCACGGCCATGCGCTGCATGTACTGCGGCGAAGACATTAAAGAACGCGATGTGATGTAGCCGCGGCGGTTTCTTTGCCGATAAGCGGGGATGCGCCAAGCGCTTTACAAACTGGGTATCTTCGTCAAGCGCGCATCGATTGTGGCTGGCGGCATCGCCATCTGCCTTACGGGCTCGCTCTGGTTTCTGGGTGGTCGCCAATCTGATGAACGCGCTGATTGCATTGTGGTCTTCGGCGCGGCTGTGCGCAAAGGCCGCACACCCAGCGACGCACTGCAATATCGCCTGGATCACGCGCTTACGCTCTACCGCGCCAAGCGCGCGCCCACGATTGTCGTCACCGGCGGCGGCGAAGGCGGCTACGCCGAGGCCCACGTCATGGCCGACTGGCTCGCCAGCCGCGGCGTGAACCGCGACGCCATCATCATCGACAACGACTCCGAAACAACGCGTGACAGCGGACAGCGCGTTGCGGCACTCATGAAACAACGCGGCATGAAATCCGCGCTAGTTGTAAGCCAATGGTTTCACGTAGCCCGCTGCCGCCTCGTGCTCGAACAGGCCGGAGTCGCCCGCACCGAAGCCGCGCCTTGCGGAGGAAACACGCTAAGGCGCGAGCCGTTTTTTGTCGCACGAGAAATGCTTGGCCTGCCGGCCTACGCGCTGCACCTCGACAAACTGCGCTAGTTGCGCATTACGGGCATGCGTACGATTACGGTACAGCGGCCTCGTGTTGCGGGATAAATAATGTTGACGTCAGGATCCTCCCAGAAATTGACTTCGCATGTGTAGGTGGCGATAGGCTCGAGTTTTGAGGAACTCTCGCCCGCGTAGAGCACAAACGCACGCGCTCCCCACGAAACGGACTTGAACGAATACTCCCTCTGGTCTATCGCGACCGGAACTCCGCCCGACCACAACCTGGAAACTTGCTCATCTGGCGAACGCGTGAACACAATGGCCGCCTGAGTCAGGGCAATCAGCCGCATCGGCCGTTTGCTGCTTACAACGGCATCCAGCACAACCGCTGTTGTCACCTTCAGCGGTGCCAGGAGCTGCCATTGGTACCGTTGACTTTTCGCGTCAAACGAGGAGCGCACCATGGCTCGCTCCTCATCACTCTTTTGCCTGTGTTCAAGGTTGTAGGTTCTGGCAAACCCCTGCACCGTGGTGATACGAAGCAATCGCTCTTCGGACTGCTGGCGGGCGTAGAACTCAAAGCGGCCATCCTCTCCTGCGTACGTCACGTCCGTCGTGTTGACTGCGGCAATGCGCGCAGCCGCCACCCCATCTCCGGCCGCACCATCCTCGTACCAATTGGAGCAGACAATGCCCTGGCACAGGCTTGAGCGTGCGGGACGCAGCGTCACTTGTACGGTCACGAGATCCTTGGAGAGCTTGTCAGTCTCTACTGCGTCGGCCGCCCAGCCATTGCCGCTCGCGCCGACACGCAGTTGGCCAATATGGCCGCGCGGCAAGCGAAACACGATATCGCCTTGCGCGGGCGCGATCAGGCTCATGAAGATGTGGTCGTCGAACGTGGGCCCGCTTTCGTCGCGTAACTCGCACCAGACGCGCACGGACTCTTCTATGGGGCGGGGGTTGGTCACGCGCACCCGAACGCGCAAGCCGCGCGATTTTTCGAGCTTGATTTCGTGCATTCCGTTGGAATTGGCCTCAGAAGTGATCTGCAGGCGCTCGGTGCGCGCGGCTACTGGGCTCATGCCGTCGGCAATAATGCAAAGACGGGCCTCACGAGTTGTTGCGTCGCACGCTTCAGCGTCTTCCTTTGACAGGTAGAGTACGAACTCGCCGTTGCCGTTGGTGATCGCGCGCAGAGAGGACGGTTCTCCCTTCTTCAGCACGGCAGCCACTACGACATTCTCAAGCCCCTGCAGTTTCTGGTTTTCGACCACTCGGCCACGAATCAGCACGACGCCGGCTTTCTCAAGTTCCTGCAGCTCCGGCGACTTCACACCGCCTTCAACTCGAGCGAGCTTGTACGCCCTGTCATCCGTGTAGCCGCTGCGCGCAGACGTATTGGGCCTCGTTCGCACAAAGAATGGTCTGAGCGAAGACTTGATGCTGTTGCGCGTAAGTGTTTCGTCTTCGGTCTGAATGGCGAGATCGCTGAATGGCGTGTCGATGCGCGCTTCGATCGTGCTCTGGGGCGCGGCATCAGCGGTCTTGCCTATGCCTTCTTCGGGGGCTTTCTCGGGCTCGGCCTTGCGCCAGCCACCGCCTGCGTCATCCGGGATATTGCCGGCCTTTACGGTGTCTGCGGTTCGCTCCGTGAGCGAGCGGCCTTCTTCGCTGTCAGGTTCGTCGTGGGCTTCGCTGGGCGAGCCGGGGCGCCAGTAGGGGCTGTCTTCGCTGGCCATGAATTCTTCGACGCTGCCGTAGCGCGCGGTCAGATAGGCCCACGAGCCGAGCAAGATCGCGGCGAGCACGATAACGGCAACAAGCGAAAATCGGGCAAGGCCTTGCATGGGCGCCTCGCAGCGGGGGACGGGGATTTCATGTTAACGCCGGCATGCGCGCGCCGTTGCGGAATTCGCGTTACTTCTTGCGGGCGGATTTTGAGGCTTTCTCGGGCTCTTTGGAAGGCGTGGCTTCCTTCTTCAGCGCGGCATCTTTGGTGGGCGTACTTTCAGCGGGGCCCGTCGAGTCCGGCTTATTGTCCTTGGCTGCTGTCTCGGCCGGCGCCGTTGTTTCCGATTTGACGGCGCCTTCCTTGGAACGGGCGTAATCAGTCAAATAGAAGCCGCTGCCCTTGAAAATCAGACCTCCGCCCTTGCTGATGAGTTTCTTGACGCGGCGCTTCCTGCACTTCGGGCAGACCTTCACCGGCTTGGCGCTCATGCTCTGGAACACCTCGAACTCGTGCTTGCAGGCTTCACAGCGGTATTCGTAAGTGGGCATGAGTTCAATTTACAATCGAAAATTTGCAATTAGACTACTCTTGACGCGTCAAGCCTTTTTGTTCACGACTACTTTGGCGGGGCGCAGCACGCGGTCGTGGAGCCTCCAGCCCTTCTCGAAAACTTGCGACACGGTGTTATCCGCGAGCTTGGCGTCGTTGCTCATCATCAGGGCTTCATGCTCGCTGGGATCAAAGGGCTTGCCTTGCGCGTCAATGGGTCTCAGGCCGCTGTTGGCCAGCGAGGTGAGCATGGCCTGGTGCGTGAGTTTCAGGCCGTCGAAAAGCGCCTGGAAGTCTTTGGATTTCTCGCTGGCGGCCATGGCGCGTTCGAGATTGTCGATGGGCGCGAACAATTCTTTGGCAAAGGAGCCCACAATATACCTGGCGGTTTCCGCCTGCTCTCGCTCGAGGCGTTTCTTGGCATTCTCGAATTCGGCCTGGGAGCGGCGCGCGACATCGAGCCAGTGTTCCGATTCCGCGGCGCGCTTGGCCAGCGCCAGCAAGTCGGCGTCGGGTAACTGGCGCAGCGCCGCGACTTTTCGCTCATCGGGAACATCGCTGCCCGCAATCGCTTCTCCGGCAAGTGCATCGGCTGAAGCCTTGCTTTCGGCGGCGTTGTGAACAACATCTTCAGGGGCTTTGTCGGCCGCTTCCTGCTCGGTGACCTTTGCGGGATCCCTGGGGTTTTCAGCTTTCTTGGCCATGAATGCCTCGTTCATTCAACGCATTACCACAAATTCCTAACTCCTGAGCTGTTCGAAAGGACCACGGGTCGGAAGGCCGGTGCTACTTTCCGATCAGCTTTTTCATCATGTCCAAGAAACCCTGGCGCTCGGGCGTTACGTTCTGGTCTTCGGTTTCTGCAAACGAACGCAGCAGTTTCTCCTGGTCCTTGGTCAACTTGCGCGGCACTTCCACGACGACTTCCACCAACTGGTCGCCCTTGCCGTAGCCTCCCAGCCTTGGGAAACCTTCACCCTTGAGTTTCAACACCGTTTGGCTTTGCGTGCCTCGCGGAACCTTGAGCTCGGATTTGCCGCGCAGCGTGGGCACTTCGATGCTCGCGCCCAGAGCGGCTTGTGCAAACGAGATTGGCACCACGAGGTAGACGTCGGCCTCGGCCCGCTTGAACACCGGGTGCGGCTTGATGCGAACGTCGCAAAGCAGATCACCGGACTCTGCTCCGGGATCACCCGATTCGCCCTCGCCCGCAACACGCAGCGTAATGCCGTCTTCGATGCCCGCCGGAACCTTGATCTTTATTTCGCGCGGCTTGACTACGCGGCCCGCACCGCGGCATGTGCCGCAGGGATCAGTGATGACCTCGCCGGTGCCGCCGCATTGCGGGCAAGTGCTGCGCATCTGAAAAAAGCCCGCGCTGGACATCACTGCGCCCGCGCCGCCACAGGTGTTACAGATGCTTGGCTTGGTGCCCGCCTTGGCGCCAGAGCCGTGACAGGTTTCGCACAGTTCACCGCGGCGCAACTCGATGGTCTTTTCGATGGCCTCAACGGGATCGGCAAAATTCAATTCAACGGCGCAGCGCAGTGAAGCGCCGCGCCGTGCACGGCGCTGGCCGCGACCGCCGCCCCGGCCGCCGCCGCCGAAGAAGTCGCCGAATACGCTGCTGCCGAAAATGTCGCCAAAGGCGCTGAAGATGTCTTCAACGTTGGTGAACTGGCCGCCGCCGGGGAATCCCTGGGCATCCACGCCGGCGTGGCCGAACTGGTCGTAGCTGCGGCGCTTTTGCTCGTCGGAAAGCACACCGTAGGCCTCGGCGGCTTCCTTGAATTTGCCTTCGGCCTCTTTGTCACCCTGATTGCGGTCAGGGTGAAATTTCAGCGCGAGCTTGTGGTAAGCCTTCTTGAGCTCATCGGCCGAGGCATTCTTCTCGACGCCGAGGATTTCGTAGTAGTCGCGCTTGGCCATAACACCCGTTGCAGGCGGGCCTGACCCGCACTATTTGGCGCGGCGAATCAAACCGTCGCGCGAATCCACCACTTCCCAGCCTTCGCCCGCCAGCTTGTTCATCAGGTTCAGCGCGTTGAGGCGTTCGATGTGAACGTTTTCGCCCGTTTCATAGACGAACACGTGCGCCGCCAGGTATTGCTTATCCTTGGGCTGCGCCGCCCAACGCTCGACCTCAAGGTCATAACTTTCAGCGCGGCTTACCTTGACGATGTAACCGTACTCAAAGCCCTTGCCCTGCGCCTGCACGGGCTGCTGCGCCTGGAAGGCCAGCATCCCCACCATCAGAATCAACATAGCCAGCAGTGTTGCAACGGAAGCGACTTTCATGGCGTTCTCCGGACAGGAATTTGTCTTGGACGCAGAACCGATGCTTTGAGTTCTCGCCAAGTAGCGCCACTTCAGCTTTTGCTCCGTTTGATTTCCTCCGGTTTCCGGATGCTCAAACCTTCTGCCGGTTTTCCGGCGCTTCGCGCCATGCCCGCTTGATTGCGACTTCTTGCTCCCGAGTCAGCCGTGCGGCTTCCAGGTTCACGATGCCGCGCTTTGCGTCTAGCGTAACTTCGCCTTTGATCGCGCCCCACTCGAACTGCGCGTGGCGGTTGCCCGAGGCATCCGTGTACGCCGAGTGGAAGCGGATTTCTTCCATGCCAGTCTTTCGCAGGGGCGCAGAATGCCGCGTCCCTGCACGGGCCGGGAGGCCCGTGCTACGCCACTGCCCCGGCGACCGCTTTGTGCTCCTTGACCTCGGTGACAAGCGTATTGGTGGTCAAAATCAGACCCGCCACGGAAGCCGCGTTCTGGATAGCGCAGCGCGCAACCTTGGCCGGGTCAATCACGCCCGCCTTGAGCATGTCGCCGTATTCGCCCTTGAGCGCGTTGTAGCCGTAGCTGAAGGTGTCCTTCTCCTTGATGCTCTCGACCACGAGGCGGCCGTCCTGGCCTGCGTTGTCCGCAATCTGGCGCGTGGGCACTTCCAGCGCTGCCGCGAGAACCTGCGCACCGTAGCGTTCATCGCCGCTGAACTTTGCGGCGCGAATGGCCTGGGCTGCGCGCAGGTACGTCACGCCGCCGCCGGGCACTATGCCTTCCTGCTTGGCTGCGCGCGTGGCATGCAGCGCGTCGTCAACGCGGAACTTGCGTTCCTTCATTTCGGCTTCAGTATGGCCGCCTACCCGAATCATGGCAACGCCGCCCACGAGTTTGGCCAGGCGCTCTTGCAGTTTCTCTTTGTCGTACTGGCTCTGGCTCTGCTCGATCTGGCTGCGCAGTTGTGTACAGCGCACTTCGACTTCCTTCTTCTTGCCGCCGCCTTCGATGATCGTGGTGTTGTCTTTGTCCACGGTTACGCGCTTGGCTTTGCCGAGCTGTTCGATCTTGACGGATTCAAGCGTGATGCCGAGATCTTCGCTGATGTGCTGGCCGCCGCAGAGAATCGCGAGATCATCGAGCATGGCCTTGCGGCGATCTCCAAAGCCGGGCGCCTTGACCGCGCACACTTGCAGGTTGCCGCGCAGGCGGTTGACCACGAGCGTGGCCAGCACTTCGGCGTCGATGTCTTCAGCTACGATGAGCAGGGCTTTGCCCTGCTGCGCCACGAGTTCCAGCAGCGGAATCAGCTCGCGCACGCTGGAGATCTTCTTCTCGTAGAAGAGAATAAAGGGGTTCTCGAACTCGCAGGTGAGGTCGTTGGGGTTCGTGATGAAATAGGGGCTCATGTAGCCCTTGTCGAAGCTCAGGCCGTCAACGTATTCCAGCTCGGTCTTGAGGCCCTTGCCTTCTTCCACCGTGACCACGCCTTCGTCGCCGACCTTCTTGATCGCTTCGGCCATGAGTCCACCCACTTCGGCGTCCTGATTGGCTGAAATCGTGGCGACGGCTTTGAGCTCCTCGTCGTTCTTGATTTTCTTGGCGTTCTCTTTGATGAAGTTCACCGCGACAATCACGGCTTTGTCGATCCCGCGCTTTAGGTCCTGCGGGCCGATGCCGGTGGCCAGCATCTTGAGGCCTTCATCGAGCACGGCTTCGGCAATCACGGTTGCCGTGCTGGTTCCGTCGCCGGCTTCGTCGTTGGTCTTGCTGGCGACTTCCTGCACGAGCTTGGCACCCATGTTTTCGAAGGGATCGGGCAACTCGATCTCCTTGGCAACGGTCACGCCGTCGTTGACGGCCTGGGGGCCGCCAAAGCTTTTGCCCATCAGGGCGAGGCGGCCGGCGGGGCCGAGCGTTTGCTTGACGGCGCGGGCAAGCTGGTGAACGCCCTTAGCGATTTTTGCGCGGGCTTCGAGGTCGTACAGGATCTGTTTAGCCATGGTCTTGTCTCGGTAGTCGGTCGTCGGTGTTCGGTCGTCGGTGTCGAAAATCGGCGCGGTTTTGTTCCGGCGACCGATGACCGACTACCGACGACTGCCTTATTCCACTTTCGCCAGCAGCTCGGCTTCACGCACGATTTTGTGCTCGACGCCGTCGATCTTGATGTCGTTGCCGGCGTATTTGCCGTACAGAACGACGTCGCCGATTTTCACACTGGGCTCGAGGCGCTTGCCGTTTTTCAGGGTGCGGCCCGGGCCGATCGCGACGACGGAGCCCTTGATGGGTTTTTCCTTCGCGGCGTCGGGCAGCAGGATACCGCCGGCGGATTTCTCTTCGGCCACGGCGGGTTTGATCACGATGTTGTCGTCGAGCGGGCGGAACTTGGTGGCCATTGCAATCTCCGTAAATTCTGAATGTGTCTCGTTCACCTCGGGCCAATTCAGAATTCAGAAATCAGAATTCAGAATTGTCGTCCTGTTACTTCTCTCGTTGAATCGTTACGTCCTGGTCTGACTTGATGTTCTTCACGCGCACCATGCGCTGCGTGTAAGCCTTGGCGACAATCTCTTTGGCCTTGTCCGCGCTGATCTTGCCGGCCGAGAGATCTTCCAGCTTGCGCGCGGCTTTGGCCTGCGAGTCGCACATTGCAAAGGAACGCGCGATATCGACAAAAGGCAGCGCGTTCACCATTTGCGCCATGGCGGCATCGGCGGTCACGACGGCTTTGACTTCGCTGCCAACTTCAATGCGAGTGCCCTCGGCAAAGGGCCAATCCTTGGAAACTTTGTTCACGAGCCGCTCCTTCAATTCAGAATTCCGCAATCAGAATTCAGAATTGCCGTTTCCCTAGTCTTCGTAATCGCCGTGGTCTTCTTCGCCGTGGTCGTGGTCGTGCTTTTCCGGCACCTTGGTGATGATGGCGTCGGTCATGAGCATCAGGCCCGAAACGCTGGCGGCCTTCTCAAGGGCCGTGCGAGAGACCTTGAGCGGATCGACGATGCCGAACTGGTACATGTCGCCGTATTCATCCGTGGCGGCGTTGTAGCCGAAGTTCTTGCTCTTGTTGTCGAGCACTTTCTGCGCCACGAGCGCACCGTGCTTGCCGGCGTTCTCGGCGATCTGCTTGATCGGCTTCTTGAGCGCATCAACGATGATATTGATGCCTTCCTGCTCAGCTTCGCTTGAACCCTTGAGTTTCGCTACTTCATTGCTCACCCGCAGCATGGCCACGCCGCCGCCGGGGACAATGCCCTCCTCCTGCGCGGCTTCGATGGCGTGCTTGGCGTCGTCCACGCGGGCCTTAAGCTCTTTCATTTCGGGCTCGGTGGGCGCGCCGACCTTGATGACGCCGATACCGCCGGCAAGTTTGGCCAGGCGTTCCTGTAGTTTTTCGCGGTCGTAATCGCTGGTCGTGGTTTCAATCTCGCGTTTGATTTCGGCAATGCGCGCCTGAATGTCCTTGGCCTTGCCGGCGCCTTCGCGGATCGTGGTGTACTCAGCGTCCACGATAATGCGCTTGGCGGTGCCAAGCTGGGCAAGGGTCACATCTTCAAGCTTGCCGCCGGTGTCCGTCATGAGCGCCGTCGCGCCAGTCAAGACCGCGATGTCCGTCAACATGGCCTTGCGGCGGTCGCCGTAGCCGGGAGCTTTGACGGCGCAAACGTTCAGAACGCCGCGCAGCTTGTTGACCACGAGCGTGGCCAGCGCTTCGCCTTCAATGCTCTCGGCGATGATCAACAGCGGGCGGTTGCCCTGGCTGACCTTTTCGAGCAGCGGCACCAGCGCATGTGCGTTCGTGATTTTGTCTTCAAACACCAGAATCAGCGGGTTCTCGAACTCGCAGGTCATCGTCTCCTGCTTGTTCGCAAAGTTGGGCGAAATGAAGCCGCGATCGAACTGCATGCCTTCAACGACCTTCACTTCGGTTTCCGCGCCCTTGCCGTCTTCAACGGTGACTACTCCGTGTTTGCCGACTTTCTCGTAGGCCTGGGCGATGATCTTGCCCACGCGCACATCGCCGTTGGCGGCGACGCTGGCGACGAATTCAATATCTTTGGCGCCGTCCACCTTGCGCGAGAGGCCCTTGAGCTCCTCGGTCGCGCGGGCGACAGCTTTTTTTATGCCACTATACAGCGCGCCCGGGTCGAAACCCGCGACGACGCGCTTGAGGCCTTCGCCGTAAATCGTGTGCGCGAGCAATGTGGCGGTTGTGGTGCCGTCGCCGGCGACGTCGGACGTCTTGGTTGCGACTTCCTTGACCATCTGAGCGCCGCAATTTTCGTACGGGTCGGTCAGTTCAATTTCTTCGGCAACGCTCACACCGTCTTTAGTGATGTTGGGGGCGCCCCAGCCCTTATCGAGAACCGCAGTCTGGCCCTTGGGGCCGAGCGTTGAAACCACTGCGCGCGCCAGCTTGGCAACGCCTTGGGCAATCTTTTCACGAGCCTCTGTATCGAACACAATCTGCTTGGCGGGCATGTCGAAAAGCCTCCGAATCGGTGTAAAGAGCGTGCGACAGCAAGCGAAGTGCCAAGGGGTCTTAGCGATTTCGTCCCGCAAATCCAGCGGGCGGCAATAGTTGCGATCCGGAAACTTATTGCCAAACTGACAGCAGACACGCCAGCGCTGCATTAATGGCAGGACATTTTTCGTGCAGCGCCGGTTCGGTTTGCTGTTTAGTCAGAAGTCCCGTGGGTTCCATTGCGTCATCCGTTCGTATATTGAACCGGGACAGGAGCATATTCATGAGACTTGCCATTGCGGTTTGCCTGCTTTCTGCCGCCCCGCTATTTGCCGGCGCCAAGGTTACTTCGATTTTCAAGCCCGCAGTCGAGGGAGACATTGTTCGTCTGGATAATGTCAACCGATTGGAAATTAAGGTTGCGGGCAGCGACGTCCCCGAGCGCATTGGCCTGGACGAAGTTGAAGAAGTGGCCTTTGGCAACGCGGCCGTTGAACGCAAACTTGATGAGACGCCGCTAAGAGTATTGCTCAATAACGGCGATCTGCTCTTTGGCGCACCTATGGATGGCCCCGAAGATAATGAGGATCTGTTCAAACTCATTTCGCCACGTCTTGGGGAGTTGACGATCGACATCAACACTGTCGCGCGCATTGAAAACTGTGCGACCGTCAAGCCCGGCGTCCTGCCTGACATAGATCCCAAAGACAAGGACACCAAAGATTACCTTCACTTTGAACCCGATGGCGGCGACCCCCGAGCAGAGCTGGTGCGCGTGACCAAGACCGGCTTGACGGTTTACAATGCTTTGCTCAAGGCCGACGACAAGTTCGTGTGGAGCCGCGTGCGCGGCATTGTGCGCAAGACCAAGGCGCCGGCCCCCGACAAGTCGCTGTTTGGCATTTTCACGTTCCGTGACGGCAGTGTCTTGAGTGCTCGAATCAAGGCTTGGGGCGGCGGGAAGATTGAGCTGGAGCACACGCTAGGCAAGATTGTCATTGAAGAGCGCAACCTGATCGGCGTGACCCTGAAGAACGGCCGCTACGTCTACCTGAGCGACCTTGAGTTCTCCGCAACGCCCGAAGAGCGGCCCTACTACCTGCCCGCCGATTTCAAGTACGAGAATTACCTTTTCAAGGTGCGGCGCGACCGCGCGCAGGGCGGCGGCTCGCTCACGATGCGCGGGCGCACCTTTGCCAAAGGCCTGGGCGTGCACGCGCTAAGCAGTCTCAAGTTTTCGCTGCGCAAGGGTTACAGCAAGTTGGTGGCGACCATCGGTGTCGACGATAGTGCCGGTGACCTCGCCAGTGTGGAGTTCAAAGTTTACGTTGACGGCAAACTCATCTACGAGTCCGGTGTCATTCGCCGTTCGTCGACTCCAATCGACATCAACCTGGACGTGCTTAACGTCAATGAGATTACGCTCGAAGTGAGCGCGGCTGACAACGCCGACATTCAGGATCGCGCCAACTGGGGCAATATCAAGGTAGTGCGGTAGTTTCTTTGGTGCGCGCCAGCACGCCGGCGCGTTCATCCAGCGAGGCTTGCCCAGCTGCGTCGTTGGTCTTGCCAAGCTCGTCAATCGCGGGAATGGCGGCGACGCAAGCGTCGCCGTCCAAAGCGCCGGCACCTGTCCAACGAAGCCTCGGCGAAGTTGGAAGCCGGCACTATCCAAAGCTGCGTGAGAATTGGCGGCGTTTCGTGACCATAACTGCGCACTGACATTGAAGATATCTCGACTCGGGAAACTCCATGCAACGCTCCAAGCTGCCGGTGATGATTGGCGTTTTACTCTTTCTTGTTTTGGGACTCGTCGGGCTGTTTTTTGTTTTCCAGAGCGAACGACCTGGCAAGGGCGCACGTGAAAACCGCATTGCGGATGAAGAGACTTCGAACAAGCCTTGGGCTCGCAAGACTCCGGATGCCTCGGGGCGTGAGTCAAACTCCCCCGCTCCAGAAAAGACGCCAGAACCCGTGTTGCCCAAGACGCTGCCAATCACCGGCAAGATCAGCGGCATTGTGGTGGATTCTGAGGATGCGCCGCTGGCGGGGGTCTCTGTGGTACTGTTGCCCGAGAACGGCAACACTGTCAGCGGCCCTAGCGCCAGCACCAACGAGAAGGGCGAATTCAACTATGAGGCCACCGTCGAGTCCGGCGAGCCGTACTTCGTTGCCTGCCTGCGGGAAGATTACGCGGTAGCCGCGACAGACGTATTCAAGATCACTGCCGATCAGCCATCTATCAACAACTTGAAGCTGAAGCTGTTTCACCCCGCGCGCGTGCATGGCGCGGTGATTTCGGGCGACGACAGCAAGCCTCTTGAAGGCGTTTCGATTGTGCTCTCGGCGCCACGCATGAACGCGCGCGAGGATCGGCTCGCTCGCTTGCTTGGGCGCTTCAAGCCCGTCCTGAGCGACGTGCAGGGCAAGTACGAAGTCACGCAGATTCCGCCGGGCAATTACACCGTCAAGGCCATCAAGAAGGGCTGGGTCTCCAACGAGTTCAATCCGCTGACGCGGGATTCACAGAACACCGAACTGGCGGAATTCGCCAACGTTGAGCTGCTGACCTTTGTGCTGATTCAGGCGGGCATCGTCGAAGGCCGCGTGCTGAAGAAGAGCGACAAGGCGCCCGTAGCAGGTGCGCGCGTGGAACTGACCACGATGCTGGGCGGCTCCTTTGGATCCCAGGTGACGGACGCCGAGGGCAAGTACCGATTCGAGAATGCACCACCCTCGATCATGGGACGCGCGCCGCGCGGTTCACCCGGCGCAGCGACGGGCCAGGGCCCTGCCGGCATGGGCGGCATTGAAGTGCGCGCGCTGGCCGATGATTACGCCGTGGCCTCGGTCTCAGTCATGCCTGAAGCGGGAAAAACGGTGCAAGCGCCCGACTTGCTGCTGGAAGACGGCTGCATCGTGCGCGGCCGCGTGGTAGACGAAAAAATGAACGGCATTGCGGGCGCTGCCGTGTACTTCAACAACAACCCGATTCTGCAGGGCGGAGAAATGGTCGTGGGTCTGGCGCTGCCGCCTCGCGCGGTCAGCACCACCAGCGAGTCGGACGGGAGCTTCTCGCTGAAGTATATTCCCCCCTCGGGCGACAAGAACCGCGCGCGCGCAATTTGCGCTTCGGCCCAGGGTTATTCGAACGGCGAAACGCAAGTTCAGGTCACGCCGGGCGCCCCCACCGAGAACGTGCTGATCACGCTTGTGCCTGCGGGCAGCATCACTGGCAAGATCACTGATGAAGCAGGCGAGCCCTTGGCGGGCGTGGCCGTTGCCGCCTACGAGGGCGACGGGCCGCAGCAACTGGGCCAGATCATGAACGCTTTCTTTGGCGAAGAACTGCCTGACCGCGGCTCAAACAGCATTGTGCCCCCTGCCATCCACAGCAAAGAGGACGGCAGTTACCGCATCGACGGCCTCAAGCCCAAGAAGTACATCGTGCTGGCCAACTCGCGCCAATACGAGAAACACGTCAGCAAGGCCATGGAGGTCAAGGCGGGAGCGACGATTGAGTACAACATCGTGCTCGTTGCCGGCGGCGTGATCTTCGGCCGCGTTTTCGATTCGCAGGAAAAGCCAATCAGTGACGCGGCTGTCACGGCGGCGCTTCAATTGCTCGGCTCAGAGAACAGCGACATTCTCGTGCGCACTGCCTACTCCGACAGCAATGGCGCCTACGAGATCTCGGGGCTCAAGGCCGGCACATACACAGTCAAGCGTTTCGACACGGATTTCATGTCGTTCTTCATCCCGAATCCGGCTTCTTCTGTAATCGTCAAGCGCGGCGAGCGCACACGCTTTGATCTTTACGACCAGCGACCCGGCACGGCGCGCATCTACGGCCGCGTGCGCGTTGACGGCCAGCCTTACGCCAGCAAAGGCCTCGTGATGTACGGCCAGGGCCGGCGCGGAACGGCGGTCAACCAGACCACGACGGACGATCAGGGCAACTACGAATTCCGCAGCGTGCCCCTTGGCACCTACCAGATTGCGCAAAAGCTCGAGGGCATACCGCTGCCGTTTCCCAACTTGGTGCGCAAGACCATCCGCGTGGACAAGGCGCAGGATATCGAATTCAACATTGATTACGTAACCGTCACCATCAGCGGCACTGTAAGCCTGGACGGCGGCGGTGTACCCGAGGGCACCGTTCGCGTGTGGGTGAACCCAGTCAACGCTCAGAACGAAGACGGCTCGCCCGCCGACACCGACCAGCAGCTCAGTCCCATTGAGGAAATCGTAGCCACGCGCGCCGACTGCGACCCGAAAACCGGCAACTTCGAGATCAAGGGCCTGAGCCCCGGCGCCTACAAACTCACGGTGCGCAGCGACAAGTACGGCATGCTCACCAAACCCTATCTCAATGTGCAGGCCAACGTAGCCGGCCTTTCACTCGTGCTGCCGCGCGATGGCGCCACACTGCACGGAATCGCCAAGGGCCTGGAAAACGCCAAGTCAGGAGGTTTTCCGCCGAACACGATTCTGGGAGTGGTCACGCTTGAAGACCCCAAGGGCGGCCAACTCACCCTGGGTGAGAACGGCGTGGTGAACTTGTTCGAGAAGAAGGAATTCGACATCAAGAATCTGCCGCCCGGCACCTACAACGTCATCCTCTCGATCACGAATTACGCACCCACACGCATTAACAACGTTGTGTTCGAAACGGGCCGCGTCACGAACGTTGAGTTCAACGTGATCTCCAGCGGCAGCGCCAAGATCATCGTGACCAACACCGACTTGAACATCGACGAAGCCTATCAGCTCACCTACGAAATCAAGGACAGCAAGGGTGCGACCTACAAGAAGCCGTTTACGTTCCTCGACTTCTTCAACCCCGACGGCAGCATGGCGCAAAGCACCACGGAAAACGCCTTCACCATCAAAGACCTGCCGCAGGACACCTACACCATCTATTTCAAACATCCCGATTACGAGGACACCTCGGCTACGTTCACGGTGATCACCGGCCAGACGGTCGATGTGCCCGTAACACTGAAGAAGAAATAGTTTTGGAGTGCGCCGGCTTGCCGGCGCTTTCTCGTGCAGCAAATCCACGAGCCTTTCCGTCGAGGCCCAAAGTGATTGGCGACATCCTGCTGCTTGAGTCCGCTGCCTTTTCGATTGAACCGTCGCGTTTTGAGAACGGTCAATTGAGTGACTGTCCCTTGGGCGAGGGAATTGCGGCACTGATCAAAAGCAAGTTGTCCGGTCAGGAAGGAAATTGGGCGTTCAACAGGATTGTGCTGGAGGACTTCGGGAGTGTTCTCATGCTGTCCCGTGAGTCAAAGCTGTTTAGCCTCACAACCTGCTGGATGCCCACAGACAAAACCGAGAACTCTTGGGTAATTCAGTTCTCACAGCATCATGGCTGTCTACGGCAACTCTTTCGACCGAAAGACGACCTAGACCTCCTGCGCGAACTCCGGGAAGACACCCAACGGGTTCTGCATGCTGAGGCTTCAACCAAGAACTTGAAGTGGATCTCGGAAATTGAATACCGGCGCCTCGGGTAGCCAGAAGACGCTTGTATGCCGAAGCTTGTTGCCCTCTCCAAAGCGCCGGCAAGCCGGCGCACTCCAAATGGTGCACCCCCTGCTACAATCCGCCCAATGAGTCGCTCGATACCTCTGTTGCTGCTGCTGTTCCTCTCGGCCTGCTCCACTTCCCAGGCGCGCGGATCAGTCTCGCCTGAGCCCCGCAACGGCGGTTCACCCGAGGCTGCCACTGAGTCGCTAGAGCAGATGCTGGCTCGCGACAACTTTGACCTGCCGCGCGCGCTCTTGCTCTTTTCGCGCGAGCATGAAGCCGAGTTCTTCGGCGAGAACGCGGAGTTGCCCGACATCGATGCCTGGACGAGCCGCTTTGAGCGCTACACCCACGAACTCAAGCGCGAACTCCTGCGAGACAACTCGCCGCGCCAGCGCATGCTCACGCTCATTGAGTTCGTGCACGGCAAACTCGGCCTGCGCTTTGACGCCGATGACCCCTACGGCCACAGCGCTGAAAACCTGTTCTTTGACCGCGTGATCAACCGCAAGCGCGGCTACTGCGTGACGCTCAGCCTCGCCTACATTGTGTTTGGCCAGGCGGCGGGGCTGAACGTCGCGGGCGTGCGCATCCCCGGGCACTTCGCGGTGATGTTCGTCAATGGCGAAGGCCAAGATAAAGTGCAGGCGCTGATCGAAAGCACCGCGGGCGGCGCTCAATTAGACGAGCTTGAAGTCTGGTCCAAGCATCGATTTTCGGTGCAGAGCGTTGAGAACGGCTGCTACCTCACACCCCTGACCGACAAACAGATCATGGGCGTGCTTTACAATAATCTTGCGGGCCTTGGCCACCTTGCCGGCAACAGCAACCTCGCTTTGCGACGCTACAACTACTCGCTTGAACTCATGCCCAACAACCCCGAGGCGCTCTACAACCGCGCGCTGATCCAGCGCGGCATGGAGATGCCCCAGCCCGCACTCAAAGATTTGAACGAAGCCATTCGCCTCGACCCGAATTTCACGCTCGCGTTTGTGGCGCGCGCGGGCCTGCTGTTTGAAGCGGGCGAGACCGAATCCGGCAAGCGCGACCTTGCCGTAGCTTTGCGACAGCGGCCCGAGTGGCCGCAGCCGCACATGCTTGACGGAACACTTGCCGCAAAGGAAAGCCGCTTCGAGGATGCCCAAGCCGCGTTTGAGCGCGCGCTCGAGCGCGACCCCGGCAACAAAGATGCGCACGCGGCGTTGGCGCAGGTGTTGCGCAAGCTTGGGCAAGAGGAGAAAGCACGTGAGCACGAACGCAAAGCGCGCTAAAGCCAAGCCGCAGGGTATCGAGCCCGACTGCCGCATCCTTGATACGCTCGGCATGTGGCTGGCTACGACGGCAATGATTCACGACATCACCGAAGATCATGTCGTGCAAACGCTGCCCGCTTCGCGCTTGATGGTCGAAGTGCAGGCCCTGTGCGAAGACCAGGAGCCGGGACAGTCCTTCCTCGTGGGGGTGCTTTCTGAGCCCCATGATGGCGTACAGCTTGCGCGGCTTCGTTACGCACTGCCAGACGGGCGCACGCCGGTGATTTTCGCGCCCAGCACTGCGCCGCAGGCCTTTGAACTTTGCGCGCTGGGCTTGCATGTTCTGGCGGCGTTGCGAGCGCCGGTATTCATTTCGCTCGAAGCCGAGCTGGCGAAGTTCGGCGACCTGAAACCGCCGGCGGGCCTGCCGAGCGCCCGCTCGCTCAAGCTATTGCGTAAGTTCGATACCAAACTCACGGGCGACGAAATTGCTGATGCGCGCTACTTCGACAAGCTGGTGCGTGAAAACACCGATGCGCTCTCTCGAAGCAGCCTCGATAAGCAACCCAAGAGTGAGGCTGGCACCGATTGGCTGGTCATCAGTTATGGCTGTACCGCACACGCGGCGCAGGAAGCCGTAGATGCCGCGCGCGAGAAGGGGTTGGGCGTCGATCATCTGGTCCTGCAAACGCTTTCGCCGCTGCCCGAGCGAGTCATCGCAAGCGCGGCCATGGGCAAGAAATTCATCGTGGTGCCGGAGCGCAATCTGGGGCAGTTGCACCCGGAGATTCAGCGCCTGTGCCCGAGCCTGCCCTGTGTGCTGGTCTCCAATGCAACAGCACCTGTGCGTACTGAACAGGTGCTGCAGGCGCTGCTGAAATTCCCGCGCTGCTGCTGATTACTCGGCGAGCGCAAATTCCTTGAACGTGTATTTTGAATCTTTGAACGCCGCTTTGAGCGCGTCTTCGCTGAGCGTTTTTCCTGCTTTGAGCGTGACGGTGGCGATGTTCGTTTCGGCGTCGATAGCAACGGTTTCAACGCCATCGATAGCTTTGAGCAATTTCGTGGCCGCCTCGACGGAATCTTTGTCCGCGAGGCCTTCAAGTCTCAGCGTATAGGATGCCTTCACGGGCATCGGGGGCGGGCATCAGCCCCTTCACAACAGTTGCGGCTCGTAAGTGCGAGAATGTGCGGCAGCGTTCAGCGGAAGCGCAAAGCCCAGCGAGAGGGCGAAAAGCGCGATGGCGGTAATCAGGCGGTTCATGGTGACTCCTTTCAAAAATGGAACGCGCTCTGCCACCTTGGGTTCCAGAAAAAGGCAGGGCGGGCAAGCGCCCTGCCTTCCCTTGCGCGACATCAACCTTTCTTGCCAAAGGCCGCAACTGTGAATCCCGCGTCCGCAATCGCCTTCTCAACGGTGTCTTTGCCCAGTTCTTTTCCGGGTTTCATCGACACTGACGCCAGCTTCTTGTCGAAATTTACGTCCACTTTGTCCACGCCATCCAGGCGCGAGAGGGTCTCTTTGACCTTTTTCACTCACTTGATGCCTCAGCTCATGCCGTCAATGGTGACGTCATAGACCGCCGAAGTCGCGTTCGCGCATGGCGTGCATTTCTTGGCATCGCCATTTGCAGCTTGCTGCTGGCAGCCAACAGCGGCAACGGATGCCGCCAAAACCACTGCCGCTGCAATCCACTTCACATAACTCATGGGTTCCTCCACAAAAGTGAAAAAGGGGGTTAGCGACGGCACAACAGGCCGCTCGGCGGAATGATTCCAAACTTGTCGGAAATCCAGGTGGCGCCCTGGCCGCTCGCCAAAGGCCTTATTGAGCAAGTTCGCAGCTTTGCAAATGGGCGCCTTGCTCGACCGCCAGAGACTTGAGGTCGCGCACCAACTGCGCGCAATCGCCCGTGTGGACAACTGCAAAGATACCCGGTTCAACTTCCCACACTCGGTGAACGCCTGCCAGGCGCGCGATCAACTGATCGAAACCAGGTCAGTCTTCCCCTCACGTTTCATATGGCAACACAACGCGATATTCACGGGCGTCCGAACGCAAGTCCTGCATTTGCTCGGGCTGAGCCGCGCAGGCGGCAAGGAGAAACAGGAGGATACCTATGAAAGCTTTACCCATCTGTTGTCATCGGGTTATGGAAGAATCGAGGGGCGCCCTTGGGCGCCCCTCGAAGAGGATGCTACTTGCCTTCGCCTTCTTTTTTCTCTTCCTTCTTTTCCACTTCGCCTTCCTTGGCGAATGAGCGGACTTCGTAGTTCGAGTCCTCGAAGGCCTTGACGACCTTCTCTTTTTCGAGGGTCTTGCCTTCCTTCATCGTCACCGTGGCTTCCTGCTTCTTCTTGTCCCACGTTGCTTTTTCCACGCCATCCAGGCTGGAGAGGGTCTTGACGACCGCCGGGCCTCAGCCCGCTCACGTGGCACCATCGACGCCAATCTTGTACACCGTGGGCGCTGCCTTGGCCGGCTCTTCAACCTTCTTTTCGTCGCCCTTCGCTTCCTGCGCCTGGATCAGGGTACCGGTCAAACCGGCCCCGAGCAGGAGCGCCGCGGCGAACATCGCGAAACTGCGCATGTGCATCCTCCTGGTCAATTGAAGTTTAACAACTCTCTGGATCAAACCCGGCTGGCTGCGCCGGTATTCCCACTCATCGCAATAATTCTACACCGAACTATTCCCGACGCAACAGGGCGCGACCTTGGCAGCGTCCTTTGCGTTCATTTTTAGCCTTCCTTCTTTTCGCCGTCCTTCTTCTCTTCTTTCTTGGGCTCGAATTTCACGACGGAGGTGGTCTTGTATTCAGTGTCTTCAAACGACTTCTCGACGCTGGCCTTTTCCAGTGTCTTGCCTTCCTTCATGGTCACCCAGGCTTTGCCCTTTTCCACGTCCACCTTCACGCTCTCGACGCCCTCGATCTTCTTGAGGCGTTTCTCAACGGCCTTGACGCAGTTCTTGCAGCACATGCCCTCGATGCTGACTTCAAACACATTGGCGGCTTTGTCGCACTTCTCGTCTTCACAGCAACCAGGAGGGCAAACACCGCCTGGGCACTCGCCCTCGGGGCAGCACTGTGCAAACGCAGGTACTGAAAAGAATGAGAGCAGCAAGAACAGGGCAGGCATCAGAAGCTTCATGGGTATCTCCGTGGATAGCGAGGCTTTGCCCCGCGTTCGTTAACTACGTTCAAGTGTTCTCTTGCCTCACTATTTTACATTGTGTTTTGCTTTCAGCGCGTTCCAGTCGCCACTGCGATCCTCTTCAAAGGCAAACAACTCATAGCCGAAGTCGTCGGCAACCAGTTTGGCAATCTTGTCACGCTCGAGCCGCGATTCAGGGCCACCCCGCAAGTACAGCTTGAACTCTTCAATGACGGTGAACGCATCGATAATCCCAGACTGGGACTTGAGGGCGTCAACGACGCCCGTAGTTCAGCCGCCTCAGTCAATGCCGTTGAGTCCAAGCACGAATATCACATCCTTGCCGGAAGGTCTGGGCGGCTCGGGCTTTGGTTCTGGCTTGGGTTCCGTTTCTGTGCTTTCGCCTCCGCCGTGCAAATGCACGGGTCGAAAATCTTCGACCGTAACCTGGCAACCGACGTTGAAAATCACGCCCGCCAGAACCAACGCCATGACAGTCAGCCAACGCATACCAGCCTCAAATCAAGTAGCTGAACATCAGCATGCCCTGAATATCGTGATAGAACTGCCTGCCGTACACGAAGCGGTAAACCGGAAGGTTTATTCCCCATTTTACCTCAACGCGATTTGTGACGTTGATCTGGAAGCCCAGCGCCAGGTGAAAAACGAACCCCCCGCTGTTTTCGTCGCGATCTCCATTGAGCACGCCCTGCGCCGCCGCCTTAAAATCGGCCTCGACCAGCATGATCATGTCGAGATCCTTGTAATCCGTAAGCTCCCAGAATCGGTACGCGTAGGCAAGGTGCGTCTGGAACTCGGGGCCAGCACCGCTTCCATCAAGTTGAGTGCTGCCGCGACCCGCAAAGTCCGCCCATAAATAATGGCGCGTCGTGCTGGTGGAAGCGCTCAGGCCCCAAGTGAAAGTCCAATTGTCGTCGAACTCGGGTTCATCGGGCATGCCTTGACTGCGCGTGGCCGTGGGAATCTCGATGTCGGCAAACCACGATGCTTTGGAGGATCCGCCGCCAAACACATTTTGCACGAAGCGATAAGCGCCCCCTACGCGGAACTTTGCGGCGCCAGAGTACCATTCAACGCCATCCTTGGTTTCTTCGCGCATGTAGTAGAAGGGCGTCTTGACGCGCAGCGCAAAATCGCGCGAGAATCCATAGGTCATACCCGGGGTAATCATGTGCATGAACACCCGGCGATTGCGCGGGTTTTCGTCGCGATTGTTGCCGCTCCAGAAGTGACTGCCGGCCTCGAATTCCTGCTCGAGCTCGACCTCCAGGCCTGCCTTCCAGATGGTTCGCGGTCCCAGACCAAACATCGTCTCATGCGCGCTTGCGGCGCTGGCCGTCAACATCACAAAGAACACAAGTGCAGCCGCGCGCATTGCCATTACTTCCCCTTTTTCTTTCGCGGCTTCTCACCCACCTCCAGCCCCTTGATGATCGCGCAACAGTCGGTGCCGCGCTGATCGTTAGCGCAGACTTCCGTGAGCGCATTGAGGTGATCACGCATTTCGGTGAGCATGACAATCTTGCGATCAATTTCGCCCACCTTGCGCCGGGCCAGTTCGCAGACGTCTTCGCAGGTGGCAATCTCGGAGTCGCGCAGGAAAAGCAAGTCGTGGATTTCGCGCAGTGTGAAGCCAACATCTTTCGCATGCTGAATGAACCGAAGCCGCGCTATGTCAGAGTCGTCGAAAAGGCGGTGTCCGCCCGCCGTTCTTTCGGGTTTGGGCATCAGACCCTCGCGCTCATAAAAGCGCACAGTTTCGATGTTGATGCCTGTGGTCTTGGCCAGCTTGCCAACGGTCATGGTGGACATAGTCGCTTCCATGCAAGAAGAATAGAGCTGTAGTTTACTACGGATTCAATAAGCAAATGGTTCAGTAAATCCGCAACGGTGCATGTCGGGGCCGAAGTTCAGCGAACGCGCCATGAAGGGGCGACCCATCCCACCTCGCCAAGGCTTCGTTGAACTTGTGAGTCGTCCCAGCGTCAGCAAAACATTCAGGGTTCATGGCAAGGAAACGTTTCTCGCAGAGTGGTCCGCCATATGTACCCAAAGGAAGGCGGCCACGCCAAACGCCACTTGTATGCAAACGCTGAAGTTTGGCTCGCCAAATACGAAGCAAGCCGCGGGCGGCTGGGCTGCCTGCGGCTTGCGAAGTATGGTGGTCAGGACTGGACTTGAACCAGCGACCCGCGCATTTTCAATGCGCTGCTCTACCAACTGAGCTACCTGACCCAAAGACGCGCCTTTTCAAGCGCGGCGCGAAAAGGTAGCAGCATTCGGGACTACGTCAACGACCGGCTCGCGTTAGAATGAACGCCACTGAGGAGGCACCGTGAAACTCTCCGACATCGTCATCACCCACGCACTGCGCACACCCATCGGAAAATTCCAGGGCGCACTGGGGTCACTTACGGCCGTACAGCTCGGCACGCACGCCGTGGAAGCCGTGCTCAAGCAATCGGCCATTGACAAGAATCTCGTGGGCCAGGTCATCATGGGCCATGGCCGACAGGCCGGCAACGGGCCCAACAGTGCGCGCCAGGTCACCATCCGCGCGGGCCTGCCTGAAAACACGATCGCCTACACCATCAACATGGCCTGCGCTTCGGGCCTTAAAGCCATCGTGCTGGCGGCCCAGGCGATTGCCGGCGGCGAGTGCGAAGCCGCAATTGCCGGCGGCATGGAAAGCATGACCAACGTGCCCTTCATGCTGACGTCTGATGCGCGCGCGGGCTGGCGCATGGGCCACCACGAAGTCACCGATCTCATGTATCGCGACGGATTTCATTGCCCGCTGGCCGACCAGCTCATGGGCCGCACCGCGGAAACCCTGCGCATCCAGTACAACATCAGCCGCGCCGACCAGGACGAGTTCGCGGCTTGGTCGCACAACAAAGCCGAGCAGGCAGTCAAGGCGGGCAAGTTCAAAGACGAAATCGCGCCAATCACGATCAAGGACCGCAAGGGCGACATCGTCATCGACAAAGATGAAGGTGTGCGCGAAGGCTGCACGCCCGAGCAAATGGGCAAGCTCAAACCGGTGTTCATGGAAGACGGCACGGTGCACCCGGGCAACGCCTCGGGCATCACCGATGGCGGCAGCGCCGTTTTGCTTATGAACGCCGAGAAAGCCGCGGCACTCGGCTACAAGCCACTGGCGCGGCTGGAGGGTTTTGCATTTTCCGGCGTGGACCCCAAAGTCATGGGCATTGGCCCCGTGCCCGCCACGCGCGCGCTGAACAAGCAGCTTGGCATTGACATGAACGCCTATGATCTCGTGGAGTTGAACGAGGCGTTTGCCGCGCAGGTACTGGCCTGTGATCGCGAGCTGCACATCGCGCGCGAGAAACTGAACGTTAACGGCGGCGCGATTGCCTTGGGCCATCCGATCGGCAACACAGGTGCGCGCATCGTGACCACGCTGGTGCATGAGCTCAGACGCCGCAACGCCAAGCGCGGCCTGGCAACGCTGTGCGTCAGCGGCGGCCTGGGTGCATCGCTGGCGCTGTCGCGCTGACGGTTCATACAATCGCCCAGCGCGCCACAGTTGGGGAAATTTATGGCGGTCAAACTCAGTCGAAAGAGCGGACAGTTCGCGCTGCTGCTGGCCGAAGTGAAATGGCTGGACGTAAGCGGACTTGCGCCCAAACTGGCAGCAGCACTGCGCGTCACGAAGTCCGACGCGGTGCGCGCACTGCGCCAGCAAAAGGGAATTCTGGTTGAAGGTGTCAGTCAAGAACAGGCCCAAGCTGCGTGCGCGGCCTTGAAGGCAGAAGGCGTTGAAGCCAACGCCGTTGCCGAAACCGAAGTTCCGGCGCTACCCAAAGCGCTTGAGGTTTCGCTGATCCGCATTGGCGAGCACGCCTTTGAAACACCCAGCCTGGTCGGTGCCGGCCTGCCGCAGATATGGCCCTGGGAAGATCTGTTGCTGGCATGCGGCGGAATCGTGCTGGATGCATCAGCGCAGATCGAAAAACTTGCCAGCACCCTGGAACGCGGCGACAACGAAGATGCCGATGTACGCAAAGCTCACGCCCAACGCCAGCTTGAGCGCGCCCGTGAGCGCGTCTTTCCTCTGAGCGCGGAAGTGGGCCGCGCCGAACCCGAGCTGTTTGATGCGCTCTCGGCAGCAGCTCGTGCACGCAAGGGCAAAAACGAAAAGCCCGCTGACGTTGGAGAATTCGGCAATCTGCGCACCATGCTTGACCTGGTTTTTCGGCATCCCTTTGAGCGTTTGCGCATCACGGCCCGCACGCGCGTACAAGATCTTCCGCGCAGCGTGCACCCTGCCAAACAACTGCACTTGATAGCCGCAGCGGCGATAACGCAGATAAGCAAAGGTGCCTGCCCGTCGTTCCTTGACTTGGCCAGAGCCGTCGACAGCAGCAGCTACATTTTTGAGGATCTGGCCCAGTTTGACGACTACTGCCGGTGGTGTTTCCTGCGCAACGCAACATAGCCGGCAATTCCTTCAACGCGCGGCAGGCTGCTGCGTTAAACGGACGCACCTTTAAAGGATACATGTGAAGCTCATCGCTCTGCTGATGCCGTTCCTGTTCATTCTGGCGGCTTGCTCCGCTGCACCCGCAATCGACGAAGGCGCACAGGCACCAAGCGCGGAACGACAGGCCCAGCTTACGGGTTTGTTTGACCGCCTTTCGGGAGATGAGGCCGGAGCAAAAAAAGCTGCTGCGCAAGCCGCGCGTCTGGAAGAACTCGATCGCCGTTTTCTGACAAGCCTCTGGGGCACGCGCTCAAGTGCGCCACAGGCCGCGATGCGACTGGGCGAAGCCCTGGCGGAGGCCGGCGCGCACGAAGAAGCATTTGCGTGGTATCTGCGAACGTTCAGGGCCCTGCCCGCCCATGACGCTCTTCGCCCCTATGTAAGGTACGAGATGGCGCGGAACTGTCTTGCCATGGGAAAGCCCGACGACGCTATCAACCTGCTTGCCAATCGCCTTGACCCCGCACCACTGCCGGAAGCGTTGCAAGCCAAGTACGACGCACTTCTGGAAGCCGCCGCCAAGGCCAGTCGTTAGCGATTCCCGATTTTCGATTGCCGAAAATCCCCCGCGGGGACATGCTCCACGCATGCGCCAGACCATGGGCGAAACACTCTTGATGCTTGCGCGTCAGCTTGCGCTTGTGGCTTTGCGCGAGGACATCGGGCCCGGAGACATCACCGGCCAGGCGCTGCTTTCGGCCTCCAAACCGGCCACCGCTGAGATCCGCTTCAAGCAAGATGGCGTGCTCGCGTGCATAGAGTGGGCCAGCGTCGTGTTCGCAGAGCTAGACGCGCAGGCGCGGGTGGAAATTCTGTCGCGCGACGGAGATATGCTGCGCGCAGGAACGGTCGCTGCCCGCGTTCACGGTTCACAACAGGCTCTGGTAGCGGGCGAGCGCACCACGCTCAACCTGATCCAGCGCATGTGCGGTGTTGCAACCCTGACGGCCCGCATGGTTGCCGCCTGCGAGGGCACCCGTGCGATGGTACTGGACACGCGCAAGACCACGCCCGGCCTGAGGGCATTTGAAAAGTATGCGGTGACATGCGGCGGTGGCGTTAACCACCGAATGGGACTGTACGACGAGGCCATGATCAAAGAAAACCACCTTTACCTAAGTGGTTTGGAGTTGGGTGAGGCGATTGCAAAAATCAGAAAATCCAGGCCTGCCGCGTTTCTTACGGCTGAGGCTGAGTCAGTGAGTCAGGCCCGTCTGGCGATGGAGGCCGGCGCCAATGTTGTGCTGCTGGACGATTTCACGCTCGACGAGATTCGACAGGCCGTCGAGCATCGCAACACGCGCCCTGAATTCTCGCGCGTGCAGCTGGAAGTTTCCGGAGGCGTCAATCTTGGCAACATTGAAAGCTACGCAAAGACAGGTGTCGAGCGCATCAGCGTAGGCTCAATAACCCACAGTGCGCCCTCGCTGGACATCTCAATGAAGGTCATGCACGCACAGTGATTGTGCCACGGCCAGGAACTCGCCATCTTTGTCAGAAAGCGCCGTTGCGTGATAACGCGTAGAAATGTTCACACGTCAGCAAGCACTGGGAGATATGTGCGTTTATCTTTCGTATTGACATATTTATACACTTGCTTTGTTCCGGTACATATTACAAGGACAGCCGCATGTCTAAACCATGACCAACAAGAAAACATTTAGCAATATTTGTATGGACGTTTTGGTTCGATGGTGTACCTTCTTTTGCATCTAGCCTAGCGAACGATTGAAGGCAAACAGTAACGACTCGCCCGAAACGTGGCCCTCTAGCCGTAGGGGACTGGTGCAAGAAAGTTCCGACCGGGAGGCTTCCGACGACGCTTACCGTCACCGTCGTTGGAGCTTCCCGGTCGTCTTTGTTGACGCGGCTGGCACCTTGGGCTATCGTCGGCGATAATCTGTAAGTCAATTACTTGAAACCATTTGTCGCGGGGGCTTTCGATGCGCACGCCGAGGTACTTGCTGTTGGCGGTCCTGCTTACTTCGTTTGCACTTTTGGGCGCCCAATGTGGGCCGGATCAACCAGATGATGACCCGCTGCCCAAGCGCGCGGGCGCAGCAACGCCGTTTATGCGTACGTACTACCAGACCCAGACGGTGCCCCGCTCGATGCAGGCGGTCAAGATTCCAGAAGGCACGGATTTTGAAGATGACGAACTGGAGCTGACTTTCTCCATGGGCGGCAATGAGCTGGTCACGGACATGGACGTCGGCCTGACCGTGGGTGGCGAACAGGAAGCAAAAGTCTATGACCTTTATTGCCGCATGGTGTCGCCCATCGGCACGAAGTCCGCATGGAAGCCCGTGGACTTGTCTTACACCAAGACTCACATCCCTTTCAGCTACGAATTCGACAGCGAGAACTCTTCAGGCAAGTGGAAGCTGCAACTGCGTGACCCCGTCAAGGACAACGACGGTCGTCTGCGTTTCCGCAATGCCACGCTGCGCATCAACGATGGCGAGTCCTCCACCATCCGCGGTTTGGCGAACAACGCCACAGAAACCATCACGCTGACCTCGACCCAGATGAAGCTCGACGTGCTGCGTGAAGTAACGGCTGGCGCTTTCCCGGCTGATTTCTGCGTCTTTGGTGTCAAGAAGATGCTCCAGAACAATTTCACGTTCACGACCAGCTTCTCGGTGCGTTCGTTCCAGATTGACTTCTCCATCCTGATCGACAAGTCCGCCAACGTGGGCAAGGACTGCCTGATGCTCATTATGGCGCCTTCGGGTGGTTATGCGTTTGGCGCCCTTGAGGCTTGGGGCAGCCTGCCCACCGCGACGGATCTGGGATCTGTCGCCCTGTACCAGTTCAGTTTTGCATTCGCCAATGACATTGACCTTGCCGGCGAACCATCGCTGGGCACTTGGACGCTCGCACTGATCGACACCAAGACTGACCTCAAGACCATGGAGTTGACCGATAACACTCCGCCAAGCATGACGCTGGGCGGCCGCACATATAGCTAAACCAAAGAATCAACATCCATATTGCACAAGGACTGTTCCTGGCCGCATCACGCCGGGCAACAGTCCTTGCCTTTTCATGCGCCCGTCGGTGCAACCACCCCGCCTCGCCACGAAACGGTATTGAGACAAGTTATCACTTGCAATTGCGAACGAGTCTCAATATATTCCGGCGATTCCATCGGAGAACATCATGAAATCCCTGCTCGCCGTACTGCTCTTGCTCGCCGCCTCACCCGTGTTTGCACAGGCCGATCCGGTCAAGGCCGCTCAGCCACTTGATCCTGACAATAAGGACACAAAAGCCGCGCCTGACGATAAGCCCCCCGCATCCAGCAAATCTCCCGTGGAGGCATGGGAAGACGGCGTGGGCAAGGTCGATACCGCGCTGGGCAAGGTTCGCATCGGCGGCTATGCAACGCTGCTGCACAAGACCGTCGACAAATACAACGGCGGCAATTCCACCAACTTCTTTGACTCGGCCCGTGTGGTGCCCCAGCTCGACTGGGAGGTTGTCGATTGGCTCGAGTTCGGCATCGAGATCGAATTCGAGGGCGGCGGCTCCGGCGCTTCCTACCTATCAAACAATTACATCGTTCTCGAATACGCCGAAGCCCGCGCTACGCCGCTCGATGAGCTCAATTTCAGGGCCGGCATCTTGCTCATCAATTGGGGCCGCTACAACCGCAACCACGACGACATCTTCTGGGACCTCGCCGACCGGCCCTACGTCCATCGCCACATTATTCCCGGCACGTTCATGCAGCCCGGCTTCGGAATCTACGGCACCTTCAACCAGATCCCCTTTGTCAGTATCAACTACGACTTCGCGGTCACGCAGGGCCTGAACTCCAACTTCACCAGCAACGACGGCGCGCGCAATGCCCGCACTTCGTTCCGCGTTGACAACAACGACAACAAGGCGATGTGGTTTCACCTCGGCGTCACGCCCGATTTCCACACCCAGCTCTTCAACATGGACGTTGGCGTCTCCTACACCTATCAGGAAACCAGCGGCGACAATGGCGACGCATTGCGTGGCGTGGGCGTGGACGGCGCCATGAAGTTCAAGATCATTGAGCGCTTCGGTATTGACATCACGGGCGAGTTCAGCCGGATGTGGATCAACCGCGAATCCACGCTCACCGTGCCAAACGGCCTCTATGCCTGGCACGCGGACATCCTGTTCAAGGTAGATCCGTTTCCGGCGGCATGGCGCAACAAGGTGTTCGGCGCGCGCCCCTACATCGGCCTGATTTTCCGCATTGAGCAGAACGACCTGAACGACGACTTCAAGGGCGCTGCCGCCAATGACGACCGTTTCGCCTTGACGATCGGTCTGGCTTTCCGCCCCATTTCAAAGCTCGTCGTGCGCCTGGAGTGGAAGAACCAGCAAAGCCGTGAACGTGACGATGGCGACGAAAACCTCTGGGTCGCCAGCGTTTCTGTGGGTTTCTAGAAGTCGTGCCGACAGCAAGGTTTGCCATGAATGCGTTCCAACTCGTGGGCCTCTCTCTCCCCCACCAGCCGCGGATGCGGCATGTCATGGCAGCCTTGCTGTTGGCAGCAATGCTGCTTGGCAGCATGGCCTGCTCAACGGTTTCGAGCGCGCGGTCGCAGAAAGACAGCACGGAAAATGGCGCGGTCGAGCCTCCGCTTTCTCAAGATCTTGAAGAAGGAAGAACTCTGTACGAACGCCGCTGCGGAACATGCCATGAACTCTATGCGCCCCAGGAATACTCGCGGGCCTCATGGCCTCGCTACGTCAAACGCTATGGCCCACGCAGCGGACTGACGCCTGCCGACCGGGAAAAGGTCACGGCTTACCTCCAGGCAACCGCTGTCCGGTAGTCAGGCCGCGCGCTATGGTTGGCCTGTGGAGAATTTTACCGATATCACCGGTTACACGTTGGCCCTGGGCGCGTCGCCGACGCGTGTTGTCAGCCTCGTTCCCAGCGTGACGGAAACGATCTTCGACATCGGCGCGGCTTCATGCCTCGTCGGCCGCACGCGTTACTGCGTTGCTCCCGATCCTGACGTGCGAACGATCGAGAGAATCGGCGGCACAAAGGACCCGGACATCCGGCGCATCATTGCACTCAAGCCTGACCTCGTACTCGCCAACCGCGAAGAAAACCGCAAACCAGATATTGAACAACTGCGCGCAGCCGGACTGCCCGTGTATGTGGATGAACCATGCACGGTTGAACAAGCCCTGGCTATGGTCTCGTTGCTGGGCCGCATGCTTGATTGTGAAGGACGCGCCGACGCCATGGTACGCCGCGGTGCGCAACAACTCGGCGCGATTGCCCAACGCCTGCGCGAACTGGATGAGTTGAACGCGCACAAGTTGAAGCCTCGATCGCACCCGCGCCCCCGTGCGTTGGCTTTCATCTGGCGCGATCCCTGGATGGTGGCCGGCACCAACACCTACATCAGCGACATGCTGAAGACCTTGGGTGCGACGCTGGCCTTTGAAGACCCAATGCCTGCGAGTCCGCTGCGTCAGCGCGTTGCCGCCATGCGATACTTCACAGTTGAACCGGCCGAAGTAGCCGCGCTTGCGCCGGACGTTCTGCTGTTTCCCGACGAGCCCTATACGTTCACCGAGCGTGACATGGCGCTTTGGCGCGATATGGCGCTGACGATTCCGGCAGCGAGGGAAGGCCGGCTTCGCCTCTGCAGCGGGCAGGATCTCGCCTGGTTTGGAAGCCGCACGGCAGGCGCATTGTCTCGACTCCAGCCGTTGGTTTCATGGTGAATCACTTGACGTCTCAGATGTAAGTCCATACGCTCTCGCGCCGAGGTGGGCTAAGGAGAGTGTCATGCGGAGTGCAATGCGTGTGTTGTGCATAGTGATGTTGTTCTGCTCAGCGTTGTTCGGCCAGGATCGGCTTACAACCACTGGCGGCGACGTGCTCAACGGCAAGTTCGTCAAGCTCGAAGCCGGCAAGGTGTTCTTTGAGGCCGAGAAAGTCGGCAAGCTCGAAATCGCCCTGGCCAACGTCAAAGATCTTTCGCTCGGCGCGGCCCGCGATGTGCGCTGGCGCGTGGGCGACGACGCGCAGAAGCAGGAAAAAGGAACGATTTCCACGCGCGAGGGCAAGGTTTACCTGAAGGATTCGACCGGTGAGCGCGAGATTGATCTAGGTAAGTTCAAGGGCATTGATGAGACGGTACCGGACCTTCGCCCGTTCTGGGATATCAGCGCCCGATTTGCTTTTGGCTGGACGGAGGGCAACACCCAGACGTACTCGATGAACTTCCGTTTCGACATCAAGCGCACCAGCCAGGTCAATGTCATGAGCCTGTTTGGCGAAGGCAACTACTTCCAGGATCGCCTGCTTGACGAAGACCCGGTGCGCCGCCGCGACTATGCGCTGGGCTATGCCTACAGCTACGTCTTCAAGTTCAACCTCACGATTGACCTGACCGAAGACCTGACCATGAACGAGCTGGCCGGCTACCACTGGCGCAGCGTAACGGGTCTTGGCGTGGGTTACTACATCATCAAGAACGATACCACCCAGTTGCACGTCGCCGGTCATGGTACCTACACCCATGAAGACCTGATGTTCGGCGCGGAAGACCAGCACTACTTCGGCGCGCGCCTGCGCGCGATGTTTGAAACGTTCCAGCTTGACCGCAGCCTGCACATCAAGGCCAGGTCCGAGCTGCTGTTTGACTTCTCCGAGATCAAGAACCTCGTGGTCAATAACGAGTTGCTCGTGGAGTACAAGTTCATGAGTTACTTCACGGCCGGCATGCTCATGCGCCACACCTGGGACAACATCCCGCCGCAGGGCTTTTTCCACCACGACTTCAGCTTCTTGTTCACGATTGGATTCTCCTGGGGCGGTCACTGGTCTTAGGGACGGAAAGGACACACCCATGTTCAAGAACATGGCTAAAGAGTTCAGGGATTTCGCGTTGCGCGGCAACGTGATCGACCTGGCCGTGGGCGTTATCATCGGCGCCGCGTTTGGCAAGATTGTCAGCTCGGCCGTTACCGACGTGATCATGCCCCCCATCGGCATGCTCGTGGGTAAAATGGATTTCTCAAACCTGTACCTCAACCTGAGCGACATCACTGATACTTCATTGTCACTCGAAGCCGCGCGGGCGGCGAAGCTGCCCGTGGTGGCTTATGGCGTGTTCCTGAACAACGTCATTGATTTCACGATTGTCGCGTTCGTCATCTTCATCACGATCAAGCAGATCAATCGATTGAAAAAGGCCCCGCCGCCGGCAGCGCCAGACAAGAAAGACTGCCCGAAGTGCTTTTCAAGCATCTCAATCAAAGCGACGCGATGCCCGAACTGCACGTCGGATATTCCGACTCAATAGCCGGCACTGGCCGTTGACTTGGCTGCGCGCGTGCGGCACAAAAGCTCCGGGGAAACTTCCGGGGCTTTTTGCTTGATCCGACTGCAAGTCATTTTGCTGGTGATCGCGCTGCTGTTCGCGCCGCGCCTGTTCGCGGGCGAGGAACCTCCGCCGCCGGACACACTACGCACCGTTTCCGATGAACTTCTACGCGGCAAGCTGGTCAAACTCGAAAATGGCAACGTGATTTTCCAGACCACGGACATCGGGCAGGCCACGGTGCCCCTGGGTCGGGTACGTGAATTGAACCTTGGAGTCGCGCGTGAAGCCCGCATCCGCACCAGCATCGATGTGCGCAACCAGCGCAAGGTCATACTCTCAACGCGCAACGGTCGCATGATCCTCAAGGAAAAAGACATCGAGCAGGAACTGCCCCTCTCCGACCTGAAGGGCATTGACGAGGCCCTGCCACCGGGAGAAGCAAATTGGAGCGTCAACGGGCGCGCGTTTGCCAGCTATCTGGAGGGAAACGTAAAGAACTTCTCACTTGGCTTCAGGTTTGATGTCGCGCGCACGACCTTTGAACACGAGTTCAAGCTCTTTGCCGAGGGCAACTTTCTGCAGGATCGATTGCTCAAGGAAGAACAGGTGCGTCGCAGGGATTTCGTATTTGGCACTTCGTATCGCTACAACGCGCCCCTGCGCCTGTCGTGCGACCTGACCGAGGACTACTACATCAACCGCTTTGCCGGCTTCAACTTTCGCAGTATCTCAGGAACGGGTTTGACTTACTTTGCGGTGCGCGAGGCGGATGTGCGCTTCAGCGTTTCTGCGGCGGCCACTTATGTGGTCGAGGATCTGCTCAACAAGGCCGAGGACCGTCGCTATTTCGGGGCGCGCGGGCGAAGCGAGTTTGACGGCTGGGCGGAGCAGCGCACGTTCCACTTCCGCGCATTTGCCGAAGTATTGTTTGACTTCGAGGAGACCAAGAACATCACGGCCACTTTCGAGGCACTCTTTGAGGTCAAGGTCTTTACCTATTTCACGCTTGGCATCAGCCTGCGCGATGTTTTTGACAACCTGCCGCCGCCAAGCCGCTTCCACCACGACCTGACAGTCACTGCCTTCCTCGGCGTGGCGTTTGGCGGCAAAGGGCCTTAGCACTTTCGCGGTTCACCTTGTTCGCTAAACTTCGGGCGTGACTCAATCCCTCGACCTGTTAGCGATTGGTGCCCATCCCGACGATGTCGAAATGACCAGCGGCGGATGGCTCGCGCTTGCTGCCGTTTCGGGATATCGCACCGGCGTGCTACATCTTTCGCGCGGCGAAATGGGCACGCGCGGCACCTCAAAGCAGCGCACACAAGAAGCCAAGACCGCCGCCAAGGCGCTGGGCTGCAGTCATGTCGAATTCGCCGGGCTGCGCGATGGGTTCATTCGCCCCGACGACAAGAGTGTTCTGCGAGTCGTCGAAGCACTTCGCCGCCTCAAGCCAAGAATTGTGATCGCGCCATTCATGCGCTGCCACCATCCAGACCACGAAGCCGCAGCCGAGCTCTGTATCCGCGCCGTACACTACGCGGGCTTGAAGGGCTACCGGAGCGAGTTGCCCCACCACCGCATTAAGCGACTGTGCCACGCCAGCTACAGCCGCCACTTTGAGCCCACTTTTTTCGTGAACATCTCCAGTGTCATTGATCAAAAGCGTGCATCGATTGAGGCCTACACCAGCCAGTTTCAACCGGCCAAGGCCGCTGACGGCGAAGCGCCAACGCGCATGGCCAAAGCCGGGTTCGTCGATCAGTTCCTGAGCGGCAATGCACAAATGGGGCTACGCGCCGGCTGCGCTTATGCGGAGGCCTATTGGATGGCGGTAGCGCCCGTCGTCAGCGACCCGCTCAAACTTCTGAGTGAAGGCCCCAGCCACCACTTGGTCAGGTAACTCTCAATGTCCCGATAAAGGCGCCGTTTCAGTGACCGTTGAGTTCCGCCGGTGCGACTGCACGCCAAGCTATTGGTCCGCAGCGGCCAGCACCTGCCGGCAGTTACTCATGATCAGGACGCCGTAGCCTGTGCCATAGGCCTTGGTGTAGCCAAAAAGCGGATAATCCCAGAACGAACCGTCATCGAACTGGGAGGCCGCAATTGTGTCCGCCAACCATTGTGCTCGCAGGCGGCGCACGCTATCGCCGATCAGGAACAGATTGCGCGACGCATAATAATGTCCGAAGTAGTAGTAATAGGGCGCCGTAGCATACCAGGCCTCGTGGGGATACTGGCGGCAGCGGCCGATGTCGATGAAGATGTGCTCGCGGATGAACGTCTCAAAACCCTTCTCGATCCACGAGCGATCAACGTACTGCCCCCATTCGCCCAAAGCGCAATTTCCGCCCTGGGAGCGGCCCAGCGAGCCGCGCACTTTGACTGCCGGATTCGTCGGCGCGTACTGATGTTCGGTCGCGTAAAGATAGGCGCCGTTGGGCAGGCGCATGCGGTTGAGAAATTCGAGCGCCAGGCGCAGGCCCTTCTCGGGAATTTCAAGCCCGGCGTCTTTGGCCGCGCGCAGCCCCACAAGCGCGGCCGTGGATGACATCGGCGTGGAGATCTCACCGGTAGGATGCGCCAACACCCAGCCGAAATCGTAGTAGCCAAAGCCGCCATCGAGGCTCTGGATCTTGAAAAGCCGCCCAATCTCGAAGTGAGCGCGCTTGCGCATTTCGGGCCAGAAGGCCTCCAGCCGCTTGTCCTGCAAGCCGCGCGATAGCGCCTCAATCATGTAGGCGTGCGCCCAGATGTTGTAGAAAGTGTCGCCGTTGATGCGCACGGCATCGGGCGCGTCACACAGGAACCGATAGCCTTTGAGAAGCGCGGCATCGAGACGCGCTTCCGAGGGTTGAGCCAGCAGCGCCATGCAGCACAGTGCCGACGAAGCATTTCCAAAGGCGTGAAACGAGTTCACGCCGCCGGTGTAAATGTCGGCGGGGCGCTCGGGCAGCGGGTCGCCCCACGCGCCGTTCTTCTTCTGCGTGCGCAACAAAAACGCAACGCCGGCGCGGATGCTCTGCTCGTGGCGCGCACCGGCCTCTTCTTTGGCCTCCGCCGCGGGTGCTGCAACTGCGCTCTCCCGACCCGGCTCGGCGCTGAGAGCCCGACGCTTCTCGCGCACACAACCGGCGATCAGCAGCAGGCTAACCCCGATCAGCAAGAACTTTCGCATGACTGCCTCGCTACTTGCCGGCTGAAAGGGTGACCTGGACTTTCTGGCCGTGCATCAGGCCGCTGTCTTTGGGCGTCACTTCCAGAACAATGTTGACCTTTTCGTCGCGCACCACAGGCGAAATTGAAACGACGCGCGCTTCCAGGCTGATCCCCATCGCGGCTACCTCAACTTTGGCGGTATTGCGCTGCATCTTGGCAATGCGCACCGCCGCCGGGTCAATTCCGACCGTGATGCGGAGTGTTGACGTGTCAACAACGGTGGCAACGTGCTGCCCGTTGCCTACCTTCTGGCCCGCGGCCAGCGTGGCCGTAACACCGTCCACGCCCGCATCGCCGCCATGGAGCACAAGACCGGCGTGTGGCGCCTTGATTTCGACGAGGGCTTTTCCGTCAAGCAGCCGATTGAGGCGCTTCTCCGCGCCTTCAAGTTCCTGTCGTGCGTACACGAGCGCGGAGAACAGCTCGGTGATGCCCTGTTTTGCGCGCTCCTGTGTGCTTTCGTAGTCCAGTTGCGCATTCTCGGCGCTGTTTTGCAGATTCAGTTCTTCCTGGGGCAGTTCTTTTTTCGTGATGCGGTCGAAGTCGGTTTGCGCCAGCTTCAGGCGCGTGCGCGATTGTTCCAGCCGGCGCTTGGCCCGCTTCAAGACGATGTCCTGGCTTTCCTTGGCCAGATCGTTGCCCTTGTAGAGCGCCTCCAGTTGGCGCAATTCGTCTTCCTGGTCCTCGATGCTGTCAATGTTGTACTGCACACTGAGTTCCGCCCAGGTGATGCGATCCTTCTTGCCGCTGGCCAGGAAGTGCTCCAGGGCACTCTTGGCCGCCTCATGATTCAACTTCGCGCGCTGCTCGCGCACCGCCTTATACCTGGCATCCCACTTGAGAGAGAAGTCCAACATCGCCACGCGGCTTCGCACGGCCTGCACGTTCGCCTGCGCGGCCTGAAGTTCTTCAGCGTAGTCCGGGGCCTCCACCACGGCGACGACTTCGCCCGCCTGCACCACAACGCCGGGCGCGACGACAGTTTTGACGCGCAGCTCACCGTTGTAGCCCTTGTACTCAAGATTCAGATGCGTGATGCGCGCGGCGGCTGCAGTCGCGCTGCGAGTCTCGGTGTCAACAGGTTGCGCAGGCGCATCTTGTGCGGTGTGGAAAACGCCGGCGCACAACAGAGCTGCTGCGCACACGGCAAACAAGGCAAAGCGGGCAAGCTTGGGCATTTTGGATCCTCTTTGGAAGTGCGGGCATGATAGCAGCGGCTCATGGACATGAAACAAACCCGGCCCGTTTCCGGGCCGGTCGAGGCTGCCATTGAAACTAGTTGTCCGGCGATTCGCCCTCACCCTCGGGCGGCTTCTCATCGGGGGCCTTTTCCGGCGGCTTCTCGCTGCTTCCTTGCGTTGACGCGCTGTAGCCATCGCGGAAGGCGCCATCAATTTCGCCCAGAATCATGAGTGCCTCCGAAGTGCCGACGAGCGGCCCGAAGGATTCATGGTCGTTCCAGGTGCCGTCCTTGTTGCGCTTGAGCAACAGGGCTTTGAGCGTCACTTCCTGCACCTTCTTCTTGTGCGCTCCCCCCATGTAGTTGGCCGCAAGCACGCTGTGATAGTGGCCAAACAGCCAGTAGTAAGCTGCGTTGTAGAAACCAATCGAAGTGCGATGGTGCGTGTACCAATAATCGCGCACCTTATCGAGTTCCGAACGATACTTGAGCCAGGTGTCGAGCGTTTTCTTCAGGTCGCCCTTGCTGCGCTTTCCTGCAATCACCATAGCCAGTTCGCAAACGGTATTGCGGCCCATGCAACCGCGCACATCCTTGGCTGGCGCCATGCGGGCGTCCTTTTCTTCCTTGATGCGAACTTCGTACAACCACGTCTCGACGTTGCCATTGGCCACATCGGTGTGCAGGATGCCCTTGAGCATGGCCGCAGCGGGATCAAGCACCTCCTTCTTGGGAATCTTGATGCCCATGATCTGCTGCACGGCATAAAGGTTAATCAACGTCGTTGCGGTGCAGAATGAAGCGGCAACGCCCTGGTCCGGATAGTAAGCCCAGCCGCCGACCTCAAGGGCTTCTTCTTTATAAACCGGCTTTTGCAGCTCAATCTTGAAGTCCTGCTCGCGGCCGCCACCCAACTTCATCGTAAACGTAACTTCATCTCCGGCCGAGAAACCTGCGTCCCACCAATAAGGCAGGAACTCGCGCAGCGTGGGCGTAGCCACGCCATTGACCTTGGTGATCTGCATGTTGAGCTTGACGCCGGCACGCTCTGCCACGCCGCCTTTGGTGAGAGTACTGACCATAACCTCAAGGCGCGGGCCAAAGTCGATGTCGAAGGTCGGGTCGCCGGGCAAAGCAATGGGCGCAAGCTGCATTTCAATCACCTGCTCCGCGCCACCGCGCAGTACTTTGCACTTGATGATCTTGCCGGCGGCAAGCGTGCCGATGAAATTGATGAAGTGATCGAGGCCCAGAATCGGCGTGCTGTCCACGCCGATCAAGCGGTCGTCCTTCATAAGGCCGGCTGCCGCCGCGGGGCTGTTCTCGGGCACTTCTTCAATGACTACGCCGCCGAGGTCTTCTTTGTCCTCTTCCTTGATCAGGAAGCCCATGTTGCCTTCAGGCGAAGCCGTGGCCTCAATCGTCTCGGAGACTTTCTTCCCCGCGCGCAACACCTGGAACTTCACGCGCTCGCCCGGCTTGATTTTGGCTTCCGCAGCGCGGTACTCGTCGAGGTTCGTGACTTTGTCCTTGCCCACCACCTGGATCACGTCGCCCAGTTTCAGCTCCTTTTTGCTCGGGCTGAACTTCAGGAACTCGTCCACGGTGGGGCCTTCGCCCGTACCGCCCCCCACCTTGATGCCCACATAACCGGGCCATGACTGGGGCAAGGGAATATTCTTCGTGCCGCCTGGATCACTGGGGCGCGTGTAGTCAATCTTGACCGTTTGGCCGCCAATCCACTCCGTTGACATCATGTAGTAGTCGTAGGCGTTCTCGATCTTCGCGTCTTCACAGCGCACAATCTTGTCGCCCGCCTTCAATCCGCCCTTTTCCGCGGGGCTGCCGGGCAGCACACTCGTAACAAGGGCGCCGCCTCGGAAGTTGTCGTCGGTTGGCAGCTCCAGCACCAGGCCCATTTCCGCCGGCATGGGCGACTTCAGGCGCTTGGCCATTTTGGCTTTGCGCTTGCGATCTAGACGCGGTTCTTTGCTGTTGGAAAGCTGCATGCTTATCAGCGATTGCACCATGCGCTGCGCGCAGCTCTTGAGATCGTCCTTGCGTGACTGCTCCTTCGTGATCTGGTACTCGCCAGTCAGAAAGCGAAGGCCCCACGAATAACGCCAGACCGCGTAGTAAATCTTCGTGCTGAGCTTGCCGCGAATGACGCGACTGATAATGAAGTCCGTCGCTTTCTGCAGCGCGGCTTCCACGCGAACGGGATCCACCTTGGTGTGCGAGCGCAACGCAATGCCGCAAAGCGCCGTGATAGCCACAGCATCCACGGCCTGGTCGGCGGTTTCGGACAACATGCTGCCGGTCAATTCGACGTCCCAGCTACCGTTGGCGTTTTGCTTCTCCAATACGTAATTGACGGCGAACACGATGGCGCTACGTACCGATTCATCCGTGGGTGCGGGCCCTGAGAGATCAAAGGGCTGCTGGAGCGGCCACTTGTTGGGATCACCGCGCTGTTGAAACCGGGCCGGGTCTTCGTCTTGTCTTTGGTTCAGAAGGAACGGCACAGGCGTGTGATCGAGTGCCTCCATAGGATCCCTGTCGATGGCGGCATTGGATTGCCTGGCTCGTGCGGGCGCGTGGCCTGCTTCAGCATCGGGCGTACGCAGCGCAAAACCCAACAGGCTGAGGGACGCAACGACAAAGGCCAAAGTCAGTTTTACCGTCATGTGTACTCCCGCAAAGGGACTTCCCCGGGGACTGCAGAACTTCGAAAGAGGGCTGCACTATAACGTCATTAGTGACAAGAAACCGTCAAGGACAAGAGCAGTAGTTGCAATGGCGCGCCGATTCTGCGAAAAAACGCCGCCACAATAAAGCACGAGTACCGAATTCTGTTTCACCTGATACGTCCCGACCCCATCACCGGTTCCAGTTTTTCCGCAACCACAAAGACTCACCCTCACATGAGGTATGTTTGGCATAGATCTTCGACGAGTGTCTAGTAAATCGTGTCCAAACACTCCTTGCGCTTACAAAAACGCATCATTTTGCCAGCGATTGGCTGACCAGATGGTTAGTCGAAGAACTGGAATCAGAAGCTGCTCGCGTCGAGCTTAGTACTTGCGGATGCGCCAGATCGCCGTGAACGTTGAAAGCCACAACGAGCCGTCTGGCGCCTGTACGATATCCAACGGCTTGTTGTCCAGGCCGCCGTTATCGAGCGCGGCAAACACCTCTTCGGAATCGACATCGGCCAATGAGGGGCCGCTCATACGCAGGCGTCGAATCTCGCTGTAATCGTAGCTGCACAGAAAGATGTTGTTGGCAAAGCCGCCGGGAAAACTCGCCCCAGTGTGGATGGCTATGCCCGTGGGCGCTATCACACTGGCGTAGTGCCGCACGCGATAACCAATGGCTGAAGTGGGCGTGCCCATGGGCAGGGTTTCCCACTCGTAGTTCTTGCCAATCGCAAGAAGGTTGATTTCGTCGTCCGTGTTCGGGCCGTTCTCGGCACCGAAAATGAGCCCGTTGCTGGGCTGGAAGCAGAAGTCAAAGGTGTTGCGCAAACCGCGGCAAAACTCGGGATTGCCCGCAATCGGGTTGCCTGTGGCGGGAGCGCCGTTGGCTTCATAGCGCAACAGGCGCCCGGCAAGTTCGTTATCGGTCTGGGGCAAGGCGGGGTTGCCGGCATCGCCCACCGTGCAATAGAGCTTGCCATCAGGCCCAAATAACAAGTTGCCCGCGTTGTGGACATCGGCCCAGGGCAAGTTGTCCACAATCACCGTGGGATTAATGCCCGTGTTGCCGGAAGCCGAATAGCGGATGATCTGCTGCTTGTGCGGAGGACCGCCCATCACTGGCACGCAGCATTGCACATAGACGTAGTTGTCTGTCGAAAAAGTCGGCGACAGGCAGATGCCCAGCAGGCCGCTCTCACTTCCTGGCGCCACTGTCAGCGTTGCAAAGGGCGTGGGCACAAGCGCGCCGCCCTGGAACACGCGAATGTTGCCCGTTTGCAGCTCGGTATAGAAAAGCCTGCCATCCGGCGCGAAGGCCAGCTTCACCGGCATTGCGGCACCAGACACCATTTTCTCCACAATGAATCGTGAGTCGAGCGAAAGAAACTCGGCGGGCAGGGGCGGCGGCGGAGCTTTCTTCCCGTCCTCTTCTTCCTTGGCAGTGCAGCCGCCCAGAGCCAACAGCGCAAGCGCAAGCACACTCAGTCCATGCATCAAGCCGCAGCCCGTGATGGCCGTGGCTTTCCGTTGCAGACTGTCACTCGCGTTCTTCATGGGGCACCTGTTACACGACCGAGAACGGCACTGCCGGTGCGCTGTAGGCCTCGGGCAGAACCGGTGCTGGATTGCGCGCCAAGTGTGTGTTGATGACCTGGCTGTAAACGTAGCGGAAGTCCACGCCCATTGGCAAGTATTCGGCGAGCATGTCCGCCGATGAAATGTCGGGCCCGTACATTCCGCCGTTCACAGCGCCGCCAAGCAGCATCATCGCGTATCCGTGGCCGTGGTCCGTGCCCGCCGAGCCGTTGACGTAATTGCGGCGGCCGAACTCGGTGATCACCATGATGACCGTGTTGCTCCACTGACCCATGTCCGTCATGTCCTGGTAGAACGCCTGAACCGCGTCATCCAGCTGCGTGAACAGCGACTGCTGCGCACCCGTAGCCGCACCCTGGCCGGCATGCGTGTCAAAGCCGCCGTAGCCGGTGTAGAACACCTGAGTATCGAAACCGCCATTGATGAGAATCGAAATGTCGCGCAGGCGGTTGCCCAGGCTGGTTGCCGCCTTGCCGGGCGGCGTGGCCGAGGTGCCGGGATAGCCGGGCCAGCGATAATCCACCTGGAAATTGTTGACGTAATCCGTCACCGCAGACTGCACCTGCCCTGAAAGGCTGTGCGCCGAATCCAGCGCGTTGCGCACGCCCGCCGCCAGACCCGTTGAGGTGTTGGCCGCGAGAATGCTCTTGATCGTGTTGATGCGATAGGTGTGGTTGTTGTTGAAATACGGATCAGAAAAGAACTGGAAGCGCGAAAGGCTGTCCACAAGGAACGATGTTGCCGTGCCTCCGGAAAAATCCAGCGGCTTGCCAAATCCCACCGAAGCCACGCCCATGGGCGTGGCCGCGTAGTTGTCAGCGTAGCGCGCAAGCCAGCCCGAAATGGGAATACTCAAGGGCGTGAAACTGCCACGAACGCCATAGCTGAAAATGTCCTGCGCAACCTGGTGGCTCAGGTTCGGCGTGGGAAAACCCACTTTGTTGACAATTGCGACATCGCCGGCATTCCACAACGCCTGGATGTTTACGAGTGCAGGGTGCAGGCCGTAATTGGCATTGCCCGGGCCACCCGTCAGCGAAAGCTCCGAGCCGACCGCAATCGCAATGCCTGACCGGCGCGACTGGTATTCCGTCAGCGTGCGCGGGATCACCATGTTTGTGGTGTCATTGCCGCCGCTCATGTTGATCACGATCAGGCGCTTCATATTCAAGGGCGCGGCTTGCAGCCTGCCAGCGGGATTGGCCCGATCGGAGATCAAGCCCCAGGCAGCAACGCCCGCTGCCGCGCCGGAGAGGCGCAGAAAATTGCGGCGGGAGAATTTCGCGAATTCGTTATTCATGGCGGTCTCCGTTAGCGCACGTAATAGGTGGGATGCTGCGCCATCATGTAAAGCAAGCCGCGAACTTTTTTGTCGAGCTGCGTCTGCACCAGCGGATCCCACGGGTCGGCGATCACGGCCGTGCCGTTGTAGTCGTTGTTCAGGTAATCAATGTAGGTCTGGCGCTCGGTGGCCGAGGGTTTGATGCGCAGCAAGTCGATGTACCAATCCACAACCTGGGCGTCTGAGCGCTGACCCACGGGGGGCATTTTGTCCGCCACGTTGTAAACGTACGCTGACGGCGAGCCCGTGCGATAACGGATGGCCTCGCGCGTATAATTCGCGCGCTCGACCACGCCCTGCGAGGATAGCCACGCTTCGCCCGGTGGCCAGCCGAACACGGTGGGCGGAACCGCCGGCAACTGCGCCGCATTGCTCAGTTCCGAATAGAGCGTGCTCCGCGAGGTGAACAATCCTGTGGCGCGCGAGAAGCCGATGAACATTTCCACGGGATCTTTGATGAAGCCGGTATCCTTGCTCTGCGAGCTGTAGAACGCCTGCGAGCGGAACATGGCCTTGAGGATGGGCCGCAGTTCCCAGTTGCCGGTGCGCAGCAGCGTGGCCAGGGGCGTGATTATGGTGCTCACATCGGGGTTGGGATAAACGTAATGCTCCCACAGGCGCTTGACGATGTACTCCGAAACCTGCGTGCCGCGCGCCGAGAGCGTCACATCCACAACGTCCTGGTACTCGAGGTAGGCGTTGTTGCCCGAACGGCCCGTGATGGTCTGCCCGAAAAACGTCTTGTTCGTCGTGTCGTGGCGCGTCGGGTCAAATTCCATGTAGGTCAGGTCCGCCGTCGCGTCGTAACGCGTGCGCCAGCCCGTGAAACATTTTGCCGCTTCCTCAATGTCGGCCTGGGTGTAGCCGTTGTCGGCGCCCAGTGAGAAGATTTCCCAGAACTCGCGAGCGAAGTTCTCGTTGGGCGCGTATTTCGTGGAGTAAATGCCATCGAGCCACACCAGCATCACGGGGTCGGTGGCAAGCTTGTAGAGAAGCGTGCGCAGGTTGCCGTTGCCGTTGTGGCGCAGCAGGTCGATGTGCGTGGGCATCCAGCGGCGGCTTTGCGTGTCGAGCACGTTTTGCGAGGTCGCAAAGTGGTCGTGCCAGAACATCGCCAGGTGTTCCTGGAAGGGCTCGGTGGTGAACTGCATGATGTGCGTCCAGTAGTACACCACTTCGCTGTAGGAAGGCTTCTTCCAGTCCACCACCTGCGCCACAGCGCCATTCTCATAGCCCTGCGTGCTGGTGGGAAAGCGCGTCATGTTGTCAATGTACGTGAGCACACCCTGCGACTTGCACAGGTTGAACTCCGTCGTCGTGACGCCAAACTGCGTGCGGCTGAGCAGGTGGCGGATGTCGTCGTCGGTGAAGGTTGCCTGCTCTGGAAGCGGGTTAGTGAACGGCGGCTCGACGAAACTGTCGCCACCCCCACCGCCGCCATCGCCGCCGCCGCAGCCCGCCGGCGCCAGTGAAAGCAGCGCCAGCGTGCTGACTGTGAGCGAGAACATCGTAAGCCGCGCAATCATGGGAAGCCTCCCGAGGTGAGGGACGTGCCGGCCAAGACAAGCCGAGCCGAGCGATCGCCCCGCTTCTGCGCCAAGTGATTCGTTGAAATGTAAACCAATTGTCCTACGTAAGTGGCGCGGCGGCAAGCCGCCTTTCACAAAAGTTTCTCAATACTTGGTGAGGAAGGAAATGCAGTTTACTGGGTTTTGGGTTTTGGGTTTTGGGAAAACGACCCTGTTGTATGCCTTGTCCCCCCAGAACCTAAAACCCAGAACCCAGCACCTAGTCACTGCCGTCTGCCTTTTTGCCTGTGGCGACTTTGTCCGGCAGCATGTCGTGCACTTCCCACGTGAACATGCGCTTGGGCACAACCTGGCGCGCGAGCAGCTCCTTTTCCTGCAAGTCCACCGCGGCTACGAACAAGAGGCACTCCTCGTGCATGTTGTTCTCAAAGAACTGCATGCGGAAGGGATAAGTGCCCGCAACCAGCTTGATGCGTTCGCTGCTTTTTTCCTGCGGCGCGTGCAGGTTGTCGTCGTCGATGATCTCAATGCCATTCAACCAGACGCGGCATCCATCATCCGTGCGGCTCGTGAACGTGTACCAGCCGTCCTGCTCAATGATAATCGCGCCGTACCACTCAACCGCAAACGTTTCCGCCACAAACGGAAGATTGAAAGAGTCGGCGGTGCCAAAGTTGATCTCGCGCTCCTTGCGAATCGTGTGGCAGGTCAGCGGAAGAATGTTCGGAAACTGCGAATAGCCGGAGGGATTGGGCAAGTCGTAGAGATAGGCAATCAAACCCTTGTTGGCGACATCTATGTAGAAGGGCTCGCTCGTCGAGAGCCCCAGCTTTGCCGTGAGCTTTCCCTCGCCGCAGCCGGGAGGCACCACACCCACAAACTGCCGGAACCAGCGCTTGTTGGCGCTGTCGTCAATCAACGTGCCCGAGCCGCACTCAATCGCGTGGCCATCGATGGAAAGCGTGATCGGCGCGGCTCGCACTTCCTCATCGCCAAAGACCTCCACGTTGCATTTGAACTGCTGCCCCTCACGCACGCTGACCAAACCGGGAGTAGCCGCAAACGGCGGCGTCGGCGGCTCATCGCCCGCGATGGTCATGGGAATCACGCTCGCAATGCGCGGCGGTTTGGGCGGCGTTACTGGTGGAAACAGCAAGTTGGAAAGTCGGGCGCCTGCGTCTTTGAAACCGGTCCAGCTAGATTGAACTCCTGGAATGCTACCCTGTGTGAATCGCATTGAAAACTCAAGGCGCAGCGTGCAGGTCGCCTCCACGCAGAGGAAATCAATGGCTATTGGAATGTAATGTTCGCTGCCCCAATCAACGAAAAAGAGGAGTTCGGCTTCGACGTCCCTCTCCAGTTCGTTCACCTGGACCGACTTCTCCTTGTCGCCAATCCGCACGCGAACAACTCCGCTGGTAAACACTCGCAGGCACCTGACTTGCTCAAACTCGCGCGCTGTTTCTTCCGGCGTTTCGCGGGACGGCACTCCAAGGCGCCCCTCCCAGCGGCACGCGATCGGCTTGCCCTTGAACGGCAAGCCCAAATCATGGACTGTGTCAACTTGCGGGACTAGCTCTATCCGCCTCAAGCCCGCGCTTGCAGAATCACGATTCGGCAGCTCAACAGTACTCGAATCCAACTCGAACCACTGCGCCATCAGGCCGAATTGCGTGGTCACTTTGAAATCGACGGAGTTGCTTGGAATGGTGCCGTAAAACAGCCCCTGCGAATTCGCAATCGCCTTAGGGGTGAACCATGGCCGTGCAATCACAAGCTTCCCCGTAGATGCCCCAATTGGAACGCGAGCCTTCACTTCATTAGCGCTTAGTCCGGTCAGCTTTGATTTTTGGCCATTGAAGAAGACTTCTGGAAGACCTCTTGCCTCGCTAATTTCTAACTGGCCTGCCACTTCCTCTTCATTGAGCGGCTTCTGTCCGGGTTCCGCCAGACCCTGCCCATAGATCGTAATTTCGTCGCCAATCTCGCCTTCGTTCTTGCTCAGCTTGGTGATGATCGGCGCGTCGTCGCTCCACATCCAGTCGGGCACCATCAGCATTTCCGGCGGTACGGGCACTGGCTTTTGCTGCCCTTTGGGCACGTACATGAAACTTGCGGCGCAGCGCCAACTGTCTTCGTTGGCCAACATGCCCTGCGCGAATTCGATGTGCAGCGGGTGCAGCCCCGGCGCGAGTTCGAGCACCGTGCTTACCTCGATGTAGCGTGACTGCACGTCGTTGAGCAGCACCGTCTCGCCATCCAAGTCCACGCGCGCGGCATTGTCGGCGCCGAGGAACAGCCAGTATTCACCCTGCTCCGGAATCACGAGGTAGCCGTCCCAAGTGGCCGCGAAGTTGGCGAGGTCAAAGGGCAAGTCGGCAAAGGCTTCGTTGTTCGGGAAATGCACCTGGTTATCAATGCGCACCAGGTTCGCATCACGCTGCGAAAGCGCCTTGGCATCTGCCTTCGCCAGCTCCGCCAGCGGCTCACTCTGGAACGCATAATATTGCGCATACAAGCCGCGCCGGTCTTGCTTGAGCTTTTCGCTGACGTCTTCAAGTTTCTTCGCGGGAGGCGTCTTGATCACACGCGAAACAGGCCGCGCATTGCCCAGTGTCTGGTTCGGAGGGCGAGGCGCATCGATGATGCGCGACGGTGGTGTCGGGGCAGGCACACTCGGCGCCGGCGGTTCTTTGGAGTGCGCCGGCTTGCCGGCGCTTTCGCTAGAAGGCCTTGCAGACGAAGCGCCTCCAGGCTGCCCTGACCGAGAATTGCTGCCTGAAGGCCGTGAATCTGTTCCCCCGGCGGTGCCCTCGGAACCCGCCCGCGAACCGGGCTGCGGCGAAGTGGCATCGGCATCCTGCCGATGTGCCTTTGCCGTTGCATCCGGCGCAGCGCCTGTCACACCGGGCAGCGGCGTGCCACTCTCGCTGCCAATCCCGCCGTCACCTTTGCCTTGTCCCGGAGAATTGAGCACCAGCCACGCACAGGCACCGGCCGCGAGCAGCAGCGCAGTCAAACCGGGAATCAGGATGCGTTTGCCCATGCAAGTCTCGGGGCGGGGTGTTCGATTCTACTCCCATCAACGGGCAAGCCACGCAAAAGCCCGTTTTGCGTTACAACAAACCCATGCGCGAAGATGGCATCCAAATCCGCCCGCACCGAGAAGGGAAATCGTGGCGCCGGCATCTTGCCGGCCTCGGCGTGGGCATCATGCCCACGCCCTGCCGGGCGCAGGATGCGCCCAGCGAAGCCGGCTGGAAGCCGGCGCTACAAACCCAACACCCAATCTTTGAAATCTACCATGCGTTCGGGCGTGTTCTCGCCAATGATGCACGCGCCGTGTTGCGGGTCGCTTGGCAGCAATCCGTGGCTGCCTTTGACTATGGATGCATCGAGCGAAATCAAATCCATCAGGTAGCGCATGCCCAGTTTTTTCTTCAAAATCTTCGTGGCCGCCCTAAGGCCCGGCGCGCCGATTTTCGGATCGACGAACAGCTCGCACGGGTCGTAGCCGCACTTGCGGTGGATATCGACGGTGCGTGCAAAATCGGGCGCGTTCTTGTCTTCGAGCCAGTAGGGATAGGCGAACCAGGCCTCGGGCTTGCTTAGCAAAACCAGGTCGCCCGCGCGCTCGTGCGCGATGCCAAAGGCCGCCTGCGCTTTGCGGTCCAGCACGCTGGCCAAACCTTGCGCACCGCGCAACAGCCCCGCAACGGGCTCAGAGTCTCCGCGCACGTACACATGCGCGCACTGGTGGTCACACACGGCAAACGCCTGACTCTCGAACGTATCGAGCATCTCGCCAAAGGGGCCGGGCCGCACTTTGAGCAAACCCGCGCGGCGCAGCACGGTGTTCACATAAATGGGGTAGCTCACATCGCTGATGCCGTACTCGGAAAGTGCAACCACGCGCGCGCCGATCCCTCTTGACGCGTCAATAACGAGCCTGGCGCAGGTGTCCACCTCCCCCACCAGCTTCGCCGCATGCGCGCACGAAGCGCCATAGCGTTGCAGGTCGTAATCGAGGTGCGGCAAATACACGAGCGTGATTGTGGGCTGCTTCTCGCGGATCACTTTTGCGCTGGCGCGCGCGATCCAATCGCTCGAAGGGAAGCCCGCGCGCGGGCCCCAGAAACTGAAGAACGGAAACTCGCCGCACTCGCGTTTGAGCTCGGCCGCCAGCTCCGGCGGGTTTGTCTGGATGTCGAATTCCTTGCTTCCGTCGGCGCCGTAGTGCGGCTTGGGCGTCACGCTCCAGTCCGCGCCGCTGCCCTGGTTGAACCACCAGAACATCTTGGCCACGGTGACGTTTTTGTCGCGCTCTTTGGCGAGGCGATAGAACGGCGGGCGCTGCAAGAGTGCATTGCTTTGCGGCCAGCAGCGCACTTCGCCAAAGCCGCGCTCGCACCAGGCGTTGCCAACGATGCCGTGTTCGCCGGGGTGCGCGCCCGTCAACAGCGTGGCCTGCACACTCATCGTGACTGCGGGGAACACGCCGGTCAGCGGCTTGACGGCACCCAGTGCACGCAAATTCGGCGCGTGTTGCGCCAGCGCGGGTGTGAGGCCGACAACGTTGATAATGACGAGTGGTTGCAAGGCAATTCAAAATTCAAAATTAGAAATTCAAAATTGGAAACCGCCAACTGCGCGAACGTGGTGCACCTTCAGGTGCTATGCCGATCGATTTTCCGCCTTGAATTTTGAATTTTTCATTTTGAATTTTTCATTCCGAGCAAAGCCCAGAGGCTTTGCTCGGGCCGCGCGCCCACGTGCGAAATCACTTCAGCGGCGCAGATGGCCGCAATGCGCCCGCATTCCGCGTGAGACTTGCCGTGCGTCAGGCCGAACAGGAACCCCGCCGCGAACAAATCGCCCGCGCCCGTGGTGTCCACTACCTTACGTACCGGATGGGCCTTGACGCTGACCGTGTCCTTGGGCGTTACCACCACAGCGCCCTTTTCGCTGCGCGTGAGCACGGCGATGTCGCACTTGCCGCGCACGGCTTCGACGGCTTCGTCAAAGTTGCGCGCCTGGTAGAGCGCGATGATCTCGTTTTCGTTGGCGAAAAGAATATCGATGTGCCCGTGCACGAGTTCCACGAATGTTTCGCGGTGGCGATCGACGCAGAATTTGTCGCTCAATGTGAGCGCCGTTTTGCGGTGGGCGTTGTGGGCAATCTCGGCCGCCTTCACATAGGCCTTCTTGGCCTCGGGCGTATCCCAGAGATAACCCTCAAGATAGGTCACCTGCGCGCGCTTGATGAAATCCGGGTCGATGTCGTCGGGGCTGACGTCGCCGGCGCTGCCCAGAAACGTCTGCATTGTGCGCTGCGCGTCCGGCGTCACGAACACGAGACAGCGGCCCGTGGGCTTGCCGCCGCGCGACGACTTGGTGTCAAACTCGACGCCCAGCGACGTGATGTCATGGCGGAAAATGTCACCCAGTTGGTCGTTGCTGACCTTGCCAATGAAACCCGCCTTGCCGCCAAGCGAGGCTATGCCGGCAATGGAGTTAGCCGCGCTTCCGCCGGAGATCTGCACGGCGGGGCCCATAGTGGCATAAAGTTTTTCGGCCATGGTGGCGTCGATCAAACTCATCGAGCCCTTGGGAATTCTGTGGCCTTCAAGAAACGAATCCTGAGCGTGCGAAAGCACGTCAACGAGGGCGTTGCCAATGGCGACGACATCAAGTGGTTTCATGCGGCGGCATTGAAGCAGGCATGGCATCTAAAATCCATGCCGCGTACACTCTCGCGCGCCCATGTTTGACGCCCATGCCCTGAGTGCGGAACTGCCCCGCCTGCCCCTGCCGCTGGCGCAGACGCTGCGTCGCGCGCTTAACGCCAAGTCGCCGCAAGAAGCGCACACCGCGGCCTATTACTTTTTCGAATCGGCGCTCAAACTTTCCACGGCGGCGCAGGTGGGCGTGTACGTGCAATTGGGCGCCGGCGACCCAGCGCTCAACGAGCTGCTTGAAAACCTGACGCGCGCCTCGACGGGCCATTGGCTTGCCATGCTGCGCGAGCTTTCGGCGCACCACGCCAAGCGGAGCGACAAGTCACTGGTTCCACTGGCCGATGTCAGCGAGCGCCTCACCAAGAAAGAGCCGCGCCCGGCGGCGCGCGCGCTCTTGGATTTCGCGGCGAAACTCGCCGAGAAACCCGACGGCCGCAAGAGCCTTTCGGTGCTCGATTTCTTTGACACGGTCGTGAGCTACCGCAACCAGGAACTGGGCCACGGCGCTCAACGCTCGCGCGAGTTTTATGCCGAAGCCGCGCCGCTGGTTCTCAACGCGACGATTGAGGCGCTCAATGCGCTGCGGCCCTTGGGCGAATTGCAGCTGGCGGTTTCGCGCGAAGTGATCGATCCCAAAGGCAACGTCGCGCGCATTTACCAGCGACTTTCGGGCGACGGTGTGCAGGCGCCGGTCACGGGCGTGGCGCTCAACGAGCGCGACAAAGAAATTCCCGCCGGGCGAGTCGTGCTGGCCGGCGGCGCTGTGCGCGTGATGCTGCACCCGCTTGTTGTCTACGAGGTGGACGAACTCGAGCGTGAGCGCGTGGGCTTCTTGAATCTCGTTTCGAGCAAGCGCGTGGCGGCCAAGGGCGACGCGCAAAGCATGATCAGCGTCAAGCGCGTGGAGTATCTCGACTATGATTCCGGCGCGCGCATCGCCGGGCAGGATGCCGTCGAGGGCCTGGCGCAATTGCTCACGCGCCTGCGCGGCAAGCCCGTTTCAGCGGAAGCGGTCGAGCAACTGGCCGCCGGCGCTGAAACGCAAATCATCGCGCGCGAGGAATCCGGCCCCGGTACCGGCCAATGGATTGGCGACTTCGAGATTCTCGAAGAGCTCGGCCGCGGCGGCATGGGCATTGTTTACAAAGCGCGGCAAGGCTCACTGGGCCGCGTCGTCGCGCTGAAAGTTTTGCCGCCGGGGCTGGCGGGCGATCCCGTGGCTGTCGCGCGCTTCAAGCGAGAGGTAGCGGCCCTGGGGCGCTGCGACCATGCCAACGTGGTCAAGGTGCTCACGGCCGGCCAGGACGGCGACCGCTATTTTTATGCGATGGAGTACGTGGAGGGCTGCGACCTCGCCGGCGTGTTTGGCGTGATGACGCAATGGGTCACGCAATCCGGCGGGCGCTTCAAGGAAGGCCACCTGCTGGCCGCCGTTTCCACGCACCTCAACGCGCGCAAGGACAAGAGCAGTTCAGCGGGCGGCGGTGGTCTGGGTGCGCTTCCGCAGGCGCCGCAAGCCGCACCGGTCATGCCGCAACTGGAATCCGGCACGGACTATTACAAGCGCATCGCGCAGGTCATGGCCGATGCCGCGCGCGGCGTGGCGCATTTGCACGAGCACGGCATCGTGCACCGCGACCTCAAGCCCGGCAACATCATGCTCACGCAGGACGGCAAGCGCGCGATCGTGATGGACCTGGGCCTGGCGCAGATGCAGGGCGGCGGCGCTTCATTGACACAAAGCAACGTGAAAATCGTGGGCACGTTGCGCTACATGCCGCCCGAGCAACTGCAGCGCCACCTGCTCGAAGTGACTCCGCTGGCCGATGTTTACTCACTGGGGGCCACGCTTTATGAACTCGCCTGCCTCGCGCCAATGTTCGATGGCGACAGCGAAGCGAGGCTGATCCAGCAGGTGTTACAGGAGCAACCCACCGCGCCCCGCCGGGCCAACCCGGCACTGCCTGAAGACCTGGCCACGATTATTGATGTCGCAACGGCCAAGGCGCCGGCCGAGCGTTATGCCAGCGCTGACAAACTGGCGCAGGATCTTGAGGCGTTTTCGCGCGGCGAACCGATTTCAGTGCGTCCTCCCGGCGCGCTGCACTATCTGAAACTTTTCTACCGGCGTAACAAAGCCTTTGCGCACACCGCGGCCGCGGCGCTGGTGTTGCTTGTGGCACTCAGCGCGTGGTTTGTGGTCAACCTCAATGAGCGCCGCGCCGATGCTGAAAGCGCGCGCGACGAAGCCGAACACGAACGCAAGAACGCCGAGACGCAGGCTGAACTCGCCCGCAAGAACGCTGATCGTGCGCGCGAAGGTGAAACGCGCGCCCGCGAGGCTGAAAGCACAGCCAAGAGTGAGGCTGCGCGCGCGGCCCGGGCCGAAACCATCACGCGCCAGAGACTTGCTGAGTCCCGGGTGCTGCAAGCGGACGCGTTGTTCACCGGGGGGCGCCGCGCCCAGGCCAAACTGCTTTATGCGCAGGCCGGCGACGAGCTGCGCGATCTCGGCGTGTCAAGCTTCAACGCCGACCTGGGCTGGGCCATTGCCGAGGACAAATCGCCCGAACCGCTTGTCGTGATGCCGGGCAGCCCCTATGGCAACATCCGGAGTTCCGCGATTTCGCCCGACGGCGCCGTCTGCGCCATGGCCGCACAGTCCGAGATCGCGCTCTGGGACACGACGAACTGGAAGGAACTGCGCCGTCTCAGCGGAAGCGCACGTTTGATTTCGTGCCTCGCCTTTTCGCCCGATGGCCAAGTGCTTGCCAGCGGCGGCGGCGACAGATGCGTTGCGCTCTGGCGCATCTCTGACGGAAAGATGTTGCACCGGCTTTCGGGCCACGGCGAGAACATCAATGCGCTGGCTTTCTCGCCGGACGGAAAGTATGTGGCCAGTGGCGAGATTGCCGACGAAACTGAAAAGGCAAACAACAGCATCCGCTTGTGGGAAGTCGCCACCGGCGAAGTAGTCATGTACCTGCGCGGCCCAGTGCGCAGCACAGCAGCGCTGGCCTTTTCTCCCGATGGCAAGTGGCTGCTCGCCTGCAACACCAGGCCCAAGAAAGAGGACAAGCGGCTTGAGGGTGTGCAGATCTGGAGCATGACTGACGGCCGGCCCTATTTCATGCTTGAAGAACGCGGCAAATCGTTCTGCGCCTGCACCTTTTCGCCCGACGGAACCCAGGTTCTTGCCGGCAGCACCGACGGCCGCGTGTATGCGTGGCGACTTGAGGATTTCAAGCTGCAGCTTTCGATTCCTGTTGTTACGGGCAACGTGCATTCGTTCTCCTGGGCGCAGGGTGGGCGCACTTGCCTTATAGGCAGCCAATACGGCCGGCTCTGCCAGTTCCGTCCCTCCGACGGAACAATCATTCGCGAATTCATCGGCCACACGGGCGACGTTCTGGCTGCGGCTTACGTGGGCGAAGAGTCCTGCATTTCCGCGGGCAACGACAACGCGATCCGCATCTGGAATCTCGGTACCGGCCTCGAAACGCGCGGCTTCGATGGCCACAACGAGGGCGTCTATTGCGTGGCCATTTCCCCAGATGGGCGCTTCGTTGCCTCGGGCGGATGGGATAACACGGTCAAGTTGTGGGACAGCCGCACCGGCCTGCTGCTGCGCACGATGCGGGGCCACCGCAACAACATCGGCGCCCTGGAGTTTTCTCCCGACGGCAAGCTGCTCGCGTCCGCCGAGGCGACACTGGGCTGGCAGCGCAGCGGCAACAAGTTTTCCGTTCGCATCTGGGACGTGCTAGAAGGAACGCAACTACGCACCATCGACGCCATCGGTTACGCCATCTACGGCCTCATGTTTACTCCGGACGGCAATCGTCTGCTTACGGGCGGCACAACCAAAGTGCTGGAACTGTGGGACGTCGAAACCGCGAAGCTGGTCTCGCGCTTCGCCGGACACACCGAGATCATCTACGCCGCGCATTTCTCAAGCGACGGCAAGACGCTGCTTTCCGGCGGCGACGACTGCACGCTGCGACAATGGGACTGCGCTACCGGCCAGGAGTTGCGTCGCTTTGAGATGGGCATTGCCGTTCGCAGCGCCCGCTTTGCCCCGGAGGGCGATTTCATCGCGGCAGGCATGCGCGACGGCGCCGTGCGCCTGATCGAAGTTGAAAGTGGCCGCGCCGCCTACTTTTCAGGCGGGCAGTTTCAGGCGCATGGCGGGTCAGTGGACTGGATTTCGTTCCTTGAAGATGGCCGCAGCCTGGTGACCATGTGCCACCGCGACCAGGCGATTGTCGTGACCGATTACCGGTCCGGCGCCGTGGCCACGCGTTCCATCACGCCATCACCGGGCATCGGCGAGCGCGGCCGCTTTTCCGCTGATGGGCGGGTATTCGTTTCGCCCACCCAAAACCGCGCAGTCTCCGTCTGGGAGATCGGCCGCGGGCTCGAGCGCCGGCCGCTCTGGGAACACGCCCCTGACCTGAAGTTTTTTGACGCAGCGGAGAAGGCCGGGCGCATCGCCATTGCACAAGTTACTGAACTCGGCTCGGGGCTGCCCACCATTCGCTCGCTCGTCATGTTCGATGGAGCAACCGGCCGCGCGCTCTGGAGCAGAGATCTTGAGCGTACGCCCCTGTTCATGGAACTTTCGCCTGATGGTTCGCTGCTTCTTGTTCAGGACACCGACTATCACGTTCGGTTATTCGATGGCGAGGACGGGGAGCCCCGAGGACATTTCAAGGGATGGTCGATGTTCAAGGGTGCGTTTTCCGGCGATGGCAGCGTCCTGGCCGCGATCGGACGCGACAACAAGGTGCATGTTTTCAAGCCGCGCGGAAGTCTCGCTCAGCCCGCGCTGACGATTGAAACGCCCTCAGCCCTACTCAGCGTGAGGTGCTCGGCCAATGGCGCGTGCATTGCGCTGGCCGGCCTGGACCAGATCACCCGCATCTACGACATGAATGGGAAGCTGCTTCACGCCCTCGAAGGCCACAGTGCGCATGTGCGCACGCTCGCGTTCTCGGACGACGACACGCTACTCGCCACAGGAGACGAAAGTGGCGAGATCCGCGTCTGGCCCTTGAACGGTGGCGCGCCAATGCTGCTGCGCGGCCACACGCGCGGTGTCAACTCGCTTGCGTTTGTTGGCGGCGGCCTTGTCAGCGGCGGTGATGAGACCGTGCGTGTATGGGATCTCGCGTCGGGCGGCGAACTGCGCTCGATTCCCGCGGCAGATGAATTCGTCGCCGTGATCGCACGCGCTGGTCCGTCCCTGTTGGCTGACGCCGGCGAAAAGGGCATCTACATCTGGGACATTGACTTGCCGCGCCGCACCCGCGACGCCCGCGCGCGGCTGGATGCCGCTCGCGCCACACTCAAAGTTTCGCCCCGAGACCGCGAGGCACTGCTTGAAATCGGCCGTTGGTTTGCTCTTCGCGGCCGCCCGGATTGGGCCTTTGAGTTCATTGAACGTGCGCGCCAGGCCGCACCCACCGACGACATCTCCATGGCCGGCATCTACCTTGACGCCTGCCGCATTGATCAAAGCAGCGCCGCAATGAATGCCGCTTTGCGTGCCGGCAGAATCAACGCTGACGAAGCCGCGTTATTCAAGCGCACGCAAATTGCAACCTCGCTCTGGCGCGGCCAGTCCCTTTTATCGCTTGCGCGCCTGCGTGAGGCGCTGGCGTGGTACAACGCCGCAATCAATCTCGCGCCAGGGCACCTTCCCTCACTGACGCAACGCGGCCGCCTCCTGCTGCGCCTGAAGGAAAACCGCGCCGCATTGGCGGATTTCGACGCAATCCTCGCGTTTGACGGCGAGAACATTGAAGGCCATGAAGGCCGCGCCGCATGTCTTGAAGCCCTTGAGCGCACCGATCAGGCCATGGCCGAGTATGTGCGCCTGCAACAGCTTGTTCCGGGTGCGCCCTACTTTGTGCTCAAGCAGGGCGAGTGCCTGTTCAAACTCAAGCGCTACGATGATTGCATCAAGGTGTGCACGGCGTTTCTCGAAGAGCAGGAATACAGTGAAATGCGCCACCTGCGCGGCTCTGCCTATTGGGAACTCAAGAGGTGGCCCGAGGCTGTGGCCGATTTTGACGTGCTTAAGAAGAAGCGCGCTGAGTGGTTCGACTTTCTCAATGCCGCGTACTGCGAATCCCAGGCCGGCGATTTTGAAAGTGCGTTGAGCGACATCGAACGCGCGCTCAACCCCCGCGCAAACATCCCGATCGTGCACTTTATGGCCGCAATCGTGCACGCCTTGCGCGCGGCTTCTCACGCGGACACCGAAGAAGGCCGCGTCGCAAAGGCGCAGGACATCGCGACTGCACTGGACTACCTCGAGCAGTCGGCGGCGAACGAGTTCGGTGGTCAAACCACGATCGAGAAGATTGCGATCGACAAGGATCTCGCGGTGCTCAAGGACGAACCGCGCTTCAAGAAGCTGATCGGGAAGTAGCTATTTTCCTAGCTTGTAATCCACGGAGCCGATCAGCAGTTGCTGCTGCCCGGCGTCAAAGGTCAGACTCGTCGGAGGCTCCTTGACCTCGATGCCTTCGAGCAGGCTGATGGCATCGGTGTAGAACGTGACGCGCCAGACTTTCTTGTCTCGCTTGTATTCCATCAACCAGCGAAACTCAATCCACTGGCGCGCCGTCAGCGATGATTTGCGGGCCTTGGTGGGATCTTCCATTTCCGCTTCCCACTCGTTGGGTGTGGCCTTGGCGCCTATGGTTCGCTCGCTGCCGAAGGCCAACCGCACGGTGGCGTTGCGGCCTCCCAAAATGGCGACGCGTGCACGGATGGTCAGATCGCGCTCACCCACCGCCATCGGGAACGAAGTGCACGCCATCTTGCCGCCCTGTGATATACGGTAATTCTCGCCCACCTGCCTGGCGGAATCAAAACTCCAGACGCCGGTATCGAGCAGTGGCTCGCCGCTGATCAGGCCCGTGCGCGACTCAAGCAGGTAGCCTTCCTTCAGCGCCTGCCAGTTCGCAACCAGCCCGCTGGGCGATTCAAGCGCCAGCTGCCAGACGACAATGTCCTGCGCGGCCTGGCCCTTGAGCGGGTCGTTCATCTTGCCTTTGATCAATTCCGTGGCGCCAATCGGAATGCAATCCAGTTTGAGGGCGGCACAGGCCATCTTGAACTCATCGCTGCCGGCCTTGGTCTCCATGAAACGCGAGACAGTGTAGTTCACGCAATCAGGGTCGCGCGACTTGACGAAGTACTTGAGCACAGCTTCGCTCGGCTTGGCGTCGTAGATCTTGCGCACGTCCTTGAAGATGCCCTTGAAGCGAATCGCCGTGGCGAATTCGAGTGTTCGATCAAAATCGGTTTCTGATTTCAGACCGGCCAGGATGAGTTTGCGGTAGCCCGTGACCGGCCGATAACGCATCAACGCAATGATTTCGCGTTTGCGGTCATCGCGTGTTTCCGACTTGATGTATTCGTCAAAAAGCTTCTTGGTTTCTTCGTCAGAAGACTGGGCTGCGATTCCAGAGGTCAGGTGTACAAGGCACAACAGGGCGGCAAGGCAAAGTGTGCGCTTCATGACTCCCCCGGAGGTTTGAAGAATGGGCGGCTAGACGGGACTCGAACCCGCGACCCGCAAACAGTCCGGTGGACTGTTTGCGAAGCGAGGCTCCGCCGAGCGGCGGCGCCGTCAGGCGCCGATATGGCGTGAAGCCCTGCTTCACGCCCGCCCTCACCAAAACATGGGCGGCTAGACGGGACTCGAACCCGCGACCTCCTGAGTCACAGTCAGGCGCTCTAACCAACTGAGCTACTAGCCGCATCACGACAACGCGCCCAAGTTAACGGGCTTGGGCGCGTTTTCAAGTTGGGGACAACGTCTATCGCTTCATTACCCGGCCGTCGCCGTGGCGATGCCCGTGTTCCTTGTCGAGCTTATGCTTGGCGTCAGCAAAGCACGTCTCGGCATATTCAACGAGCGCGCGCACCGGGCTGCCAGTAGGCGTCTTGCCCGTCCAGAAGCCCCAGTTGTCACCGTCGTAAAGCGCGCTGCCGGCGATGTCCAAGTGCACCCACTTCTGTCCTTCGTCAATGAAGCGCTTCAGGAACAGGCCCGCCGTGATCGTGCCCGGGTTGCCGCCGATGTTCTTCATGTCGGCCACGGGGCTGTCGAGTTGCTTCTCGTAGCACTCGGGCAGCGGCAGTTGCCACACATTCTCGCCCACGCGGTTGAAAGCGTGCTCGAAGTGCGAAATCGTGTCGTCGTCGTTGCCCATCAGCGCCACATACTTGCTGCCCACGGCCACCACCGCGGCGCCCGTCAGTGTGGCCATATCGGCAATCACGCGCGGCTTGTAAGTCCGCTGCACATAGGTCAGCGCGTCGCACAGGATCAGGCGGCCTTCGGCGTCGGTGTTATCGACTTCGATCGTCTGGCCGCTCATCGAGTGCAGGATGTCGCCGGGGTGATAGGCCTTGCCGCTGATCTCGTTTTCCGTCGCGGGAACGATGCCCACCGCGTTTATCTTGAGCTTCAGTTTTCCGATGGCGCCTAAAGCGCAGATCGTAGCCGCGCCGCCGCCCATGTCGCCCTTCATGCCAAGCGAGTTGGGCTTGATGTTGTAGCCGCCGGTGTCAAAACACAGGCCTTTGCCGACGTAAGCGAGCGGAGCGTCGCCCTTCTTGCCGCCATTCCATTCGAGGACAATCAGGTGCGCGGGCGTATCGCTGCCGGCGTTGACGCCGAGGAAGCTGCCCATGCCCAGCTTCTCAATCTCGGCCTTGTGGATGATCTTGCACTTGAGGCCGGGCACTTCCTTGGCCATTTTCTCGGCAAACGCGGCCAGGTGCGTGGGCTTCATGAAGTTGCTGGGCTCGTTGACGAGGTCGCGCGCGTGGCAGGTGTAGGTCGCGATCACTTCGCCCTTCTCGATGCCCTTTTGCACGTCCTTGACGTGCTTGCCGGGAACGCCGGCGATGATCGTGGTTTCAACCCAGTTCTTCTTGGTGTGTTTTTCCTTGGTGTGGTGCGTCAGGAAGCGATAGCTGCCAAACACCGCGGCCTCGGCAATGGCGCGGCCAAGCTCGGCGGCCTTGATGTTCGCGGGCGCGCCGATGATCTCCGTAGCAACGGCCAGCGTCTTAATCTTCTGGCCATCAATGGAGGCGTGGCGATAGACGTCAGCAAGCGCGTCGCCAATGGTCTTGGTGCAGGCCTTTTCTTTCTTGCCCAGTCCCAGCAAAACAACGCGGCTGGCCGCCACGGAGCCCTGCGAGGGCAGGACGAGAATCTGCCCGCCCTTGCCGGTGAAATCACCCTTATGGAAGAGCTTTTCAACGGAGGCGGCGTATTTGTAGCCCTTGAGGGGCGTGTCGGATTCATAGCAGGGAATGACAAGAGCGTCGGCGACGATGGCCTCGCTGAGGTCTTTGGAAACAGTGAAAGGCATGGTTTCTCCGTTGGGTCTGGCTCCATTTCGGCGCAGTTGCCGAAATGGTGCCTGACCCATTTCACAAGTCAGGCGCCGGGCCAAATAGTTCGGCGTGGGTTTATACCAACCTGCGTAGCGGTTGGTAGTCCGCGTAGTCATGCGCGGTCGTTACGCGCGTTGCCTGCCCGAAGGATTCCTTCGGCCTGTAAGGCCGAGTCGCCAATAGCCGGGGGTGACAGAGTCGCGAAAGCGACAAAGGAACCCCCGGAAAGACGCAAAGCAGCAAACCGGGGGTTGCGCTCGCCTGATGGCTCGCTCCACCCCCGGCTACGGGCGTTTGGCCCTTACAGGGCCAACAACAGCAAACACAGAAGTAGCCGCTGGCGGCAGTTATGACAGCCCTAACAGACCGCTGAAAAATAGCTTCTGAACCGCTTGCTGACTGCTCTCAGTATTCATTTTCGAATTGTTTGAAATCCTTCGTGTCGCGTTTTCGCTGCCCCGCCCTGGCCTTCGTGAAGCTTGCGTCGCTTCCTC
>JADLFN010000003.1 GCA_020845475.1 Planctomycetota bacterium
GCGCCGCGAGCATGCAGGTTGCGCATGTGTTTGCTGATGAGCTGGGCATCGATTTAGAAAACGTCGAGCAAGCCAGTTTCGAGCAATTGCAAGCCGCGCTGAAACGCGTGCAGGAATGGATCATCGAATGCCGCCGCGGCGAGGTGGTGCTGTTGACGGAAGCCGCGCAAAGTGAAGGCACCGGCCCGCCGGATGCAAACGGGGTTGGGCAAGAGGAAGCACCAAAGCCTGACCCCGTTTGCGAATCCGGCGAAGAGCAGACGCCGGGCCGAACGCCGGCAACATATTCCGCCGGGCCGGAATCACTGGATTGGACGAAGACGTAGGGGCGACCCAGGGGTCGCCCCTAAGGTGCACGCCGCGCGTGGCTCGACACCGGGGGACAGGAACCCTGCGGGCGCGAGTCCCCGTTTTGCCGCGCGATTGAAACTGATTGGGCGCTTGGATAACGTGCCGCCATGGCCTATGCACCCGTCATCAGCAAGTACTGGACGACTCCGGAGTCGTGGACGCTCAAGCAATATCAGTCTCGAGGCGAGTATTGGGGTTACGCCGCGGCAAAGAAAGCGATCACCGAGTTTGAGCCCAAGGCGCTGACGACCTACGTGAAAGACTCGAACCTGCGCGGCCGTGGCGGCGCGGGGTTCAGCACGGGGCTCAAGTGGACGTTCTTGCCTGAGAACGGCAAGCCTCGCTATCTGGCGGTAAACGCTGACGAGTCGGAACCCGGCACATTTAAAGACCGGCAGATTCTGGCCTACGACCCCCACCAGCTCATTGAAGGCATCATCATCTGCTGCTGGGCGATTCAGGCCAAGCACGCCTACGTGTTCGTGCGCGGCGAGTTCGTGCGCGAGATCAAGCGCCTGCAGGCCGCGATCGATGAATGCTACGCCGCCGGGATTCTGGGCGACGACGTGCTCAAGCTGGGCAAAGGTTTCAAGCTCGATATCACGGTGCTGCGCGGCGCGGGCGCGTACATTTGTGGTGAAGAGACAGGTCTGCTGAGCGCGGCTGAAGGCAAGCGCGCCTATCCGAAAATCAAGCCGCCCTTTCCGGCCGTCGAGGGTTTCTTCCGCTTCCCCACGATCGTCAATAACGTTGAGACGCTTTCAAACCTGCCGCACATCATCGGCAAGGGCAAAGAGTGGTACATGCAGCAGGGGCCGGCGGCCGGCCCGGGCCCGAAGCTTTATTGCATTTCGGGCCACGTGAAGAAGCCGGGCGTTTACGAAGCGCCGCTTGGCACCACGCTGCGCACGCTGATTGACGAATACGCTGGCGGGCCCATCGGCACCATCAAAGCCATCATTCCCGGCGGCTCGAGCATGCCGGTGTTCACGCCCGATCTGCTCGATACGCCCATGGACTTTGACACCGTGCGCGCCAAGGGCAGCTTCCTGGGCTCAGCGGGCGTGATCGTGATGAACGACAGTGTGTGCATGGTCAACGCGCTGGTGAATTTGGCCAAGTTCTACCACCACGAAAGTTGCGGCCAGTGCACGCCCTGCCGCGAAGGACTGGGCTGGCTGGAGAAGCTGCTGCATCGCCTGGAATTCGGCCACGCCCATCCCGGCGACCTTGATTTGATCAAAGAGGTGTGCGGCATGGTTTCCAAGCGCACGATCTGTTTGCTCAGTGATTCGCTGGTGATGCCGATTGAAAGCTACATGAAGGCCTACTTCAAGGAGTTCGAGTACCACGCCAAAGAAAAGAAGTGTTTAACAGGCGGCCAACCCGGAGTCTGGGCGCCCGCGGAAGAAGCCGCGCTGGCGCGCTGACCCCTTCGTCGAGCGCCGCGGCAAGCTACGATGCCGCGCGTTCACCTGCTGAGACACCCATGCCCACCATGCCGTCGATTCAGAAGGTCGCGCCCAGCGTGGGCGCGATGGAGCTGCGTAACGCCGATGTGCCGCGCATCAAGCCGCACGAGGTGCTGGTGAAAGTGCGCGCCAGCGCGATTTGCGGCAGCGACCTGCACCTGTGGCAATGGGATGAATCGATCCGCGGCAAATTGATGAAGGCCAGCGATTCCTTCAAGCATGGCGTGATTTCGGGCCACGAGTTCTGCGGCCACGTGGCGGAGATTGGCAAAGACGTCAAAACGATCATGGACGACCCGAGCGTCAAACTCGAGGTCGGCGATTTCGTTTCCGCCGAGTCGCACGTGGTCTGCGGCAAGTGCTACCAGTGCACGCACGGCGAAAAGCACGTGTGCGTGAACGACAAGATCATTGGCTTTGACCGCGATGGCGCGTTCGCGGGCTACATCGCAATCGACTCTTCCTGCATCTGGAAGAACGACAAAGATTTGCCCTTTGAAATTGCGGCCATTCAGGAGCCGCTGGGCAACGCGATGCACGCGGCTGCGCACTTCCCGCTCAAGGATCAGCGCGTGGTGATTTACGGCCTTGGGCCCATTGGCATGTTCTGCGCCGTAATTGCCGTGATCCACGGCGCGAAGAAGATTATCGCCATTGAGGCGAGCCCCACGCGCATCGGCATCGCCAAGGAAATCGGCGTCTCGAACATCATCGAAACGAAGATCATCCCCATGGCCGACGAAAAGGCCCGCGCCGAAGAACGCGCGCGTATCGTCAAGGCTGTGAAAGAAGCCGCCGGCGAAGACGGCCCCGACGTCGCGCTGGAAATGAGCGGCCACGCCGATGCCATGGTGAACGCCATTAAATGCCTCAGGCGCGGCGGCAAACTGATTGCCTTTGGCCTGCCCAAGAATCAGGCGTTCACGTTCGACAACTATTCGGGCGACGTGATTTTCAACGGCCTGACCGTGCAGGGCATCATCGGCCGGCGCATCTACGACACCTGGTACAAAGTGCGCGAGCTGGTGCGCAACCCCAAGGCGCAGGCGCTGCTGCGCAAGGTGATCAGCGAGGTCGTGCCCTACGAAGATTACCCGCGCGTGTTCGAGAAAATGCTCGCCGGCAAGGCCAGCAAGTGCGTGCTGGACTGGGGCAAAGCTTAGTCTTGACGTGTCAATAGAAAGGGCCGCCTTGCGGCGGCCCGTTTTGATTGCCTGGAAGTTACTTGATTTCTTCGAGCGTGTAGACCGCCGCGCCTTTGTTGCCTTCGGCTTCGGAAGTCATTTCGATCTTGGCGACGTAGCCGGGTTTGTCCTTGATGAACCACACCTTCTGGGAAATCTTGGCGCCGTCCTTTTCGACCGACGTCGCGTAGAGCTTGCACTCGAATTCGCCCGCGCCGACTTTGACTTTTTCTGTGCTCACCTTGGCGTCGGCTGAGACCAGCTCGGCCATGTAGGAGTCCCATTCTTTTTCTTCGGTTTCGTCCTCGGCGCCTTCGGGGGCCTTGCCGTTTTCGTCCAGGTACGAGGTCTTGGCTTTGTAGCCCTTCTCGGTCACTTCCGTGACTTCCCATGCCATGAACATTGTGGACTTGGTGCCGTTGGCCTCGGAAACCATCTTCAGCTTCATCTTGGAGCCGACCTTGATCGACTTCTTGATGTCGTCCAGGCTCCACGGCAGTTTCGAGCCGTCTTCCTTGGGCTCTTCCTTGGCCTTGGGTTCTTCTTTGGCGCCGCCCATCTGGGCGTTGATTGCGCCGCCTGTCGTCATGCCCAGCATCAACACCAGCGCGAAGGCCGCGCTCTTCCACACATTACGCATTGCTTTCCTTTGTCGTGAGTTGGCCGCGAAGCGCGGCCTCAATTGGTCCCCAACGGATTTTACGATTGTGGGCCGCGCGTCAAGTAGGCTCGTTGCCCAATCGCAAATGGGGTCACGCACCCTGCGGGAGCCAGACCCCATTTGGCGTGGCAACGGTGGACTCACATCTTGTGGCCACAGCCGCCGCAGAATTTGGTGCCGGGCTGGAGCTCGGCTTTGCATTCCGGGCAGTTGATCTTGCTACCGATCTTGAAGCCGCACTCACCGCAGAACTTGGATTCCGCGTGCATTTGCGCGCCGCAACTGGGGCAGCGTTTTTCAACAACGAGCGCGTTGCCGCAATGGGCGCAGAAGCGCGAGTCCTTCTTGTTGATACCCTGGCACTTGGGGCAGGCGACGTAGTCTTCGGCTTTGCGGCCCGAATCGGTCAGTTCTTTCTGCTGCGCGTTGTTGAGCTGGTTGAACATCATTCCCGGCAGCGCCATGCCCATCATCAAGCCGGCGGCGTTGCCGCCCGTGCCGGGATTTTGCGCCAATTCGCGCATCGCCTGCGCGGCTTGATACTGGCCGAACTTGCCCATATCGCCGATCGCGCCCATCTCGGCGCGCTGGTCGATGGCCTTTTGCACGCTGTCGGGCAGGTTCACGCTCGTGATGAAGAAGTCCACGAGGCGCAAACCGAACTTGGCGAATTCGCCCTGCATGTCGGGCTTCATCGCCTCGGAGATTTCTTTGTAGTGGCCGGGCAAATCGAGAATCGACTTCAGGTTCATGCCCAGCCAGTCCGTGGCGCGGCTTACGATCAAATCGCGCAGGTAGTCCTCGATTTCATCGGTGCGGAAACTGTCGTCCTGGCCCACGATCGAGTTGATAAACACGAGAGGCTCGACCACCTGTATCGTATAGCGGCCAAAGCCGCGCGCGCGGATGATGCCGAAATCTTTGTCGCGCAGCGCAATGGGTTCCTTGGTGCCCCACTTGAGGTCGGTGAAAACTTTCGTGCTGACGAAATAGACTTCCGTGCGGATGGGCGACTTGAAGCCCCAGGGCAGCGAGAGCAGTTTCGTGATCACCGGGATGTTGAGCGTGGTGACGGTGTGGCGGCCAGGGCCGAACACGTCGGCGGCTTTGCCGCCCACGCAGAACACGGCAACCTGCGATTCGCGCACGATGCACTGGCCGCCGAGCTTGAATTCGGCCGAGCCCTGCTCGGGAATGCGGTGAGAAATTTCGTCGCGACGAGTTTCCTGGTATTCGAGGATTTCAAGGAACAGGCCCATGGGCTCTCCGGTGAAAGTGCAGCGCGAATCCTAGCATGGGCAGGCCGCGCGTGAATTCCAAAGCGGTGGATGATTTGGAAGGCGAGCCTTCCTGAAAAAAGCCCGCGCGTGCGGGCCAATCGAAAATCGGCAATCGAAAAACGCTAATCGTTGGGTTTGTTGTTTTCTTTCCAGGGCGTCATGCCGCCCCAGGTGTAGCCGGCCTTTTCGATGGCCTCTTTGACGTCGGCTTCCTTCACGTCCTCGCCTTCGACAACCGTGATTGTCAGCGTCTTGCTTTCGTCGTCGCCTTCCACGCCCAGCACGCCTTCGCAGCCGCGCAGGGCCTTGATGACCTGCTCGACGCAGTTGGGGCAAGCCATGTCTGTCACGCGGAGAACGTATTTTTTGCCGCCCTTGGGCTTGGCGTAGTGGCCCGCGCGCTGGCGATCCTGCTTGTGCTTGGAGGCCTTCTCGGTCTTCTTGTCAGCGCCGCACTTGTCGCAGGCAAACGCCGGCGATGCCAGCAGAGCGAGTAACAAAAGAGCGAAAGTGGCGATGCGCATGCCCTGTATTATACGCAATCCGCAAGGTTCGCCGTAGGTGAATTCGGGGTTTCGTTTTTGGATTTCGGATCGCTCGGGCTCGCACCTGCCTGCGCAAACCGCAAGCAATCCGAAATCGGCAATCCACATTCCACAAACCGATGGCACAATTCGCGCCCATGCCCGGCGATGTCACCGCGCAATCGTTTTCCAGCCGCAAGGTCTGCCTGTCGCGGGCCCGTGAGCACATTGCCAACCACGCCTACGCCGCCGCCGAGCAAACGCTCAAGCGCGGGGCGCAGCAATGGAACGACCTCGAGTTCGACCCCCAGTGGCTGACCGTTTCCGGCCACGTGGCCTGGCGGCGCGAACGAAAACGAGAGGCCGTGCGGCTGCTGCGCAGGGCGGCATCCGACCCCGAGGCCCACGTCGAGGCCCGCTTCTTGCTCGGGCGCGTGCTGCTTGATTGCGGTTCGTTTGAACGCGCGATTGTTTCGCTCAAGATGATCGCCGACGACGAAAACCAGCTCGTGCCCTACCGCGCCCACGCGTGCAGCGCATTGTGCGTGGCCTACGCCGGCATGGGCCTGAATAAATCAAGCCAGGACAGCATTGAGAAAGCCGCCAGCTTCGCGCTCGTCAGCGCGCAACTGCTGGCCGATGAAGGCTACCGCCTGCTGCGCGTGGGCGGTTTCAAGGAGGCTGAAGTCCAGCTCGCCAAAGCCCTGCAAATCGATGCCACCTGTGAAGAAGCTTTTGCGCGGCTCTCCAGCGCACTCTACATTCAGGGCAAGCTCGACTCCGCGCTTGAAGTGCTGGCCTACGCCATCGAGCAATCCAGCGAATATGTGCCGCTTTACAGGCTCATGGGCGAAGTGCATGTCACGCGCAACAAGCACCGCGAAGCCGCGGCGTTCTTCAGGCGCGGCATCGAAATCAGCCCCGATGGCGATGGCGTGGACGACCTGATTTATCTTCAGGCGCGCGCGCTGCATCGCGCCGGGTTCTCCGACCAGGCCCTGGTCTGTTTCCGTGAGCTTGAAACCGCTCGCCCGCGCTCTGATTGGCTGGCCGAGGCGCGCGCGCGCGCGGCTTCACTCAGCGCGGCCAGGAAGGGCGGCCGCACGCGGCGCCTCGAGAATTTCCCGCGCGTGCTGCAGAGGCGTTCGTTCTGTGCGCCCAATACGCTGGCCAATGTGCTGCGCTACCTGGGCCGGCCCACGCAGCAGGAAGACGTAGCGGCGCGCGTGATGCGTTCGGGCTCCTCGCACTGGCCCGAAGTATCTGATTTCGCGGCAATCCAGAAGGGCGTAGTTTCTCGCGTGGCGCTGGGTTCGCTTGATCTGATCCGCGAAATGATCGACAAGGGCGTGCCCGTGATCACCAGCGAATACCATGGGCTGGCGGGCCACATGCTGGCGATCATCGGCTACGACGACACGGCCGAAGTCGTCATCGCCCAGGATCCCAATTACATTGAGCCCGTTGAGATCAGTTTCAGCCAGTTCGAGCAGAGCTGGCAGCACGACGACCGCCTTTGCCTGCTGCTCGTGCCCGAGAGCAAGAGCGCCCTGCTGCCCGCCGCCGTCGAACCCGGCAAAGACACCGCGCGCGGCCTGGTGGAACTGCTGCGCCTGTCTCAGAACAACCTGGGCGAACGCACTGCCTCTGAAGCCGCGCGCTTGCACGAGGCCGCGCCGCAATTGCTCACGCCGCTGCGCGTGCTGGCGGAAGTCGCACTCGCGGCGCGGGCCTCGCAAGAGTTGCGGGGCTATTGCGAAGCCGCGCTGAAAATGCGTCCCGGCTGCTTCTGGGCCAAACGGCATCTGGCCTCTGTGGCGCTGATCAGCGCGTCAGACAAGAACGTCAGCGCCGAAGCGCGCGCGGCGATGCTGGCAGAAGCCATTGACCGCTTCCGCAAAGTGCGGCGCGACGAACCCAACGACACGTTCCTGCTCTTGACGCTTGCGGAAATCCTCATTGGCACCGGCCAGAAGAAGCGCGGCCTGGCGCTGCTGATCCAGGCCCTGGAACAGGATCCACAGTATCGCCAGTGCCGGCTGCGGCTCGCGCAGGAACTGGCGGAGTCAGACAAAGACGCGGCCATCTGGCACGCGCGCCTGCTGGTGGAATACGATCCGGGCGACAGCGCGGCCAAGGAACTGTTCAAGAAACTGGCGGGAGAAGGCGCGGTCAAGGAATTCGAGGCCGCAGCCAAGGCGGCAGGCAAAGAGACCCCGACCGCCCCTGCGCAACCAGCGCCCGATGGCACACCCAGCAGCAGCGAAGACGAATTTGAAATCGAAGTGGATGAGTAAGGGTAATGCGCCACCCGAAGAATCCTGCAACCCGCGTTCACAATGCCATTCCGGTCTTCCGCCCTCGCGAGCCCCGCTTCCTCGGATGCCCCAGTGACCGGGGCGCAGATTGCGGCGCCGCCATGTAAGCTGAACGAGAGCACAGCTCTAGGCCGCGTTCAGCGGCGGAATGCCGGTTTTGGCGCACGCCGCCCTCATATCGGATAACACAGTGTCAAGCTGGGCGTTCGCGCCCATCGCGCGAAGTTCGCTGATTGATGCGCGCCAAACCTCTGCACTCTCATGTAACCGGGCCGAGAGTCGCAGGGCCACTGCGAAGTAACACCCGTGCACACCCTGGTAAAGTCGATTCCCGACCTCGCGGTGAATTGCTAGGGCCAACGGGAACTCCTGTAGCGACTGCTCAATGCGTGCGGTCTGCGCATGGAGGGTGGCAAGATGTCCCAGGCTGGAGCCTTCACTCCTGCGGTTGCCGACTTCCCTATGAATCGCCAGCGCCGTTTCAAAGCAGCGTTCGGCCTGTTCGTACCTTGCAGTCTTTGCCAACACGTTCGCCCAGTTACCGAGCACCATGCCCTCACTTCGCCGGTCTCCAACTTCGCGCGCAATGCGAAGCGCCGTTTCGAAACACTCCACAGCCTCTGCGTGGCGACCGGAATTGGCGAGGCCCGCTCCGAGGTTACCGAGAATCGCGCCTTCAATTCGGTGCTGACCCGTTTCCCTGCAGGCCAAAAGCGCCTCGGCATAGGCCTTTTCTGATTCAACTAATCTGCCGGATTCCTCATAAAGAAGCGCCAGATTACCCAACGCCGCGCACTGGTCCCTTCTGTTGTCCGCTGTGCGAAGGGCAAACAGCGCTTGCGCATAAAGCTGCTCCGCCTCCTGCACACGCCCTGCATCTTTCAGGACACTTCCAAGGTTAATGCAGGCAAGGTTCTCATGCCGTTGTTGCCCCGTCTCGTGCAGCACGAGTACCGCCTGACGACATCTCTCCTCGGCCCGAAACACGTTTCCGGTCTCTTTGTCGATCTGGCCCAGAAGGCTCAGCGCCACGCCCTGAACATGACGCGCAGCGGCTTGGCGTGCCAGCGCCCATGCCTGTTCTGCGATACGTGCGGCTTCGAGGGGGCGTCCTGACGCGTTTGTAATCCGCGCCGAACGATAAAGAGCCAATGCACGCACGCTGCCCTCACACACATCTGCCAGTGCCTGCCATTGCGCGCTGGCCGCCTCGTGTCGATAACACTTTTCAAGGAACTCTGCCGCGCGACACAAATAAATCTTGTGCAACTCCGCCATGGGCTGGGCGTCAGCCCCTTCGTTTGCACCCGCAAGGGACTCCCGTGCATGTCTGGCCAGTTCCTCCGCCACAACGTCGCTGGGGTGCGGCTCAAACCCTGCCGAATCATGCCCCTGAAGTGTGCCTGGGGCAGGTGCACGCCCGCCATGCAGTTGTTCGATAACAGCAAGGGCAAGTTTGTGCAGCCGCGCACGATCCGCCGGCATTTGAAGCTGGTAGGCGGCATCTCTCAGGAGCGCGTGGCGGAACAGATAGGCTTGCTCGGCGTTCATCCCGCGGATTGTCCGATGCCAATCAGGCGTTGTCGATTGCCCGCTGAACTTGTCTGAAATTCAGAAATTTCCGCTACCTGATCTGTAACGACGGGTTACACGATAAGCTTACCCGATTATCCGCTTAGGTAACCCGGAGATTCACCCATGACAGTTCCACTTTCCCGCACTCTGGCCGGACTGCTTGCCCTTGGCCTTTGCTTCATGGCCGCAACACGCCCCGCCATGGCCCAGGACACCAAGACCGAGGTCAAACCCAAGACACTGACCGAAGACCAGCGCATCGTGCACTTCCTCAATCGCTTCACGCTGGGCGCCACGCCCGAGCTTTGCGCCGAAGTGAAAGAGAAGGGCATGAAGGCCTGGCTGCAGGAGCAGTTCAAGGGCGCGCGCGAAGAACCCAAGGCGCTCACTTCGGCGCTGGCCGAGCTGGGCTCACTGGAGCTGTCCAGCGACGACATCGTTGAAAAATACGTCGAGCCCAAGAACAAGGACGCCACCGAGAAAGAGAAGCGCGAAGCGCGCAAGCTGGAAAATGTGCCGCAGCGCGAATTGCTCGACGCCATCATGTTGCGCGCCGTATTGAGTAATAACCAGTTGCGCGAAGTCAGCGCCGACTTCTTCCGCAATCACTTCGCCGTCTCGCTCGACAAGGGCCCCGTGAAATGGATGGCCGTTGATTACGAGCGCGAGGCCATCCGCAAGCACGCCCTGGGCAACTTCCCGGACATGCTCAGCGCCACGGCCCACCATCCGGCCATGTTGTTCTTCCTCGACAACACACTCTCTTCGCGCCCCGCAACGCCCGCCGAAATCGCCGCCATCGAAAAGCGCGCCAAGGGCAAATCCGAGAAAATCATCGAAGAACTGCGCCAGCGCGGCCTCAACGAAAACTACGCCCGCGAACTGATGGAGCTGCACACGCTGGGCGTGGACAACTACTACAAGCAGGAAGACGTGATCGAGGTGGCCAAGTGCCTCACGGGCTGGACGATCGCTCCGCGCTTTGCCGCCAAGCCACTTGCGTTCTGGTTCCGCCGCGACGCGCACTGCTCAGGCGACAAAGTTGTGCTCGGCCAGACCATCAAGGAAGACGCCGCGTCGCCCCAGAACGAAGGCGAAGAGGTATTGAAGCTGCTCAGCGCCCACCCCGGCACCGCGCAGTTCCTGGCGCGCAAGCTGTGCGTGTGGCTGGTGAACGATGATCCCAGCGAAGCCATGATCAAACGCATCGCCGCTGTGTTCAGCGCCAAGAAGGGCGATTTGCCCTCGGTGTTCATGGCGATCTTCGAAGACCCGGAGTTCTTCGCGATCGAAAACTTCCAGGCCAAGTACAAGCGGCCCTTTGAGTTCGTGGTCAGTGCTTTGCGCGCTACGGGCGCCACCGTGAGCGACCCGTGGGAACTGCACCGCGCGCTCACGAACATGGCCGAGCCCATTTACCGCTGCGATAACCCGACGGGCTTTTACGACTTCGCCGAGGCCTGGAACGATCCCGGCGCGATGTCCCTGCGCTGGAAGGCGGCCCTCGATCTGGCCAACGGCAAAGTCCGCGGCATCACGCTGCCCGCTTCGCTCTACGCCGATCTCGACGCGGCCAAGCCCGAAACCTGGAAAGCCGCGCTGGCCAGGAAAATCCTGTGCGTGCCGCTGAGCGAGCACACCTCTCGCGCGCTGGACGAAGTTGTGGCCGCGCGCGTCAAGGCCAACCCCAAACTCAAAATCAAGGACCTCGCGCCGGAGCTGGTGGCCGGATTGCTGGGTTCACCCGAATTCCAGAAGCAGTAGCCCGGAGAAACCATGAACAACGTTCGCCGAAATTTTCTCAAACTGGGTGCACTGGGTGCGTGCTCACTCGCGCTGCCGCTTGATCGCTTGCTCGCGCAGGACAAGCCCGCCGAAAAAACCGGCGCCACGCAGCCCACGCTCGTCGTGATCTACCTTCGCGGCGGTGCTGACGCGCTCAACGTGATCGTGCCCTTTGCCGACAAACGCTACTACGACATCCGCCCCAGCATTGCGCTGCCGGCGGAAGACGGCGAAGGCGTGAGGGGCGTGATCAAGCTTGACAAGCAATTTGCGCTCAACCCGGCCATGAGTGCGCTCAAGCCGCACTTTGATGCAGGCCGCGTGGCGCCGCTGGTGTGCGTGGGCTCCAATCACACGACGCGCAGCCACTTTGACGCGCAGGATTTCATGGAACGCGGCGCACCCGGCTTGCGCAGCGTGCGCAACGGCTGGCTCAACCGCTTCCTCGAAGCCACGAACAAGGCCAAGGCGAGCGACGAGCAACTGCGCGCGCTGGGCATGCAGACGCTGTTGCCCCGTGCCTTGCGCGGAGATTACCCGGTGCTGGCCGTGCCGGACGACAAAGTGCTCAACGACCCGGACCTGATCGAGGTCTTCAAGAAGGTCTACGAGGAAGAGAAGAAGAAGGAAAAAGAAGGCGATATGAAGGGCGAAATGAAGGAAGACCGCCCCGAAGAAGACACCGTCAAGGAAACCGGCCAGGACACGGTCAAGACGCTGCAGCGCTACGTGAACATCATCAAGAAGCCCATTGCCGGCAAGCGCGCCAGCTTTGGCACCGATCCCTTTGCCAAGCGCCTGAAAGACATTGCCACCGTCATCCGCTCCAACGTGGGCCTTGAGGTAGCCGCGCTGGATTACAACGGCTGGGACGACCACGTGAACGAGAACGGGCAGCTTGCGGCGCGCCTGAAGATGTACGCCGACGGTCTGGCCGCGTTCATGGAAGACCTGGGCGACCAGCTTTCCAATACGCTGATCGTGACCATGACCGAGTTTGGCCGCACCTGCAAAGAGAACGGCAACGACGGCACGGACCACGGCCACGGCGGCTTCATGTTCCTGATGGGCGGCAAGGCCAAGGGCGGCAAGGTGCACGGCCAGTGGATGGGCCTCGAGGAAAAGGATCTCTACGAGAAGCGCGACCTGCCCGTGACCACGGATTTCCGCGACGTGTTCAGCACCGTGCTCACGCAGCACATGAAGTTCGAAGCGCCCAAGGGCTTCTTCCCCGACTACACGCCCAAGGCTGTGGCGGGGCTGTTCTAGAAATCGGCACTTGTGGGGGCGACATTTATGTCGCCCCTACGCACCGGAAACTCCCATGCATCCCAAAGACTGGTGGAAATATCTATTGCTCGTCGTCGTGTTCGGCGCCGCCGGCATGATGTACATGGGCGTGAAAACCTACGACGACGCACCGCCCATTCCGGAATTCAAGGACGCCTCAGGCAAAACCCTGGCCTCGCGCGAGACCATCCTCGACGGGCAGGCCGTGTTCCAGAAATACGCGCTGATGCAGTACGGCACCATGTTCGGCGACGGCGGCGCGCGCGGCCCGGACTTCACCGCCGAGGCGCTGCACCAGGTTGCGCTCTCGATGAATGCGCACTACGAGGCCGAGCTCAAGGCCGGCGCCGATTTCAAAGGCGAGGGCATTGGGCCGCGCGTGCAGCGCGAGATCAAAGAGAACGAGTATGATGGCGCCACAAAATCCGTCACGCTCAACGCCGCGCAGACGCGCGCCTATGCCGACGTCGAGAAGTTTTACATCGCCAAGTTCACGCAAGAAGGCCCCGAGAGTTTCAAACCTGCGGGTTACATCACGAACGAAGCCGAGCTCAAGCAGCTTGCGGCCTTCTTCTATTGGGGTGCGTGGGTTTGCGGCACTCAGCGTCCCGGCGGCAATTCCAGCTACACGCACAACTGGCCCTACGATGAGCTCGCGGGCAACCGTCCGACCTCGGGCACGGTACTCTGGAGTGTGCTGGGCAGCTTTGCGCTGATTTTCGTATTCGGCCTCGTGCTCTATTTCCACGGCCGCATGGGCACAGCCGCGAGCTGGCAGCAAAACGGCTGCGAGCCTGTGGCCACGCAGGAGCGCGCCAACGCGCAGCAGATCACGGCCACGCAGCGCGCGACCTACAAGTTCTTCGCCGTGGCCATGCTGCTGTTCTTTTTGCAGATCGTTGCGGGCATTCTTACGGTGCACGACTTCGTCGGCTTCACGACGTTCTTTGGCTACGACCTTTCCAAAGTGCTGCCGCTGACCATCACGCGCGGCTGGCACGTGCAACTGGCCGTGCTCTGGATTGCAACCTGCTGGATTGCCGGCTCGCTGTTTCTGTTGCCGCGCATTTCGCCCAACGAGCCGCAGGGGCAGGTGAAGCTGATCAACGGGCTGTTCACGCTGCTGGCGATCGTTGTGGCCGGCACGCTGGTTGGCGGTGCTTTGGGCCCGCACGGCCTTCTGGGCGACTGGTGGCGTTGGCTCGGCAACCAGGGCTGGGAGTTCGTGGAGTTGGGCAAGCTCTTCCAGTGGATCCTGTTCGGCGCGCTGGGCCTGTGGTGCGTGATCATGTTCCGCGGCCTCAAGCCGGTGCTGCGCGCGACTTCACCTTTTGCGCTGCCCAACTGGATGCTCTATGCCGTGCTCACGATTACGCTGCTGTTCGGCAGCGGCTTTGTGGCGGGTGCGCGCAGCAACTTCGTAATCGCCGATTTCTGGCGCTGGTGCGTGATTCACATGTGGGCCGAGTGCTTCTTCGAAGTGTTCACCACCGTGATCATCGCCTATTTCATGGTCATGATGGGTTTGATATCGCGCGAAAGCGCCAATCGCGTGGTGTTCATTGCCACGATCCTGTTCCTCGGCTCGGGCCTTTTGGGCATCTCGCACAATTTCTACTGGAACGCCAAGCCCGAGCCCATGCTGGCTATTGGCGCGGTGTTTTCCACGATGCAGGTCATCCCGCTGATCCTGCTCACGCTCGAGGCCTGGAAGTTCCGCAACCTGCCCGGCAGCGCCATTCGCCAGAGCGGCGGGCGCTCGCTGGCTGAATTCGGCTTGAGCGAAGCATTCCTCTTTCTCATGGCCGTGAACTTCTGGAACTTCATGGGCGCGGGCGTATTTGGCTTCATCATCAACCTGCCCATCGTGAACTATTACGAGCACGGCACCTATCTCACCGTGAACCACGGACACGCGGCTTTGATGGGCGTTTACGGCAACCTCTCGATTGCCGCTGTGCTCTTCTGTGGCCGCCTGATGATCAAAGCCGAGCGCTGGAACGCGGCTTTGGTGCGCGTGTCATTCTGGTCACTGAATATCGGGCTGGCGCTCATGGTACTGCTCGACACCTTCCCCGCGGGCATTTTGCAATTCATGGCGGTGCTCGAAGGCGGCATGCACCACGCCCGCAGCCAGCAGTTCATCGAGGGCAGCACGTTCCAGACGCTGACGTGGATGCGCGCCGTGGGCGGTGTGATGTTCTTCCTGGGCGGAGTTACGCCCCTGGCCTGGTTCGCCTTAAGCCGCATGGGCTCGCTCAAAGCAGCCGTGGAAAAGCTGCCCGACACGCGGCCCATCTACGACGAAATCGAAGAAAGCATCGAGCACGAGCCCGGAGCCCCCTCGCCGCTCGATCTCCAGCCGGCGCTGAGAAAGTAAGGCATGGTTGAATATGGCGCGGGACTCTCGTTCCGCGCCAGCCTTATGTCCGCGCGTCAGCCGGAAGCGGTTTCAGCCGCCAGGCTTCGCACAGTTGCCGCATTTCATCGACCTGTGTCTTGCGCAACACTGGGTCAGGCAGTGATTCGATAATCTGCAGCGCACTCATCCATTCACGCGCGGCTTCTTCCGTTCGGCCAAGTCCAAGCAGGCAACACGCAAAGGGGCAGCCGTGTGCGCCCAAAAAACGCCGATTGCCGACTTCGCGGTGAATGCGCAGCGCCTCAAGAAACAGAGGCTCGGCATCCTTGAAGCGCCCAAGCGAGTTATACAGGCATGCCAGATTGCCCATGGAAGCAGCTTCGCCAGGCCTGTTTCCCAATTCACGCGCGATGGCTGTTGACTGGAAATAAAGCGGCTCTGCGGCCGCAAAATCCCGCGTTCGTGTGAAAACCACCGCAAGGTTGCCCAACGCAAGGCCTTCCATGCGCCGCGCACCCAGTTCAACGGCCAGTCTGATAACGTCCTTGAACATTTGTGCGCCTTCGCTTGCTTTGCCGGAGTCAACGAGAAGGCCCGCGAGGTTGTAGCGCGTCATCGCTTCCTGCCGAATCAAAGCATGACTCTGTGCGACCTCAAGTGCCCGTGCGTAATGGCCAGCCGCCTCATCAAGGCGGCCGGTCTGTTTGGCAATGACCCCTCGTGTCACGTACGCTGATGCTTCTAGGTGGTGAATGCCCAGTTCTGTCGCCAACGTCTGAGCCCGGCACGCCAAGGTATCGGCTTTTAGGTTCTTCCCGAGATGATGCAGCAAAATGGCCTGGTTATTCAGCGTGGTCGCCTCCAGCGCTTTGTCACCGCTCTCCAAGGCCGCGCTGCGGGCCAGAACGAATTTCGACTCAGACTCGGCCGTCTTTCCCAATTGCTGAAGCAGGAGCGCAAGCCCCATGGTTGCACGATGGATCACAACCGGCGCCTTGGCCTTCTGCGCTTCGAGAATCGCATGTTCGAAAAGAGGTTGTGCCAGAACATGCCGGCCGGCCGCTGCATAAACTGCACCCGCCAGTTGCAGGGCTTCGGCGCGTTTGTCGGCCGGAACCGCGCCGTGCGCAGCCAGCCTCTCATAGGTCTCCACCGCGCGCTCCACGAGAAACATGCGGTCAAAGTGGCGCGCTGCCAGCCAGAGGTATCTCGCCTCGCCCTTCGCCAGTTCTGCAGTGTTTGCTCCAGACGCTGATGAACCCAAACGCGCGTGATCCGCCAATTCGGCGGCGATTGCCTCTTTCGCATCATCGCTTTCTCTTTGAAAAAGGCGATCGAGCAGTTCAAAGGCAAGCGCGTGAAGCTTCGCGCGGTCACTGGGCAACTGGAGCTGATAGGCGGCATCGCGCAGCAGCGCATGGCGAAAGAGATAAGCGGATTCGGCGTTCACCTCAGACATTGTCGTTTGCGAGAGGATCGTTGTCGATTGGCGGGACGCGCAGTGCTTTTTCAAGGAATCAAGCCGCCCGCGCTGCCGCCCACGGCGTACATTGCGTCAACGTTCCGGGCGCTGCACTTTTCTCCGGCTTACGAAGGCTGCGTCGGTACGGCTTCATCGAGCGGCGTCACTCCCGCCTTTTCGCAGGCCGCCAGCATCTGCGCACGACGACTGACCAGTTCGGCCTCACCGGCCAGGGAACGCAGCAACGTTTGCGCCCGCTGCCAGGCGGACCTTGCGGCTTGGGGTCGGTCGGTTTCAAGAAGAAGCAAGGCGTAGTCACACAAGTGGTTGGACTCAAAGCGCGGCCGACCGCAATCGCGCAATATCTCCAGGGCCCGCACATAGGCGGCCTCGGCGGCGGCAGGACGTGCTGTCTCCCGATAGATCGCAGCCAGATTGCCCAGTGAGTTACCTTCGCTGCGCAGGTTGCCGCATTCCCTGTGGATTACGATGGCCGCCTTAAGATCCCGCTCGGCATGACTCATGTGCCCCATGGATTTCTGCAGAAGGGCGTAGTTCTGCAGGATGACCCCGCGTTGCAAGCGGTCTGTGTTTCGGTCCAGTAGGGCGAGCGCCTCCTGGTAGGCAGCCACAGCCAGTTCCAAACGGCCTGTGACATGGTAGATGCCCGCGAGGTTGGCCTTGACAATGCCAAGACTCTGCACGTTTCGCACTTCGCGGTGAATCGCCTCCGCTGCCTTGTGGAAGTTCTCCGCCTCTTCCAGTCGCGCATCCTCCCAGCACAAGTTCGCCAGGTTGGCCAAGGTAACCCCCTCGGTTTTGCGATCGCCCACCGCGCGCGCGAGCGCAAGCGCCGTTCGATAGTTGGATTCTGCGGGTGCAACCGAACCCATGTCCTTGTAGAGCCCCGCGAGGCAGCCAACCGCTCTCGCCTCAAGTTCCCGCCGTCCTGCCACGCGCTGACAGTGGATCGCCTGCTCCAGAAGCGGAATCGCTTCCTTTGGATTCCCGCAAAACAGGGCCATATCTGCCGCCCGGCGCAAAGCCTCGCCCCGTGCCGCACCCTCAAGTCGTTCGGCAAGCACTTCAAACAGCCTTCTCGCGGCATGATTGCGGTAATTGCGCTCAGCGGTTTCCGCGGCACGCCGCAGGTAAAGGCGACACAGAGCGGCCTGCCTGGCATTACGTGGTGCCAACTGGATGTGGTCGGCTAACTCCTCGGCGCATTCGTCGATCGGGTGCGGCTTGAATGGAGCATCGATAGCCCCATCAAGCGGCGGCGGATCGGGCGCACGACCGCCGTGATGCGCTTCGATCGTTTTAAAGGCAAGCGCGTGAAGTTTCGCGCGGTCACTGGGCAACTGGAGCTGATAGGCGGCATCGCGCAAGAGCGCATGGCGGAAAAGATAAGCGTATTCGGCGTTCACAGCCAGGATTCTACGACCCACGGTATGTCAGTAACGCCTGGTTTTTCCACTTGCTAACTCTTTACCGCCACTGTTTGACACGCGCGTTTGACGGGCTATGTTTCCTTCGTGCAGCGCGGTAATGCAGTACCGAGCGTACGAGGGGGACCGGCCGGTTTCCTTCAGGGGAGAAATCCCCGACGCGAAGAACGCGGGCCTGCAGCCCACGTTTGGGGAGTCGCCCTCCCACCACGGCGCAAGCCGGGGTCGATTTCGGGTTAGCGCCCGGAATCAAAGCTGAGCGAAAGCCCAGCCGCTGTGCAAGCGCTGATGCGGGCTCCGAACCCGCATCGAAGAAGCCTCCCATCGGGGGAGGCTTCGTGCTTTTAATGACTCGTGCGCGCTAGGAGGGGCGCCGCAAAACTCGATTCTCACCGGCAAGGGGTGGGCCGCTTGGTACCCTGAGAAGCCCCTACTTGGAGCCTTCTATGCGCTTCGCATTTCTTGTTCACTTTGTTACGGCGTGCCTGGTTATCACGCTGCTCACGGCCACAACTTTTGGCGAAGAGCAGGCAAGATCGCCGCTGGACAGAGCCTTCGAGAGCGCCAAGAAAGTCAATCTCATGGTGGTCGCGGTCTTCGTCAAAGCCGACGACGCTGACTGCGAAGACTACGTCACTGAAACGTTGAACGACCGCGAAGTGAAAGCGTGGCTTGGCAAGAACGCTGTTCTTTGCGTGCTCAACAGCGACGCAAACAAGCAAGACGCGGCAGACTATTTCGTCAGTTCTTTTCCGACAACTGTCTTCGCTAACGCGGACAAACAGGTGCTAGGGCGAATTGAAGGGGATTGCAGCGCATCTTGGTTCGTTGAACAGGCGACTGAAATTGCAGACGGAAACACCGACCTCGCCAAAGCACGCAAGGCCTTTGCCGACTCACCCGATAGTGTCGATGCGCGTTACTCTTTGGCGCGAGAGCTGGCGGACCAAGCGGTTTTCCGCGAAGCACTGGAACACTACCTGTGGCTGTTTGACCATGTGCTTGAAAAGAACCGCGCATACGTGGGTGTGCGTTTGTCCTTCATGCTCAGCGGCATCGTCGAGATTGGGAAGCACTACCCAAAGGCGCTCGAAGAGCTCAAGAAGCGCCGCGATGCCGCAGAAGTACCTATTCTTGAGGGCAAAGGCAGTTTCGAACAAGCCATGGACTTTGTCGCGCTCAACCGTGAATTGCATGAGCTGGATCGCACACTGACGGCCTACCTCAAGCTCAAGGCTAACCCCAAGGCTTCAAAACAAGTGGTGACTTATCTTGGTGAAGCCTCAGCTGACTTGCTCCGGGAGCAGAAGAAGTACGCGGAGGCCCGCGAGGCTATTGGCGACTTGGAAGCTCAATTCCGGAGCGCGCTTCAACTTTTCGACTTGCTGGGAACGCGAAAGGAAGAAGATGAAGAACTGCGCGTCATGATGGAGGAATCCCGCCGCGAGATGTTGCGGGGCAAGGTAGCCATCCTTGTTGAGATTGCATGCGGGTGCCAGGATTTCGAAGTCGCAGGCAAGTTGGCCGACGCAATGTTCGCAAAGTTCAAGGATGGCGCTGGCTACGCGGCACTTATCACCGCTGCACTGAGAGCCGATGGCCACAAGTTTGCAAAAACACTGCGCGACGCCGGCCTAAGAAATTGCACTGAGAGCAAGGATCAAGACGCCATTACCGAAGCCGGTAAGGGAATCGATGAAGCCAAGGCCAAATAGTCATCCACTAAGCCCGGTCTTCGTCGTTGAGCACCCAGGCGTCGCCGGCTCTTTTGTATTCGAGCAGCTCTTCGGCCTTGAAGAAGAGTTCGATTTCCTTCTTCGCCGCCTCGGGGCCGTCGCTGCCGTGCACGAGGTTCATGCCGCGCGAAACGCCCAAGTCGCCGCGGATCGTGCCGGGTTCGGCGTCGGTGCAGAATGTCTTGCCCATGACTTTGCGGCAGGCGTCGATGGCCTTGGGGCCTTCGAGCACCATGGCGACCACCGGGCCTGAGGTCATGAAGCTGACGAGGCCGGGATAAAAGGGCTTTGTCGTGTGCGCGGCGTAGTGCTTGGCTGCGAGTTCCTTTGTGATCTGCATCAGCTTGAGGCCGACAATTTTCAAGCCGCGCGTTTCGAAACGCTTGATGATCTCGCCGCTCAAGCCGCGCTGCACGGCGTCGGGTTTGGCGAGGATGAGTGTTCTTTCGATGGCCATAGTAGTCTCCGGTCAGTTCTGCTCGTAGGGCCGCAGAGGTTAGCTTGCAATCCATGACGTTCCAGAGCCGAACCTGTGGCCGGCCGCCGCCGTTCTTATGATGTATCGAGGCTGCTTCAGCACCCCAGCCGGCTGCTGAGAGTTTTTCTCAGCAGCCGGCTCGGCCCGCCCGACTGGGCGGGCCGACGGAGTGGCGGGCTTTGCCCGACACTCCGGCCTTTGCCTTCCGTTGAAAGAGTCGGCTTCATCGACTCATTCAACGGCGTGACAATGGGATGCTGAAGCCGCCTCCATTCGGGGGCAATCATGAGAACTCTGGGCTTTGCGCTGGCGGTGCTCGCCTGCGCCGCTTTGACCGTCGGCACTGTGTTCGCGCTGGTTTCGCACGAAGACGCACCCGAACAGGTGACGCTGGTAGCCGATGGCACGTTGAATCAGGCCGACAAAGCCTTTGCCGAAAAGCGCTTCACCGAAGCGGCTGACCTCTACCAGAAGCTGCTTGACGCCAACCCTGACGCCAAGGTCCTTGCCCACATCGCCACGCGCGCCTTTGTGTGTCTGGCGGAATGCGCCGCCCATGAACGCTTTGACAAGCTGCGCGCAAGCCACTCCGTCGTCGAGGACGACTTCAGTGAAGACGCGCAAGTTTCGTTCCTTCGCTTCCTCGCCGACTATTACGCCCGCCGCGAGCACCGCTTCCACACGAGAGAGGGCAAGCCGCGCCTTTATGCCGCCGAATTCAAGAAGCTGACGCGTGAAGAACAATGGGAGTGGCGCGAGGTGGATCAGACCAAGTCCGACGTCAAGCTCGCGCATGTCTACGCTCAAGAGGCGCTTGACCTGCTCAACGCCATCACGCCCCAAAAACCCGCCGACCAGCGCAAGCAGGCCAACAAGCTCTTGCTTGCCGCCACGCTCGATTACTGCGACCTGTGCGAGCTCAATGACCGCATCAACGGCCCCACCACCGAAAATCACGCCTGCTTTTTCGGCGTCGAAGGCGGCGACCCTTCGCCCGAGGCCGTCGAGCCGGAACGCGAAGAGCCCCTCGAGGATGACGCCGAAGAGCCAGGCCCGCGCAAGATGCGGCCCGAACCGCCCACGCCCGACGGCCCCGAGCAAGAACCGTTCACCCAGCGCGGCTGGTTCTACGAGCCCACCTACCCCTCGCTGCCCGCGATCAATGCGCACTTCCTGCTTGCCGAGCGCATGGCCAAGGACACCGGCGAAGCCGAAATCGAAGCGCTGGTCGCTTATCGCCGCGCGAGTTTCTGCATCACGGTGGGGCTTTACGGCAGCGCTGCGCTCAACGCCAGGCTTGCCAATTGGCGCGATCCGCAAATGGCCTCGCCCGAGCCGCTGCTCGACCCGCGCCCGCACCTGCGGCGCATCGTGAGCGACTTTCCGAAATCCGAGTACGCCGATGAAGCGCGCTTTCTGCTGGGCTACGTGGCCTATTACCTGAATGATTTCCAAGCCGCTCGCACCGAGTTCGCGACGCTGGAACAGAACTCGCCCAAGTCGAAATTCATTGGCGAAGCGCGCCGCCTGCTGGACGTGATCGAGTTCCCGCAGTGCTTCACCACACTGAGCGAAACCGGCGCGTTCATCGGCGTGGGCGATTATGAGTCCATCAACGTATATTGCCGCAACATCGAGCGCGTAAGTCTGACCCTGCGCGAGATCAACCTTGCGCTGCTGCTCGAAGGCTCCAATCCCGGCGAACAACTGTTCACTGAAATGACGGCCCTTGAGGCGTTGCCGAACTGGGAGAAATCGCAGGGCCGCGTCGTGTTCGAGCAAGCCTACACGCCCGACCCCGCGCGCAAACACTTCTATTCGGCGATGGACGACATCCCTCTTTACACGTCAAGAGCGGGCGTTTACATGCTTGAGGTCAAAGCCGGGCCGATCACCGAACGCAAACTGATCCAGGTCGCGAACCTGGCCGTTTCCCGCCGGCGCGACCAGGCGCGTGAGCAGTTCTGGGTCACCACGCGCAGCGGTTACCCTCTTGAGGGCGTATTCATCAAGGGCGCTTACATCGAGAACGCGCACGTCAACGTGCCCTTCAAAGCCACCGAGCCCATCGACGCAGACGACCCGAGCAAAGGCACACACGAAGTCACGCGCATCAGCTACGAACGCCGCTTGTTTACGGCTGACTTCTCCGGCCGTTCCGACGCGCGCGGCCTGATCGCGCTCGAGATTCCGCCGCGCGGCATCACCAATTGCTGGGCCACGGCGCAATTCAACGGCGTCACCTATCTCATCAACGATTACGGCTATCCCCTGACAATCAAAGAGCGCGCACCGTGGGAGCAGGCGCCCGTGGTTACACCCGTGCGCGATCTGCGCTGCTTCGTTTACAGTGACCGGCCCGTCTATCGCCCCGGCGACGTTTGCCGCCTGCGCGTGATGGGCCGCAGCACCACGCGCGACCTCAAGGGCGAGCGCATCGGTCTGTTGCTGCGCGCCGAGGGCGTGGAACAGTTGCGCGGTGAAGCCGTGCTCAACGAATTTGGCGCGGCTACGCTTGAGTTTACGATTCCGCCCGGTTCGCCGCTGAGCGACTGGGAGATCATCACCGTCAACGATCACATCGATGGCGAAAGCCGTTTCAAGCTCAAGGTGCTCGAATACGTCAAGCGCGACATCGTGCTCAAAATTGAGTCCCCCGAAGGAGCGCTCGCGCCCGGCAGCGATGCCAGCATTCCGGTGACGCTCAGCTTCCTCTCGGGCGGGCCCGTGGCCGATGCCGCTGTAAACTACAACGTGAACGCCGTGGCTATGGGCGGCAAGAGTATGAACGCGGCTGCGGGTAGCGCGAAAACCAACGCCGATGGCCAGGTTCACATCACGCTCGACACGGCAGAGATCAGCGAAGCGCTGGAAAGCCGCGCCGTCACACTCACGATCACGGCCGACGCGATTGGCCCCGGCGGCCAGCGCGTGACGGCCAGCGCCCAGGCCGGCATTTCGGGCAAAGGCGTTACGGTGGCGGCCGAATGGCCCAAAGCCAATTGGCTCGAAGGCCGAGAAGTGCCGGTGAAGCTGAGCGTCAAGGATGCAACCGGCCGGGGCGTGAACGTGACCGGACAGGTGCGCTGTTACCAGATTCTGGGCGTGTCGGGCCTGCGCCCCGCGGATTGGCGCAACCCCGCGCTGCGCCTGGTGCAGCAACAGAACTTCGACGCCTACCCCGGCGAAGTAATGCGCCTCGCGCTGCCGACGGGCGGTCGCTGGCGCATCGAATTTGAAGGCCGCGCCGAACAGGGTGAATTTATTCGCATCAGCCACGACCTGCTCGTGGTTCAGGGTGCGACCATGGCCGATTGGGGCTTCGAAGTCGTGCCCGAGTTTGACAGCTATGATTGCACACAGCCCGCGCGTGTACTCGTGGGCAATCCTGCCGGCGGCAGCGTGCTTTGCGGCATGTTCAAGAACCGCGAGGGCGGCGAGGAGCGCATCTGGCCCGAGATCGCGAACTTCACGATCCAGACGATCGAAATCTCCGAGCGCCACGCGCCCTGGGTGAACGTTGATTTGCGCCGCGTGCGCGAAGCCGCGCTTGAGACGGCTTCCTGTGGCCTGCGCGTGGAGCCCGTTTCACGCCGCGTGAACCTGAAAGTCAATTTTGACAAGGAGAAGTACCTGCCCGGCGAAACCGCCACGGCCGATGTGTTCACGTTCAACCACAAGGGCGAGCCCGTCAGCGCCGAAGTGTGCCTGAGCGTCTGGGACAGCGCGCTCAAGGAATTCGCCGCAAGCGCGCTCGAGGGCAAAGATCTGTTCACACATTTCAGCATGGCGATGACCAGCGAAGGCGTGACGGCAAGCGACGAGCTGATCAGCGAAAACACGCGCGTTTCACCCTCGCGCAAGAGCACCGCGCAGGTCAAGCGCTGGAACGTCTCCGAGATGCCGCGCGGCAGCTTCTTCTGGGGCGCGTTGAGCTGGATCAGCACACGCCAGACTTCATATGCAGATCTATACGCCGGCAACACCGAAACCGGCTCCGGCCCGATCCTGTACTACGACGCACCTGCGGACGAAAGCGAGCGCGAGCTGGGGCCGCCCGAATCCGATGAGCCCGTAGAAGATCCTTATTACGGCCCCAACGAATCGCCCGTGCCGAACACGGGCATGGGCGGCGGCGGCGGCAAGGGCGGGTTTGCCTATCGCCGCGCACGCGGCGGCGCCGGGCGTGCCTCCGGCAAAGCAGCCGAAGAAAAAGTGCGCGAGAATTTCAAGGACAGCGCCTTCTTCGGCGTCACACGCACTAACGAAAAAGGCCTGTGCCAGTTTGCGTTCACTCTGCCCGACAACCTCACGCAATGGACCTTCGAAGCCACCGCCTCCGACAAAGCCGCCGGCGTGGGCCAGGCCGCGGGCGCGTTCACCGTGGCCAAGCTGCTCATGGTGCGCTTTGTGGGCCCTCGCGGCCTGACCGAGGGCGACGAAATCGAAATCACCGGTTTGGTGCAGAACCAGAGCGGCGATTCGCTTGACGTCACGCTTGAGCTCGCGCTTCACACCGACGCCGGCTCTGCCGCGAAGCTGGAGTTCCTGTCGCCGCCCGTTGCGGCCAAGCTGAATCTCTCCGATGGCGCCATTGACAAAGCCGCGTGGCGCGTTCGTGTGCGCGGCTACGGCAGTGCCTCGCTTACTCTTAAAGGTGAAGCGGGCGAGTTGAGCGACACGCTCATCTGGAAATACGCCGTGGAGCCGCGCGGCGTGCAGGTTGTAACAGTGCAGCGCTTTGAGTTTGATCCCGGCGAAAGCCAACTGGAATTCACGCCCGATCTGCCCGCGGGTCTGATCGCCGAGCGCAGCTCGCTGACCGTGCAAATGGACAGCGGGCTGCTGGCCGGCTGCGTTGATGCTTTGCCTCACCTGGTGAGTTACCCCTATGGCTGCGTTGAGCAAACCATGAACCGGTTTGTGCCGTTGCTCGACGCGCTCGATCTTCTACGCACGCACAACCTTTCGCTCTACGACATTTCAAAGCAGCGCTCACAGTACGGCAGCGCCGTGTCCGGTGGATGGCCGGACGATCTTTCGGATCGCTCGAAGGTGCAGGCCATGCTGAGCGAAGGCTTCGGCCGCCTGCGCCACTACCAGCACAAGGACGGCGGCTGGGGCTGGTGGGAGAACGACGACAGCCAGTTGCACAACAGCGCCGTGGTGCTCGCGGGCCTGGCGCGGGCACGTGTCTTGACGCGTCAAGGCGGCGACCTGGCGCTTCCCGCCAGCGATGCAGCCATCGACTACATCCTTACGCGCGGCTGCCGTTATGTGCTCGAAGCCGCCTCGCGTGAGGGCGATGCCTGCCTGCGCAACCGCGCGCTGTGCGCAGTCGCGCTGGCGCTGACACTGCTGCCCACCGGCACGAAGGAGCAACCGCTGCCCGCGGATGAAATGCGCGAACAGCTCACCCGTAATCTTCGCGTGGCGCAGGGCAAAGACGCCATGGGCGCGGCACTGCTGGCACTGGCACTGATGCACAACGGCAACGCCCGTGAGGCCAAGGCCGCCGTGCGTGAACTCGCCAAGATGGGCGAAGATGCAGGCGAGAGCGGCGTCGTGTTCGAAGGCGGCGAGGAGCACTCTCGCTGGCACGCCACGGATCTTGAGGCGCAGGGTTTTGCGGTTGAGGCTTTTGCGCTGGTCGAGCCGGAAAGCCCGATGCTGAAGAAGGCGCTAATGAACCTGACTTCACGCCGCGTCGATGGCTGGTGGGGCGACACGCGCTCAACAGGCGTGGCCGTAGCCGCCATTGCCCGCTACCTCAAGGCACGCGGCGAAGACGGCGCTGACGTTTCCGTCGATATTGCCTGTGGCGACGCGGCGCTGGGAACCTTCACGACCAGCAAAAAAGAGCCCGTTGCGCGCCGCACGCGCTTTGAACTCTCGGGCGATGCGTTTGCCCAAAACGCAGAGGGTGAAATTAAACTCAAGCGCAAGGGCAGCGCGCCGGTCAGCGGCACGATCACGATTCGCGGCCTGGTGCCGCTTGACGAAACGACCTCCGAGGTTCGCAACGGCCTTTCGCTCCGGCGCACCTACTCCAAGCGCGTCAGCGTCACGCGCGAGGTGCACGTTGAAGTGCAGGACCAGCGCGGCCGCGTGATTCGGCGCTACAAGGAAATGCGCACCGAATATGAGAACGAACCGCTGAAACCGGGCGACGAACTCAAAGTCGGAGACATCGTAACGGTCAATCTCTGGCTGAGCGACGCCAAGGGCAAGCGTTACATCGCGATCTCCGATCCGCGCCCGTCGTGCCTCGAACCGATCATGCAGGAGCCTAACCGCCAAACACAGAACATCACGCGCGAGGACCGCGACACGCGTACATTGTTCTTCATACCGGCGATCAAAGACTCGCTGGAGGTGTTCAGCTACAGCGCCGTGGTCACCTGCAACGGCAAGTTCACGGCCCTGCCGGCACTGGCCTTTGACATGTACGCGGAGGATTGTTGGGGCCGCAGTGCGCCCGCTCAGATCGGAAAGTAGTGCGTGATTCGTGTTTCGTGCTTCGTGGTTCGTGGCAGACTGCGGCACGGTCTATCCGAACCACAAGACACGAAGCACGAGACACGAACCCCATGCGCTCAGACCTGTTCAATTTCACGATTCCCGAAGAACTCATTGCCCAGACGCCGTCCGAAAAACGCGACGCCAGCAAGCTCATGGTGCTGCGCCGCGCCACGGGCGCTATTGAACATCACGTGTTCAGCGAGTTGCCCTCACTGCTCAACCCAGGCGACTTGCTTGTTGCCAACAACACGCGCGTGAATCCCTGCCGCCTCTTTGGCGTGCGCGACCGCACGCGCGGCAACGTGGAGCTCTTCCTGCTGCGCATGCTAGCTCCGGGCGAATACGAGGCCATCACGCGCTCCAAGGGCCGGCTTGGCGACAAAGAACGACTCGTGTTTCCGAAAGTCGGCGGCGTGATTCTGCTCGAGCGCGATTTCGGCGGGCCGGGCCATTGGCGCGTGCGCTTTGAATCGCCGCACGCCGCCACCATGATCGCGCAAACCGCCGTGATGCCGCTTCCGCCCTACATCAAGCGCGAAGAAAAGGACACGCGCGCCGCACTCGACCGTGACCGCTACCAGACCGTGTACGCCAAAGCCGACGGCGCCGTAGCCGCGCCCACGGCGGGATTGCATTTCACGCCGGCCGTATTTGACGCTCTGAAAAAGCGCCGCATCGAGCGCGCCTTCGTGACGCTGCACGTGGGGCCGGGCACGTTTCGCCCGCTCAAGGCCGACACGCTGGAAGAGCACGAAATGCACGCCGAAGAATATGAGGTCAACGCCGAAGCGGCCAACGCCGTGGCCATGGCCCGCGCTCGCAAGTCACGCGTGATTGCAGTGGGTACCACAAGCTGCCGCACACTCGAAACACTGGCCGACGAAAAGGGCTTGATCAAGCTGGCGCGAGGCCAAACGAAACTGTTCATTTACCCGCCCTATCAATTCAGGGCAACAGACGCGCTGCTGACGAACTTCCACTTGCCACGCTCGACGCTGATTTTCCTCGTGGCAGCGTTTGCGGGCGAGGAACTCACGCGCAAGGCCTATCTGACGGCGATCGAGCAGCGCTATCGCTTTTTCTCATACGGCGATTCGATGCTGGTCCTTTGATCGAACACAAGGCGTGAATACAAAAACCCCCGCGTTGGCGGGGGTTTTTCAAAGCATCGATGCTACACCGGCGGCTGGTTCTGGAACGCCAGCAGCGCGCGCTCAAGCGATGCCATGAAATGCTGCTTGAGCTCGGTTTCGTCGCGCTCCGCGAGAAGGGCCAGCGAGTGATCCACATCCACGTAGTCGCGCGCGAAATTCAGGAAGCTGGCTTGCTCGCCCGGCGTCAAGCCTTGGCGCTTGGCGCGCTCGATAGCCAGCAAATCAAAACGATCATAGACCCGGCGCAGGGCAAGATTGTCGCGCGCGGCTTCCTTTGGCGTGTAGCTGTAGCCGGGGGGCGCCACAACACCGGCGCTCTGGCTTGGCGGAGTCATGGGCTGGCCCGTGGCGATGGGCGCGTCGTCGCGCCAACTGGCGCGAGGCGCTGAGCAACAACCGCCGCCCTTGAAGCCGCGCACCAGAAAATAAAGCGCACCCACGCCTGCGAAAACCACCGGCACTACAAGCGGGCCCCTGCCGCCGTGATGAAGCTTTGCCGCCATCGCAAATCCAAAGAGCCCAAGCAGAATCGCCATCAGGATGCTCAGCCAGTTGAAGCCCGGCTTGTCAGTGGCGCTGCGTTCACGGTCCCAAGGGTGCATCATGGCGAACTCCTGACATGCGGGCAAAGCCCGCTGACCCGAGAAGATTATACCACATGTTAAACGCGCAGGCGGCGCGGCTGTTTCAAGGATTGCGAAATTTGACGCGGCCCGGTGGCTGGGCAATGGGGTCCGGAGCCAGACCCCATTGCCCATTTCCGGCCCTACCGGACGTATTTGTCAAAAGCGGCGCGACAATTTCGCCTGTGATAATCCAGCTCCTGGGCGAGCTGCTGACTTGCCGACATACCCCCCGCAGCGACATACCCGGCGCGGCGCGCAAACAGTTCCGCCTCTTCACCTTGCGGCAGTCCGTCGTGTGACTGTCCATCCAAAAGCTGCATGCGGTTCTGCACTTGGCGGATAAAGGCATAGGCATCGAGTAAGGCGTCATGCGTGGCGAGATCGAGCAGGCCCTCCTCCGCGCAGGCGTCCAGCGCTTCAAACATGCCGCTTTGACGCAGCGCGGGCTTGGTGGCGCCGTGCTTGAGTTGCAGGAACTCGACAAGGAACTCGACGTCGTGCAGTCCGCCCTGGCCGCGCTTGAGGTCGGATTTATCGGCGCTCTTGATCACGCGCGCTCGCATCTCACGTGTTTGCTCGGCCTCGTTGCCCGCTGGCGTGTAGCAGAATCTTTCGAGGGCGGCGTTCACGCGCGCGGCGAGTTCGCCTTGGCCGAAAATCACGCGCGCTCGCGTGAGCGCCAGACGCTCCCAGAACTGGGCTTCGCTTGCAAAATAGCGCTCGAGTTCCTCGATGCTGACTGCAACGGCGCCTTTGCGCCCGTGGGGGCGCAGGCGCAGATCGAGCGCATACAGCGGGCCATGCTCGCTGCTGCCGGAGATGAGTTCGATCAACGCGCGCACCGCGCGCGGGTAAAACGCCAGAGCCCTTTCGCGCTCGGCTTCGGCAAAGGCCTGCGTGTCGTAAACGAACACGAGATCCAGATCGCTGGCGTAATTCAGCGCACGTGAGCCCAGCTTGCCCATGACGATCACGCACAGTGATTGCGCGTGGCGCCCGTCATCGCCTTCTCTGCGCAGCACGTTGTCAAGCGCGGCCAGCAGCAGCGCTTCCGCGAGCACGCACAACTCGCGCAACGTTTCCGGCAGGGGTGTGCGCGAGGATGCGTCGAATAGCCCGATGCGCAGAAGTTCCACGTCGCGCTGCCAGTGCAGGGCTTCAAGCAGATCCGTGGCCGCCAGCCTGCCTTGTAAATCAGCGTGCAAGCGCGCGGCATCGAGCCGCGTGAACGTCTGCAGGCTGTCGATGAATTCATCCACCATGCCCGGGCGGCGGCAGAGCAGATCCGTGAGCCAGCGCGATTGCGACGCGACGCTGCCGAAAATCTCCAGCGCGCGCGGATCTTCGGCCACCAGTTCAAAGAGCATGGTCTTGGCGCCAAGCCGCGCCGTGATGCGCTCGAAATTGATCAGCGTGAAATCCGGGTCCGGCGTTTTGCTGATGAATTCGAGCAGAGCCGGCATCATCGAGGCCAGATATTTGCGCGCGCGCGGGGCGAACAGCCGGTTTTCGGGCGTTTCTTCGGCCAGCTCGCGGATCAGGCGAAAGGCCAGCGCCGTGTCTTTGAAGCCATATTTCGCGAGCAGGAGTTGGGCCGCGGCTTGATCCGGGTCGGGGTCGAGCACCAGCTCGCACTCTGCGGGCGCGTGCTGCGTCGCAAACAGGCCCGCGAACAGGCGCACCAGCAAGCCGCGCACACGCAGCGTGTGCGCCTTGAGGTCGGTGTTCAAGGCGCGCGCGGGACTGAGAGTGACGCGGCTTTGGCCCGAGGCGCGTACGCCATCGATTGCGGGCGAGGACTTCTGCGTGTAGCCAAGGCAGCGCGCCACGCGCTCGATCTCGGCGCGGGTGTGCGGCACGCGATAAGTCTGCAGGCCCTCGTAAAGTTGCAGGCGGTGCTCAACGCCGCGCAAAAAGCGGTAGGCTTGCGACAGTTCCTCGACTTCCGACAGTTTCAACACGCCAAAATGCGCCAGCGCCATGAGCGCCGTGAGCGTGTCACCCACGCGCAATTCCGGCGCGCGGCCGCCGTTGAGCAATTGCAGAAATTGGGTGACGAACTCGATGTCGCGAATGCCGCCAAAGCCATGCTTGAGATCGCGAAACGTATCCTGCCCGGCTTCGGCGCGCTGCTCAATCTGGCGTTTGAGCCCCTGGATTTCGTTGATTTCGCCCACGGTGAGATACTTGCGCCAGACCCACGGGGAAACGCGTTCGAGCAACTCTTCGCCCAGCGCCAGATCGCCCGCGCAGGCACGCGCCTTGATCAGAGCCTGGCGCTCGAGCGTGGAACCATAGCTGAAGTAATATTGCGCCGTCGATTCCAGGCCGCGCGCGAGCCGGCCCTTTTTTCCCTCGGGGCGCAGGCGGGTATCCACACGAAACACGTTGCCGTCCTCGGTGGTGGTATCAATCAGCGGGATCATGGCCTCGGCGATTTTCACGGCGAGTTCGGTGCCGGAGTACACGCGGCCCTCGGGCGGCGATTCGGGATCGCCGTCGCACACAAAGCTCAAGTCAATGTCTGAGGCATAATTCAGCTCGCGCGCCCCCAGCTTGCCGAACGCAATCACACAGAAACGAAAGTTGCCCCGCGTCAAGCCGCGCGCTTGCATGACTTCGCGGCGCGCGATTTCGCATGCGACTTGCAAAGCACCATCGCCCAGTGCAGAGATGCCGGCCGTGACCTGTTCGAGCGGGTAGCCCAGCGCGGTTTCCTGGTAGAGCACACGCGAGCAATAGTCGCGATGCGTCAGGCGCAGCGCCGCGAGCACATCGACGCCCATTTCAATGCGGCCGCGGACTTTGTTGATGATTTGTTCCGGCGTGACGGTTTGCGCCAGATCATGAGACGAGAGCTCCATGAACTCACGCCAGCCGCCGCGCAGCATGTGGTTGTTGATCGGGCGCGAGTGGCCCATGAGCACGAACAGGCGTGCAAAACTTTCGGGCGTGGCCAGCGCCTGCGCCACAAAATCGGCGGCGGCGTTGGGCGCGGCCAGCAGGCGTTCGAGCGCGCTGACGGAATCTTCGGGAGAGGGCGAAAGCTCAAAGTGGCGGGCGAGAACTTCGATGAAAGCTTCCGTGGTCACGGAGCCCAGCGGAGCGAGCGAAGCACGAATGGCCTCGGCGGCATTGAGCAGGACTTCACCGGGAGTTTGCACATCGTCGCCCTCAGCCGAAGGCGGCAATGGCCAATCAACGTTGCGAGGATCAGGCAACTCCATGGGCGGAGTATAACGCCTGCTTTGCGGGCTTACGCGTCGGAAGCCACTCGGCCGGCGAAAAGCACCTGTAGTTGCACTTTCTGTTGTTGGCTCAGGGTTGCAGCGTGGAGGTGCAACACTTTTTCACGTGCGTCGTCATATCGAAAATCGAGCAGTCGCCAGCCGGTCGCGAACATGGCCGATGCAATCCGCACACGGTCAAAACCGCTCATAGCGCGGTAAGCACGGCGCTGAACATCGGCAGCCTGGGGGTTAGTGTCAGATGGCTCGCAGGCGCCTGAGCCAACCGTCGAGCCCTGATCGTTTTGCACGGTCGTTGACATAGTTCCAGTCTAGGTCAGAAACGTCGCGTATCAATGCGCGCACGTCAGCGGCCTGTTTTGCTGACTCGCTCGGCGCCCCCCAGGCAAGCTTTGAAAGCAGCAGGTCTTCGGGACTGATTATCCAGATGGCATCGCTTCCCTGTTCCAGGCGCTTTCTGCGGCGAAACTTCTCGCGTTCAAATTCGTTCGGCTTGAGTACCGCGAAGTCGATCTTGATGCCCGTCAATGTGTGGATGACGTTGAACATCCTGCCACTAGTAACGGCCTCAATGGCAGCGACGCGGCTCGAGTACCAGCCTTCTTCACTGGGAAAGCAGGCAAGCAGCGAATCGACCTGCGGTTCCAACAAATCAATCACGATGTCAATGTCGTTGGTGAAGCGAGGCTCGGAGTAGAAGAACAGGGCATAACCTCCCGTAAGCATGTACGGGAACTCAAGTTCCTCAAGTTGACGTGCGAGCCGGAACAGGGCACCCGCTTGGTCAGGTTGCTCAGTCATGTTCGGATTGTAGCAGTCGTCGCGTCGTTCCACCGGAGACAGCATGCAGAAGCCCGTCCGTGACCGGACGGGCTCTGAGGGATCGCTTCGGTTGCTTACTTCACACTGAAGTCGGCGTCGACGACTTTGTCTTTGCCGCCTTCGTCTTTCTTTTCGCCTTCGGCGCCGCCGCGGTTGAAGTTGCCGCCTGCTGCACCTGCTCCGGGGCCCTGCTGCTGGCCCTGGCCGCCCTGGCCGTACATGCGGCTTGCGATCGCGTGGCTGACCTTGGTGAGCGCTTCGACGCCGGCTTTGATTCTGGCCACGTCGTCGGTTTTGTTGGCTTCTTCGAGCTCTTTCTTCTTTTCTTCGCACTCCTTGCGCTCGTCGGCTGTGATCTTGTCGCCGCCGTCGCGCAGCATGCTTTCGATGCCGTAGATGAGCTTGTCGGCTTCGTTCTTGGCGTGGATGATTTCGAGGCGCTTCTTGTCGTCGGCTTCGTTGCTAGCCGCCTCCTTCTTCATGCGCTCGATTTCATCCTTGCTCAGGCCGCTGTCGGACTTGATTTCAATTTTCGATTCCTTGCCAGTGGCCTTGTCCTTGGCCTGAACTTTGAGAATGCCGTTGGCGTCGATGTCGAACGTGACTTCGATTTGCGGCATGCCGCGCGGGGCGGGCGGAATGCCCGTCAGGTCAAAGCGGCCCAGCAGGCGGTTCTGCGCCGCGATCGGGCGCTCGCCCTGGTACACCTGCACGGTTACGGCCGTCTGGTTGTCGCTCGCCGTCGAATAAGTCTGCGCCTTCTGGAACGGAATGGTGGTGTTCTTGGGAATCAGAACGTTCATTTCACCGTGCTGAACCTCGATGCCCAGCGAAAGCGGCGTGGCATCGAGCACGAGGATGTCTTTGAACTCGCCCGTGGCGATCCCGGCCTGCACGGCGGCACCCAGCGCCACGACTTCATCGGGGTTGAGGCCGCGGTTGGGCTCTTTGCCGAAAAGATCCTTGGCGATCTGCTGCACGCGCGGGATGCGCGTCGAGCCGCCCACCAGCAGCACTTCGTCAATGTCGGCCTTGGAAATCTTGGCCTCGCGCATGGCCTGCTCGCAAGGACCGATGCAGCGCTTGAATAGATGTTCAGTAAGCTGTTCGAACTTCGCGCGCGTGATCGTCATCTGCAAGTGCTTGGGGCCCGTCGCGTCTGCCGTTATGAAGGGCAGGTTGACATCAACGGTCATCGCGCTTGAAAGATCGCACTTGGCCTTTTCCGCAGCTTCCTTGAGGCGCTGGAGCGCCATCTGGTCCTTGCGCAGGTCAATGTTGTTCGCCTTCTTGAACTCGTCGGCGATGTAATCGATCAGCACCTGGTCCCAGTCGTCGCCGCCGAGGTGGCCGTCGCCGGCGATCGACTTCACGATGAACGCGCTGTCGCCGTCCACATCGCTGGCTTCGAGCACGCTCACGTCAAACGTTCCGCCGCCGAGGTCGAATACCAGGAACGTGCCGGTCTTTTTCTTTTCAAGTCCAAAGGCCACGGCGGCCGCCGTGGGCTCGGGCAGCAGGCGCAGCACTTTCAGGCCGGCGATTTCACCGGCTTCCTTGGTGGCCTGGCGCTGCGCGTCGTTGAAATACGCGGGCACCGTGATAATCGCCTGCTCGACCTTCTCGCCGAGGTAAGCTTCGGCGGTTTTCTTGAGGTCGGACAGGATCATCGCGCTGATTTCCTGCGGCGTGTAATCCTTGCCGTGGATCTTCACTTTCACGGGCTCGTGCGACGCGCCGGTGATCTGGTAGGGCACCAGCTTCTCTTCCGCCTCGACTTCGTTGTGGCGGCGGCCCATGAAGCGCTTGATTGAAAACACGGTGTTTTTCGGGTTCGTGATCGCCTGGCGCTTGGCCATGTAGCCAATCGCGCGCTCGCCGTTTTCCTGGAAGCCAACCACGCTGGGCGTGAGGCGGTGGCCCGCGGGCGATGCAATCACCTTGGGCTCTTTGCCTTCCATGATGCACACAACCGAGTTCGTGGTGCCGAGGTCGATTCCGATGGTCTTGGGCATGGCTGCTTCCTCTTTATTGCGTTCGCACCGGCTCTTGCCCGTGCAATCAATACACGCAATGCAAGAGCGGTGCCAACGCCTTAGCCTCAAATCCCAAGTAGTTGCCTGCTTAGGGCTTATGGCAGCAGCCGGTCGGCATGAGTGCCAATTTGGCGTTCTCTGGATTCGCCCGGGGGCGTCGATTGCTTCACGCTGTCATCTTGGCGCAAAACAAAACCGCCGCGCCAAGGGCGCGGCGGTTTGAACGATCTGCTTACTTCAACTCAATTTGCCACACCGAGATGTCGCCGTCGCTGGGTTCGCCGGTCTTGCCCTTGGCGTCGCGCCATTCCAGCTTTTCCTTGAGGTCCACTATCTGGCGTGATTCCTTGCCGTCTTTGCTTCCGCCCTTGGCGATGTCTTTGGCGGCGGCGGCATCGAACGCAAGTTCCTCCACGCCCGGCGCATAATCCTCCAGCTTGGTGACGCCATTGTACCAGTATCCCCAATAACGCTCGCCGTTGCGGCTGCCGGTGTAGCCTTGGCCCACCACCGTCAGCGTCTTGCCGGTAATGAAGGCGCCCTTGATGCGGTGCTCGCCCTGCTCATCGGGGCCCGTGCCGGTGTAATAGAAGGCGCTCCACTTTTCGCTGCCGTCGGCGGTGTTCAGGCCCAGCAGAAGGCCGTCGCCGCCGGACGTGTCATACACGCCTGAGGCACCCAGCCGCCCGCCCACGAGAACCTGGTCGCCCATGACGCGCACGAGGTGCGTGTTGTTGCGGTCGCCCGCCGTGCCCGCATAGGTCTTGCCCCACGCAAGTTTTCCATCGGCGCTGAACTTGGCGGCGCTGAAGAACGTCGTCGCGCCGCGGCGATCAAGGCTGGCGTAAATACTGCCGTCTTTGTCGAGGTCAAGGCAGTTGATGTTGCTGCCGCGCCCCATGTCAACGCGGCGTGACCACGCCAGTTGCGGCGCATCGCCGTTGCAGCCCGTGAACTTGAGCAGGCAGGCGCGATCGCTGGCCAGGCCGCCGATCACCACCGCGCCGTCAGCGCTCGCGGCAATTGAGTAGCCGCGATCATTGCTGCCGGGCGTGAGATCGATGCTGCGCTGGAAAGCGGTGGCGCCGTCAGCGGCGTTGAGCGCGAGGAACAGGATGTCGCCGTAGCTGAAGCCGGTTACGAACACGCGCGAGCCGCGCACGCACAGGCCGTAGGCCTCGGAGCTGTGCTTGCCCAGCGCACTCTTGGCCCATTCGTTGCGCCAGAGCTTCTCCCAGATGGGCTCGCCGGTTTTGCCGTCCACTTTCATGATCAGCGCGGAGAGAATGCTGTTCGACTTGTCGTCGCTGTTGACGCCGCAAAGGTACAGGTTGCCCTGTTCGTCGAGCGCGAGGCTGTTGGCGGTGCCGCCGGTTTCGGCGTTCTGGCCGCTGTCCGGGCTGCAATCTTTGTAGGGCCCGTTCCAGAGCTTGGCCCAGGCCAGCGAACCGTCAGCGTTGATCTTGCCGTAGATAATGTCGGTGCTGAAGCGATCTGCGATCTGCGTGGCCTGGCCGCTGAAGTAGATGTTGCCTTCGGCGTCGCCCACGGCGGTGCTGAGCATTTCGTCGGTCTTGGAGGCGCCAAACAGCTTGTGCAGTTTCGTAGCGCCGCCGGAAAAGAACTTGGCGCTTTCGCGGCCGCGGCTTGCCAGCTTGAGCGTGAACGTTTTGTCCGTGTTATAGGTGATGGTCAGAGTCGCGTTGCGCTCGCCGCTTTCCACGGGGTAGAAGCGCACGCGCAGGCCAAACGCGCCCTTGGAGGCTTCCAGCTTGGTTTCCTTGAAGTCCAGCGGGTCGCGCTTGCCCTTTTCGGCCAGCAGCGTGAACTCTTCGTCCATCACGCCTTCAGCGCGCGTGAGCTCAATCTTGTTCAGCGTCATTTCCGCGCTGGTCTTGTTGTAGATCGAGATCGTCTGCACCGACTCCGTGAACAGCGCCAGCGAGTTGCGCTCGGTGTTCATGGGAATCCAGTAACGGTCCCCGTTCTTGAACTCAATGCCCTCCGCCATCACCGTCGGGCCGGGCGCATCCTGCGCGGCTACCGTGAACCCGCCCAGCGCCAGCATGAACAACGACAGCAAACCCAGTGTTGCCCTCATGTTGCTCTCCTTGATCGTCTTGAAAGTGAATCGTGCCCCGAAGCGCCAATGTTAGTCATGCCCATTGGGGATGCCAGCACATTCAGGAGGTGCAGGTCTTTTGAAAATTCCGCGCAACCTCTTTTTCGTGCGGGGTTTCACTACAACGCCCGCAAGGCACCCCGAAAACACGCCGACCCCTCGGCACCCTGGAGAGCAACATGAAGATTCACTGGATTCTGGCACTCGCGCTGAGCCTCACGTTGGGCGCGGGCACACTGGCCGCGCAGGATGGCGAGCAACCCAACGGGCCCCAGCGCGAGCGCAAAGAGCAACATCAGGATCGCCACAAGCGAATCCACGAACTCGTCAAGCACTTGCAGGAGAAGCTGGTCGAACTCAAGAAGCGCCAGGCCGAGGGTGGAGAACACGCCGAGGAAATCGCCAAGCGCATCGAGGCCATCGAGACCAAACTGAAAGAGATCCGCGCCAAGCTCGCCGAACACCGCGAAAAGCACGGCGAACGCAAAGAAGGCAAGAAGGCCTGAACATCCCACGCCGGAACGGGACGCCTTTGCGGCGTCCCGTTTTTCATGCCCGCACGCCCGCCGCGCGCTCAAAGGCAACCATGAACGCGTCGCCCTCGGTTTTCACTTCAAAGCCGCCAAAGGCCGCAATCTGCGCGCGCATGATTTCATTGTGCAGCTTCAGGCAATCCTCAAAGCGCGGCCCATGCCGTTCCCACAGCGGAGTGCTGTCCTGGATATCGGTGAAAACAAGAGTGACTGTCCCGGTTGGAGCCTGCATGGCGGCACTATACATGCCTTGCCAATTGCTGCTGCTCAGATGTTGGCCTGCAAATCGGCATAGAGCACGAATCGCGAGGTGTCATTGACAAAGATACGGCCGCCCTGCGGGCGTCTGCCACCGCGCCGGTTTGACTTCCTCAATCTTCTCAATGTCTCCGGGTTTGGCATGGCTCCAATGAATGCAGAGAGTGCTGGCGATGCCCTCTCTCATCAGGTCGTACTCCCAGATTTCGCCCCATTCGTATCGTTTTGGCTCGGCCTCTACGCTGAAGGAACTGACAAACGTAGGCGAGCCCAGAAGTACAAGTACCTCCGTCGCGGACATAGAGGAGTTGAGCTTCTCCGTTCGTGCTTCCAGATCTTCCACACTCTTGGGCATCGGGAGTTCTGGTCCCGAACCAAATCCCGAACCACGTGTGAAGCGGTAGTTGGCTGTGCGCTTTGGCGTTACTCCCAGTCTCCAAAGAGCCTGTTGAACTACAGGCCGAAGCCACTGTGTGTGCACGTATGAGGAGAGCTTCCTCTGTTCTGCAAATGCGTGCGATCCGGTTGTGTAGAGCGGCGTTGAGACACTCTCTAAAGCACGCAATACATCCAACATTTCCGCGAGCCTGTGGCTACCAGCCACATCAATACTCGCGGCAAGAAATTCGAGTTCGGGCAGTTTCTTCAGTAGTTTGCTGCCGCGCTTGCCAGCTTGAGTTCCTTTCAGGCAATCCGCCGCCGAGGCGATAACCCGTTTCGCAATGACTGACTCCGCGAGTTCCAGCGAAGCCAGCGGCGAAGAGTTACTCGCCAAATCTGAGTCCGAAAGGAGCACGTGCGCATCCAGATCAACGACAAGCCTTCTGGTCCAAGCTGAACGAATGGAAAAGTAATGCGTCCCGGAATGTGTAAAGAAGCAAGGCAAGGAATTTGATTGCCAGAAGATTCCTGCGGTCGAATCCGGAATGTGCTCGTCCTTCCAGATGACTGCTTTTGCGCCAACCTTGGTTTCCCGGCTGAAGTCCGGGTTTTTTCCGATTCCCTCCCAGTCGGTGCACACATGTACGGCGAACACAATTGTTCCTTGTCCATCAAAGAAAACGGTTGGCGCGGCCGTGTATCCATGCAGGCCCGCCACAACATGGCCGAAGTCGCTGACGTAGAGATTGGTTGGCGCCGGCTCGCGTTCGGGTTGCCAACGCTCCCAAACAACCCGTCCCGAAGCATCGATGAGCCGATACCTGAAGTTGCCTTGGAATCCAAATGACTTGGCGTGGCGATCTTTCTCCGGCACGAAATCCGGAAACGGAATAGTGCCATTCTCGGGCGATAGTGCTTCTGCGCTGAAACGCCCGCCAGGGCTTGTCGCGCGCATGTCAGGAAAACTGACGCTGGTCATGGCCGCTCCACAGGAATCAAGCGCACGCCCGCCGCGATGACTTCCGTCAGGTCGATCCCGTTGCTGGGGTGAGTGATGGCGTTGCACGTGACCACGCGCGCGCCCACGTTTATCAGCTCTGCGTAGGCTGGCCCTGCGAAGATGGCGTGGACTCCGATGCACACGGGTGTTTTCGCGTGCTCGTCGCGCAGGCGCTTGGCTGCGGCGAGCATGGTTTTGCCCGTGGAGATGATGTCGTCCGCCAGCACCGGCGTGTGGTTTTGCCACTTCTCGATGTGCGGCACGGAGACTTCGACTTCGCGGTCGCCCCTGCGCGTTTTTTCCAGCGTGATGCTGGGCGCGTTGATGCGCGCCGCGATGTCGCCGACCCATTGCGCGCTCTCGCTGTCCGGGCCGATGAGCAATGGCTTCTCAATGTTCACCTTGATCCATGCCGCGATCGCGGGCGCTGCATGGCACACGCGCGACTTGAGCGAATAAATCTCGTCGAGCGAATTGTAGCGGTGCAAATGCGGATCGACCGTCACCAGCCAATCGAAGTGCGCGCTGAGGATTTTTGCAAACGTGCGCGAGCTGACGGCCTCGCCCGGTTTGAATTGCCGGTCTTGCCGCAAGTACGCGAGATAGGGCGCGATTAACCCCACGCGCGTCGCACCTTCGGCTCGCACGGTATCTGCCAGCACCAGCAGCGGAACGGTTTTCTCATCGGGGTGATCGAGCGAGCACACAATCGCGATTTCGCCACCACAATCGCCCGCGATGCGCACATAGCTTTCACCATCGGGAAAACGCCGCGTTTCGAGCGGCAGTTCGCTCGCGCCCAAAGCCGCGCGCAATTTTGCGGCCAGCGTTTCATTTCCCGGCCAGGCGCAGAGTCTCATTCCTGTTCCTCCACGGTCATGAATACGTGGTTGCTGCGCGCGTACTCGAGCGCATAGGCCAGCTCGCCCGGCGTCTGCGCGTGGATCGTTACGAGCGGCTGACCCACTTCTACTGTCTGGCCCATTTTCACGTGAAGCATGATGCCCGCCGCATGGGCCTGCGGCGCGCCCGCGAGCTTGGCAATGCGCGCAAGCTTGCGGTTATCCGCACCGGCAATCAGGCGGCGGCGGCTGGAAACAATCGTGTGCGTGTGCGGCGCCATCGGCGGCGTTCTCATGCCGCCCTGCGCTTCACAGATGGCCTGGAATTTCTTCCAGGCGCGGCCATCCTGCAACGTGGAGCGCGCCAGTTGTTCGCCCTCGCCCGTCTTGGCCTTGCCGCCGATTTCGAGCAGGTGCCCCGCCAGCACGCAGGCCCTCGCCTCGAGATCTTCCGGTGCATCGCCGCGGCATTGCAGCACCGCCAGCACGTCGCTGGCCTCGAGCGCGGGGCCGATGCCGCGTCCTACGGGGTGTGTGCCGTCAGAGAGTGCCACGCGCAATGTCAGACCCACGCCCGATGCCACGGCCTCGAGAATGGCGCTCAAGCGCGACGCGGCTTCAGCGGAGCGAACTTTGGCCGTGGGGCCCACGGGCATGTCGATCACCACGTGAGTCGAGCCCGCGGCGAGTTTTTTCGAAAGCACACTGGCCACGAGCTGGCCTTCACTGTCAATGTCCAGTGCGCGCTCCACGCGAATCAGAATATCGTCAGCGGGGCTGAGATCGGCCGCGCCGCCCCAGATAATGCAGCCGCCCTCGCGTTCGACCACAGAACGCATTTGCTCGAGCGAAAGCGCCACGGGCGCGAGCGTTTCCATGGTGTCGGCCGTGCCCGCAGGCGAGGTGATCGCGCGCGAGGAGGTTTTCGGCATGCACAGGCCGTTGGCGGCCACGATGGCCACCACCAGCGGTGTCGTGCGGTTGCCAGGCAACCCGCCCACGCTGTGCTTATCGAGAATGGGTGAGCGCGGCCAGGAAAGTTGCCTGCCGGCGGAAACCATGGCGCGCGTGAGATCGATCGTCTCGGCCACGCTGAGATGGTCGCCCGAGCAGGCGGTAATGAACGCCGCGAGATGCACGTCGGCGTAGCGGCCATCAACGACGTCGCGGATGATGGCGTTGAGGTCGGGAGCGCTCAGCGCATGGCCGTAAATCTTGGCGCGCAGAGCGCTCATCGAGGCTACGGGTGCCGGATGCGAAAACTGCGCGAGATCACCTTCGCGCGGCGAAAGTAAACGCCAAGCGGCTTCGCTAAGGCCCACTTCACCTGCGGCGATCAGTTCGCCATGGACGATGTTGAGCGTCGCGATGATGCCGTGGCCGTTGATCTTCAGGTAAACACGCGACTGCGCGCCAAAACCCTCTGAGCGGCAGATGGAACAATCGGCGCGCATGTAAACCACGGGCTCCTGGTGCGTGTCGATGCCCAGGCGGCGCACGCGAAGCTGATCGGGAGCGAAACGGTGATTGGCAGAGGCTTCAATGTCTTCAAGCACGCGAGCATGATAGGAAGCGATGGCGAACTTTGGAGTGCGGAGGCTTGCCTGTCCTGAGCCTGTCGAAGGGCCTCCACTCTGGAAGACGCGACTTGCCACGCCGCCCATGCCGCGGCCGAACGACAAAGCGGCGGCAAGCCGCCGCACTCCAAAGTAGAATGCACACCCCCGCGCATTCATCGTTGGTGCGTTATGCGCTTGAGCTTGTTGATTATTGCGATTGGATTCCTGTTGTCGGCCTGCGCGAGCTCCCGCATTGGCATTGCCGAGCAAGTCATCAGGGCTCTCGAACGGCCCCAATGGCGCGTGCTTGATCGGCCGCACGTAATGTCCAATTGCAGCGGCGTGCTTGATCAGAAGTCGTTCGGTGGCGCTGACGTCCTGCTATCTACGCCCCTTCCCGCTCGGGAAATGCGATCACCAGTGATCAATGGCGTGCAACTGGAGTTCCCGCCGCCGGACAAGCTGTCGCAAACGGCGGTTGATCTTGACGCTTGCACGAATCTAAACGTTGAGGAACTGACGTTTCGCCACTTCAAAGTCGGCATCTACGCACGCAATTGCGAGAACCTTGTTTTAGACAGCCTTACGTTCTCCGACATGTTCCGCCAGCGCTTGCACTCGACGCCGGATCGCGAGGACGCGCGCGATTGGCTCTGGCCGCACAATAATGACAACCGCGAGTGGATGACCAACTATGGCGCATGCATCGTTCTGGAAAACTGCAAGAACTGCGTGATCCGCAACTGCTCCGCGCGCGGAACGCAAAACGGCATCATCCTCGACAAGTGCGAGGGCTGCCAGGTTTACAACAACGACTTCAGCTATTGCTCCGGCTGGGGTTGCGCCCTTTGGCGCTCCAACAAAAACACCGTCGCCCAAAACCGCTTCGACTACTGCGTGCGCGGCTACAGCCACGGCGTCTACGCGCGCGGCCAAGACAGCGCGGGCATCCTGGTATTCGAGCAATGCTGCGACAACGTTTTCGCATACAACTCGGCCACGCACGGCGGCGACGGCTTCTTCCTTTACGCTGGCCACGAAACGACGCAGCGAACGGGCAAAGGCGGCTGCAACCGCAACCTCGTCTACGGCAACGATTTCAGCTACGCCGTCGCCAACGGCATCGAAGCCACGTTCAGCGACGGCAACGTGTTCGCGAAGAACCGGCTGATCGGCTGCGATTACGGCATCTGGGGCGGTTACAGCTACAACACGCTCATCTCGCAAAACGAAATCGCCGACTCGCTGACGGCAGGCGTCGCCATCGAGCACGGCCACGACAACTGGATCGAGGGCAACACGTTCAAGAATGACAAGATCGGCGTGTGGCTATGGTGGGACGAGGACAAAGAGTTGACCGGCGGCGTGTACGGGCAGAACCAGAAGACGGTAAGCGAAAACAACCACATCTTGCGCAACAGGTTCACTGACGACCACAACGCCATTGTGCTGGAACGGAGCGGTCACGACGTAGTTTCGTACAACGAGATATCCGCCCAAGTGTATTCGTTCATCGCAAAACGCTGGCCGGTCAGCGTCGAGTTCTCATACAACAACGTTCTCAAAGGCAACTTCTGGGGATTGGAGGACGACGAAACTGGGCAGCACAGCACAGCCGACCCCGGGTCAACCAATCACTTCAAGGAAGAAGTGAGCAGCGAGGGTTACGTTGGAGCGCGCGAACCCATCACCATAAAATTCAGCGAATTGCAACGAACCACAGCTGCACCTAAAGGAATCCCCGATACGCGCGGTTTGGAACCCCTTTACCTGGGCACTTCGGGCGGACGCGAGACGATGGTGATCGGCCATTGGGGACCGATCCGACTACAAGCTGCGCCTCAACTGATTCAATTCGAGACCTCGTTTACCGGTGAGGCTTGCTTCTGGTTGGCTTCGCGCGAGTTGTATTCGTCGTACGGGATTCGCGAATCCGACGAAAAACGCACGCTTGAGTTGTTTCAGGTCGAATTCGGGAAACCTGCGGCGGTGGCCAAGGTTGTTCTACGCCCAAGAAATCCGGGCGTCACCCGCTTTGACTTTGAACTGAACACCGGACTTCCCCTCATCGTCGACGGTGCCGTGCCCGTGAACCTGTTCTGGCGGCAAAGAGTTAGTGGCGTTGTCGTCCGCATCGATTGGTCCATCAACTTCTGGCAATGGACGCCCGCTGAAGGCTCGTACCTGCCGCCGTATTGGGACAAGCTCGTCGCAACGCCGCCGCTCAAGACAGTCACCAAGCCCGCGCTCGAATACAACATTCAAGGCGGCGCGCCTGAACCCGGCGTTCCGGCCGATCACTTCGCCACCGTCGCCACCACCGAGATCGAACTGCCCGCGGGCTCGTGGAAACTCGTGCTCACCAGCGACGACGGCGCGCGGCTATTCGTTGATGGTGCAAAGGTAATTGAGCGCTGGGACATTCACGGCCCCACGGACGACGAATTCACGCTCACGCTCATGGAGACGCGCCGTGTCAAGCTGCGCGTTGAGCATTTCGAGAACACCGGCTGGGCCGCGCTTGCTTTGCGCATAGAACGCAAGTAGGGGCGCAACTGCTGCGCCCCCACCGGAGATTGAATCGTGGCCCAGAGTTAGTCGTCGCTGTCGTCGCGGATCGAGTAGCCCTTTTCGTTCTTGAGCGTGTCGATGGTGAGTGTGACGCCTCCGAGCTTGACGCCTTTCTTGGGCGTGGCCTTGATGACCGTGCCCTTGAAGCCGTCGCTCTTGTTGCCGTCGAATTTGATGTCGTAGGTGTAGTACTTGCCGTCGAGCTCGCCGGGCTTGATGCCGAGCGTTTCAAAGGTGGGCGAGGGCGGCAGCGAATCCTTGCCGGCCTGGTAGGTCTGGCGCATGCGCGTGAAGATCAGCGTGCAGGTGTTCTTGGCGTTCACCACGCGCGGGTCGGCCACTTCGCTGTCGGCCACGGGCACTGAGCCGCCGCGCACGCGCCCGATCTGGAACACGAAGTCTTCCACGTACCATTTGCCGTTGGCCGATATCGCCAGCACGCGCAGCGTGTCGCCCAGGCGGTTGCGGAACATGATCGTGCCGCTGGGCTGAAGGTGCCCATAGGCGTCTTTCTTGGAGGCGCGCAGGCCCGTGTGGCGCTCGACGGCAAACCATGAAGCCTTGAGACGATCCTCGAGGTCGCCGTTGCGATAAATGCGCCAGCAGCCGAAGTTGAGCGCCACCCACTGCCGCAACTCCAGGGCGCGGTAATCCTTCAGAGCCATCAGTTTCAACTTGTTGAGCGGATCCGTGCCGCGCTTGCCCTCGATGCCCGAGCGAACTTCTTCCCAGGCAAGGTCGCCGCCCTCGAAGCGATACATTTCTTCTTCGCGCGCGAGGCCCTCGGCCGTCTGGCGGTAGGGAATGAAGCAATCGTAAACGTCGGCGAAACTCTCAGTGCGAATGGCGTTGAGCACGCGCATGGCCAGGGCGTCAAGGTCGGCCACGGGGGCCGTGGATTCACCCATCTGCACCGGCTGGGGCGCCTGCGGCGCCTCGGCATTTACGAGCGCGGCCAAAAACGCACCGCCCGCAACAAGAACAGCACCCAAAAGCGTGTAAAGAACGCGCATGGAAGACTCCAGACGGGGAAGATCCCAAGCCTAAAAAGGACTACGCAATGGCACGAGGGGGTATGGGTGAGTGGAGCAGAGCCGTTGCGGCTTTCAGAAAAGTTCCGGTAAGGGCGTGACCAGGCACGACGCAAACGACGCAAAAGGTCTGTGCCAAGCACGTTACGGTGGTTTCACGTATCGCACAATGCTAGGATCGACTTCTCTTTTTGGTGAATGACTGTGCGTGAAACTATACTCAAGATTGGCATCATCTTGAGCACCGGCATTGGCCCCACTTTGGTCGGGCTATATCTGTTGTCGCAATGGCAACAGAATGCGCAGCCAAAACAGTGCGATTTGGCTGAGCTAAGGGGATTTGCGGAGAAAGGGCGCACGGTTGAGGTCAGAGACTGCGTTCCGGACTACGAGAATGGCTGCGCCATCTACGAAGAAAAAAGCAGGCGAATCCTGCTGCGCTATGTGCCGTTGCGCGAGGTGGGCAAGCCCGACGGCCCCGTGTACGCGCTTCTCCAATACGACACATCCATGCAGTCGTACTGGGTGGCGGAAGGGCTGGTGCTGAACAGAGGTGAGAACCAGGGCGCGGCGGAAGCCAAATCGCGCGAAACGCAACCGACACGCGACATGCTGCGCAGTAGGACAGTCCGGGGCCTCACAGGCAGGCTGACCCCTAATAACGAGAGTCTCATCAACGATGCCAAGGCAGGCTGGCGAGTCACGGGGGATTGCGTCGTCATCGAAGAGAACAAGACGCCGCAGCGCTGGAAGGGCGAAATGGTGATCGCCGTCGGGTGGCTCACAGCACTAGCGTTTGCGTGCCTGTTTTATTTGGATCCCGTGCTGGCGTGGCGGCGCAAGAGAACTTCCGCAAACAATGCTCCACTGGCGGTGCGTCAAACTCCATTGACCCCTCCGGCGTTCGACACCGTAACGAAGACGCCTCGATCGTCGGTCGCGTTGCAATACCGGGTATTGATTTACCCGTTGATTCCTGTATTCGCCGTTTCGGCGCTTTGGTCGATGTTCATTTGGGGGGGCTATTCCCGCGGAGCAACGCCTCGGGAGGCCGCCATGCAGGATTTCAGGCCAACGGAAGGCGGCGCGACTTGCCTTTCCCTTGAGAACGCCCACATTGACTTGACCCAGACCGTGGCGACGTACCAGTATTCCGAACACTTTGGCAACGATGACAAAGTGGAATACTACGTGCCGCTCCTGGACGGGCCCGACGACGAAGCGCCGATACGGGCTTTCCTGCACATCGCATCGCGATCGGAAATGCGCGACATTGCGAGGGATTTCGAGCGGACCCGTGAAGACGGCCAAGCCGCACAGGCTTGCGCCGAGAAGCATGCAGCGAAGTTGGAACAGCGATGCAGGGTTATGGGGAGGACAGACTGGTACCCATTGCTCAGTCAAAAGACACGCGAACAACTTGCGTTGCAGTTTGAGGGGCACGTCGATCCGGATTTCGTCATTATCGAGGATGGCACCGGCAATGAACTCTGGGTTTCCCTGGCTTGGACGGGGCCAGCGCTACTGTCGGGTCTTGCACTCGGTTGGCTCGTCATGCAGGTTAGAAAGCTCGAAAACCCAACGAAAGGCGCCGATCGGCCGGGGCCCAAGCCGCCCCTGACTTCACGCCTGCCGCAGTGATTGTCCAAGGGCGCATCGACACTCCGACGATCATTGATGTAGATCTGCGCATGGCACGACCCGCGGCAGAGGCAAGGTCATGTGCCTCCATGCCAACCCTTCGAATTTGTTTAGCACGCCTTACACGCCGCTCTGGCGGGCTCCGACTCTGAAATCGGCAAGCCCGTGGGTGATGTCCGGGCCGCATTTGTCCGGGCTCAGCGGGTAGGTGCTGGTCTTGGTGTCTTTGCCACTGCGCTCGAGGCCGAGCTGTTTCATGAATTCGTCGTTGTTTTTCAGCAGGCGGTCTTTGTCGTAGATGAATTGCGAACGCTTGGTGCCGACCTGGTTGTAGGTCGTGGTCATGCCGATCGCATCCTTGGGGCAGGCCTCAACGCACATGCCGCAATAGATGCACTTGAGCATGTCGATTTCAAACACGCGGGGATGCTTGAAGCGCTCCGCGCCGAATTTTTCGACGGGCGTTTCTTCGCCCACAATCGTGATGCACTCGGCGGGGCATGCCGTGCTGCACATGAAGCAGGCCACGCACTTCTCGTTGCCCTTGTCATCGACTTTCAGGTAGTGCTCGCCGCGATAACCCACGGCGGGAATGTGGCGCTGATCGGGGCGCGAGGTCGGGCCCACGTAATCAATCGTCGCGCTGGGCTTGAGCATGTGCTTGAACGTGTTCACCAGGCCCTTGAAGATCTCGGGCAGGTACATGCGTTCCCAGAAATTCAGCTTGCGCTCGTCGCGCGTTTGCGGCTTGTCGCCGGTCATGATCGCGCGTATGTCCAGCTTTTCGGCGGTGTGGGTGTCGCTCACGATAGCCTCGCTCGCGGCGAACTATACCTAGCCGGTCCGGTTTTCCAACTGCCAGTGTTCAGCCCACGTTACTGGACGCAGAACAGCGCACTTGGCGCCTGTGCGAGGCCGCCTTTACAGTTTTGCGGTTTTTCACTAGCCAACCATAACATAAAAAGTCTATAATCTGAAAAGACTAGCCAGGGCCGCCGTCAGGCCCTGTTCATGCCCGGTGCCAGTGCACCTTTCTGGGGATGGCCATGAGCCACGTCAACGACACTCAAGCCACGCTTTCGGGTTCCACCTCTCTCAATCTCGGCTCGGGCGGCACGCGCATTCTTGCATTGCATGACGCGCCGCGCCGCCAGCTTGACCGCGTTTACCTCAGCGCGCGCAACTACCTTGCGCGCCTGGGCGAACTCCACGCTTCGCGCAATTCCGAGGAGCTTCTCACGCACGCATGCCGCGCCGTCAGCGAGCTCTTTGATGTCGCGCACTGGCGCATCAGCACCTGGCAGCCGCGCCTCAAGCGCTTTGCCAAACTCAAGGAAAGCCCGGCCATGAGCCACAGCGTGGCTGAGCTGGAAGAGCTCATGGACACCTGCGCGGAAATCCGCCAGGTCATGTTCTTTGACATTCATGAGAGCGCCGAAGCGGCGCCGGGCGGCAAGCGGCCCACGGTCAACCTCTCACGCAAGACCAGCCGCCTGGCGCTGGAACTGGAGGCCAGCACGCTGTGCCTGATGCCGGTCTGCGGCGAGAACGGCGCGCAAGCCGTGATCACACTCTGGATCCGTGACCGCGATGCTTCATCCAAGGTGCTCGAGGCCGAGCTGCTGCAATCGCTCAGCGTGGAGCTGGGTGCGCGACTGGACGCCATGGCGCTGAACGAACGGCTGCGCGAACTGGGCTCGCTCTTTGACAACATACTCGAAAGCGTGCCGCAGGGCATTGTCGCTGTGGGCAAGAACGGGAAAATCATGGCGCTCAATGCCGGCGCGGAATCCCTGTTTGGCCTTGCGCGCTCAACGGCCCTGGGCCAGCCTTTTGCGCAGGCGCTGCCGCAATCCACCGCGCGCGAACTGCAGCGCATGATCGACCAGCTGCTGGTCAAACCCCAGGCCTTTGAGCGCCAGTTCCGCCTTGAGCGCGGGCGCGGCTGCACCGTCAATCTCGGCATCTCGGCCAGCTACCTGCTGGACCGCCAGGGAGAGAAACTGGGCTGGCTGTTCCTGTGCCGCGACCTGACGCTTTCGCTTGAAGTGCAGAAGCTGCGCGAACTGGACTTGCTCAAGACCGAGTTCGTCAACACCGTCAGCCACGAACTCAAAACGCCGCTGACCGCCATCCTCGGCGGGCTTGAGATATTGAGCGACGACCCGCAGTTCGCCTGCAACGAACTGATCTCGATTGTGCACGAGAGTGCTTTGCGCCTGCGCGGCTTGATCGCCGACCTGCTCAATCTCTCCAAGCTGGAAAGCCCCAAGGCCTTTGTGCGCGAAGAACGCTGCGACTTGCGCGAGATCATGGAGCAGGTGCTGCGGCAGTTCCCCAAGCACCCGCTGCACAGGTTCGAGTTGAACGTGCCGCAAGGTTTGCCCGCCGTGCTGCTGGACTCGGAGAAGATCCGCGCGGCTTTGACGAACTACACCAGCAACGCCATCAAGTATTCGCCCAAGGGCGGCGTAGTGAAACTGCGCGCGCGCGTGCAAGGCGACGAACTGGCACTGGAAGTGACCGATGAAGGCATGGGCATTTCGAAGGAGAACCTCGAGAAGCTGTTCAAAAAGTTCTCGCGCATCAACGCCTGCGCGGAGATCGAGGGCACCGGGCTGGGCCTGGTGATCGTCAAGCGCATCGCGGAGCTGCACGGCGGCTATGTAACCGTGGCCAGCGTGCAGGGTGAAGGCAGCACCTTTGGCATGAGGCTGCCGCTCAGGCTCGCCTAGCGGGGACTGCCCATCGAATTCCCGATTCGAATCGCGTCTCCCGCTGGACACTTGGCGCGGCTTCCGTAGTTTTGCTCTCTACGGAGGCCGTTATCGACACTCTCGAACAAGCCCGCATTGCCTTTGACGCTTGCGTGGACAAAAAAGGCCAGGACATCCGCCTGCTCGGCGTGGGTGAACTCACGATTGTCGCCGAGTATTTCATCATCTGCACGGCGCAAAGCGCCAACCAGGCCCGCGCGATTGGTGAGAACATCCGCCAGGCGCTCAAGGACAAGTGCGGCCGCCTGCCCCTGGGCATCGAGGGCGGCGACAACAGCTGGTGGGTGCTGGTCGATTACGGCGATTTCATCTGCCACATCTTCCTCGAAGAAGCGCGCCAGTATTACTCGATCGAGCAAAGCTGGGGCGACGCCAAAGAAATCGCCAAAGCCGACGGCCGCGAATTGCGCAAAGCCGTCTAAGCGCGCTTGTGTTTGTAAACTGCACGCGCATGGAACCCGACGTAAACGATGTGATTCTGCTCGACGCCGGGCCGCGCCCCCAAAGCGTGGCCATTGCGCTGCAAGCCTATTGGCCCGACGTTGCCGCCGTCTTCTTGAGAGAGTTCGTTACCGATTGCCCGGTCGTGGTGCTGCCGGGTGTTGAGGGCGAGCGCGCAGTTGCGTGTCTTGCGAGCATTGCTGCCGCAGGTGGCCGCGCGACTGTGCAATCGTGGAACGAAAAGGGTGAGGCAGCAACTGACCGAAAGCAGGTGTCATCGTACGTTGACGCCTGCAACGCAATTCGGCTGCCCGACCGCCATATCAAGGAACTTGCCGTCTTCTTGAAAACTGCGCGGGAGCCGGAGTTCTCAAGCAAATGTGCCCAGCCTTCCGGCGACGTTCGTTTCAGGTTCTCGTTCAAGCCGACGTTCTCGGAGCCGGTGGTAATCAATCTGTGGGGTGATAAGGGACAGGGGCAATATTCAGTGAAGAAACTCGGTGGCCGCGCTGGGTATAGCTTTTGCCCTCCCGTCGCTCATGTAACCGGAGTCGTTGAACCTGAAACATGGACATCCGTAAAGAGGAGAATCTCAGCCGCCTTTGACGACCCATCAGACGCCGAGGCAACGGATTTTGTCACCATCGATGGGACGGTAGTTTACGCCGAGCGGCAAATCGGCGCCAAGTGCGAGTGGCGCCGCCGGCATGCAAGTTCCGGTCCGATCTTGCAGACCGCGTTTTGGCTTTACAATTGGCTGGGCCCGCTCGTTGGTGTGGATATCAAGAGATAGACTTCTAAGCCGTTTGAATTCCCCGACATTGGGTTGAACCGCCAGCTTCAATTCAACAAGACGCACTGCAGCCTGCGGAGCAGGCGGCGTGAAATAGCGATGGGCGGGAGCCCATCGATACCCCGCCCATATGAATTCCAGCCCGCAGAGCGGGCGACGCTTTTTCATGCACGACGTTCGCACTCTGCATCGCCCGTTCCGCGGGCTCGTTGCATCATTGCGCTTTAGTCGAGGGGCTTCTGCCCCTCGCTACATTTCGCCGCCCGCTCTGCGGGCTTCATAAAACTGGCAGACGGCCTGGCTTGAATCCGATGCAGGCGCCCGGTCGTTCGCAGGGTTGATCTGCGTTTGTATGGGCGCAGCATGCTGCGCCCATACGGAAGACGAAAGATGAAGCCTATTCCACTTTCCGCACGGTCACGAACATCACGACGCATTTGTTTTTGTCCGTGGACTTGGTGCGGCTGACCATGATCGTGCCGCCGTCTTCCACGATTGCTTTGGTGGCGAGCGTCTGGATGTGCAGCACCGGCAGATGCAGCTTGATGGTGGCGCCGTCAAGCTTCACTTCGCCCTCGGCGATGGGTTTCACAAGCGCGGCCTCGACGAGATGGATTTCGAGCGAGATCTTGCTGTCTCTAATTTCGGGCTTGAGTGCGAGCACCAGGCCGTCATTGACGGTTTCAACCACCGGGTCCAGCACGCGCGCACCCTTGGAATCGTTTACCTCAAAACCGCTCACGTATGCGTGCTGTGTAATCACCGAGATGTTCGCGCGCTGCCGGTCAAGACAGGTCAGGCGCGGCGACGAAACCACGATGGCGCGCCGTTCATCGATCAACGCCTTGAGCAGCCTGCCGCTTTCGAGCGTGGCCACGGCGAACACCTGCGGCGTGCCATCGGCCCCGAGCAGTTCATGGGCCGCCTGGTAGGGTATCTCAATCAAGCGCGTTTCAATGCTGATGATCTTCTCGGATTGCCCTGCCTCCTCAAATGGCGGTATTGACGCGTCAAGATCGATGGCGCCCTGGCGGATGGCGCTGGAATATTCGGCGGCAAAGGATTCGCCCGGTTTCAGCGGTTTGTGCTCAGCTTTCGGCCCGGGCGCGGGCTTTTCGGCGGGCTTGGTTTCTGTCTGAACCGGCTGGCTGGCACAACCGCACAGTGACAAGGCAAACACTCCCAACAAGGCAAATGGTCTCACGGCAAGCTCCTGGGGGCATTGCACGGGGTTGATCTGCATCTAAGGGAAGGCTCTTGAGGATAGCCGCGCTCCGGCCCGTATCCAGACCCGCAAATTAACTTCAACATGCGTGCCGCTCACTCGTTACAACTGTGTCACCGAGGTCTTGCGTGCCCGTTTACGAATACAAAGCGCTTGATGCCAAAGGCAAGTCCGCCAGCGGCATCGTTGATGCCGACACCGCCCGCGACGCGCGCGAGAAGCTGCGCTTTCAGAAAATCTACGTCACCGACATCAATGAAGTCCGCGGCACAGCCACCAAACGCGAAGTCGTCAAAGACGCGGCTTCGGGCGAAAAGCGCATCGTCGTCTCCCAGACGCTGCCGCCGGTGATGCAGGCCTGCGCGGTGATGGCCTTTGTGGCCGCGGGCGTTGAGATTATCCAGTTGCTGATGGCCTGGACTTCCACGCCGGATGTGGTCGCACTAGCCGGCCAGACCGCCGCCGACGTACCGCAGGTCACGGGCATGATGCTGGTGATCAAAGGGCTGTCCGCCGCCGCAACCGCCATGTTCGGCTATGCCATTGCCCGTGGCCGCGCCTGGGCGCTGTGGGTAACGGCTCTGTTTGCGCTCGTGAATTTCCTGCCTTCGTTCTCGAAGCTGTTGGGCGAGAACGACTACATGCAGGGGCTGTTCAGCCTGTTGTTTGGCGCGCTGGCGGGCATGTGCGTGCTGGCCTGGGCCAAGTTCAAAGACATCGGCGGCAGCGAGGGCAACGACAAGATCTCGAACCTGAACGAGGTCAGCGCGGTCACGCGCCAGCTGGCCACGCTGCTGCACAGCGGTATCCCGCTGGCGCAGTCGCTCACGGCCGTGATTGAGCAGGCCGAGGCGCCCGGGTTGCAGAAAGTGCTGCGCCATTTGCGCGAGCAGGTTTCGCAGGGCGTTGATTTCGCCAGCGCCCTTGAAACCTGCCCGGGCTATTTCAACTCACTTTACGTGAACATGGTGCGCGCGGGCCAGGCCTCGGGCCAGCTCGATGACGTGCTCACACGCGTGGCCGAATACCTCTCCAACCAGAACCGCATGCGCAACAAGGTCATCAGCGCCATGATGTACCCGGCAATCATGCTGACCGTGAGCGTGCTGGTGGTGATCGCGCTGATGACGTTCGTGGTGCCCAAGATTACGCAGATTCTGATCGAGCAGAAAATCCCGCTGCCGCTCCCGACCCAGATCCTGGTGACGGTCAGCGACTTCATGGCCAGCTACTGGGAGTTGTGCGTCAAGGCGCCCCTGGTGGCCTACTTCTTCTTCCAGGGCGCTTTGCAGAGCGATGCTTTCCGCCTGAAGTGGGACACGTTCATACTCAAGATGCCGCTGTTTGGAGACCTGCTGAAAAAGACGGCCGTGAGCCGCTTTGCCATCACCTTTGCCGTGCTGCTGCGCTCGGGCATGCCCGCACTCGACAGCCTGCGCATCGTGAAAAAGATCGTGGGCAACCGCGCTCTGCAGGAAGTCATCCAGGGCATCCACGACAGCATCCTTGAGGGCACGGACATCTCCACGCCCGTCAAGAAATCCGGCGTGTTTCCGCCCATGGTCGGCTACATGATTGCCGTCGGCGAGCAAACCGGCGAGCTGGAATCGCTGCTTGAGCGCGTGGCCACGGCCTACAATGAAGAAGTTGATATCGCCATTCAGCGCATGACCGCGCTGATTGAACCGATCATGATCGTGCTCATGGCCGTGGTCGTGGGCGGCATCGTGGCCGCGGTCATCATCCCCATGCTGCAGATGAGCAGCCAGGGCGCCGCCGGTTAGCCAATAACGCAGAACGCAACATCCAAAATGGGCAGCCCAGGCGGGCCACCCATTTCGAATTCTGAATTTCTAATCTTGAGTTCGCATGGCGCGAAGCGCCATGCGCCTACCAGTCAAGGTCGCTGAATTTCTCGACGGACTTTTCGTCCCAGGTTTCGGTCATCTTGCCTTCCTTGTCGTAAACCTGGTTGCGCACAAATCGCTTGGCCTCCACGCACTTCCAGCCCTGTTCGGTTTTCTTCATCTTCAGCCAGTGCTTGCCGCCCCACTCGTTTTGCGGCGCGAACAGGAACGTTTCCACGCCCGCCTCCGGCTTTTCGTGCTTCTCGATCGCGCGCAGTGGCTCGTCTTTGGCGCGCTCCTTGGTGTCCTTGAGTCCCTTCTCGTAATCGGCCTTGGCCGCGGCTTCGGCCGCTTTCCAGCTTTCCGGCGTGAACAACGGCCGGGCCACCTCCATGATCGCCGGGGCCATCCTGCCCACAAAGTGGAAGAACAGTGCGAACTCAAGGCCAAAGCCGCCCAACTGCGTGAGCAGCGAGCGCGCCGAGGCCTCCGCCCCGCTGTTGTCCACTTTTACGTCCAGCACGCCAAAGGTCAGGCCGTACACAAACCACTGCTTGAGCGTTTCCTGCACTTGCCACTTCCGCGCCGGCTCATCGCCGGTTTTGCCCTCGGCGCTCCAGTCAATGTCGAGTGTTTCGTGGCGCTCGATCGCCCACAGCTCGCCCTGCTTCACGCACAGCAGGCGCTGCTGCTCGCTCTCGCGGCTCACGCTCGTCTTGCCTTCGGCATCGGTGCTCGTGATCTCGGTGAATCGCTCCAGCGTCACCAGCACTTTGCCGTCGGCCTGTTTTTCCTCGCCAATCACGGCAAAGGGCAGCGTCTGGCGCGCCACCTTGGAGCCGGACGCCGAGGCCTCTTTCTCCTTGTTGGCTTTGTCCGCAGCCTCCAGCTTGTTGACCAGCGCTTCCTCCATCACTTTGCAGCGCATGCGGTGCGAGAACTCCGCAATCAGCGCGTCGCTCTTGGCGCGCAGCGCCTTGTGCTCGGGCGAGCCGCTGTCCTGTGCGAAGGCGAGCACGAACTCCATGGCCGCGTCGCGCGCGGTCGTGCGCCTCAGCTCGCGCGTTGCCGTGGCGGAGAAAACAGCCGTCTCGATCGCATCGCCCTTGATCTCCACTTTGAACGGCGCGCCGGCCGGAGCTTCCTGCGCCTGCGAGGCAATAACGCCCGCCACCAGCAGTGCCGCAATCAGAAACGTGCGCTTCAACATGCCAATCTCCCTAGACGCGCCGCCAAACGGCGCCACGATTAGACCTCGCGCATCCGGATGCTGACGCCCGTCGTCGGGCGCCTCATGCTCTCCGAGGGCGAATTCTGGCGCGCGAGCTTCATGAACGCTTCCTGCGCGTTCACGAGCGCCGCGCCTTCTGCCGGTTTAACGACCCGGTACGCGCCCGAAGCCAGCAATTCCCGCGCTTTCACATTATCCGACAAAAACATCCCCAGAATTTCATCGCGCACGCGCGCCTTCAGCCGCGCGTCCTCGATCGGGAACGCCACCTCCACGCGCCCGCGCAGGTTGCGCGGCATCCAGTCCGCGCTGCCCAGGAACACTTCCGGCTCGCCGCCGTTCTCAAAATGAAAGACGCGGCTGTGCTCCAGGAAGCGCCCGACGACGCTGCGCACGGTGATGTTTTCGCTCACGCCCTCCAGGCCCGGGCGCAGGCCGCAGATGCCGCGCACAATCAGGTCGATCTTCACGCCTGCCTGGCTGGCGGAATAGAGCGCGCGCATGATGTCCACATCGATCAGCGCATTGACCTTGGCAATGATGCGCGCGGGTTTGCCCGCCTTGGCGTGCTGGGCTTCGCGCTCGATCAGGCGCATGAACGCGGGCAGCATCTCAAAGGGCGCCACGAGCAGCTTCTTGATATCCGGCTGCAGCGAGCGCGCCGTAAGCACGTTGAACACTTCGGCCACGTCATCCGCAATCGCCGGGTTGGCGGTGAGCAGAGAGAGATCGGTGTAAGTCGCGGCTGTGGTCGGGTTGTAGTTGCCCGTGCCCAGGTGCGCGTAGCGGCGCATGCCGTCTTTCTCGCGGCGCACCAGCAGGCACAGCTTGCAGTGCGTCTTCAGGCCCACGAGACCATAGGTCACCTGCACGCCCGCGTTCTCAAGACGGCGCGCCCAGCGGATGTTCGATTCTTCATCAAAGCGCGCCTTGATTTCGACCACGACCGTGACCTGCTTGCCGGCCTCGGAGGCGGCGCATAGCGCGCCAATGATCGGCGAATCCTCGTTGGTGCGATAGAGCGTTTGCTTGATCGCGACCACGTTGGGGTCGCGCGCGGCGCTCTGGATGAAGCTGAGCACGGTCGAAAACGAATCGTAGGGGTGATGCAGCAGCACATCTTCCTTGCGAATCGCGGCAAAGAGCGATTCGCTGTCGTCGGCGCTGACGCGATCGACGGGCGTAAAGGGTTTGTCGCGCAGGTCGTGGCGCTGGATCTCGTTGTAGAGCCTCATCAGGCGGTTGAGGTTGACCGGCGCGTGCACGCGGTAGATGTTCTGCTCCGTCACGTGCAGGTTTTCACGCAGGCGCTCCAGGATTTCGGGCGCCATGCCGTGCTCGATTTCGAGGCGCACCACATCGCCGCGGCGGCGCTGGCGCACTTCGTTCTCGATCGCCATCAGCAGGTTTTCGACTTCTTCTTCTTCGAGATAGAGGTTGCTGTTGCGTGTGACGCGAAATGCGCCCGTAGCGACAATTTTGTAGCCGCGGAACAACTGGTCGAGGCGCCGGCGCACCGCGGCCGCAAGCATGATGTACTCGAGCTTGCCCTTCTTGCTCGGAATCGGGATCACGCGTTTCAAAAGGCGCGGCACGGTGACTACACCAAGCGAGCGCACCAGGTTGCCATCGGTGTCGCGGCCCTCAAGCAGCGCGGCTAGACACAGCGCCTTGTTGGCGACATAGGGGAAAGGGTGCGCGGGATCGACGGTGATGGGCGTGAGCACGGGCTCAAGCTCTTCCTGGAAGTAGGTGTCAAGGAAGGCCTGGGCCGTGGCTGTCAACTTGGGTTCACCGGCGTGAATCTCGATGTTCTGCTCATTGAGCGCGGGCAAAAGCTCTTTTTCCCAGCAGGCGTATTGCTCAGCCACCATCTTGTGGGCGCGCTCGGAGATTCTCACAAGTTGCTCAGCGGGTGTGAGGCCGTCAGGGCCCACGGCCTCGTTGCGCGCTTCCACCTGCTGCATCAGGCCCGAAACGCGCACTTCGAAGAATTCGTCAAGATTGTTGGCCGAGATCGCCAGGAACTTCACGCGCTCCATCAACGGGTTCGAAGCGTCGTGGGCTTCATCGAGCACACGCTGGTTGAACTCCAGCCACGAAAGCTCGCGGTTGACGTAGAGTTTGGGGTCATCAAGGGAAAGAGCCTCGGGGGCGACAGTGGCAATGTCAGTCATGGCAGGAGTCTAGCGCTGGCCCATCAAGAAAGCGTAAACGGAGCAGTATAGCATGGGCGAGCGCGGCTTGACGGTAATTGGTTGTGGGCCCGCTTCGTGTGTTCGCGCTGATTGGTAGGGCCGCTGCAAAAAGCTCAACGCCGAGAAGCAAAGACGCGGAGAACGGTATTTGGGTTTAGAATCAAAGGCCACGGCCTGATCCAAACCCACTGCAAACGCTGAGCTTCTGAATCGCCCCAGTGGAAACACGTTGGTGAAGCTTCGCGAAACTCGTGGCGGATTAGCAGCCGCAGTTGTTTTGCAGTAAACCCAAAAAGCAGTTCTCGGCGTCTCGGCGTTTTGCAGTTTACCGCTTCCGCGAGATCGCAGAATTTGCCGACACATTGAGTGCCACCGCCGCGCGCACGAGCGCCACAAACGCGGCTTCGTTGAGTGCTTCGCCCTCATGAAGATCGATCGCGCGGCGCGTGTTGCCCTCAAGGCTCGAATTGAAAAGTTCCTTGGGATCAGCCAAAGCCGCACCCTTGGCAAACGTGAGTTTAACAGCGGCCTTGTAGGTTTCACCGGTGCAGATGATGCCGTCACGGGACCAAACAGGAACGCCCGCCATGCCATTCGAAGGCTTGCGCCATTTCACTTCCTCAACCACCTCAGGCTCGGCCTGTTGAATCAACGCCCGAACGCGAGAAAGCGTCTCGCCGCGCCAATCGCCCAGTTCACATTTTGCGTTCGACGCGTTCGGTGAATGACGCATATCGGGGCGTTCCATAGATTCCATCCCGCTAAGCTCTTCGCGCGATTTGCGCTCAGAGGCTTTCCAGCCCTACAACGCGATCTGCCTCTCCTGACCATGACTTCAAAGTCGCTCGCCCCGGCGAACATTCACTCGTCAATTCGTCCTCCAGCGCATCGGGTTCGCGAAGATCCAGCCAGCGTCCGAACTTAGCGTACTCGCCCCCGACGTATTGAATGATAAGCAGCCGCCCATCGAGAATTGCCCTCAGAAGTTCGATGACCTCAGTGATTCCGGATTCGTCGGGATTGCGGTGCGTATGATCCGGCCCAAATCCGATGCTCGGCGTCGCCTTTTCATCCACCCATATCTCGATCAATCTGTCGTTTTCTCCCGAGGGTGACGGGACACGTATATCGATAGAAAGTCCGTCGTTCTCACCAGATTGGATCATTTCGGAATGAACGCGAACATTAGGAAATGCTGCAAACAGAGCTGAAGCGAATCGCTTTGAAAACGATCCAAGCGCGTCAAATTCCAATACACGTCGTTCATTCATAGGTGCGGCGCCAGCTTTGGAGACCATGTAGGGCGACGCATGCGTCGCCCGCGAACCACCCTCGACCTGCGTTCGGGGCGAGGCATCCTACTTCCCCAAGGCTTCGTAGGACATTTGCCTCGCCCCTACAAAGAGCCCGTCTACCGCGCGGGCGCGCTGCACCAGCCGCTCACATGCGTTCTCCGGGCAATTGGCTGGCTTGACTTGCCCAACTGGCGCATCGCACTAGTCCGAGCTCGGTACAATCCAAGGTGCGGGTAAACTTGGAAAGTGTCCCCACATACTCCAATTTGCGCCTGCATTCCCTGCGGGACGCGACGCTAGTCCCCATTCCGGTGGATCAGGAAAGCCATGCCACGGGTTTCTGATGAGGATCAGGTCCTCGCCATCGAAGGTGGTCACGTAGTCAATGTTGTGTCGGCTGACCCAATCCCGATCTCCTCCAAAAATGCCGTTCTCGGGAAAGTTTTTCCAATCGACCTTCGTCCAAACCAGCGGCTTGAGGGCTCGTTGGTGGAAGCCTCGTTCTTGATCATCAACTTGTGGCCCTTCAGCATCCCAAGGGATTGGTTCCCATTCGGGAAACACCGGATGCCGTTTGTAAATGCTCATCAGGCCTCGCTGCAAATCCCAAGACCATTGTACTAACGCAAGCTCGAGCAGCGACGTACCTCCAGCCGCTCACATGCGTTCGCCGGGTAATTGGCTGGCTTGTTTTGCCCAACTGGCGAATTGGCTTTCGTCGAGTTTGTCGTCTTCGTGGATGTCGAGGTAGCGCACTTCTTTTTGCTTGGATTTGCCAGGCGGGATGGGACTCAGCTTGGCGCCCTTGAAAAACGCGACCTTGATGTACTTCGCGAAGCAATGGATGCCCAGGAACCAGCCTTGGCCCTTGATGCCGTACAGCGGTGAGTTCCATTTCACGGCTTTGTGCACGTTGGGAACCGTGCGCGAAATCAGTGCGTCTAGCCTTCGCCCCACTTCGCTTTTCCAGCCCGGCATGGCCGCGATGTAGGCGTCGATGGGCGCTTGTCCTTCGGCCTTCGCGATCTGCGGGTTGCCGCCTGAGAGCAGCTTTGGCTTCTTGGCGCGGGCGGGTTTGGACTTGGGCATGGCACGGATTTTAGTGCCAGATGCCGCCGCGGTGAACAGTCCCGCCACGGCAAACGGCAAAACGCCGAGACGCGGAGAAAGGCAATCTGAATTTAAGACAATCGCATATGCCTGGTTTCGGCAGTCGCTTGGGGACAAATGCGGTTGCCGTTTTCTTTGCAGTAAACCCCAAAGCAGTTCTCGGCGCCTCGGCGTCTCGGCGTTGAGCTTTATGCCGCATCCAATTGAATGAGAGCCCCCACTCCGACTGCACCTCACCCTGCCGATGCGCTAATTCGCCTGCTATAATCCCGCGACCCTAGACGAGGCTACCTGTGGCATTCAAAGTTGAGCGGCGCAAGACGCGTACGTGCATGGTCGGCAAGCTGCCCATCGGCGGCGAGCACCTGATTTCCGTGCAGACGATGACCAAGACCAAGACCGACGACATCCCCGGAACGCTCAAGCAGATTCACGCGGCGCAGGATGCCGGCGTTGACGTCGTGCGTGTGGCGGTGCCTGATAAGGCCGCTGCGGCTGCCTTGCCCGAGATCATCCGCCAAACGCGCGTGCCGCTGATTGCCGATATTCATTACGCGCACGGCCTGGCCATTGATGCGCTGAACAATGGCATTGACTGCGTGCGCATGAACCCCGGCAACGTGAAGCTTGACCTCATGCGCGCGATCGTCGATCTCGCCGTGAAAAAGGGCCGCGCCATGCGCATCGGCATCAATGCCGGTTCCATCGAGCCGCGCAAAGGCTTGCAGGTCAACAAAGACATGGAACTGGAAATGGCCGACCTGATGGTGGACACGGCCGTGGAGTGGTGCGAGCGCTTTGAAAGCTGGGGCTTCAAGAATTTCAAAGTGTCGCTCAAATCGAGCGATCCGCTGACCACGATCTACACCAACCGCCGCTTCGCCAAACTGACTGATGTTCCGCTGCACATGGGCGTGACCGAAGCCGGCACGCTGGAGGCCAGCACCGTGAAATCCTGCGTGGGCCTGGGCACGCTCTTGAGCGAGGGCATCGGCGACACGATCCGCATCTCGATCACCGGCAACCCCGTCGATGAAGTGCGCATCGGCCTCGACCTGCTGGCCTCGCTGCGCCTGCGCAAGAAGAACGTCGATATCGTGAGCTGCCCAAGCTGCGGCCGCGACGAAGTCGATGGCGGCGTGGAAGTGCTGGCCCGCGGCGTGGAAGAAGCCATGAAGGGCTACAAGGGCAATATCACGGTCAGCGTGCTGGGCTGTATCGTCAATGGCCCCGGCGAAGCGGGCCAGGCCGATTTCGGCATCGTCGGCGCAAAAGACGCAGGCTACCTGTTCAAGGGCGAAAAGCTGCTGCGCCGCATTCCCAACGACTTGCTCGTTTCCGAACTCATGAAGGAAATTGCGATCGAGGAAGCGCGCCGCAAGGCCGAAAATTCCGTGGCAGCGCTGGCGCGCTAGCGCCAGTTTACAGGTTTCGGCTTACGCATCCCGAGTGGCGCTACCGCTTGATCTGTTCGTAGCTGTCAATTGAAAATCAAAAATCGGCAACCGAAAATCGCATTGACCTTGTACGCCAATTGGGGCATTTTGCCCCCAACTACGGGGCATCACTCATGCTTCAACCTGAGGGAATGGATCTGCAGCCGGAAGGCGGCGACTTTGCCGATGAAGGCGGCAGCGAAGACGTTTCGCACCTGCTGCCCGCCATCCGCCCGTTACCGGAAGATGCCGCGCTGGCTGAGGGCGCCTATTACATCATCAAGCTGGCCGACATGGCCGCGGGTGCGCAGCCGCGCCAGTTGGGGCAGTTACTGGGCACGCAGTTCTTTGCGGCCCTGAGCGACATGGCCATTTTCGGGCGCGACGACGAGGCCACGCCTTATCGCGAGCTCAACGGCAACGACATGGAAGCCAAGCACATGCTCGTGGCCATGGAGCTCGTACCCAGCAGCGGCAACGCGCTGGCCGAAGACGAGTTTCCCATGTTTGACATGGTGGCCTCGCGCGTGGCCAAGAAGCTCGAGCGCCCCAAGCAGCCCGCGGGCGAAGCCATTCCGCAGGCCGTGGCGCGCTCGCAGCGCCTGGCCTCGCTCAAGGGCAAGTTTGGGATGAATTACACGCTCAAGGTCACGGGCAACTTTGACGCGGCCAAGATTACCGATTGCTGCCTGAGTATCGGCCTCAAGCGCGAGCCGGGCGGCTTTGTGTGGCTGGTGAACGCACAGCCGATATTCCATGTGAAGGCACAGGGCCTGCAACTGGCACCCGGCGCGACGGGCAATTCGCCCGCGATTGAGTTCAGCTTCCAGCCCGCCAAGCTGCCGCAGCCAAAGAAGGCGCTCGAGCGCATGGTCACGTGCGCCAATTACTTCATCAAGCGCCTGGGCGGCACGCTCATGACCGGCGCGGGCCAGAAGGCCGCGACCACAATCATGACCGGCGAGGACGCGCAACTCGCCAAGCTGGTGCAGGACATGAACGCCGCGGGCCTCAAGCCCGGCAACGTGGTTTCCCAGCGGCTGGCTTAGTCGGCGGTTACCAGTTCTTCGATCGGCGTCATGATCTCGACGCGATTGCCGTCGGGGTCAAGGAACGCCGCAGCCCAGATGCCGGGAAGCACCTCGTTGCGCTCCGAGATGAAGCCCACGCCCGCGCGCGTCAGTTTCTCATAGGCGCGGTCGAAGTCGCGGACCTTGAAATTGAGCGCAAAGCCGCTGCGTCCGCCCGGCCGTCCGCCGGCGGTCACGATCAGCGGGATGCCGCACAGATCGACGGTGAAGTCGCTCTCGCTGGCCTCAATCAAATCGAGCTCGAGGATCTCCACATAGAACAGGTGCGCCTGCTTGAGGTCCGAGGTCTGCAAGCCAATGTGGGCGAGGCTGCGAATCAAGGCCTTGTTGTCGAGGCGGGTGCGCTTTTCCATGACAGTCTCCTGTAAGGCGCGCGTTCGTGCGCGCTCATTACCTCAAAACTATCAAATCTAGCAAAGAAGTCAAACGCAAAATCAGGAATATTTCGCGCGGCTATGCCTCTCGCGAAGAGCGCAAAGTTCCGCAGAGAACGCCAAGAAAAGGCAAAGACCAGACTGACAAGTCTGGTCTTCGCCGTTCGCTGTTCTCAGCGCGCCTGGCGAGAAAGCTAGTTGCCGCGCTGTTCTTCGGCTTCGCCCACGCGCTTGATGGCCTGCATGAAGGCCGCCGTGCGGTAGCTGCACTTTTCCTTGCGGGCCATTTCGTGCACATCCATGAACGCGCGGCGCATCTTGATCTCGAGCTCGCGGTTCACTTTGTCTTCGTCCCAGTAGAAGCTGGTCAGGTTTTGCGTCCATTCGAAGTAGCTCACCGTCACGCCGCCGGCGTTGGCGAGAATGTCGGGGATGACTACGATGCCGCGCTCGTGCAGGTCTTCGTCGGCGTCGGGCTGAGTCGGGTGGTTGGCGCCCTCAATCACAAGCTTGGCTTTGATGTGGGTGCAGTTCGCGCCCGTGATCACGTCGCCCAGCGCCGCGGGAATCAGGCAATCGACATCGAGCCCGAAGAGATCCTGGTTATTCATCGGCTCCGAGCCGGGGAAGCCGGCGACGGTGCGTTTTTCGGCAAAGTATTTTTCAAGCGCCGGAACATCCAGCCCGGCCTTGTTGTACACGCCGCCCTTGACGTCGGTGATCGCGACCACTTTGCCGCCGCGCTCGGCCCAGAACTTGGCCGTGAAGCTGCCCACGTTTCCGTAGCCCTGGATGGCCACGGTCTTGCCTTTGATGCTTTCACCAATGGCGTTGTAGTAGCTGTCAGCGGTGATCACCACGCCGCGGCCCGTGGCTGCAAGGCGCCCTTTGCTGCCGCCCAGCGCCAAAGGCTTGCCCGTTACAACCGCGGGCGCATAGCCACGGCGCGAAGAGTATTCGTCCATCATCCACGACATCACTTTGCCGTCCGTGCCCATGTCCGGCGCGGGCACGTCGCGCTGCGGGCCAAGCACGATTGAAATGCGTGCGGTGAACTTGCGCGTCAGGCGCTCGAGCTCAATGGCGCTCATGTTCATGGGATCGCAGCTCACGCCGCCCTTGGCGCCGCCAAAGGGAACATCGAGCAATGCGGTCTTCCAGGTCATCAGGCTGGCCAGCGCGCGCACTTCATCGAGATCGACTTCCGGGTGATAGCGAATACCGCCCTTCCACGGGCCGCGCGCGCCGTTGTGCTGCACACGATAGCCCGCATAGACGTGAATCTTGCCGCTGTCCATGCGCACCGGCACCGCCACGGTCACTTCGCGAAACGGCGTCTTGAGAATGCTGCGCAGTTGCGCGTCCATATTGAGACGGTCAGCGGCGATATCAAACAGCACATTGACGGCTTCATAGGCGTTGTGGCGCGGGCCTGTCGAAGTGAAACGGCCGGTCGAGAAACGAGTGGGCATGCATGGATCCTGGAACGAAAGTGTTCGCTGAATCTACATCCGCGCCGCACGCGGGCAAGGCGCGGCTGGATGGCCCCATGCGGTATGGCACAATCAGGCGTTGCGAACCTTGGCCGGCGCGTGGGCCGTGACGCCGGGCGGAAAATGGAAGTCCGCCAGCGTATAGCTGGCCAGCACTTTGCCGATCTGCTCCTCGACGCGGTTGAAAACGTCCAGGATCAGGCAGTCGTCAAAGAGCGCGCACTCTTTCTCGTTGGCAAAGCACTCGAAGACACGCATCGGCCCGTCAATCTCCACAATAACGTCTCGAACGTTGAGCGACTTGGGCTCGCCCGCGAGAGCAAAACCGCCCGAGGGACCCTTGAGCGATTTGACGATGCCGCGCTTGGCCAACTGCTGCAGGATCTTTGACAGGAAGGCCTTGGGAATCATCAGGCGCTGGGCGATTTCAGCAAGCGTCACCGGGCCGGACTCGCGGCGCTCGGCGAGGAAAATCAAGGCGCGAAGTCCGTAATCGCTCTTGCGGCTGAAAATCACAAAGGCCTTTCGGGCTCAACGTTGGGCACTTTGGGGAAGTGCGCAGCCCTAAGTAGACTAATCGGGCCTGAGCTGTCAAGGATTGGCGTGACTTCCGCGCCGCGGGCCAGGACGCGCGCAGCCGCGGGCGTCCTGGCCGTGATCTTGACACGTCAAGGTGACCCCATCGCTTCATAGCGCAACTGGGCCGGGATCTTGTTGGTCAGGCTTGAAGCCACGTCCGGGCCGTAGGCCGGCCAGGGTGCGCCCGTCCACCACGACGGCTGCTGCGCGTAAGTCAACGAAGGCGGCATCTGCTGCACGCTGATGCCTGAGGACCAGACCACGCCGCCCGTCACGCTGTCCCAGTTGCCGTGGCGGATCATCGTGGCCTCAATCTGCGGGTCGCTGCCGGTCGTGCTGCCCGAGTTATTCGCATAGCCCAGCTTGAACACGATCTTGCCCTGGTAGTAGGCGTAGGGCGTGCAGTTCTCCTCGAACACCGTTTCATAGCCCGGCGTGCCCAGCACATTGCCCACAATGTTCTCGTACTTGTGCCAGATATAGAAGTCGACCAGCCACGTGCCGTAGTTGAGACCCGTGGGCTGCGCCATGTAAACACGGTTGCGGAAGTAGGTGTTGTGCGAGGCGGAGCCCCAGTACATATCGCCGATGATCTTGGAGCCAAACGTGTTGTTCTCGATCAGGTTCATCATCGGGTGCGGCCCGTGCTCGACGATCGCGGGCTGGGCCCACTCGGGGTCGCTGTACTTCACCTTGGTGATGAAGTTGGCCGAGACCACGTTGCCGCACGCGCCGCCTTCAAAGGCAATCGGCACGTGCAGGTTGTAGAAGATGTTGTCCTCGACCAGCGTGGCCGTGATCATGTTGCCCAGGAAAATGCCGTAGGCGCGGTCGGGCCCGTAATTGCCTGTGCCGTCGTGGAACGTGCAGCCGCGGATCTCGCACTGCATGTCGTGAAGCATCCAGATGTGTCGGCGGCGCGAGCCCTTCATGTCCACGTTTTTCAGCCAGCAGCGATAACCGCCAAACCACCACATGGTGTCGCGCGCATCGTTGACGTTGTCCACCGCGAAGTCCTCAAAGCCTGCAAGCTCGGTGACGCCCTTGACCTTGATGCCCTGCGGCACAAGCCCGGCCGTGTAGTTCGTGTAAAGCTCAGGCTCGAACGTGATGTTGGTGGCGCTGCGCGTGAGCACTTTCACCAGCTGCCCCATGCAGCGGTCGCCGTTGTCGCGGCCGCACCAGGTGGCTGGGCCCGAGGTACCGCCGGCCACAACGAGATTGCCGTCGGATTGCTGGTCAATCAGGACCACGTCCCCCACCGCCCAGTTGTTGTTGGCCATGCTCACGCTTGTGGAACCTTTGGTGTAGCCGCCACTGAGGTTGTAGGGGCTGGTGTTGTAGAACACGCCGTCTTCATAGGCGTTGTCGCGGATTTCGAGAACGCAGCTGGCGCTGCCCATCCACTTGAGTTTGGTGGTGTTGCCCGCGCCGCGCAGCGTGACGCGGCTTTTGAGCGAGATCGTGTCCGTGATCTTGTAGGTGCCCGCGGGCATGAAAACCACCTGATCCGCTGGGCAGGCGTTGATGGCGTTCTGGATGGCGCTGGTGTCGTCGGCCACGCCATCACCCTGCGCGTTGTAGGGCGCGTTCTTGACGTTGGCGAAGATCGTCGTGCGCGCGGGAATGCCGCCGGGGATGCCGGCTTTCCAGGTGATGCGCCGATCCGCGGGAATCAGTCCCGGTGCTGAGGGGTCGTAGGTGCCGCCTCCGCCGCCCACGGGCGCAATTACCACCGTGAACGCACGTGTCGCCGTGACGCCGCTGGTCACTGCCACCACGAAATTGAACGTGCCCGCCATGCTCGGCGTGCCGTTGATCGTGGTCGTGGCGGTGGCACTTGACGTGTCAACACTCAGGCCCGCGGGCAGCGCGCCCGAAGACAGAGTCCATGTAAACGGCGCGCTGCCGCCCGAAGCCGCCAGCGTGGCGCTGTAAGCCGCACCCGCCGTTCCCGAAGGCAGCGTGGCCGTGGAAATCGCCAGACCGCCCGGAGTTCCGCCGCCTGCGACCGAGGTGCCGGGAGCACCGCCGCCCTCGGCACAGGCCACCATGAAAATCGCGAAACCTGCCAGCACCGTCAGAAGCATCCACCTCATGACATCCTCCTGTTCTTGGGGGCGCACCGCGCGGCCATTGGAGTGCTCTCGGCAGGCCGCGGCGCCATGCACAAGGTTTACATAAGTGTCATGCTCGCATCGCCATAGGCTTGCGCAAAGGTTGACATATTTGTCAACTCCCTCCGGTGCATTGACGGATTGGAACCCATGGCCTTGTTGCCCATTGGCAGCGTCAGGCGATCCAGGAAATGGGGTCGGGCTCCGGGCAGTTCCGGTGCCTGACCCCATTTCCGGGCGCTCGCAAACGGGTTCAGGCACCCGTTGGGAGCCAGACCCCGTTTGCTGCCAGCCTGACGCTGCCAAGGGGCAACCATGGCCGAAGTCCTTGACTGGAATCTGGAAACCCAGGCGCTGCGCGAGCGCCTCGCCCAGCTGGCTCAGGGCAAGACGCGCAGCGAGATTGCCCGCAAGACCGCCACCAGCCCCACGAATGTCGTGCGCTACCTCAAAGGCACGCGCATGCCCCTCGAGTTCGCAGCAGCACTCGTGAAAGGCCTGGGCGTCAACCCGGCCTGGCTGCTTGCGGGCGAGGGTGCGCCCTATCTGGCCGATGTAACGTCGCAAACGGCGGTGATGGGCGGCAACCTGCTCGAGCTCGTCGAGGCCATGAACGCCGTCTCGCGCATGAAACTGGGTGCTTTGGCGGGCAAGCACCAGGCGCGCGTGCTGCGCGAACTCTCCGACGCGATCGCCTCCCACGACCGCCTGCGCGCAAAGCTCAATGCTCAGTCGCGCGGCATCTTTGTGCAGCTGCTCGGCGACATCGAGAAGTGCCTGAATGATTACAAGGTGCAGCCCGCCGCGGGCCTGCTCAAGGCCGCCGAACAGGTGGCGCGCCTCTGCGACGACCCCGAACTGCACGCCAAATTGCTCGCCTACCAGGCCAGCTACCACGCCTTTGTGCGCGACCTCGACACCGCGCTGGCCTACCAACGCAAGCTGATGCAGCGCATGCTCAGCGCCGCGGGCGCACCCGACGAATACGCGCTGCGCAACGCCGTCAATCTCATTCTCACGCTCATGACGCTCGCGCGCCTGCCCGAGGCCCAGCGCGTGTGCGAAGCCACGCTCAAGCTCGTGCCGCCCAAAACGCAGCGCTACTCAGCGCTCGCGCTGCTGAAGTTCCTTGAAGGCCGCCTGAAGGCCGAACGGGGCGATCTGCTGCCCGGGCTGGCGATCATGACGCGCGAACTTTCGCTCGGCGGCGGCCCCACCGAGCCCACCATGCGCTTGTGGCTCACCCAACATCTGCTGCGCGCGGGCCTGCTGCGACCCTCCGAAGCGCTCGACTACGGAGATGACACCCCCGTCAAGACCGTGATCCTGCTCGACTTCGCCTGCTGGCACGAGGACGCCGCCTTCCTTCAGCGTGTGTGCGACTTTGCCGCCCAGCCGCGCTTCAACCAACTCGGTGATTTGGCGCGGCCTGAACACCTCGGCCCTTACCTGCTGCGCGCCCTGGCCAAGAAGGATCGCCGCACCGTGGCCGACTACGAAAGCGCGGCTGCGCGCTGCGTTGATGACATGCGCAATTACGCGCCCGTGTTCATCACGCAATTGTGGCGCGCGATGGGCAGAGTCAAGGAAGCTGCAATCGCCCACGAGAACGCAGAAAAGTCGCTGGCCGCAAAGCCCGAAGAGCGCCACGTGCACGTGCTCACGCAGGGCACACACCACCGCAACGCGCTATGGCTGAGCCGCCAAGGCGCCAAGATCAGCCAAGCCGAAGTTGCTGCCGCCAAGACCTTTTTCACTGAACACGCAGCCCGGGGATTCGCATGTTTCGCCTCAGACGCCCTATCTGCGAATGCCATTAGCACTCCAACCAGAGCCCAAGCATGAAAACCCACACCGAATACCTGTACTTCACGACCAAAAAGCACCGCGAGTACATCCGCATCACCGACGAGGTGGCGCGTGCCGTTGAAAAGAGCGGCGTGCGCGAAGGCATGGCACTCGTTTCAGCCATGCACATCACCGCGGGTGTGTACGTGAACGACGCCGAAAGCGGGCTCATTGACGACATCGACCACTGGCTGGAATCGCTCACGCCCTACGGCGCCTACCCACAAATGAAATGGCCCCGCGAAGGAGAAACGGGCGCCGTCGAAGCGACCAGCGCACGTTATCGCCACCACGACACCGGCGAAGACAACGGCGACTCACATTTGAAAAGCATCCTCGTGCACCACCAGGTGATCGTGCCAATCACGGCAGGCAAACTCGACCTCGGCACATGGCAACAGGTTTACTACGCCGAATTCGACGGCCAGCGAAAGAAGCGCGTGATCATCAAGGTGATGGGTGAGTAACCGCTCACGGCAATCCGCTGACGATCTTTTGCCGCAGCGCACAATTTTCAAAGATCCCTCGAGCCCTTCTGCCTGGTCGAGTCAGGCCGTGTTTGAGCGCTCGGGGCCATTGCCCCCGGCTTGCGCTCCTTAGCCGACCTTCGAGGTCGCGGTCACAGCCGGCGTGACCGGCTTGTCTCCCGCCTGCGCCGGCGCCGGTTTGGCGCTCGCCTGCGTTCCTGCCGTTGGCGCGGCTTTGGCCTCCGCGGCGATCTTGCGGTAGGTCTGCATCACATACTCGGCCGCGTCGATCGTGGTTTGCTCCTGCGCCGCTCGCATTTGCTCCTGCTTTCGGTCGCGTTCGCGAATGGCGGCAAGGTGGCAAGCCGCGCTGACCGGCACGCGAAAGGCCACGAGCTCTTCGCCCTTCTTGAGGCGTTCGAGGTTTTTCTCATTGAGGATGTGTTCCATTTCCCGCGACTGGTCGCCCGATTTGATCAGCAGGTCAAGGGAGCGGATGTCGCGCTCAAGCTCGGGAATGCCGAGTGATTTGCCGCGCGCCTCAAGGCAGGCGCGCGCGAACTTCGCGCCCGGTTCGTCCTCGTCGAAATCAGCCAGCACTTCGCGGGCCTGGGCCAGACGGCGCTGGTACGCGTCTTTGCGCTCGGCCTCGATTTCGGCCTTGCTCTGCGCGATTGCACGGTAAGCGTTGCTCATGGAAGCTCCTTTCAAGAGTTCCCAAAGCGTACAACGTGCTGCGACAATCCTCGGCCGCCCGGACGTGCCCGGCTTGCCAAGTTCATTTACAGGATTTGCGCGCGGCCCCGCCGGTTCTAAAACGCCCGCCATGGCCAACACCGTTCGCGATGAACGCCGCACTCCAAGCCGCACCACGTTCTTGCTGCAATTTGCGGCCACGGCGGCGGGTTTCATCGTTTCGGCCTACCTGGTTTCGACCGTGATCTTCGACGCCGGCCCCACCCAGAGCATCTCGCCCGCGCTGCGCATCGCCATTTCCGTGGTGGCCCTGGCCATTACTCTTGGTGTGGTGCTGGGCCTCGCTTGGGCGGCTTCGCGCGGCTACCGCGCCTGGAAGCTGGAGGGCACAAAGCTGCTGCTTTATCGCCGCGAAGGTCAGGCACTTGCACGCACACTGGAGTTGCGCTCTATCACCTCCGTCAAGGCGCGCGAGGACGACTGGGATGTCATCGCTCGCGCCGAAGGCGACGACCTCGAGGCCGTGGGCCTGCAGGAAACCGGCGGCGACCTGCCCGGCGAGAAGCCGCGCCACCACGGCGAACTGGAAGTCTTCGCGGCGGGGCGGCTGTACATAATTGAAACCGAAAGCACCGAGGCGGCAAAGGCCGCGGCCGCGGCCATAGGACGCGCGATGGCCGGGCTTGTGAAATCTTCGTGAGGGAATCTTGAAGAATTGCAGGGCTCGAACAGTAGCTAGTGATTGCTAACTTGAAAGCGCTGAAAGGCAGCGGTGAAGAAGGTGTAAGTATTGTGGCAGCCGGGCGTTGCGAAAACAGTTTACGTTACAACGGTTTTTCCCATTGACCTGTGCTTTGCGCGTACTAGATTCCCGGGTTCCACTGGATGTCCGCTTTACGGGTTGGGAAGGTTCCAAAGCGGCCGGGCATTCGAAAGGTTTACCCTATGAGCTCAGACAAACGAGGCGCCCCTGACGGCCTCTGGATGAAGTGCGAAGCGTGCGACAACCTCGTATATAAGAAGGTCGTCGAGGACGCCCACCAGGTTTGCCCCGAGTGCGGCTTCCATTTCCGCATCAACGCCAAGCAACGCATTGAGTACCTGCTGGACCCGGATTCGTTCACTGTGCTCTTCGACAACCTTGAGTCCATCGACGCCCTGAATTTCAAGGGCCAGAAGTCCTACAAAGACAAGCTCGCCAAGGCCCAGAAGAACACCGGCCTGCGCGAAGCCGCGCATTTGGGCGTGGGCGCGATTTCCGGCCAGCGCGTGGTGTTTGGCGTGATTGACCCGAGCTTCATCATGGGCTCCATGGGCAGCGTGGTGGGCGAGAAAATTGCCCGCGGCGCCGAATACGCCCGCAAAGAAGGCATCCCGCTCATCATCGTTTCAGGCTCCGGCGGCGGGGCGCGCATGGAGGAAGGCATCCTTTCGCTGTTCCAGATGGCGAAAACCAGCGCGGCTATCAAGCGCTTGCAGGATGCTGGCGGCGTTTACATCGCGATCCTGACCAACGCCACCATGGGCGGCTCGATGGCAAGCTGGGCGAGCCTTGGCGATATCACGATTGCCGAGCCCAAGGCTCTGCTTGGCTTTGCCGGCCCGCGCGTGATTGCGCAGACGGTGCGCCAGGAATTGCCCCCGGGCTTCCAGACTTCCGAGTTCCTGCTCGAGCACGGCTTCGTCGATATGGTCGTGCACCGCAAAGAGCTGCGGCAGAAGCTGATTTCAATCCTGCGCTATACAGTGCGCGAGATGCCGGCCTTTGTGAAGCAGACGACCAAGCAGACCGGTCGCCTCGAGGCGCCCAAGCTTGCGGCCAAAGCGACGCGCTAGCAATCGTTCAATCCTCAACGGACGCGGCCAAGGCTGCGTCCGTTGTGCGTTTAGGCCCAGCGCCGAGATGTTGACGCGGGGCCCCCCAAGAGGCAAAACCTCTGCCCTTCGCGAAGCGGTGTGGGGAAGAAACTGCACCAGCAGTTTCTTCCCCACACCGTCTGGCCCGCGCGGCTGCACGGGCCGGCGGATTGACGGGCTGTGCCCGGCAATCCGGCCGTTTGCAGTAACTGAGTGAGGCTCCCGTGAAAGAGACACCCTTAAAAGCTGAGCACGAGAAGCTTGGCGCGCGCATGGTTGACTTTGCGGGCTGGTACATGCCCGTGAGCTACTCCACCATCAAGGAAGAGCACCAGCGGGTGCGCACCAAGATGGGCTTGTTTGACGTCTCCCACATGGGCCGGTACATGATCACCGGCAAGGACCACATCAAGTTCACCGACAAAGTCATCACCAACAGCCGCGCCGACATGAAGCCCGGCCAGATCCGCTATTCGCTGGTGTGCAACGGGCTTGGCGGCGCGCTCGATGACGTGCTGGTTTACAGCGGCGGCGACGAGTTCACGTTCTTCGTCGTCAACGCCGGTAACCGCGACAAGATCTGGAGCTGGTTTGAGCGCGAGCGCAAGGGTTTTGCTGTGGACATCACGGACCTGAGCGAGAAATACGCCATGATCGCCATGCAGGGCCCGAAGTCGGAGGACGTGCTGCGCAAGATCAGCAATCTCGACGTCAACGCCCTTAAATACTACCGCTTCACCCGCGCCACCGTTCTGGGCGAGGCCGAAGTGCTGGTAAGCCGCACCGGCTATACGGGTGAAGACGGTTTTGAATTGATCATGAGCAACGGCAACGCCGTGAAGTTCTGGCGCGACATCCTCGGTGTTGGCGCGGCTTTGGGTGCCGGGCCTGCGGGGCTTGGCGCGCGCGATACGCTGCGCCTCGAGGCGGGCATGCCGCTTTACGGCCACGAGCTTGAAGAAACCGTTACGCCGCTGGAAGCGGGGCTGGATTGGGCCGTGCGCCTGGACAAGGCCGATTTCATCGGCAAGTCCGCGATGGAAGAGCAGAAGAAGAGCGGCCTGAAACAGAAGCTGGTGGGCCTGAACGTGGGCGGCAAACGCATCCCCCGCCAGGGCCAGGAAGTGTTCAAAGATGGCAAGAAGGTGGGCAAGATCGCCAGCGGCACGCAGGGCCTGTGGGTGGAAAGCGTGATTGCCACGGCGTTCGTTCCGCCCGCCATGAGCACAGTCGGCACGAAGTTCCAGGTGAAGTTCAAGGAAGATGCCTACGACGCAATTGTGGTGCCGCTGCCGTTTTACAAGCGGCCCGGTAAAAAATAGTCCGGCGTCAGAAGGTCCGGAGTCCGGAAGTCGGTCTCCGCTCCAGCGCACGCCCCATTGAAATGACCCCGGACTCCGGACTTGCGGACTCCGGACCTTTGAAAGAAAGACATGGCTAAGAGACCCGCAGACGCCCGTTACCTGCCGACCCACGAATGGGGCCGCCTTGAGAAAGATGGCACCGTTACGATCGGCATCACTGACTTCGCCGTTGACCAGCTCAACGACCTCACGTTTGTCGATTTCCGCAAGGAAAAGGGCGACAAGATCGAGAAGGGCGAGAGCTTCGGCGAGATCGAGTCCGTCAAGGCCGTCAGCGACATGTACTCGCCCGTCAGCGGCACTGTGCTGGCCGTCAACTCGGAGGTCAGCGCCAACGACTTCGAAGCCTTGAAGAAGGATGCCTTTGGCAAGGGCTGGCTGATGAAGATCAAGCCCAAGGACGCCAAGGAACTCGACAAGGCCAAGAGCCTGGCTGATTACGAGAAGCAGCTGGCTTCTGAAGCGCACTAGCCGCTGCGCGGCTTGAAGTCAGAAGTCAGAGGTCAGAGGTCAGAAGAACGGCTGACGGCTGAAACCTGCTTCCAACTCAAGCTGCGGCGGCCCGCCGAGTCAGCGTGGCTGCCGGTGCCCGGTCGGCACTTCTGACCTCTGACTTCTGACCTCTGACCTCGAACTGCCATGCCATTCATCCAGAACACAGAAGCCGAGCGGCGCGAGATGCTGTCCGCGATTGGCGTGAAATCTCTCGAAGACCTGTTTGTCGATGTGCCGGCCAACCTGCGCATCAACATGGCCGACACTTCCAAGTTCAAGCTGCCCGCAGGGCAGGGCGAGCTAGAAGTGACGCGCCACATCGAGGGTCTGCTCGCCAAAACGAAGAACACGGGCGATTACGCCTTCTTCCGCGGCGGCGGCATCTACAACCACTTTGTCAGCACGGTGGTTGACCACATCGCGCTGTTCGACTCCAGCTTCATCACGGCCTACACGCCCTACCAGCCCGAATGTTCGCAGGGCACGCTCACGTTCATGTTCGAGTTCCAGAGCAGCATCTGCGCGCTCACGGGCCTCGAAGTCGCCAACGCCAGCATGTACGACGGCGCCTCGGCGCTGGCCGAAGCAATGATGATGGGCAAGCACGTCGCCGAGGACAAATGGCGCAAGGAAGACCGTAACACATTCGTGCTGGCCGGCGCGCACAACCCTGATTACGAACAGGTCGTGCGCACCTACGCCGACGTTGCCGGCATCAAGGTCGTCAACGTTGCGGCGGGCGCTGATGGCCGCGTTGATATGGAAGCGTTGAAAAAGGCGCTCACGCGCAAGGTATTCGCCGTGGCGATTCAGTCGCCCAACTATCTGGGCGTGATCGAAGACCTTGACGCAATCAACGCAGCGCGCAAGGAAAGCGAATCCCTGTTCGTGCATTGCACCTCAGAGCCGCTTTCGCTGGCGCTGTTGCAGACGCCCGCTGAAGCCGGCGCGGATATCGCCGTCGGTGAGGGCCAGCCCCTGGGCAATCACCAGTTCCTGGGCGGCCCTGCTTTCGGCTATTTTGCCGCGCGCAAGGAACACCTGCGCAAGATGCCCGGCCGCATCGTCAGCGAGACCGTCGATAAGAACGGCAAGCGCGCCTTTGCGCTGGCCCTGGCCACGCGCGAGCAGCACATCCGCCGCGAGAAGGCCACATCAAACATCTGCACCAATCAATCGCTGTGCGCGCTGCGCGCCCTGATTCATCTGGCCGCATGGGGCAAGAACGGTTTTGTCGAACTGGCCGAGCACACCGTGGCCAAAACGCAATACGCCATGAAAAAGTTGGCAGCCATCGAAGGCGTGAAGCTGGTTTACGCTGACAGCCCGGTGTTCAACGAGTTCGTAATCCAAGCTGCGCCCGGCCTCGAAAAGAAGCTGCTCAAGAAGAAGATTGTCGGCGGCCTGGCGCTCGACAAGTACGGCAAAGGACGCAGGGGTCAGTATCTCGTCGCGATCACCGAGGTCACGACGAAGGCGCAGATTGACGCGTATGCCGACGCGCTGGCCGAGGCGCTCAAAGGCAAACCGGCGGCGGTTGCTTAGGCGCTAGTTACTAGGCGCTAGGCTCTAGCAAAGGCTTTGCGATGGCGGAGGTTGGATATCGGAATTTGAAGGTTTGGCAGAAGAGCATGACCGCTGTTGAAGAAGTTTATCGTTCGACGCGCGAGTTCCCGAAGGACGAGATGTACGCGCTAGCGAATCAACTTCGGCGTGCGGCGGTTTCAATTCCCTCGAATATCGCTGAGGGTTATGACAAAGGCGGCAAGGACTACCCGCGTCACCTGAAGATAGCGCGCGGCTCGTGCGGCGAAGTCGAAACACAAATCGAAATTGCAGTACGGCTGGAATACATCAGTCGTGAGCGCGGAAGAGAGCTTTGGAAGCTGTACAACGAAGTCGGAAAAATGCTGACCGGACTGATTCGCTCTTTGAGCAAGTAGAACATGCAAGGCCAAAACTAGCGCCTAGAGCCTAACGCCTAGCGCCTCAAACCATGACCACCATCGCCAACCCCGCTGACACTCTCCTCTTCGAAACCTCCGTTGAAGGCCGCCGTTGTTTGCGCCTTCCGGAACTCGACGTTCCCAAAGTCGATCTCAAGCAGGCCTTGAAAGGCGCCAAGCTGCGTGCCAAGCCGGCGAACCTGCCCGAAGTGGGCGAGCTTGACCTCGTGCGCCATTTCAAGAACCTGGCGCAGAAGAACTTCAGCGTGGATCGCAACTTCTATCCGCTGGGTTCGTGCACGATGAAGTACAACCCCAAGATCAACGTAACGCTGCTGTGCAGCCCCGGCTTCACGCGCGCTCACCCGCACCTGCCGGAAGCCGATTTGCAGGGTCACATCGAGCTCATGTACAACCTCGAGGGCTATCTGCGCGAGGTCAGCGGCTTCCCCGCCGTCACCCTTCAGCCTGCGGCCGGCGCGCAGGGTGAAATGACGGGCCTGATGGTGATCAAGGCTTACTTCGAAGAAAAGGGCGAAGGCAAAACGCGCACCGAGATCGTGATCCCCGACAGCGCGCATGGCACCAACCCCGCCACGGCGGCGCTGGCCGGTTTCAAGACAGTCACGCTCAAGGGCAAGCCCGACGGCAGCGTCGATCTCGAGTTGCTCAAGACGCTCGTCGGCCCGCAAACTGCGGGCATGATGATCACCAACCCGTCCACGCTGGGCCTGCTTGAGCCCAACATGGTCGAAATTGCGAAAATCCTGCACGCCCACGGTGCGCAGCTTTACATGGACGGCGCCAACATGAACGCCATCCAGGGCATCGTGCGCCCCGCCGATTACGGCGTCGATGTCATGCACTTCAACCTGCACAAGACCTATAGCGTTCCGCACGGCGCGGGCGGCCCCGGCGCAGGCCCCATTGGCGTGGCTTCGCACCTGGAACCGTTCTTGCCCGTGCCGCGTCCGGTCAAAAACGAGGACGGCACGTTCTCGCTGGACTCCAAGCGCTCAAAGTCCATCGGCAAGGTGCGCAGCTTCTTTGGCAACTACGGCGCGCTGGTGATGGCCTACATTTACATGAGCCAGCTCGGCCGCGAGGGCGTGCGCCGCGCCGCGGAAAACGCCGTGCTCGGCGCCAACTACCTGCGCGTGAAGCTGCGCAACGAGTTCAAAGTGTTCACCGATCGCGTGTGCGCCCACGAAGTGGTGTTCACCGACGCGATCCAGGCCAAGAACGACATCCACGCGCTCGACGTCGCAAAGCGCCTGATCGATTACAACATCCACCCGATGACGATTTACTTCCCGCAGGCCAACGTGACCAACGGCGAGGGCGCGATGATGGTCGAGCCCACGGAAACGGAGAGCAAGCAAACGCTCGACTTCTTCGTCGACGTCATGAAAAAGATCGCCCAGGAAACCAAAGAAAACCCGCAGCTGCTCAAGGAAGCCCCGCACAATATGCCGGTCGTGCGCCTCGACGAAGTGCGGGCTTCAACGCAGCCGCAGCTGTACTGTCCGATGTGCATGGCGTAGCCGGGGACTGTTGAGGAGATCGAGGTGGGGGAAGATGCGCGAGAGTTGTTCGAGTTCCCCAGATCCACGCCATTTGCACAGGCTGTGTGGGACGCGATTGAAAGGCAAAGCTCCCTTGAGCGAGCCGTTGAGATTCTTACCTCGGCTGAACGAACCCACGGCGTGTGCATTCAGAAGGCTGAGCCTGACTCGAACGACATGGATGAAGGCGCCGAAGAGATGTTCCTCAGAAAGGCCTTCTTCCCGTTTCTGAGTCAGACCCATTTAGTGATTGCAGGCGGAGACTTTTGCAATTGGTGGGAAGTCGCGGCTGTTGATGGCAGAACACTTTACGGAACTTGGCGAGGCTGGGGATGGGTGTTGGCAGATTGGGCTAACGAGTGCTGGGTACCAGCCCCAATCTTCAAACATATGGAACACAAAACGCCGCCAACCCACACACACTCAGCATCCAGAAAGTGGGAGTACATCGACTTCTACATGAACGGAGATGCTGGAACCTGCTTCAAGAATTACGACAAATGGGCCAGAGCTGTTAACGCGGTTATCGCGCTGAAAACGGGCTCTAACGAGTTCTTGTTAGACGAATATGGCAAGAAGTAACAGTCACGAGAAACATCGGAATTTGCAAGGACAACCGAGACCATGAACATCACTCCTTCCACCCGCGTCGCTTCGATCGGCGCCTACGCCTTTGCTGCCGTTGACGAGAAAGTTTCCGAACTCAAGAAAAAGGGCATTACGCCCATCGACTTTGGCGTGGGCGATTATGCCGACCCGACTCCGCCTTTGATTCGCAAGGCCTGCAAGGCCGCAATCGACAAGCAGGCGGCGACGGGTTACCCGAGCTACGTGGGCTCGCTGGAGTTCCGCACGGCCGTGGCTGAGTGGTGCAAGCGCCGCTTTGGCGTTTCGCTTGATCCCGCCAAACAGGTCACGAGCACGATAGGCTCCAAAGAGGGCATTTTTAACTTTCACGAAGGCTTCGTGAACCCGGGCGATTACGTCATTTGCCCCAGCCCCGGCTATCCGCCCTACAAGCGCGGCACGCTCTTCGCCGAAGGCAAAGCCTGGTTCGTGCCCGTCACGCATAAGAACAAGTGCGAATATGACCTCGCGAAAATCCCCGCCGAAGTCGCTTCGCGCGCCAGGATCATGTGGGTGACTACGCCCAGCTCGCCGCTGGGGTACGTGGCCTCGCTTGATTTCCTCAAGCGCGCCTACGACTTCTGCCAGAAGCACAACATCATTCTGGCCAGCGACGAAGCCTACAGCGAACTCTGGTTCGACGAGCCGCCGCACAGCGCACTCGAACTGGGCAAGGACAACGGCTACGACGGCATCGTTCAGTTCCACTCGCTGAGCAAGCGCTCGATCATGACCGGCTGGCGCGTGGGCTGGGCCGCGGGCGACGAGAAAGTCATCTCGGTCTTCAAGAAAGTCAAAACGAACATCGACAGCGGCACTCCTTCGTTCATCCAGGACGCGGCTATCGCGGCTTTGGCCGACGAAAAGCACGTCGAGAAACTGCGCAAGCAGATCAAGCGCAAGCGCAATTTGATTGTTACGGCGCTGCGCAAAGCCGGCCTGAAAAAATGCACCAACCCCGCCGGCCTCTATCTCTGGCAAGCCGCACCCGAGGGCATGTCAGGCGAACAGTTCGCCACGCTGCTGATCGAGAAATGCCACATCGTGACCACGCCCGGCGAATGGCTCAGCGATGCCGTGGACGGCGTGAACCCCGGCGCGGGCCACGTGCGCTTTGCATTTGTGCCCGACGTGAACACGGTCAAGGAAGCCGCGTCGAGAATTGAGAAACTCTCGTTCAAGTAACGGCTTCGGTATCGGGTATCGGGTTCCAGGTATCAGGCAAAGTCACTCGGCCAGCGCGACTTCCGGATACCCGAAACCGCGGTTTCTTGCAGCCCGTTTCGTGTGAAGCACATCCGTCGGGATGCTCCCGGCGCTTTCCTTTGTTAAGCTTGTTGACCGATGATCTGCGATTGCTGCCACAAGAACGAAGCGAAAATACAGGTGTGCGACGTCGAGCAAAACGCCGTCGCGCACCAGTTTGCCGTCTGCAACGACTGCATGACTTTGCTCAAGCGCCTGGTGTTTGACCCGGCCACGCCGCTGATTCCCACGGCCGATGCGCTCAAGCAGGTGCAGGCCATGCTTTCAAGCAAGGACAAAAACCTGGCCCTGCCCGATGCGCCGGGTGCATTGACCGTGGCCGCCGCCAAGCCTGAGGCACAGGCACCAGCCTGCCCCACCTGCGGCATGACGCTTTCCGAGTTCAAGCAGCGCGGACGTTTTGGCTGCGCCAACGATTACGAAGTGTTCGCCGCGCACATTGACCCGCTGCTTGAGCGCATCCACGACGTCACGCCGCCCCAGCACAAGGGCCGCCTGCCGCAAGGCCAGGCCGACACGAGCGCCACCGACAAAGCCCGTGAACTCGCCGCCCTGAGGGATCAGCTCGAAAGCGCGATTCTGGCCGAAGACTACGAGCGCGCGGCTACGCTGCGTGACCGCATCGCCGCCATCTCGGGCGAGCCGGTGCTGAAATCGGCGCGCCCGAAGAAGGGCGGAAAATGACCCTGCCCGCCTTCAACCTGTTTCCGCACCTGCTGGGTGAGTGGCTCAAGGGCACCGGGCCCGAGAGCGACATCGTGGTGTCCACGCGCGTGCGCCTGGCGCGCAACCTCAAGGGCTACCCGTTCACGCTGCGCGCCACGCCGCAGCAGCGCGATGAGCTGATGCTGGCAGTGTCCGAGGCGCTCAAAGCCGCGCGTCTCGAGAAAAGCGTCGTCGCGCTCAAACTTGACGATGTGCACGCGATTCACCGCGACGTGCTCGTCGAGAGGCACCTGATTTCGCGCGAGCTGGCCACGGCCGAGGGGCCGCGCGCGGTCGTGTTTGGCCGCGGCGAAATGCTCAGCATCATGGTGAACGAAGAGGATCACCTGCGGCTGCAATGGATCAAATCGGGCTTTGACGTGGACCGCGCCTTCAAGGCGCTGGTGAAAGTGGACAAGGCGCTGGAGACGCGCTTGCCCTATGTAACCAGCCCCAAGTACGGCTACCTCACGGCCTGCCCCACGAACCTGGGCACGGGTATTCGTGTGAGCGTGATGGTGCACCTGCCCGCGCTCACGCTCAAAGATCACGTTCAGAAAGTGTTCAAGGCCGCGGAGAAAATGAACCACGCGATTCGCGGCCTTTACGGCGAAGGCACGCGCGCCTTTGGCGATTTCTACCAGATTTCAAACCAGGCCACGCTCGGCCGCAGCGAAGAAGAGATCATTGAAAGCGTGAAGGCGATCCTGCCCAAAGTGCTCGAATATGAACGGCGCATGCGCGGCACGCTGTTCAGCGATGAGCGGGCGCTGGTGGAAGACAAAGTGTTCCGCGCGCTGGCCACGCTGCGCAGCGCGCGCATGCTCAACGTGCAGGAGATGATGAGCCACCTCTCGCTGCTGCGCCTGGGCATCGACCTTGGCTTCGTCAATGAAATCAGCGCCAAAACCCTGAACGAGATTTTCATCCTCGGCCAGCCTTCGCATCTGCAGCGCGAAGAAGGCCGCGAAATGACGCCCGGCGAGCGCGACAAAAAACGCGCCGAACTTGTGCGTTCACGCCTGGTCGTCGGCAGGAACTGACATGAGCGTTTATGTCGATCCCAACCGGCTGTACCGTATCGCGCTGCCCGCCGGTTTCTCGCGCGTCGAGGGCGCGGAAGCCCTGATGTTCCGCCACGAGGATTTCCCCGCGCGCATCAACGTAAGCTGCTACCGCGCCCAGGCGCCCGAAGGCGGCGAAGCCCCTGACCTGTTCGAGAAACTGCCCTCGCGCGACAAAATGGAAAACGTCGAGCGCCGCACCGAAGGCGGCCTGCGGCGCGGCTACGGCGAGTACGTGGGCGAGTTCCAGAATGAGCCGATTCTCTGGCGCTGGTGGACGCTGCAGCGCGGCGAAATCTGCGTCGTGGTTTCGTTTACCGGCAACCCCGACGACGACTCGATCTCGCGCGATCCGCTCAATGAATTCGTGAAGTGCGTGAGCGTCACGACGCACGCGCCCCTGCCCGCCGAGGATTTCACCGAGCTCGCGGCGCGCGTTTACAGCACGGTCATCAAGGGCGCCACCGCGAGCGTGCGCAAACCGCTGGAACTGGCCACGGGCGAGAACTCGCTGCTGCGCCTGGAAAACGCCTACATCAGTTACCTCGACGCCCACGACGCCAACCCCGAGGTCAGCGCCGAAGAACTGCTCAAGAACTGGCTCGAACGCCTCTGGGGAACCAGCACCGAGAAACTGACCGACTTCCGCGAAGTGCGCGGACTGATCTACCCCGTGCTCAAGCCCGCCAGCTTTGCGCGCGATGTGGCCGTGCCGGTGCTGCGCCAGGAACTGGTCAAGGGCGAACTCGACGTGCTCATGGCGCTCGACACCGGCCGCACGCTGCGCTTTTTGAGCCACGAAGACCTCAAGGGCTGGGAGGGCGTGACGCTCGAGGACGTGTTCTTTTACGCGCGCGAAAACCTGCTCGCGCTGTGCCGCGACATGCAGATGAACGTGCTGACCGACAAAGAGGGCAAACCCGCCGCCGCCATCGTTTCCACGGGCGACAACTACGACGCCAGCAAACTGATCCTGCCTGACCTCTACCACAAGCTCGCCGCGGTGCTGGGCCCTGATCTTGCCGTGGGCGTGCCCAACCGCGACTTCATGATCATCTTCAATCTCAAGGACGAAGAACTCGTCCAGAACATCTCCGCCCAGGTCGCCGTGGACGCGCAGCACCGGCCCTATGCGATCTCGGGCAAGATCTTCCGGCTCTCCGGATCGGGCGTGTCACTCCTCGAATCATGAAAACCACCGCCCTGATGCTGCTGGTGCTGCTGCTGGCCGCCTGTTCCGGCGGCAGCGGCAACGCGCCGCGCAACGAAAGCTCGCGCCCCGACGACGTCTCCCTGGCCCACCCGCCCACGCTCGAGGGAGCCCGGGCCGTGCTCGAGGAATTCCTGGTCAAAGACGCCAACGTGCTCAAGCTGCGCTCGCAGCTCAAGCCCACCGCCGAGGACCTCGCCAAGATCTACCAGCCCGGCTACCTCGACAAAGCGATCAAGGCCGAAGACAAACTCTGGACGGGGCTGGCGCACAACCCTGATTTCAAGCGCAACGCCGACCAGACCAAAGTTGTCGTCTTTGCCGCCACCACCGAGCAACTGCGCGCCTGGCGCCCGCCAGTCAGCGAGCAGTTCGCCGATCCCAAACCGCCCGCGATCAAAGTGCAGTTCGAAAAAGTGCCGCTGTATGTGCTCGATTCCCTCACGTTCTATCGCTTCAAGTTTGCCACGCCCAACGATGCCTCGGCCGCCGTCTTTGGCGCGCTGCTGTGCCATGTCAACGGGCGCTGGGTGCTGATCTGGAATCCCGTTTACATCATCGAGTTCTACGACGACCTGATGAAGGCCAAGTAGCATAACCCCATGATGCTATGGCCAAGCCGCGCGGCGCGGCTACAATGAGCGCGCCCAGCGTGAGACCGGACATGGACAAGAAGCAGGCCCTCGAGCGCGTCAAGGAATTCATGCGCATGTATTGGGAGAATGAACGCGCCCACGATGAGTGGTCGCGCAAGCTCGAGGCCGAACACGCGCTTACGGCCAAGCAATACGGGCTTTTGCGCGCCATTGAGCGCCAGCACGACATCACCACCACCGACCTGACGGAACTACTGGGCAAAGCGCAGCCCGCGATCACGCAGATGCTCAATCGCCTCGCCGCCAACGGCTTCATCACCCGCGAGCAGAGCAGTGAAGACAAGCGCAAACGCGAAGTGCGGCTCACGCCCAAGGCCGTTTCGCTGCTCAAGGCCATTGAGCCCGTGGGACCCACGCGCGTGGTGCTGGGATTGGAACACGCCAGCGAGCGCGAAGCCCGGGAAGTCATCGCCGCAATGAAGACGTTGCTGGAATGGATGAACCAGCGCAAGCTGAAGTAGCGCCGGCTATTCGTTGTAGCGCACGGGCCCGATCAACGTCGCGCCCACGATGCCGGCATCCTGCCCCAGGGCACTCACGCACAGCCGGACTTGCGCCAGCGGCGCCGCAAAGGCCCGTTCTCTGAGCGCTGCGCGCAGCGCGGGCTCAATCAGATCCAGGCTGGCACTCGCGCCGCCGCTGAAAACAACCGCATCAAGGTCCAGCGTGTTTTGCAGGCTGCCAAGGCCAAGGCCCAGTGCTTTGCCCATGGAGGCCATCGCGCCCAGACCGGCCTTTTCGCCGCGGCGCGCCGCAAGCGCCACCTGCTCGAGGTTGCACGCTTTGCCGCCAAGCTCACGGTTGACGCGCAGCACGCCCGCAGTGCCCGCATAGGCCTCCATGCAGCCGCGCGCGCCGCAGCCGCACTTCAGGGCCGAGGGTGAGGAGTCCACCAGCACATGGCCAATCTCGCCGGCAAAACCGTGGCGGCCGCGGCGCACTACGCCGTCGATGCACAGGCCGCCGCCCACGCCCGTGCCCAGCGTGACCAGCAGGAAGCTGCGCTCGCGCGTGCCGTGGCCAAACACGCGCTCGGCTAAAGCGGCGGCGGTAGCGTCGTTTTCGCACGCCACGGGGCAACCCAGACGCCGGGTCAGTTCACGCGGAATGTTCACGCCTGCAAACCCGGGCACGTTGGGCAGGCGCCAGCACACGCCCTGTTCATCGACCTCGCCCGGCAGTGCAAGGCCCACGGATGGCGGTTTCTTGTCGAGGCTCTTGATCAGTTTAGCAATCGCATCGAGCACTGCCTTGCGCCCCTTGGGCGTGGCCACGGAGGCATAGGCCACCACCGCGCCGTCGCGCACGACGCCGGCCTTGATGCGAGTACCGCCAAAATCAACGCCAATCGACATGGTAAAGGCCGGGGCCAGGGGTCAGGTCACATTGGAAGATGTTAGACCCAGCCAGCCGTCCCCAAAACCCCAATCCCCATTCGCCGCTCCCCCACCGGCTTTGAGTACCGTAGATCGCTGGCTCTTTCGTATAATCTCCTGCCGGAGAAATCGTGGGTAACGCGCTCGTCTATTGGTTTGCCAAGGGCCTGGAGTTGCTGGGAATAATCTTCGGCGCGCTGGCCATTTATGTCGGCGTGGTGGCCGGGGATTTCCGCACCGAATCGTGGATGGCCGCCCTGGCCGTGGTCGGTTTCTTCACCGGCGTGGTGCTTGAGCGCATGAGCGGCATCAAGCCCGATAAACTCAAGGACGGACAGTAGCATGTCGCGCCTTTTTAAATTCCTGGTCCTGGCCGCGCTGATGCTTGTTTGCGCCGCGCCCGCGCACCAGTTGGCCCAGCGCAGCGAAGGCGGCGCCGACCCGCACGGCAGGCGCGAAGGCGTGGACACCGAAAGCGAAAAAGACCCCCGCCCCACGCCCGACGACCTGGTCGTGAAAGAAGCCGTCGAGCGCGGCTTGCGCCACCTGGCCAGGATCCAGCAGAACGACGGCTCGTGGCTCAACAACATCGGCAACAAGCTGGGCGAGGATTACCAGGTCAATCCCGACGGCGAGTGGAAGCCCAACGTGGGCGTGACGGCGATCTGCTGCATGGCGTTCATTGCGGCGGGGCACACGCCCTCACGCGGCGAGCATCGGCTGGTGGTCGGGCGCGGCCTGAAGTTCATCATGGACAGCGTCGATCAGCAGATGGGCTGGATCTCGCGCAACGGCACGCGCATGTATGAGCACTCGTTCTGCGCGCTGCTGCTGGCGGAAGTTTACGGCATGACGCGCGATGAAGTGGTGCTGCGGCACCTGCGCGGCGCGATCAAGTTCATCATTGATTCGCAAAACCAGTACGGCGCCTGGCGCTACATTCCCAATCAGAGCGAAAGCGACATGAGCGTGTGCGTGTGCCAGCTTCAGGCGCTGCGCGCCGCGGCGAACGTGGGTGTGAATGTGCCCACCAAAACGATTGAAGACGCCAAAGATTACGTGCGCCGCAGCTATCGCGTTCGCTCCAACGGCCTCAACCCCGCGGGCGGATTCATGTACCAGCTCGAGCGTGACTATGACCCGCGCGACACGTTTGCGCTCACGGCTGCCGGCATCGTCGCGCTGCAAAGTGCCGGCGAATACGCCAGCCACACCTTCAAGTACACGAGCGAGATGACCGGCCAGACGATGACCAAGACCATCGACCTCAACAAGAGCTTCATCTACCTGCAGCGCCTGCGCCCCGAAACGGAAGAAGGCGGGCCGATCACGCCTTCGCGCCGCTGGTCGCACAGTTATGGTTTTTATTACGGGCACTACTACGCCGCGCAGGCCTTTCACCAATACCAGTACAGCGGGGCCTCGGGCCTGCGCGAATGGCAGAACTGGAACCGCCAGAACCGCGTAAACTTCCTCAAGATGCAACACGACAATGGCGCCTGGACCGACGAAATCGGCGGCTACAACCCCGAGCACAACTCCTACGCCACCGCCATGGCCTGTTTGATTCTCAACATCCCCACCGGCTTCCTGCCTGTGTTCCAGAATTGACGCAAAGCCCTTCACTCCGGCCCTGGCCTTCCGCTCAACGGCCACCAGATTCCCGCCCCTCAGTCTGATTCAAGGACAGCGCACGAGCACACCCGGGATCCCCCGCGCTTTGCGCTGGAAACGGGGTTAGTCCTGTGGCCTTGCCCTTCGCTCTTGGCGGCATTGCACCAGTGCTTCTGGTGATTCGCTCCGGAAAGGCGTCAGCGGTGTTACTTGCGGGCGCGAGAGTGCATGGGCGGTTGGCGGGTGCTATCATGGATGCCCCATGCCTGAGCCGGCACGCAAGAAAGACACCGAAAAGGTGCTTCCCGAAGCGGACGCCCTGCCGGAAGCTTCATTCAATAACGATCTCTCCTTCGACGATGGCTTTGGCGAGATGACGCCCATTGCCGAGCCCGAGCCGGTTTCCGTTCGCGACGTGCCCATCAACCCCGAGCCCCTGCCCGAAGACGCTGACGCGCCCCTGGAGATGCAGCCCGACGTCGATATCGAAAACAACAACGAAGACGAATCCTCCCAGCAAACCCTTGCGAGCGAGGACGAAGCCCAGGATCTTGTTGCCAGGGCCCAGGAAAACGAAGCCCTGCGCGTGGCCATGACCGCAAAAATCGGCGAACTCACCGTGGCGCTGCGCCAGGCCGGCGACGAAGCCCAGCGCGCCAACGAGCGCGCGCGCGAACTCACCCAGCAACTCCAGAAAGCGGCACCCGCGGGCGAAATCACGCGCCTGCGCAACGAAGTGCAGGCGGCACTTTCCGCGCGCTCCATGGCCGAGGAAGACGTGCAGGCCGCTCACAACGAAGTGGAACTCGCACGCGCCGAAATAGCGCGGCTGCACGCGCGCGTGGTCGAACTCGAGAGCGAGAGTACGCCGCCCGTTTCCACATTCGATGAGCACGAAGAAGCGCGCCTGCGCGCGGCCCTCGAAGAAGCGCAGGGTGCAATCTCGCGCGTCGAGCACGCCAACGAAGAACTGTCGCGCAAGGCCAAAGAGACCGAGGCTCGCATCGCGGAGCAAAAGCGCGCAGCCGAAGATGCGCGCGAACAAGCCGAGCAGAAAGCCGCGCGCGTGGAGCAGCTCGAGCGCGAACTGGCCCTGGCCAAGAACGAACTGGCAATCATGGGCGACCAGGCGGCGGATGTCGTTCGCCGCTCACGCGAAATCGACGACCGCAAAGCCGAGCTCGATCGCGTGACGATGGCGCTGGCGCAGTCGCAGATGCAGTTGGCCGAGGCCCGGGGCGTCGCCGAGGGCGCCGAGGCGCGCATCAAGGAAGCCGAAGCGCGCGCAACCGCCGCCGAGGAAAAAGCCGCCGCCGAGAAGAAGCGCGCCGCCGACATGGACCGCGACGCCAAAGAAGCGCGCGAGCGCCTCGACACGGAAGCCGCGCGCAGTTTCCGGCTTTCACAGCGGCGCATTCCATCGCTGCAGAACGAGATCGCGGCCGAGCACGCGCAGAACATGGAGTTGCGCCGCAAGATCGAAAAGATCGAGGCCGAAAAGCGCGTGATCGCCGAGCAGCAGAAAGAAAGCGCCGCCAAAGCCGAGGAGCTCGAACGCGCCCTGGCCGCGGCCAAAGCGCGCATGAGCGACACCGAGATCATCCGCGCCGGCGCTTCGCGCAGCGCCAATGATCTGGCCGATGAAGAAATCGCGCGCCTGGCCGCGCGCGTGAAAGCGTCGGACGACGAGCGCAAGCGCCAGGGCGACATACTCGAGCGCATGGAGCAATCGCGCAAAGAAGAGATGCGCGCCTACGAGCAGCGGCTCGCGCAGGTCAATGCCCAGGCCGACGAAAAGCTGGAGCAGTTGCTGGCGATACGCAAACAGGCGCGCGCGCTGGCGTCGCGGCTGACGCAGGCCATGAAGCTGGCGGAGCTGCTGGCCAATGCGCGCAGCGCGCAGGAAAAACAGCCGCTGCTCGACAAAATCGCCGAGATTGCCAAGGAAGCAGCCGAGCCGGCGGACGCGGGCGCCAAAGCGGGCGAAACGCGCGTAACCTCCGTCGAGCCTGCCACGCAAGGCGACCCGGACAACGAGCTCAAGCTCGAACGCGAACTCGACACCATGCCCGAGCTGCCGGACATGAAGGAAGAGTAGCGCCATGGGCGTGCTCAAAGAAAACGGCCCCCTTGCGGGGGCCGTTTGCGTGGAAGGCTGTTACTTGCGCGTGTGCCGCAGCGCATCGAGCGCATAGGCCGTGGCCAGCGTGGGGCTGTCTTCCTGCCACTTGGGATTGGCGTTGATCCAGCTTCCGTCCTCTCTCTGCAGCTTGCCGAGTTGGGCAATCAATTCCGCGCGCCAGTCATGTTTGAAGCCGCGGTCGTCTTCGAGCGTGTCTTCGCCCAGAGCCTTCATGGTGCGGGCGAGGCTTTCGTAATAATAGAACAGCCCCTGGTCGAACTGTTTGGGGTTGCGGTAGCCCGGCACTTTGTCGAGCACGTAGTTCTTGCGAATCCAGCCCAGGGCCAGTTTCACGGGCAGGTCGTCCTTCTTGAGGCCCGCGAAGAGGTAGGCGCGCAGCAGGTTGTAGGTCATGGTGCCGTAGCTGTGCAGCGTGACGCTGCCGTCTTCGTTCTCGGTGCGCTCTTCAACCATGCTTGAGTTTTCGCTGTAGATCGCGCCGCCGTAATCCTGGCTGTCCGGGCCGGCGGGTTTGATGTTCTTGCCGTCGCCGGTGCTGGTCTTGAAGCCGTCTTCCTGCACTTCGCCCGCGTTCTGGTTGCGCTTGAGGAACGTGAGCGCGTCCTTCCAGATCGGGTCGTCGCTGCCCACGCCGCAGGCCTTGAGCGCGTCAATCGCAAACGTGCTCGTGCTCATGTTCGCCGGCGGTTTTTTATTTTTGTTCACCGCGGTGTCGATTTCTTCTTTGCTGTAGGCCCAGCCGCCAAAGCCCGTGTTGTCGCGCTTGTAATCAGCCGCCGGCCCGCTGGGGTTGCCGACTTGCGACTGCTTCAAATAGTCGCGCGCCAGTTCAATCTTCTGCGTCAGCTTGCCCTTCCAGGCGCCGGCCGCGTTGAGGTCGGCCATCAGCTGCGCCACGATGCTCGTGGTGTAAACCGCGCGCAGGCCCTTCATGGCCTTGCCGTGTTCCGTGCCGAGAAACTCGAGCGGGAACAGGTGGAAGGCGCCGCTCGCGTCCTGGTTGGCGACGATGAACTCAACGCTTTCCTTGATCATCGCGTTGTTGTCGTCCCACACTTTGCTTCCGTGCAATCCCTGCAGGATCAGCGCCGTGTACGCAATCATGCCCGACTTCGGGCCCCAGCCCGCATCGGCCATCTGTTTCTGCGGCGTGCCTTGCTTGCCGTAAACCGTTTGCAGGAACTTCCAGGCCTTCTCGAACTGCGCTTCGCGTTGCGTCGCCGCATCGGGGCCGGCCAGTGATTGCAATACCTGCGGCGCGGCTTTGGCCCGCACGGCGGGCGCTTGCGCCTGTTGTTTGACACAGCCGAGGCTGAGCAGCACTGCGGCAGCGAAAATCGTGGTCTTCATAGTCTCCTCCTGGGTCCTTTCCATTAACGTACCGAATTCGCACCGGTTCTGACTGCCTAAGTTCAGGCACTTCAATCAAGCCCGGCTTCGCTGAGCGCATCAAGGGCAAGCGCCTCGATGAAGCCCTTGATGCGGCGCTCCACAAAGCGGCTTTGGCCTATCGCCCCGCCCTCATCGGGCGCGACATCGAGCAAGCGGTATTCGCGCGTGACTTCTCCACGCCCGACCTCAACGCCCGCCTGCGTGTCCACAATCAATACGGCCAGGCCCATCTTGATCATGCCTGTGGCGCGCAGCCGGTCGAGGTCGAGGCGCGTGAACGCGCCATGTATCTCATAGCGCGCGCCGCCCTCAAGCTGCGGAGCGTAGCCGCGCCGGGAGAGCTCCGACAAAAGGCCCGCGCGCACAAGCAAGAGCAGGTCGAGCTTTTCAACCTGGAGCGCCTCAGCGGCACCCAGCGCATCGCCAAAATACATGGACGGGAATTTCAAAGGCACGCCGGCGAGGTTCTTGACCTCAACAATGGCCAAGGGCTCGGAGTGGGCAATGGGCGGCGGGGCGGCGGCGCAACCGGCCAAGAGCAAACTGATCACGATTGTCGATTGTCGAATGCCGATTGTCGATTGCACAACTCGACGCACGAGCTGTGCGCCCCAATCGAAAATCGAAAATCGAAAATCGAAAATCGCCAACCCTCCAGCGTTCATTTGTCTGTTTGCCCGCACGTCAAACAACAGGTGATTCCCACCCGTCGTAGCGGCCTTCGTATCTCTGCGCCAGCGCTTCGAGTTCGGCGGTGATCAGGTCGATCGTTTGCGCGTCCACCATGTGCTGGCGATAGACGATCAGCCCAAAGGGCAGCGCCTCGGTTTCCTCGTTTGCGACGTTCAGCTCGCGGCGCATGGCAAAGCCGTTTTCGGCGATCTTGCGGCGGAACTCCGTGCGCGCTTCCGGGCTGCCGAAGTGCGCGTAGTGATCGACCTCGCGCGCCTTGCTCAGGTCGTCGCCGTGCTCTTGCAGCGCGGCCAGCACCTTCTGGTTGTGCATGCTGCGCAGCACGTCGGGTGCGGGGTACATCACTTGCAGATATTGGTCCCACTTGTTGTCCGGCGCGCTGCCGGCTTCGAGCTTGTATTCGGGATGGCGGCGTTCCACTTCGCGCGCGGCTTGCAGTACGCCCTGCGAGCCCGAGGCGTAGAAGTAGAACTCGCGCAAGCCGCTGTGCGTGATGCGGCCGATGTAAACGGCATCCATGCGCGCCTTGAGCGTTTCCTCGAGGTCATCCTCAAGGCGCGAGGCATCAGTTTCGTCACGCTCCTGCAGGCCGGAGTCATCGGGCGATTGAAGCTGAGTGGCCACGCGCAGCGAAATGCGGCGCTCAACTTCCGGCGCATGGGCATGCAGCGCGAGATTGAGGAACACCCCGGCCTTCTCGCCATCGAGGTCGCAGATGTAGTAGTCCCAGTCTTCCATGGGCGCACGATAATACGTAGCGGCGACACAGGTGTCGCCCCCGGCGATAAACTCAAGCGTCCGACGTCCTGTTGCGCTTGCGCAATCTGAAAAAACGAATCATGTCGATCGTGAAAATTAGCAAGCCACAGACGGTGGCCAAAAGGTCTAACGCCAGTTCATGCGAGTAGGCGAGGGCCAGCCATTTATGTGCGGTCGCCAGGCTGTGGCAGCCCAACAGAAACAGCAACAAGCCAAGAATGGCACCGAAAAGATGCCAGCCGGGTTCTTCTTCAAGCCAACTGAAGCGGTTTGGGTAGAAGCGGTTTCCCATACCCGGAATGATAACACCCGCCGCGATACGATACGCAGCGAATACACCCGCGGGAGATTGTACCGCCCCTGCTGCGACTCGGTCGCCCGATGCATCAATTCGCAAACCGCTCTAAACTTGAATCATGCCCATTGCCTGGCTGCCGCGAGAGCACTTGTTTCCCGATCCGCGCGAGGCGGACGAAAACGGCATCGTTGCCGTCGGCGGTGACTTGAACCCGCGCCGCGTGCTGGCCGCCTATGCCTGCGGCATTTTTCCCTGGCCCCATGAGGGCATGCCATTGTTGTGGTTCTCGCCCGAGCCGCGCTATGTGCTGGCACTGGAAGAACTCACGATCTGGCGTTCCTTGCGGCAGGCGCTGCACAAACGGCGCTTCACGATCACGCTCGATACGGCCTTCGCGCGCGTGATGGCCTCGTGCGGCAAGATGGTGCGCAATGGCGAAAAGGGCACGTGGATCACGCCGCCCTTGCGCCAGTGCTTTACGACGTTGCACGAAGCCGGCTTTGCGCACAGCGCCGAGGCCTGGCTCGATGGCGAGCTTGTGGGCGGGCTCTATGGGGTGTCGCTGGGCGGAATGTTCTGCGGCGAGAGCATGTTCCACACAGAGACCGATGCTTCCAAGGTCGCGTTCGTGGCGCTGTGCCGCCAGCTCCAGCGCTGGAACTTTGATTTTGTCGATGCCGAAACCTACACCGCACACATGGCCCGCTACGGAACGCGGCCCGTGGCGCGCGCGAAGTTCCTGCATGCCCTTGAGCGCACACTGAAAAAGCCAACACGCACCGGTAAATGGGAAATCGAACCCCAGCTAAGCCACGCCGGCGAACCCGTACCGTGAACGGCGCCCAGTGCGTGCGCGCCAAGCCAACCATCAGCGCGGGCCAAAATGTGAGTTTCTCATAGTCGAATCATGCGGCTACTCAATCTCGGCGGCGCGGCGATAGCGGAACGCCACCCAGCCGCCCGTGTTCCACATGTTGAACACCACGACAAAGGCAACGCCGGACTTGTCCGGCACGAGAATCTCTCCGCTGGCGTCGTCGCTGAGCTTGGTTTTGTCGATCTTGCAGTGAATGCCGGATTTGGTGTGCGGCGGCGTTGAGTATTTGCGGCGCTCCAGCACTTTCTGCTCGACAGAGTCGATATCGGCGTCGCCCGGAGGGCCGGGCACGCCTTCGGGCACTTCACCCTCAAACTTGCCGCTGATGCCAAAGCTTGCCTTCTCTCCCGGCTTGAGCGTGGGCTTCACGCCCTTCAGCGTAAACGTCATCGTGACCGGCCCCGGATCCGTGCGCACCATGCGCGTTTGGGTGACCCAGAACTTGCGCTGGCCGTAAGCACCGCTGCGCATGGCGCCGTCGCTGGAAAGCCCGGCACTCTCGGGACCCATGATTATTTCATCCAGCACCCACAGGTTCGTCGCCTTGCGCTCCGCTTTGTCAAACGCGGCCTCCGCAGCATCCAGATCTGTGGCCAGCGCGCCCAGTTTGCCTTTGAGCGCGGCGAGTTTCTTCTCGGCCTCCGCAAGCGCGGCTTCGAGCTTGTCAAACGTATCAATATCAGTCGGCACACCTTCAACGCCGCTAGCTTCCTCGGCCATGGGGTCAAGCAACTTCGATTTGAGCGAGGCAATGGAAGCTTCGTCCTTCGCAACGGCGGTTTCGTATTCCTTCTTGCGGTCCGGATTGACGGCGGCCTCAAGCTCGGTGCGATTGTTCTTCAGGCTCGATTCCAGGTCGCGCAGGCAGGTCAGGCGCGCGTTGGCACCGTCAAACCAGATCTCGGTGCGAAGCCGCGCCACACAACCACGCATGGCCGGCACGGAGCGGCGCAGTTCATTGAAATCCGCGGCATCGGCGCCAAGTTTGTCATTGGCGGCCTTGCGCGCCGACGAGCGAGCGGTATCCGCCCGTTCCAGGTCAGCCTTGGAATCCGCGCAAATCGGTGTAGCAATCGTCCAAAGAGAAGCCGCGAGCAAAAGCAGAGTCAGCAGGCGCATGTTCCCTCCGGCAACCGTGGTTTATGAAGTAACACTTAGCAAAATCCTCATCGATTGGTTGGTGTTTTGGCCATCGGCTATTTATCAAGTTCGAGCATGATCATCATGCCTTTACTCGATTGCGCCAAGCGCGCGTTCGCCGTGCGGAATGGATGACGGCGTAGATGACGATGGTGTCGTTCAGCACGCGAAACACGATGCGGTACGGAAAGACCGCTGGATAAGCCCAGCGTACTTGAAGCGCGCGATGGCGCACTCTGAATCGCTGTGGGTTTTCGGCGAGGCTTGCGATTGCCTCGCGCACCGCTTGAAGGAACCGCGCACCCAAACCCTGCCGCTGGTTGTCGTACCACGTCTCGGCCGCGAGCAGGTCGTCATCGACCTCGGGGCGGACCACGAGGCGATACTTCACTTGCCCAGTCTCCGCTTCAACCTGGCGTCAAACTTTGCCCATGTAATCGCGGACTTCGGGTCTTTTTCATGTGCAGCCGCGCGCTCTTCGATCAGCTTCTTGTCGGCTTCGCTTAGCGGGTCATCAGTGTCCTGCCAGCCCGGCGCGGCCAACTCGTCCAGCTTGGCCTGGATCTCGGCCCGCTCTTCCGGGCTCAGCTTGGCCAATTGCTTCAGTATCGCGCTCGTGGTCATGAAGAAAGTTTACGCGTGGATGAGCGGGGTGCAAGCAAACGTGCAGGCCCGTTGTTGGACATGGTCATCCTGTCGTAGTGGAAGCCCGGGCAGTTATGCCCAGGCACCTGTGCAGTTTGGTCGGGCATCGGGGGTGCCCGGCCATGACTGGCCAATGCTGCTGGATTAGCGCAAACAAATGAAAGGCGGATCGACCTTTTGGCCGATGGGGTGGTGTCGAGTCAACCCACGATCAAAAGAGAGGATCCGCCTTGTCTGA
>JADLFN010000004.1 GCA_020845475.1 Planctomycetota bacterium
AGCACGACCTGAGCCGCGCAAAGATTCGCGAGCAGGTCGGCGTCAGCATCCGCAAGAGCCTCAGTTTTCCAAAGCGCAGCCACGATCATCTCCGGTGCGCACATTGTACAACGCCATGCGACAGCCCCGCGCGTGGCAACCCCGACGCAGCACGTAGCGCCGCCTTCCAGGCGGCCTCGACGGGTGCATCCTGCACCCGTCCAAGCCGTGGGCAGGATGCCCACGGCGAAGCCGGCAAGATGCCGGCGCTACGAGCTGCCATGCCAGCCGAACGGTCCCCGCCAATTCGCCACATGTCCTACGAAGCTCCTTGAGCGAAGTGGGAACGCTTCGTTGGACGCGTGGCTGGCCTGCCTGCCTGACGAAGCGGACGCGAAGTCAGGCCACGGCAACGGCTACTGCCTTTTAGCCACGGAGAGGCGCAGGAATCTGGCCCAGTGCGTAGCGCTGGGTAAGCGAAGCGAAGTCGAACAGAGCCCCGCCTGCCCTGAGCTAAGTCGAAGGGGCGGGGCGACACCGCTGTCGGGGACTGTCCCCGCAGGGGACTGCCTGCCTTGAGCCCGCCGATACGGTACCCGTCTCACGGTGCATGAGCGCTCAGCGAAAGACGGGTACAGTCCCTCGGCAAAAGCGCCGGGGACAGTCCCCGCCGGCAACTTGCCTTTGGCCGCGTCCAATTCGGCAAGCAGGGCATCACGATTGAGGGGCGCAACAGAGTTCACGAGCGCAGGTTAGCACGCCTGGGGCCGGGATTCGCCCGAACGATGTATCCCACGGGGTCAGCCTGCGAATGGCTTAGGAAACGGGTCCAAGGAGTAACCTGCAATCACTTCTGGACCCCTCGGCTGGAGTCGTTTGGTTTGCAGTTCTCAACAAGTGCACGCCGTCTGTGGAAGAAATGCTAAAGTGCCTTCATAAGCGAGCTTGACAAGGTTTGTATATGTTTGGTAAGGTTGGTTCGAAAGATGCCGAGGAGTTGCTCACGGTCTCGCAGGCTGCCGTGTTCATGGGGGTCTCGTCGAACACCATTAGGAATTGGGATCGTTCAGGGAAGCTCAAGGCGGTTCGGCATCCGATGAACAAGTACAGGCTTTACAATCGAAAGCAACTTGAAGCGGTCCTTCGAAAGCTGCGCTAAAATCTGTCCAACTCAAGTCGAAGGTGCTCGTGAACTTTAAGATCAACGAGACAAAACAAAAACTGCATGGTGCTTACTACACACCAGCGCACATAGCTACGTTCTTGGCGAGGTGGGTGCTTGAACGCCAACCCAAACGCATCCTTGAACCTTCGTGCGGAGAGGGCGCGTTCTTTTCCGCGTTGAGAAATGCCGGCGCCCGACGTTCAACAACGGTCGTGTCCTGTGAGCTTGTTCCCGAAGAAGCATCGAAAGCCGTATGCCTGGCCCAAGATCTCGGCCTGAAGAACGTTGATGTTTTCGTTGGCGACTTCGTTTCTTGGGCAACATCGGCGATCAAAAACTCCGAACAGTTCGATGCCGCAATCGGCAACCCGCCATTTGTGCGCTACCAGTATATCGATCGTTCGATTCAGGCGAGGATGGAGGACCTCTTTGAGTTGCTGCGGGTGCCGTTTACACGTCACACGAATCTGTGGGTTCCGTTCATCCTTGCATCGATCAAACTTCTACGCGAAGGGGGCAGGCTGGCATTCGTGGTTCCCTCCGAGTTGCTTCACGTTCTCCATGCTTCCGCGGTGCGAGATTATTTAGGCGCCCATTGCTGCGATATCGCCATTGTTGACCCCGCCGACATCTGGTTTGGAGAGACCCTTCAGGGTGTCGTTCTGCTAATGGCCGAAAAGAGATTGACCGGTCAAAGCGAAGCAAAGTTAGAGATTATTCCCTTGGCGGAGCGTCATCAACTCGACAATCGACTAAGCGACCTTCGTGTAAAGGGAAACTCCGTTGAGATTTCCGCTCTTGGTCCAAAGTGGGTTCCGGCGCTCCTGTCGCCCGCCGAACGCGAAGCTTTGGCAGAAGTTGCGTCTCGCCCAAAAGTGCGTGAATTTCACGATGTGGCAAATGCGGAAGTTGGGATCGTAACGGGTGCAAATAACTTCTTCTTTGTGCCTGACCAAGTGGTTGCAGAATATGACCTGCAAAAATGGACGCGCCCGATGATGGGGCGGAGTGAGCATGTCGAGGGAGTCATCTATGACGCGGCCCAGCATGAGAGGAACAGGGCTCAAGGACTGCCGACCAATTTCTTAGACTTTGAGTTTCCGTTCTTTACGAAAATGCCACAATCGTTGCGGCGTTACGTCGAGGTTGGGGAGCGGGACGGACTACACAAGCGGTATAAGTGCCGCATTCGCACTCCGTGGTATGTGGTTCCTTCAGTTCATACCGCGCCGATAGGACTCTTGAAGAGAAGCCACAATCTTCCACGCCTATTTCTTAACGAATTCGGCGCATTGACGACTGACACTGCCTACAGGGTCACTCCCAAAAATGTATCGGGGTCTTCTCTTGTCGGCAGTTTTATCAACTCCCTGACGGCCCTCACAGCGGAGCTGGAAGGGCGCCACTATGGCGGTGGCGTCCTGGAGCTGGTTCCTAGCGAAATTGAACGCCTTCTAGTGCCATTGGTTGACTTTACGCGCGCTGAGTTGGGACAGTTGGACGGTTTTGTTCGCAAATCAACGGACCCTTTTGCGCTACTTGATCGCCAAGACAACATCATTTGCAAGCGAATGGGTCTAAAGAAGGGCTATTTCGATGTCCTTCAAGGCGCGTACCGACAGCTTCGCGCCAGGAGAATGAGGCTAACTCTCCCCGATCCGATAGATGAGGAATAGGCTGAATCTGTCAGTCGATCTCGACCATGAACGTCGGCGGATTTGTCTCACGACGATAGAGATACATTATTCGCCCGAGAAGGTCTGGTCGTACCACGACGCTACTGGCTTCGCCCCAGTGCACGCTGGTCATGCTGTTCTTCTGTATGTAAGTCGTCGTATCCGTTTTCGTGTTATGTGAGAGTTTCAGCGGGTACACACCATAATCGATGCCCTTGACGACGATTTGAAAATTCGCAGTTGCTCGCTCATAGTGTTTCTTACCGGGGTTTGCGTCGCGTGACCATTCCAAGTCCCCGAAGATTTCAACGCGAAAGAAATGCCGCTGATCGATTCCTTCAATGGCTCCCTTTTTCCAGAGCATCGATCCAGTCTTGTTGGTACTGGATGTCCCCAGCGGGATGTTCAGGTCTCTGCGTGTCAAAGGCTTGCTTTGCCACACCAACTCGAATTCCGGAGTTTTCTGATGCTCCGGTGAAGCCGCTGCTCGCTTTGCGCGATTTCTCGATTCCGAAACCTTACGGCGTTTGGTATGCGTCCGCTCGAATCCCAGCAGGCTCATCGGTTCCAAAACATCTTCGTCCTGAGCTACGCCGTGGGTCCTCGGCGTTCGCGTTACGGTCACGGACTCATCCACCAAACGTCCTTGTTTACAGAGCTCTCTCGCTTGTACCTCGGTGGTCACCGCAAAGACGTGTTTTGGATGATGCTCTTCCAAAGAGTCCAGAGTACTTGAGACTGACTCGACAAAAGCCTTGTCGTCGCGACTGGCCAAATCAAGCCCGAGCAGAGCACTTGCTTCAATGTTGGAAAGCAACCCGCCAAAGGTCAGGTTAGCGCTTCCAATAATCAATTGTGCGGAGCTGGCTCCTTGGGCAAGAAAGACCTTCGGATGGAAGATCCGCCGTCTTCTCGCAGTATCGACAACTTTGACGTTCACGCCAGTTTTGAGCAACGCAAGGATTCCTTGGAGCGTCGTTACGTCATTTCTTATGCCGACCCAAAGAGTTGCCTTTGTGGCTAAGCTCGTGAGCTCGCTCGCCAGTTCGCCAACACCATCTTCGGTTGCGAACGCGACCCCAGCAGTGAATCTTTGGATGCCTTCCATGCGCAATATCTGTCGGATCGCATCTGCATGCGAACTCCTAGAAAGAGCTTGATAGATAATCGTCGGTCGCGCCAAGTACTTTCCTCCTACCAACTCACCAGCTTCTTTGCGGCCTCGATGACCCAGCTTGCTTGCGGCAGCACTGCATTCTCCAGCGGCTTGCTGTAGGGGCAGAAGCTGTCGAGCGCGGCTACTCTCTTTACGGGCGCGTCCAGCAGGTCGAAGGCTTCTTCCATGATGCGGGCGCTGATTTCGGCTCCGAAGCCCATGGTCATTTGTTCTTCGTGGACGACCATGCAGCGGTTGGTCTTTTTCAGGCTCTTGAAGACCAGGTCTTTGTCCCACGGCAGGATCGTGCGCAGGTCGATGATCTCGATGGCAATGCCGGCGTCGCTCAGCGCCATAGCCGCGTCGAGGCAGACGTTGACGGTGTTGCCCCACGTCACGACGGTGATCGCGTCGCCTTCTTTGACGACTCGGCCGATGCCGAAGGGCAGCACGTAGTCTTTGTCGGGCTCGGGGCTCTTGGCGCGTTCTTGCCGGTAGAGGTTCTTGCACTCCATGAAGAGCACCGGGTCCTGGCCGCGTATGGCCGCTTTCAGCAGGCCCTTGGCGTCGGCGGCGTTGCTTGGCATCGCGAGCAACATGCCGGGCCGCGTCGCGAACGTGGCCTCGATGCATTGGCTGTGGTACATGGCCCCCTGGATGTAGCCGCCGACGGGCACGCGGATGACCATGGGTGCGGGCCAGTTGTTGTGCGAGCGGAAGCGGGCCGTGGCGACCTCGTTCACGATTTGCTCAAAGGCGGGGAAGATGTAATCGCCGAACTGGATTTCGACCACCGCCTTGCAGCCGGGCTTGTAGGAGTAGCCGAGCGCGGTGCCGATGATCGTGGCTTCGGCCAGCGGTGCGTTGAAAACGCGCGCGGTGCCGAACTTGGTGCTCATGCCCGTGGTGGCGCCGAAGACGCCGCCTTTGCCGTCCTGCACATCCTGGCCCCAGCAGACGAGTTTGTCGTCGCGCTCGAATTCTTCGAGCAGCGCGTGGTTGATGGCGTCGATGAGGGTGACGGATTCGCTGCTCGCTGCTCGCTGTTCGCTGTTCGCTTTTTGCGAACCGCCAGCCGCGAGCCGCGAGCCGCCACTTGGTGCCTCATACGTGCAGGTCATGCTTACGGGGATTTCGCCCTGCGGCAGCGCGGCGTTGTCTTTTCCTTCGTAGAGCACGTACTTGGCGGCGTCTTTGGCTTCCGGGTAGGGCTTTAATTCGGCGCGTTCGGCGGCCTGGTCGATTTCGCTCTTGATCTGCTCCTCGAGCGCGACGATTTCGTCTTCGTCAGCCACGCCGTTTTGGATGATCCAGTTGCGCAGCGCGGTGATCGGATCTTTTTTGGATTCCTCGGCGATTTGCGCATCCGTCATGTATTTCTTGCGGTTGTCGCTCGACGAATGGCCCCACAGGCGCACGACCTTGGAAACGACGATCGCCGGCCCTTTGCCTGAGCGCGCGTATTCATGCGCGGCTTTGAAGGCCTCGTAGCTTTCGAAGAGATCGGTGCCGTCAGGGTTGAAGCGCGCGAGGTTGGCGTAGCCCGAAACCATGTCATAGACGCTTTGCGCGCGCTCCTGCTTCCAGTGGGTGCTTATGCCGTAGCCGTTGTCCTCGATGTGGAAGACGACGGGGCACTTGTGGATCGTGGCCCAGTTGAGGCCCTCGTGGAATTCGCCCTGCGCGCAGGTGGCGTCGCCGGAGCTGACGTAAACCACTTCGTCGGCTTTTTCATACTTCGCGCCCCAGGCGCGGCCCGCCGCCTGCAGGTATTGCGTGCCGACGCAGCTTGACTTGCTGATGATGCGCAGCTCCTTGTGGCCGAAGTGCGAGGGCATCTGGCGCGAGCCTGAGGCCGGGTCGCCCTCGCGCGCCATGAAGCCGGTGAAGATTTCCTCGGCCGTCATGCCCAGGCCGAGGCAGTAGGTGAGGTCGCGGTAGTGGCAGATGGACCAGTCCTGCCGCGGCCTGAAAACCATGCTGGCGGCAACGAGCGCGGCTTCGTGGCCGGGGCCGGAAATCTGGAAGCTGCCGCCCTTGGATTGCCTCAGGATGATCGAGCATTTGTCCTCGGTTTTGCGCGACAGCACCATGGTGCGGTAGGCGGCGAGGATTTGTTCGTTGGAAAGCGAGCGCGTGGCTTTTGGGGCAGTCTTGGGCATGACGGGTTCCGTAGCACGGGCCACCCGGCCCGTGGAATAGTGTCGCCCGATTGTGTGAGGGCCATTGCGCGCGGTCAAGCTTGGCGATTGGAGGCGGCCTCAATTGACGCCGCATTCGAATTTGCGCGGCGGCCGGCTATCATGGCGCCATGCGCTACGTGCTTGTGCTCACGCTGCTGCTTGGCGGCTGCGCCACCCAGGAAGTCACTACGGCCCCGGAAGCACCACCGCCGGCCGCCCCGCCTGTTGAACCGGGCGTAGAGCCCAACGAGCTGGAGCGGCGCGGCTATGAGCACGCGCGTTTGTTTCATCGCGGCTGGGATTGGCCGCGCGATGAGCTGAGCCTGCGCGTGGGCCTGGCGCAGTTGAACGAGCTTGAGCTGGCGCGCGATCGCGCGCTGCGTGAACACCCGCCCGAGGAATTTGCGCGCGCGGGCGGCCTGAAGTAACGGCTCCAAATCAATGCCGCGCTTTGTATGCTTTCGGACCTATGCAGTCCAAAATCGACTCATTGACCTAAGGAGAGACCATGCCGGTTCGTTCATCATCCGCAGAGTGGAAGGGCACGCTCAAAGAGGGCAAGGGCACCATGAAGCTGGGCTCGGGCGCCTTTGAGGGCCAGTATTCGTTCAGCACGCGTTTTGAAGAGGGCAAGGGCACCAACCCCGAAGAACTGATCGCGGCCGCGCACGCGGGCTGCTTCTCGATGGCGTTGAGCAACATTCTGGGCCAGGCGAATTTCAAGGCCGACAGCATCAAGACCGAGGCCAAAGTGACGCTCGAGAAGGTCAACGACAAGATGACCGTGACCAAGATTCACCTGAGCACCGTGGCCCAGGTTCCCGGCTGCGACGCCAAGACGTTCGAGGCCAAGGCCAACGACGCCAAGGCCGGCTGCCCGATCTCGCGCCTGCTGGCGGCAGCACAGATCACGCTCGACGCCAAGCTGGCCTAAACGCGCAGAGCGAAATGCAAACCGGCCCGCAAGGGCCGGTTTCGTTTGAACTCGTCAACGGCGGCGAGCGGTTTACGGTGCTTGGCTTCTACAACCAGACCACCGCGGGCATGCGGTATGGTTGCCCCATTTAAAAGCGTCAGGTGATGGAGGAAATGGGGTCAGGCGCCGGGCAGTTCCGGTGCCAGACCCCATTTCCGTGCGCTCCCCGCGCAACGTTTCCAGCGTTGTTCACGACGGCCTCTCGGGCATCACCAGCGTGACCATGACCTCGAACTTCGCCAATGATCCCGCCGAAGCCGTGATGCGCATAGCGCGGCCCGGTGGTCAGGGTTTGTAGTGGATCAGACTAATCTTCTTTTCGGCAAGCCATTGGGTGAACTCTTCGGGGATATCCTTGTGGATTATTACTATATCCACCTCGGCGCCCGTGGCTTTGAGGCGTTCGAGTTCGGTTTTCAGCATGGGCAGGCTGGTTTGATCCTGAACCAGATTCGTTATTAGAATAATCCGATCGTAACCCTGGTAATCCCCGGCGGCGATGCCCGCGAGGTCTTTGGAAGCCGCGCCTTCGCGTTCTTTGGTTTTTTCGGCGTCGCGGCGCAGGAGTTTGGCCACGGTGGCGCCGGTAGTGTTGGGTTGCGGGCCGGCATCTTTGGTTGAAACGGTGCGGCCAAAGCCGGTGAGTGTCCAGATATTGATTTTCTCGCCTGCGCCGAGGCTTTCGCAGCGTTTGGCCAGCGTGGTGAGCAGGTACTTCCAGGGCTCGGGGCTGTACACGCCGTTGTGCTGGATCAGGAGCGTGGACTTACCAAAGCGCGAGGCTACATCGGGCCAGGCATCCGTGAGGTCGAACTCGAGCGTGCCCTGGCTTTCGAGTTCAAGCCCGCTGTCCTTGAGTTTGATCTTGCACGTAAGCGCGACGCTGAATTTGCCGCCCTGTTCGGGTGTGCCGCCGATGACGAGATCGGGCGTGAATATCTGGAAGGTGACGCCCTTGGGCGCCTGGGTTTCGTCCCAGGTCCATTGCACGCTTTCGGGTGTGGCGGCCGGCTTCAATACAACGCGGCCGGAGATGGGCATACCGGCGCGGCCTTTGATGGTCTTGAGCGTCATGGTGCCGGCGTTTTCAGGCGCCTTTGAGACCTCAAACTTGCACGGACTTTTGAACTCCCGCTGGAGAGCGTCCACCATGATCACGGCGGCGCTGTAGCTGCCCGCTTCTTGAGGAGAGCCGGCAAGTTCACCCGAGGTGTCGTTCTTGGCGCGTACTTCCAGCCCGCGCGGCAGGCCCGTGGCTTTCCAGGTGTAAGGCGCCTTGCCGCCCGAGCCGCGCAAGCGCAGGGATACCTGTTGGCCGGTGAGAAGGTCCATGCGGCCGGGGCAATCGAAGTACATGGTTTCGAGGAAATTGAGTTCGTCGTCGAAGCTGAAAGCGGCCAAAAAGCGCGGCCAATAGGCGCCGGCATCGCGCGAGCGGCCATCGGCGCAGACAATGAAAACGCGGTTGCCCGCGCGCACGCTGGCGGCATAGGAGGTGAGGCCGGAGTTCACGCGTGTGAAATTCGCGAGCACGCCGTTGTTGTTGCCGAGTTTGAGGGGCTGGGTGGAGGTTACGCGCGCGTCGGTGCCGGCGGTGAGTGCGCGCAGGGCGGCGTCGATATCGATGACGTATTCGGAAGGACGGTCGATGCCGAGATCCCAGTACACGACCCAGAAATCAATGCCGCCGACCTCCGAGATGGCCAGGTTCGCGACGTGTGATCCAATACGGGACGAAAAGGGTTTGGCGCTGATCGTGGGCGCGATGGGAAATTCAGCGCGGAAGCGGCCATCCGTCGAGGCGTGCTTGACCCAATCGGTGGGCACTTCATTCAGATTGTGCCCGGTGGTGGGGGGGGCGGGCGGCGGCGTGGGCGTCACCTGCGGCGCCACCATGAACACGAGCATGAAAAGCAGAATGCCGCCGCCGATCAGGGCCGCGCCCACGACGCCAAGGATCACGAACAAGGTGGTGTTGTTGCGCGGTGCGGGCGGCGGGCCCATGTAAGCGCGCGGGGGATAGGGCGCCATGGGCGGAGGCGGCATCATGCCGGGGTTGGGCGGAGGCGGCATCATGCCGGGGTTGGGCATGGGCGGCTGTGGCGGCATGTTGCCGGCGACCAGCGGCGCGCCGGGCTGCGCCATTTTAGCCGCGCGCGGCGAGATGTAGGGCCGCTCGGAATGGCGGCTGTGCGGCGCTCCGCAGTGGGGGCAGTCAATGACTGCGGCCGAGAAGCCGTCTGGCACTTCAATGGGCTGCCCGCAGGCAGTGCACGAGAACGTTTTTTGCGCCATAGCCTTTGCCCCTTTTCTGCCTGCCGTTTGTTACTTGCCGCGTTCAAAGGCAATCAACTCAGATGTGGATCGCATCTGATCGCCCGTCGTCTCCGACTTGATCAAGAGGTGCGTCCCGAACTCTACGGAATACCAAATCTTCGTTCGACTTCTGCCCTGATCTATTTCGACCCACTTGGTTGCCCATTGGCCGAGGGTTTCCTCACCGCGCGCCAGCACTTTCTGGGCAGGCTCGCCGCTGGATTGGGGCGGGAGGACGTCCGTAAGCGTGTCTGGTATGCCGGCCATCGGTTTCATGTCCTGATCAAGCATCACGAACTTTACTCTTGCGCCGCCGGCGCTGACCGACTTCACCTCGGCGCGCATGCAATTGATGTGCTTCTGACCGCCCGGCAAACGGTTGGTGGTTCGGATCGTCCACGTTGCGCCGGGCTTGTAGAGCGACCACCACTGATCCTGGCTTGTGGGGCCGGCGCCTTTGCCCGCGCCCAGCGAAAATGTGTCGAGGAATACCTGAAAGTTGATCGTGGAAAATGCCAGTGCGCGCTCGCAGGCAATGATGTAAACGCGGTTGCCCACCCGCAGGCAGGCCATTTCACCGCGATAGCCGTTGTCGTTCTCGATCACGCCTTTGCCTGCCGGCACACCGCAGACCGTGATGCGCTCCGTGGAAACGACGCGGCCTTTCATGCCATCGGCGGCGTGCGCAAAGCCGCTGTTGGCGTCGAATTCGAAGTTCGCCTCCGGGCCCTCGCCGAGGTCAAAGTAGATCACTTCGTAGTTCACGCCGCCGCTCACGCACATGGCGCGGTACATGGTGCGCGGGCCCAGTCCGGTTTGCTTGACCTCGCTGTCCTCGAGCGGCTTCTTGGGAAACTTGGCGCTGAAGCCGCCCTCCGTTGAAGTGTATTGGTACCAATCCTCGCTTGAGTTTGCGCCCGCGCTGCCGGCAATCAACGGAATCGCCGCGAGTACAAGAACCATAAGAATCACGCCGCCGGCAATGCCCAGGCCGATGAACAGGCCCTTGTTGCTTTTCTGGGGCAGCGGCGCGTAGCCGCCAAATTGCGGGCGAAAGGGCTGGCCGGGAAAGGGCGCGGGATAGGGCGCGCCCTGCCGCGGATAGGGCTGCGGCCCCATCGGCTGCGGGTAAGGCACGCCGCTTGGCCCCGCAAACGGAGCCTGCCCGGGGTAAGGTGCGCTCGGGTACGTCGGCGTCGGCGAAGCCGCGCCTGGGAGAGGTGAGGCGGCCGATGGCGCGGCCCCCGAAAGCGCGGCTTTGCCGGTCAGGCGAAAATGGGCCAGGCCGCAGTGTGGGCAGGCGATCAGGGCTCTGAAGTAGTTGTCGGGCACCTCAATGGGCGCGCTGCAGGAAGTGCAGGGAAAAGTGCGTTGTGCCATGGCTATCTCCGCGCGCATTCTTGTGCCGCGCTGGAGGTTCGTCAACAGCGTGGATTTCTATTTTGAGCCGCGACTGTCAGAAATTGAACAAGAGGTGCGCAGCGCCTGCGCGCGGCTCGTTGCATCAGGGGCCCAATGGCTACCAGATCAGCAGCAGCAGAAGCAGCAGGATCAGCACCGCCGTGGCCGTGGACGCGCCGGGGATGATCAGGTAGATGCCCCAGTCGCTCCACCAGCTTACGTGAAGGCGCCCGCCGCCGCGCAACTCCTGCAACTGCGCGTATTCCTTGGGGTAATCGCGCGCCATCACTTCCAGCACTTCGCGCTCGCGCTCGGTCAGCGGCTGGCCGAATTCGGCCTTGCCCGCGCGCACCTCGCGCAGTTCAGGCTTGCAATCTTGCTCCAGTTGCTTGAGTTCATCGGCCGTCGGCGGCTGATACTTCGCCTGCGCGGATAGCGGCAGGGCAAACAGGGTGCAGGCGAACAACGTATTGGCAAGACGCATGGCGGCTCCCTTTTGGCCCGTGGAGTGTCGCAATTACATTCTATCACCCAGTTACTTCGGCGTCGCCAGCAGCGTGAAGTGCGAGCCGCGCTTCCAGGCGTATTCAAACTGGCCGCTGACGCACACCAGTGCGCCGCGCTGCGGATCCTGAACCAGGATCCAGTCGTTGCGCGCGTCATAGCCGGTGAGCAGCACAAAGTGGTTGCCCGCGTCGCTCACGTTCATGGCCACGATCAGTGGCCGGCCGCGGTCGAGGTGGTAGTAGATTCCCTTGAGATCATGCGAAAGTTCGCCCGCGAACAGCGCCGTGTTCAGGCCCTCGGATTTCAGGTAGTCCTCGAGGTCGGCGCCCGTCAAACCCTCTTCACGCGCGGCTTTGGCGCGCAGCGGCGCCGCTTTCTGCGGGTCGCTCTTGTGCCCGTAGTAGGCCAGCAGCATCGAGAGCGCCGCCACGCCGCAATCGTAGGGGTCGTCCTGCATCACGACGGGCACATTGAGCACGACGGCCTGGCCGGAGAGCTTTGCCTCGCGCAGCGGCTTGCCAATCTCAAGGAAGGCACAACCGCCCAGCGAGAGAAACACCAGCACCAGAAGCGCGCGCGCAGCCATGATCTCATTGCCGCATAGGCGGAGAGCAAAGTCAACCGCGCGCCTTGACGCCCGGGCCTGTCGCAGTTGAAGTAGGGTCGGAGGGGCAAACATGGCAATTACCGCACGCGTCATCGGCGGCCGGCTGGAAGTGGAATTTGATCCGCAGGGCGAAGAAGGGCTCGGGCCGCTCTTTGAAGCCGTGGCCAACATCGGAGGCGATTACGCCGCAACGCTGGCCGGCGTGAGCGAGATTGTGGTCCGGCTCGCGCGCGCGGACCGCGAGCGCAAGATCTACACCTGGATGCAGGGCGCCATGAACAACGGCAAGACCGTCACCGTGCAGGCGCTCAGCCCCGAGGGCTACGCCAACCTGAAGGCAGAGCAGAGCGCGGGTTTGCGCGCCTGGACTCAGCTGCTTTCCCCCGGCAACAGCGCAGCCACAAACCCGCCGCCCGGGCAAAAGCGCGCAACCAAACCACTCATGCGCCCGACAAGCCGCATTCCCAAGCCAAACAATCCGGCATAGCCCAGATTGCCCGAGCGCGTACTGCGTGCTGGGGGAATTGCGCTTCGCATGTTGCGCTATCCGAACAGCCCTTTGCCCTTGGCGTTGTTGCCTTGCTGCTGGATGTCTTCGAGCTCGGGGATGTGGTCGTGGCTTGGCTTCAGGCACGGGAATATGACGATGTCTTTCCTGTAAGGTTGGGCCATCTTCTGGGCTTGCTCGCCCTCAGTGTCAGGGTTGAGCCAGCTTTCAACGCCGGCCGCGTCGAGGATGACCGGCATGCGATCGTGCATCTCCTTCATGTGGCCTGCAGCCTCGCACGTCACGATCGCCACGCATGGGCCGAACTCGGCGTCTTCTTCCCACAGGCCGGCAAGCCACATCGGCCCTTTCTGCGGCAGCTCAAAGGCGCGCGGGTCTTTGTGGCCGCGGTGATCCAACACCCATTCAAAATAGCCGCTGACAAACACCGTGCAGCGCCGCTCTTTGGCCGCTTTGCCCCAGAATTTCCCGGTCAGCTTCTCCGCCGTGGCGTTGATGATTGCGTTCTTGTAGGGCCGCGCAAAACCCCAGCGCATGGGCAGAAGCTCCGGGCCGCGCTGGGTGATGCGCGCACAGATTAATGCCTGCGTGGGCCGGATGTCGCCGTTTTCCTCCGGCCCGCCGTATTTCGATTTCTGCCACGTGGCCCAGAGGTCGGGCTGCTTTTCCTCAATGTAGCGGATATGCCGCCTTGAAATGTATGCGCGTCCACACATCAGGCTGTTCCTTGGGTCAGCTTTTGCCGGAATTTCGCCAGCGCCGCGGCGTTTAGGGCGTATTATGTGCAGCGGACATTGCGTTTTTTACCGGAGCAACTCATGCGGCACAACCTCAAGCGCGGCTTTACGCTCGTTGAATTGATGGTGGTTATCGTGATCCTGGGCATCATCGGCACGGTGGCCTTCGTGTTTGTGATGGACAAGCCGGACAAAGCCAAATGGACCAAGGCCCAGACGGAAATGGGCGAAATCGTCAAGGCGCTCAACACTTACAACCTTGATCGCGGTGACTACCCTGACGCCATTGACGCGATTGCCGATCAATTCAATGGCAAGGTGCCCAGCGACCCGTTCTCCAAGCAGCCCTACGCCTATGAGCGCACGGCCACGGGCTTTGTGCTCACCTGCCTTGGCAAGGATCAGGCCGAAGGCGGCGCGGAAGTACCGGATAAAGACATCCGCTTCACCGAGCGGGGCATGGTGGATGACGCCAAGTAACGCAAGCAAAGCGTACTCATCGGAGGCGGGATTTGTCCCGCCTCCTGTCATTTCATTCGTTCAATCAGGCATGTCCCGGCGCGGCTTTACGCTCGTTGAACTGGTCATGGTTGTGCTCCTGATGGGTGCACTGGTCATGGCCGTTTTCACCGTCGGCTACTTCACGATGCGCGACACGGAAGATCTCAAGAGCCAGGCGCGCTCCATTGCCGGCTTCCTTGAAACCGTGCGCGGCAACGCAGCCCTCAAGGGCCGCGCCTATGCCGTGGAATACAACCTGGATGAGCAATACTACTTCGCCTGGGTGCCGCCGGCGGCTAACGCTGAAATTCCGGAATCGAGCGAAGATGAAACGCGCAGAGCCGGCGCCTATATTCAACTGCCCTCGCGCTACACCAGCGCCAACCGGCGCGAGTTTTCCGTGTGGATCGAGCGCGTGAGCTTCGCCGACGGCAGCTCTGAAACAAGGGGCAGCGTGAAAGTGGAGTTCACGCCCGAAGGCGGCAGCCACTGGCATTACATTTACCTGCGCAACGTGCGCGACGAAATCTACACGATTGAGGTCAACCCGTTCACCGGTCTGGCCGAAGTGTTCCCCGGTGAACAGAAACCCGAACTGCCGGAGAGGCTGAAGTGAAGCAATTCAAAAGTCAAAATTCAAAATTCAAAATGGCAGTGCAGCGCGCCGCCAAGCCGGCCCATTTTGAATTTTCAATTTTGAATCTTGAATTGAAGCGCGGCGCGAAGCGCGGCTTTGCGCTGCTTGAGGTCATGGTGGCGGTGCTGATCATGGGCATTGCGCTGCTGTTCTTGCTGCAGGTGCGCAACCAGACCATTACGGCATTCAACGAAAGCGGCGATTCTCGCACCGCGGCCTGGCTGGCCGAACTCAAGATGAACGAAATCTTGAGCGAGCGCCTGCCCGACCCCGAGGACGCCGAGACCTTCATCATCGAAGATTCCGGCACGTTCGCGGAAATGGACAATCGCGTCAACGAATTCAACCGCCGCGCCAGCGAGAAGTGGTACGACCGCGAATACCTGGCGCGCTTTGAGTACAAGTGGACGAAAGAACTGATCATCGTCAGCCAGGATTTTATCGGCAGCAAGGACGACCTCGACAACTGGGAGCAGCCGCTCGATGCTTCAGGCGAGCCGACCGAAGACAAAGACCCGCGAACTCAGGTTGGCGCGCGCGTGATCCGCGTGACGCTTGAGGTCATGATGCCCCTGGCGGCGCAGCGCGATGCAGAGGGCGGGCTGGAAAGCGAAAGCGCACTGCAAAAGCGCCGCTCCATCAAGCTCGTGACCTACCTCGACCCTTACACGCTCAAGAAACCGGCCGAAGCCGCGGCAACAAGCGGCACGGGCGGAACCAGCGGAACGGGCCGATAGGGCAATTCAAAATGAAAAATTCAAAATTCAAAATTGGAAAGCAAGCCGCCTCGAGGCCGGCCCATTTTGAATTTTGCATTTTGAATTTTGAATTCGAGAGGCGCGCCAAGCGCGGCTCTCGGCGCGGCTTCACGCTGCTGGAGCTGGTGCTGACGCTGGTCATTACCGGCACGCTGCTGGCGAGCCTGACCATGATCCTGATCTCGACGGCTGAAGTGAAAGTGAAGCTGGAAAGCGAAACCCGCGCGCGCAAGATGGGCCCGGCAATCCTGGAAATCATCGCGCGCGACCTGCGCAACGCGTGGGCCACAAGCAAGATCAACGCCAAGGCCGGCAGCACCTCGGGAACCAGCGGCACAAGCGGCACCGGAGGCACAGGCGGCGCAACGGATACCACGACATCGGGCAGTGAAACCGGCGCGGGTGACGTGGGCCTTGAGGGCAGCTTCTTTGTGGGCGAGCACAAAGGCGACGAAGACGCCGCCATGGACGAACTCTGGTTTGTCACCAGCGTTGATTCCTACATGCGCTATCACGGCATCCGCAGCGACCTGACGGAAGTGGGCTATTACGTCAAGCCCGACAGCGACACCGGCCTCTACCGGCTCTATCGCCGCGAAGATTTCTCCGTGGACAAAATGCCCAACGAGGGCGGCCTTGGCGTCAAGCTCACGGATCGGCTCGTCAGCTTCCGCGTGAAGTACTACGAAAAGCCCGAAGCCGACGCCGACCCCAAGGCCTACGACGAAGTGGTCAGCGGCCGCGACTACGAATTCGACGAATGGGATGCCGACGATAAGAAGCGCCTGCCCTACGCCGTACGTATTGAAATCGTACTCGACGTGACGCCGCTGGATGCCTTCAACCGCAAGCGCGAGCGCCGGCTGGGTGTTTACCACACGCTCGTGCGCCTGCCCGATTTCCCCGACCTTGACGACAAGTTCAAGCTCTACCAGCTCGCCCTGCCCAGCGACAAACCCGCCACGCCCCCAGCCGGAACGGGCGGCACCGGCGGCACGGGCAACTGATCGCAGGGGCGACATATATGTCGCCCCTGCACAGCGTCATCACGCGTTGGCCCACAGCTCGTGCGTTGAATAGCGCTCGCCGTAGTCGCACACAACGAACACCACCGTCTTGCCCTTGCCCAGCTTCACCGCCACATCCAGCGCGGCCCAGCAGATGGCGCCCGTGCTCACGCCGCTAAAGATGCCTTCTTCGCGGCACAGGCGGCGCGCCGTGGCCAGCGCGTCAGGGTAAGTTGCGTCGTACACCTGGTCGTACACTTCTTTATCCAGGATGCTCGGCACGAAGTTCGCCCCAATGCCCTGGATCTTGTGCGGGCCCTTCTTGCCTTCCGTCAGCAGCGGCGAATCCTTGGGCTCGACGGCGTAAACTTTCACGTGCGGCTTCGCGGCCTTGATGACGCGGCCAGCACCTGTCACGGTTCCGCCCGTGCCGATGCCGGCCACAAAGGCGTCGATCTCGGGCACCTGCTGTAGAATTTCCGGGCCCGTGGTGTTGCGGTGGATCAGCGGGTTGGCCGGGTTGTCAAACTGCTTGGCCTCCCAGTGATTGGGGTTCTTGGCCACGATTTCTTTGGCCTTGGCCACGGCGCCGGCCATGCCTTCGCTCGCGGGCGTGAGCACCAGTTCCGCGCCGTAGGCCTTGAGCGTGTTGCGGCGTTCCACCGTCATGCTCTCGGGCATGCACAGGATGCACTTGTAACCCTTGCTCGCAGCCACGAGCGCCAGGCCAATGCCGGTGTTGCCGCTGGTGCCTTCAACGATCACCGATTTGCCGGGCGTAAGTTCTCCCTTCTTCTCGGCCTCGTTGATCATCGAAAGCGCAATGCGGTCTTTGACTGAGCAGCCAGGATTGGCGTACTCGATTTTGGCGAAAACAGTAGCCGCGTTCGCCGGGACAATACGGTTCAGGCGCACAACAGGCGTGTCGCCGATCAGTTCGTGAATCGAATTCACTCTCTTTGCCATGACTTAGCTCCGGTGCGGGTGTTGTGAGTCATTCATGTTTGGTATCGGGTATCGGATATCGGGTATCAGGTGCCAGGTATCGGGAAAGAGCTGATACCTGAAACCCGATACCTGATACCCATCACGTAATCGTCTCATCCGGGTGGTCGCCCGGGCGGCAATGGTGCCGCGGGTCTTTGTCTTTCACTTTCTTGGCCGGGATGCCCACGTACACGGCATCTTGCCTCGTTTCGCGCGTCAGCAGGCCCAGTGCACCGAGCATGGAGTTGTCGGCCATCTTGGTGCCGGCGAGCACCGTGCTGTGATAGGTCACGCGGCAGTTGTTGCCGATGATCGTGGGCAGGTTGCTCACGAAATAGCGGCAGTTGATGTCGTGCGTGTGCGAATAGACGTTCACGTAATCGCTGAGTGAAGTGTGGTTGCCGATCTTCACCGTGAAGCGGTCGTCGATGAAAACCCAGCGGTGAAAGACCACGTCGTCGCCGACTTCGAGGTTGTAGCCAAAGGTGAACTCGACAAAGGGGAAGCACTTAAAGTTTTTGCCCACCTTCTTGAAGATGAAGGGAGCCAGCGCGCGGCGGAACTTGAAGCCGAAATCCAGGTTCAAGCCGGCGGGCGATTTGTCGAACATGTACCAAAGCCAGAGCAACGGCTTGCGCTCCAGAAAGCGCGGCATGTCGCAATCGCCGTAGTATTCAGGCTCCAGCGTGACGTTGCGCGGGTCGAACTGCGCGTTGAGAATCGCGTTGCCGCGCGGCACGCCATAAAGTTCGGAAAGCGTGTCACGGCAGATGTCGTTGCGGTCCTCGCCCGAGCTGATGCGGGCAAACAAACGCGCAATCCACTCGTCGTAAAGCTTGTGGGCCTCGGCGGAAACTTCAATCTTGGTGTAGGGAAACTTCTCGCCAATTAACTGAATCGGCGAGTGCGCGGGATCAGGCATGCAGCACCTCGTATCGGATCAGGAAGCGATTGTCTGGTTGGCTCTCGGCAGAGGATAATCGCGTCTGGCAAGAAGATGTCAAGCAGGGGAAGCCACTTTGGAGTGCGCCGGCTCGCCGGCGCTTTGGACCTTCCGATTGAACAACGAGTGGCGAAAGCGCCGGCAAGCCGGCGCACTCCAAAGTTAAGCCGCGTGAATCTTGGGCGCTTCTTCAGGTGCGAGGGGTTTGAGGCCGGGTTGCGGGTCGAGCACTGGCGTGATCACTCGTGCGTACTCGTCTCGAAACCTGCCCAGTTCGATGCCGTGGAATTGCGCGGGGAGTTTGGCGAGCATGTTGGTGCTTTGCCTGGCCAGCAGCTTGGCTCCGTGGAAATTTCCGTTGCCGTAGTGGTAGAGGCTGACGGCTGCTTGCAAAAGCCCCTGATAGAACTTGCTCAGCTCGTCGTCGTGGCGGCGCCAGAGTTCTTCCAGGTATTCGTGGGTCATGAAGTAATCGCCCGTGTTGAAACTCTCCAGCGAGCGCTGCCAGAGGTCTTCGTTGCTCACGCCTTCGAGTTCGTGCGGGTCACCCATGTTTCGATTGTCGATTGCCGATTGACGATTGTCGATTGGGAACGATGTCCCGCGTCGCGTGTGCCGCGCGCCGGGTCAAAAGCAATTGACTCGCGAAGAGTGACTCGCGACACGAGACGTCGTTGCCGTTCAATCGAAAATCGGCAATCGACAATCGAAAATCGGACCACGAAAGTCCGCCTCTTGCAGAAGCCGCGTCCGGGCCATAAGCTTCCCCGCCATGCCGCACTTCATTACCGATCGCTGCATCGGCTGCACCATCTGCGCCAAGAAGTGTCCCGTTGATTGCATCGCGGGCGAGAACAAGGCGCTGCATGTGATCGACCCTGAAATCTGTATCGATTGCGGCGTGTGCGAAAGCTATTGCCCCGTTGAGGCCATCTCAAACGATCTCGGCCAGATTGTTCCCAAGGTGAATCAGCAGAAAAAGCGCCCCATCGCGCGCGTGATCGAGGAGCTTTGCACCGGCTGCGAATTCTGCGTAGCCGCGTGCCCGTTTGATTGCCTCGACATGAACTGGGAGCACCACGAGAAGGACGGCGCGTTCTTCCCCGTTGCGCGCATGGCCGAAGAGAAAGAAAAAGACTGCGTCGGCTGCCGCCTGTGCGAGGAAGTCTGCATCAAGAGCGCGATCGTCGTGACCTGGCCCAGCGGCCACGAAGCACCCAGCTTCTTCCCGGTCACGCAAACCGTCGAAAACGTCACCAGCGCGTAGGCGCTGCCGCAAACAATTCTAAACTGAATGCGGAGGCCCTCATGCCGCAGTTCAAGCGCATCACCGTCGATCCCGATGTCATGGGTGGCAAGCCCTGCATCCGCGGCTTACGCGTCACCGTGGCCACGGTGATTGGTCTCATGGCGCAAGGGCACTCCACCGAGCGAATACTCAAGGCCTACCCATACCTCGAGGCGGACGACCTGAAGGAAGCGCTGGCGTTTGCAGCCTGGCGCATGCTTGAGTCCGAAGTTCCGCTTTCGGCCGCATGAAAATCCTCATCGACATGTGCCTCTCGCCGGAATGGGTAGAGGCCCTGCGAAGCCATGGCCACGAGGCGCGCCACTGGAGCAACATTGGCGATGCACATGCCAAAGACAGTGAAATCATGGCCTGGGCTGCCGGCGCCAACTTCGTGGTTCTGACGCACGACCTGGATTTCGGAAACCTGCTCTATCGAAACAAGGCCAGCCTCCCCAGTGTAATCCAGGCTCGCACGCCATCGGTACTGGTCGAAGACATCGGTGCGCTGGTCTTTGCAGCGTTGCGGCAATTCGAAACGCAGCTCATGCAGGGCGCATTGATCACACTTGAGCCTTCCCGTGCACGGGCGAGGATTCTCCCTATTCAGGAATGAACCGCTTCTTCCCGGTCACGCAAACCGTCGAAAACGTCACCAGCGCGTAGCACGGACCTCCCGGTCCGTGACGTCAGAATTCCGCCACGGGCCGGGAGGCCCGTGCTACAGTCTCGCCGTGAACGACTCCGCCGACAGCCCCGCCTTCTCCGAGGCCATGCGCAAGCGTGTGCTTGAGCTTTGCTCCGAGCCTCAGAACGTGGATGAACTTGCCTCAGCGCTCCATGTCTCCGATGCCGAGGCCTTTGAGCGCTGGCTTGAAGAACTTGCCCGCCAGGGTTTTCTCCAGCGCATCAAGCGCAAGCGCTACCAGCGCCCCAAAGGCAAAGTGGTCACGGGCGTGTTCCGGCGCGGCAAGCACACGGGATACGTCGCCAGCGGCAGCGGCAAGATCCAGATTCCGCCCGGCGGTGAAGAAGGCGCGCAGGACGGCGACCACGTGCTCGTTTCCGTGCGCAAAGAAAAACCCGGCCGCAAGGGCAAGGCCTCCGCCGAGGCCTACGGCAAAGTCCTGAACATCATCCAGCCGCGACAGAGCGAGGTCGTGGGCGCCTACGAAGTTACGCCCAGCGGCCGCGGGCGCATTCACCTTGAGGGCTACAACCTGCCCAATTATGCGTGGCTGCCTGAGGGTGAAGGGCGCGGCCTCAAGCCCGGCGCGATCGTTCGCGTGCGGCTTTCGCGCAAGCCCAGCCCCGCGGGTCACACGCGCGCCGAACTTGTCGGCACGCTGGGCAATCTTCGCAACCCGCTGGAAGACCTCGACAACCTCTGCGCGCTGTTCGGCTTCGCCGGCGAGTTCGAGCCCGAAACGCTCGAAGAAACCGAAACCCTGCCCGACAATCCCAACGAGAGCGAGTTTCATAGCCGCGTCGATTTGCGCGACATTCCGGTCATCACAATCGACCCCAAGGACGCGCAGGACCACGACGACGCGATTTCGCTCGAGCTGCTCGAGGGCGGCCTGACGCGATTGGGCGTGCACATTGCCGATGTCGCGCACTACGTGCGGCCCGGCACGGCTCTGGATCGCGAAGCGCAGCACAGGGCGACCAGCGTTTATCTGCCCGGCAAGACCATCCCCATGCTGCCGCGCAAACTCAGCAACGGGCTTTGCTCGCTGCACCAGAACGCGACGCGGCTAGCCATGAGCTGCTTCATGATTTTCGACGCCAACGGCAACGAAGTGCGGCGCGAGGTGGTGCAAAGCGTGCTTTGCGTGCGGCGTTATCTCACCTATGAAGAAGTAATGCCCGTGCTCAAGGGCGGTGCCAGCACCGGCGACTCAACCGTTGACTGGATGCTCGTCGAGGGCCGCAACCTCGCTGACAAATTGCTCGACAAGCGCCTTGAGCGCGGCGCGCTGATTCTTGACATCCAGCGCCCGCACGTGATTGTCGGCCCCACGGGCCTTGCCGAGAGCATCGAGCCTGAAAAGCACGATCCCGCCCACAATCTCATCGAGGAATTCATGCTCGCGGCCAACGTGGCCGTGGCGCGCTTCCTGCTTGAGCGCGGCTTGCCCTACATCGGCCGCGTGCATCCCGCGCCGGATGAAGATGCCAAGGAAGCATTCTGGGAATTCTGCGACGAACTGCGCGTGCGCAAGCCCGATTTCGAAACGCCCGGCGAATTGCAGAAGATGCTCGACGACATCGCCATGCGCCCCGGCGCCGACGCCATCAACCTGGCGCTGCTGCGCAGCATGAAGCGCGCAACGTATGCGCCTGAGCCCGCGCTGCATTACGCGCTGGCCACGAGCCAATACGTGCATTTCACGTCGCCCATTCGCCGCTACCCTGACACCGTCACCCACCAGGTGCTCACGGAATATCTCGCCACGGGCGCGAAGCTGCGCTTTGAAACGCGCGAGCTGAGCCTTCCCTGGGCCGACGGCAAGCTGGGCCACGCCAACAAGTCGCACGCCAGGGACGGCCGTGACATGGCGCGCGCCGATGCCTGGGAAATGCTGATGCCCAGCATCGCGCACCATTGCACCGAGCGCAGCATCCAGGCTGACCGCGGCGAAATCGCCGCCAACCAGATCAAGATCCTGCGCACCCTGCTCAACAAGATCGGCGAGGTCTATGAGGGCACGGTGATCAACGTGGGCTCGCGCGGCGTCAGCGTCAAGCTCGATGGCTGCCTCGCAGAAGGCACGATTGATTTTCGCGACCTCGCCGACGGCTGGGTTGACACGCACAAGTTCTGGGCGCTTTACGAAACGCGCGAGGGCACGCAGCGCCTGATGATGGGCGACCGCGTGGAGGTGCAGATTGACTCCATCGACCTCGCCAGCCGCGAAATGCGGCTCTTGCCCGTGGGCGAGCGCGAAAAAGACTCGCTCTACGACCCGCGCCACCGCAAGCCGCGCAAGGGCAGTGCGCGGCATGAACAGAAAGAACGCCGCCATTTCCGCGGCGGCAAACGCCGCCGGCGATAAGGATTTCCAGTTTCACATCGCCCTATTGGCTGCCGATTGCGTTATATTGAAGTGCGCGCCTCTGGAGCAGCCTATGCGTCGAGTTTTCATTGCAGCCGCCGTTCTTGCCTCGTTCATCAGCGCCACGGTGGCGCAGGACAACCCCGCCGAGAAGCCCAAGGAAGATGGCAAGGCCGTTGATCCCGGCGAAGCGCCCGCGATTCGCACGCTATCCAAAAAGCACATCACGCCTGAACTCAAGACGGCCGTTGAAGGCGGGCTCAAGCGCCTGTCCGCGCTGCAGGACGCCTCGGGCAAATTCGCCGACCGCAACGGCGGCGGCATCGCGATTGCCGTGACCGCGCTTTCCGCCCTTGCGTTCATGGCCGGCGGCAGCACCGCTGAAAAAGGGCCCTACTCCGCCAACGTTGCCAACGCCATTAAGTATCTGCTGAGCTGCCAGGATCCCAACACGGGCTACATCACGGGCTCGAATGATGGCTCGCGCATCCATGGCCACGGCTATGCCACGCTGCTGCTGGCCATGGCCTACGGCAGCCAGCCCAACAACAAAGAACTCAAGAACGCCCTCAATAAAGCCGTGCAGATCATCCAAAAGGGCCAGACAGGGCTGGGCGGCTGGGGCTACATTCCAGACGACCTGACCTGGGACGAAGGCAGCACCACCGTTTGCTGCCTTCAGGCGCTGCGCGCCGCAAGCGACGCGGGCATTGTGGTCGAGAAAAAGTACATCCAGAAGGCCATTGATTACCTCTACAAGAGTGCGGATGTTCGCCCGTTCACCGTCGATGGCGTTGAGCTCAAGGGCTACACGTTCAAGTACTCGCAATCGAGCAACTGGAACCCTGACAGTTACGCGCTCTGCGGCGCCGCCATCTGCTGCATGAACGCGCTCGGCGTTTATGCCGAAGGCGCCACCTGGAAAGAGCACGATGTCGGCAAGGTTTACAAGGGCGGCCTCGATTGGCTGCGCTACAAGCTCGATGATTTCCACGCCCGCAAGCGCCAGGGCCAGGGCGCGCTTGATGTCGGCCACTTCCACTATGCGCACTTCTATGCCGCGCAAGCCATGTGGAACGCGCCCGACGAAGTGTACTTCGACGAATACTTCCCCAAGATCCGCGAAGTGCTGCTCGAAGACCAGGACGCCACCAACAAGGGCTGGACTTCGGGCAGCTACGGCGAAGCGTACTCCACGGCCTACACGCTGCTGATTCTTCAGGTGCCGTACCAACTGCTCCCGCTGTACGCGAAGTAGGCGCAGCGCGCACCTTGGAAGCCGGGGCAGTCATGCCTTGTCTTCACGCATGTCCTTTATGCGGACGAAAGCCTGCGGACCAGGCGGCGTGCAATAGCGATGGGCGGAAACCCATCGAATTGCAGTCATGTTGCCCGCCAAGCCCGCGGAGCGGGCGGCGCACAGGTGTGCACGTGCACCGATGGCGTCGCCCGCTTCGCGGGCTTATACACCGCTTGTCTCTCAGTTCGTGGGGCTCCCGCCCCACGCTATTTCTCATCGCCTGCTCCGCAGGCTTACATCGGCGATTCGGCGAAAGATGTGCAAAGACGAGGCAGTCATGCCCGGCCACCTGAACGGAATCCATCCAGGTGCACTGGTGCCCGGCCATGACTGGCCAATGCTGCTGGATTAGCGCAAACAAATGAAAGGCGGATCGACCTTTTGGCCGATGGGGTGGTGTCGAGTCAACCCACGATCAAAAGAGAGGATCCGCCTTGTCTGA
>JADLFN010000005.1 GCA_020845475.1 Planctomycetota bacterium
AAGCATTAACCAAGGAAGCGAAAATCTATATGTTGTCCCAGGCGGATGAGTTGCTGATCCAGATCATCCTGAAGAACACGAAAGTGACTCAGCCTCAGGTTGATCAGGCGCTTGCGGATTGCCAAACAGCCAAGAGCGAGGGCCGCGATCTGGACCTCGCGCACTCGATTCTCAACCGCAAGTGGCTTAGCCGCGCCGAGCTGTACAAGCTGGTCAAGGCGCGCAACTTTGCACTCATGCGGCAAGAAGACAAGCGCATTGGCCGGCGTGCATTTCGCAAGGGCTACATCACGAAGACGCATCTTGATGAAGCGTTGGCGTTTCAGCGTCAGTTGTTCAAGGCGCTTGGCGACATCAAGAGGCTCGAGTCGATCTTGATCGATGATGGCCACATTACGCCGGAAAAGGTGCGCGAGATCTGGGCGGAGTACACCAGCTTTCTCAAGCGTTCCGGTGAAAGGCCCGTTGAGCCCAAGACTGACCCCAGCCTTTTGAAGCACGGCTAGAGATTCGCGAAACAGCCAGCGAATGCAAGTGAGCGGTCCGATTGTGTTCGACATCCGGATCGCTCATTTGCGTTTTTGGCTATGATGCAGCGTGGGCCGGAGTCGAGCCGTTTCTCCGGTCAGCTCACTTCCGCTCACGGCGCTTGGCCATGCACAGGATTTCACATTACGGCGTGCTGATTTGCGGGCTCGCGCTCTGTGTCACGGGTGTACTCGCGATCATGCTTCGTTCCGGCGAGGCGCCCCGGAGTCCTCGGCCATCCGAAAGTGCTTTGCGCAGCCCGACGGCGGCGGATTTGCCAGCGCGGCCCGACGAAATCAGGGCGGCCGGAGCCCGTCTTGTCAGCGAGAAGAAGTGCAATTACTGCCATCGTCTGGATCCCGCCGAGATCCCTGACCATCCGCAGGAGAATTGCCAGTCTTGCCATCTGCGCAGCAACCCGCCGATTCACTATCATCTCGCGCCGCCGCTATCATCGATCGGTGCGCGCAGGCCCGGCGCATGGTTGCGCCGCTACTTGCGGTATCCCTATGCGGTGCGTGAGCACTCGCCATCACGCATGCCGGATATGGGCCTGACCGATTCTGAAGTGGAAGTCAGCGCGCGCTACCTGGAATTGCTGGCCAACACCGATCTGGCCGCACTGAACCAAAGCGGCCCCAAACGTGAACCGCAACCAGATCCCGCACGGATCGAGCAGGGCAAAGCGCTGGCGGCCAGGTTCACTTGCACAATGTGTCACTCTTTTGATGCCATTGAGGCGGGCTGGCTCAGCGACCCCGCAATCCTGGCCTCGAACCCGGGCGCGCTGTTTGCCCCCGACCTGAGCCAAACCTGGCATCGCGTACGTCCCGGTTGGCTCAAGGGCGCAATTCTCAAGCCTCATCAAGTCATGCCCTGGGCCGGTATGCCGACAAACTCCAGCATGTCCGAAGCGGATGCAGAGTTGCTGGCGTGGTACGTGATGAACTGCGTGCCTGATGTTGCGCCGCTGAAAATCAAGGACGCAGGCGCCGAAGTAACTGTCGGCTACGCGCAGGTTCAGGAAATCTTCACACTGCGTTGCTTGAGCTGCCATTACGGCCCTCGCCCCGATCCGCCAATGACCGCAAGTCCCCAAGGCGGCGCCGGCTGGCAGGGTACGTGGGGCAAGCCGCGCCAACTGAGCCTTGAGAGCTACGAGCACGTGATGGCAGGCGCACTTGACGACCTGGGCCGACGTCGCGCTGTGGTGGTGCCCTTTGCGCCGAATTCACCGATCCTCATGCACCTGCGCGGCTTCAAACCTCCGCTCATGCCCTACGGTCGCGACCCGTTGCCGGAGAACGAACTCAGGATTATCGAGAACTGGGTGCTCAGCGGCGCGCGGGGGCCGCACAGACAAGGTGGGATTACGATACACCCGCCGCTTGAGTTCGAGGACAAGTAGGGTGGCGGAAAAGCACGTCCCTACTTTGTGAAGTTTCATTCGTTAAACTCGCGGTATGGAAACGCCGGAACAGATGCCTCAGGAGAAGCGACGCCTCAACGCTTGGCCGCTGCTGTTTTGTGTACTGCCTGTCGTGATAGCGTTTGCGTTGATTTCGCTGATCAACCGGCCGGCATCAAACGTCGGGAACGAACCCCGCGCCAACACAGCCACTGCCGCTGACCTGGGCTCGCGCGGCATGCCGGTTGCCGCAGCGAATCGCCAAACGCCTGCCGCGGGAAATTCGGAGAGCGCGCCACCGTCCAATTCCGCGCCAATGGGCGAGCCGGAATCGCCCGCGGTTGCAGGTGTTACCGAGCGCGAAATCGAAATCCACATCAAGAACCTGAAGTTCGCGGTGCAGCACAACAATGCCAAGGGCGTCACTCTTGAAACCAACTGGCTTCGCAACGCCAAGCCCCCTGAGCTGGTAGCCAGGATGTTGCTGGCCGCCCTGGAAATTGAGTCCGACGCGACCGTGAGGCTGGCGCAATACGGGTGCCTGCCTTCGTCCGAGAACCGCGAGGCATGGGCGTTTCAAACGTACGACAAATCACCGGGCAAGTTTCTGGGCACAGACGAAAACTACTCGCAAGGCGAGATTCCCGAGTTGTCCGTCTATCTCAACGCTATCGGCCGAGGCCAGACACGTGAGCAGGATCGGATCAGTCTGGTACGTGCCATTTTGCAGTCGCAGAAGCCGCTCTGGGCGCTGGAAGTGCTTGGCGCGAACATGGCGGACTTCCGGCCTTGGGTCTATGACGGGGACATCGATGAGTTTCTAAAGAGTACGCGCACGGAACTCAACGTGCGCGAACAATTCGTTCACGAATGGGCGCGCAGATTCGAGTCGCAAGACAAGTTGATCGCGGCCATGGGCGCGCCAGAGTTCGTCCAGTACTGGCCGGCGTTGCTCAAGCTGCTTACCGACACATGGAAAGACGCGCCCATATTCAGTGCCAGTACAAGAATGCTCGACGCGGCCAAAGCCGCCATTGCAGCCGGCAACGACACAGCGCTCAAGAGCCGCATCATAGAAGCGCTAGGGAACTGCCCGTTTGAGGGCGCGAGACTGCGTGACGCGGTCCAGGCCGGCATGAACGCGCAGGGCCCCAACAGGGGCGATTATATTGTCTTGTGGGGGCGCATCGCCGGCGCATCTGAAGAACTCAAGCGGCTGACAGTCGTGGCCGGCGGCACCGATTCCGACGCCGCCCGCGCCGCTATCAACGGTTTGCGGCAATCCAGGCTGAAGTCGGCCGACGATGAACTCAAAGACGTGCTCCAGCACGGGGCCAACAGCGGCGTGAAGGGTGATGCGCTTGCTGCGTTGCTCGAGCGCAATCCGCAAACCCGCGATTTGCTGGTTGACGAGTACCTGAACGAAGACAAACCGGCGTCGCTGCGCGTTGTCTCGGTTTCCTACTTGTCCGACAATCGTCTGGACAAGCTCAAAGACTTGGGCGAAAACGACCCCGAGCTGCGCGTGCGCGAAGCCGCAATCAACAGACTGGGCGCGCTCAAGGACAAGTCACTCAGGACCTGGTTCACGCGCGTCTCGCGCAGCGACCCGATACCCGTGCTGCGCCAACTCGCGAAAAAGTACGCCGCCGAGCTGGAGTAGCTCTGGCTTACCGGTGCCGGTTCACAAGTCGCAACTGCGGCGCCTACCAAAGGCGAAGTCATTGGGACTTGTAACTTGGGACTTGTAAATTCGAACCCAATGGAATTGCTCGACAACGTAAAATCCGGCGACACCCGCGCCATCGCCCGTGCACTCACACTCGCTGAGAGTGGCGAACCTGACACGCTGGCCGCGCTGGATTCGTTGTATGGGGGGTTGCCGCGTCCCCAGCGAATAGGCGTTACCGGCCCGCCCGGCGCGGGCAAGAGCACGCTCACGAGTGCGCTGATCTCTGAATATCGCGCCACAGGAGCAAAAGTTGGTGTGGTTGCCATTGACCCCACCAGCCCGTTTTCCGGCGGTGCACTTTTGGGCGATCGCCTTCGTATGAGTGCGCACGCGATGGACGCGGGCGTGTTCGTGCGCTCCATGGCCACGCGCGGCCAGTTCGGCGGGCTTGCGGCCTCTACCGAAGATGCGTGCGACGTGCTGGCGCTGGCGGGGTTTGATCCCGTAATCGTGGAAACGGTGGGCGTGGGCCAGAGCGAAGTGGATATCGCCAAACTCGCTGACACGACCGTAGTCGTGCTTACGCCCAGCGCCGGCGATTCCGTGCAGGCATTGAAGGCCGGCATCATGGAAGTTGCAGATGTCGTCGTGATCAACAAGAGCGACCAAGCCGGCGCCGAACGCTTGGAGGAAGACATAAAAGAGGCGCTTGAACTCCGGCCCATGCCTCCGGCCGGGCAACCGATGTGGCAACCTCCCATCGTGCGCACGGTGGCCAGCGAGGGAAAGGGCATCCGCCAGTGTTTTGATGCCATCGCGCATCACCGCACGCACTTGCGGCAGCACGCGTTGCTCGCGGGGGTGCATGCGCGCAGGCAGGGTGAGCGCTTTGATGATCTGGTGATGCAGTTGCTGCGTGAGCTGATGCGTGTTGAGGGCGTTCCCAAGCGCGCCGCTCAAACTTTCAAACAGCGAGTTTCCGAAGGCGAACTCTCGCCGCGTGAAGCCGCGCGCCAGCTGCTGGCCGCGCTGAAAATCGGCTAAGAAGCGCGTCTTTACGCCCCGTTTACAAACGAAGCCGGTTTGTGGAGCAGTGGCGTAATGAAATTGCACAGAACGCCCAGAAGCCGCATGAATCGCGGGCGCTACCGATAGGTAACGTGCTTATCTTGTTCAAATTCTCGTCAAATACTTCCGGATTTCGTGGAACGCGGAGGGGGGATAATCCGTTTAAGTAATCGAAGGACGCGATCTTTGAAATACGAGTCGATTCCTTACTGCGGTATCGCTTCTCTGCGGTACCCGAATTCTCCCGCGCGCAACGCGCACCCCTTACAAAGACGGTTCCTGGCCTGATGTCCCCCCTGGGTCGGGAACCTGAAGAAAAAGGCCGCTCGCCCCCCGAGCGGCCTTTATTTTTTGTCGAGTGCGTCAACGGCGCCTTGAATGTCCTTGGGCAGCGGCGCCGTAAGCTCGATGACGGCCCGCGTCTTCGGATGCGTGAATTTCAAAGAGTGGCTGTGCAGTGCACAGCGGCCCAGCAGCAGCCGGTCGTTTTCTCCGCGCGGCACGACTTCGCCCCGGCACAGCGCTTCATATTCGTGGCGCTTTTGCGTGTCCACGGCACGGATGCGATCGGTTACGTCGGCGTCGCTGTCGCCTTCGTTGTAGCCGTAATGCGAAACCAGCTTGGTGGGGGGCGGCAGCGGTTCAACAAGATCGCCGGCGCGTAACTCGTCACGCAGGCCGTAATGATGGTCGCACACCAGCGGGTGGCCAATCGCCTGCATGTGCACACGAATCTGGTGCATGCGGCCGGTGTGCAGGCGGCAGCGCACCAGGCTGAAGTGCTTGAAGCGCCGCTCGACCCAGACTTCCGTTTGCGACGGCAGGCCTTTCTCGCGGTCAATGGCCTTGAGCATCTCGATTTCGCCGCCGGCCGCGCCGATGGGCAAATCAATCATCTGGTGATCGAGCGCAACGACGCCTTCGACGAGCGCGAGATATTCCTTGGTGACCTCCCGTGCTTCGAGGGCTCCGCCCAGTTCGCCCGTCATGGCGCTGGTCTTGCCGCAGATGATCAAACCCGAAGTTTCCTTGTCGATGCGATTGACCAGGCGCGGCGTTACTTCGGGATTCGGGTTACGATATTTGAAATGCAGCGCGTTCAAGAGCGTCGTGTATCGATAGCCGCCCGTGGGGTGCACGATCAAATGCGGCGGCTTGCTGACCACGAGCATCCATTCATCTTCGAATATCACGTCAAAGGGAATGCGCGCCATTTCCTCGACGTCTTCGTGCGGCGGCGGCAGTTTAAGCGTGATCACGTCGCCCGCCTGTAATTTGCGGCCCGGCGGGCAATCAACGCCATTGCGCAAGACGCGGCTTTCCTCGAAAGTCTTGGCCAGTTGCGAGCGCGAGTACCAGGGGTTGCGCTGCTGCAGGAAAACGTCGCAGCGCATGCCTTCCTGGGGAAGTTCGACTTTCTCCACGCGCTCAGTTTCCACCAGCGCGAGGTTCGCGGGCGATTTCTTCTTCTTGCGCTTTTCCTTGTACCACCAGTTCATGGACGCGAGGCTATCAAGTCGTCCACTTGCGGGAATCGGTCGGCGTGATAATCCTGTCGCCCGCTAAGGACGAGTCCGACTATGCCCGCCGATCACAGTTTCGACATTGTCGCCAAGGTAGATCTGACAGAGATCGACAACGCCCATCAGCAGGCGCTGAAGGAAATCGGCAACCGCTGGGATTTCAAAGGCAAGACGGCTGAACTTGAGTGGAACAAGGGTGAAAAGAAGGTCATCGCCACCGGCAGCGAAAAATATGTGCTCGACGCGATGCTAGATATCTTCAAGACGCGCCTGGCGAAGCGCGGAGTCAGCGTGAAGGCGCTTGAACTGAAAACCGAAGAGCCCGCGCAGAAGGGCGGCATCCGCGCCACCTTTGAAATCCGCCAGGGCATCCCCAGCGAGAAGGCCAAGATCATCACCAAGATGGTGAAGGAACGGAAGTTCAAGGTGCAGGCCAGCATCCAGGGCGATGAAGTGCGGGTTTCCGGCAAGCAACTCGATGATTTGCAGGCGGTACAGCAGGCCGTGCGCGAACTCGACCTCGATCTGCCGATTTCCTTCCAGAACTACAAGTAAGCCGGACTGGGTCCGGCGCTGCCAGGCCGGATCATGAGCACAAGCGCGACAACGATGAATCTGCCGGCGCTGCGCATCGACGCGCAGGGCAGGCGGCGCGTTGACCTGCGCGAAGTGCTCAAGCTGGCGTTGCCGCTTTTCCTGAATACCAGCATTCAGGCCATTCTCAACCTGTCCGACACTTGGTTTGTCGGCAAGCTTTCCGTTGACGCCCTGGCTGCAGTGGGGGGCACGTTCTTTCTTACGCTCGTTGCGGTGCTCTTTTTTGGCGCCACGGGCCAGGCTGTGCAAACCGTAGTTGCGCAAGCCTACGGCGCGGGCGAGAAGCCGCGCGCGGCTATGGCGGTCTGGTCAGGTCTTTACGCCGCGTTGCTGGTTGCGCCGATCTTTGGCGCACTGGCCTTTCTGGGGGATGCGGTGCTGACGCCGTTTCGGTTCGCGCCGCCCGTTTATGAACTGGCGGTTGATTACTGGTTTCCGCGCGTGATAGGCGGCTGGGCCACATTTGCGCTCTGGGGCATGTCGGGTTTTTTCAACGGCATCGGGCGCGTGCGCATTTCACTTGCGGCGGCAGTCATTGTTGGCGGGCTCAATGTCGCGTTCAATGCAGTCGCGCTCGAGATGGGTTTTGGCGTCGCCGGTATTGCGTGGGCCACCACGATTTCGCAGGTGTTTGGCGTGATTGGTTTGTTTGTGGCATTCCTGGCGCGGCCCATCAATGCAGAGTATCAGTCCCGTGGGCTGTGGAAGCCGCGCTTGGGAAACATCGGTTCGCTGTTCAAGCTCGGCATACCCATGGGCCTGGCGGCGACAGCCGACCTGACGGGCTTTGCGCTGTTCCAGCTCATGCTCACGCATCTGGGCGCGGTCGAAAGCGCCGCCAGCCAGGTTGTGATGATGTTGACCTCGGTGTGTTATATGCCCGCGATCGGCCTGGCGATTGCCGGCACCACACTGGTGGGCCAGAGCATCGGCGCGGGTGACAAAGAGTGGGCTCGGCGCTGCGGCAACACCGTGATCCTTCTGTGCGTCGCCTACATGGGCATCGGCAGCCTATTGCTGGCCATCGTCGGCCAGCCGCTGACGGCGTTCTTTGCCAGAGGCGCGGGCGATGTTGCGGCCGTCAGCGAGCTTGGCGCGCGGCTGATGTGGATTGCGGTGGGTTACCAGATATTTGACGCGCTGAATCTCGGCTGCGCTTTTTGCCTGCGCGGAGCAGGCGACGTGAAGTTCCCAGCGGCAATGCTGCTGTTGTTGTCGTGGGTTGGCTTTGTGCCGCTTGTTCACATGCTTACGTTCGCGCCCGGCCAGGGCTACGTGGATTTTCTGCCGCAATACGGCATGGGCGCGACGGGAAGTTGGATAGCAGCGCTGGCCTATATTATCGCATTGGGAGCCTGCCTGTTTGCGCGCTGGCAAAGCGGGCGTTGGCAGCATATGGAACTGGCACGCTGACCCAGCAGTTGTTTGACGCTGCTGGTCCACAAGCCTATGCTCCATGGCTCACGGGCCAATTGTCAATTCACGCGGAGGTATCATGGGACGCGCACAACTGCTTGCCGCCTTGGCGGTGTTTTGCTGTGCATTGGGGGCTACGGAACAATTGCGCTCCGGCCAATGGCAGGTCATCACCAAAGAGAACGCACCCCATTGCGAAAGCCCGACATGGGCCAACGCGGATTGGACCGGCGTTTCCAAGGGTGAGGGCCAAGCGCTGATTACCATGCTGCCGCCTACGGGCGATGTTGGAAGGCCCGCAAAATTCATCCTCATGTTCGGCAACGCCGACGCCGCAAGCGACTGGACAGGCGACGCCGAAAAGGTTGGCGCGTGGTGGAACTGCAAAGGTGAAGGCCAGTGGGGCTGGACGATCGAGTGTGCGTTCGACGTGCTCCAGATTCTGGATACGAACGCAAGCGGCGCCTACAAACTCTGGGTGTGTCTCGAAACCGTCGATGGCAAGCGCTATCCCTACTACGGGGCCAGCCCGGTCGTGAACGCATACAAAGACAGCGACGCAGCCAAGCTCAACCCAAGCTGCATCCGCTTGCCCGCGGACTACAAGTGGGGCAAGGCCAATAGCCGCGCAGGTGCGACCAAGGCTTCGCTCAAAGAGGGCTCGCACGCGGTGATCCAAAAGGCGAACGCGCCGGCCTTTGAGGGCAGCGTATGGGCGTTTGAAGGCTGGGTGTGGGAACCCGTGAAAGTTGATGGCACGGCCACGCTGATTCAGTGGCAGATGATGGCCGACGATCCCTGTGCGGGGCCGCTGGTGCGCTTTCTGCTCTATTTCGGTGATCCCGGCACGGGCGCAAGCTGGTATCCCAACCCCGGCAAGACGCGCGACTGGTTCGAGTGCAAAGGCGCAGGCCAGTGGAGCTGGTACATCGAGTGCGCGCCCGACGTAACGCAGTGCATCGATCCCAACGGCGGCAAATACCTGTGCTACGTTGCGGCGGAGTACGAAAGCGGCAAACGTGTTCCGCTCTACGGCGACCTCAACGCCAAGGGAAAGAAATACGACAGCAGCGTGGAAACGGCTGCAAACGCGATTCGCATCGCCGACGGCTACAAGTGGCCAGGCGGCGCGCCCAAGGTTGAAGCGGGCAAGCCCGTGTGGCAGGAATTGGGCGGAGCCAAACGCGTCGAGGGCGACCTCAAGCCGGGCAGCTATCGCGTGCTCACCAAGAAACAGGTCGGTGAATACAAGGGCAACCAGTGGTCGGCCGATAAATGGCGCGGCCATTGGGTTTCGCGCCGCACGGTCACGATTACTTGGGCCGCAGCCGCCGATGACGGCGACAACAAGGCGGTCAAGTTCATCCTGCTGTTCAGTAAGGAACTCACGAACTCGCCCAACTGGTATTTCGAAGCGCCCAAAGTGAAGAACTGGTTCGAGTGCAAAGGCCAGGACGACAAGCAGCAGGATTGGCTGATTGAATGCGCGCCCGACGTGACCCAGTTGCTCGAGCTGAATGGTCATCTGAGCTATTACGTCTGGATTGCCGTCGAGTACTCCGATGGCAAGCGCTACCCGTGGTTCAAGGACGACGGCAGCGCAAGCTGGCCCAAGGTTGAATCCTACGACGTGGCCAAGATGCCCGCCGTGCAGGCCAACTGCCTGAAGATGTACGAAGACCACCAATGGGCCGGCCAGTTGCGCAACGAGAGCGACCTGAAGTCAGGCGAATACCGCATCGTCACCAAGGACAACGCCAAGGCGTTCACAGGCCCGTTTTGGAGCCACGACAAATTCTACGGCAAAATGAAGAGCAAGGGCCGCCAGGAAACCCTGAGCTGGCCTACATGCAGCGACGACCTGTTTGGCAACAAAGCCGTGAAGTTCATTGTCTACTTCGGCAATCGCAACGCGCAGAAAAAGTGGCACGCCGATAGCTCGCTGGTCAAGAAGTGGTTCGACCTTCAGGGCCAGGCGGAAGCCGATGGCTTGCAATATGACTGGTGCCTGGAAGTTGCGCCTGACGTGACGCAGCTTCTCGACACCTACAAAGACAGCGACTACATGGCCTGGGTTGTGGTTGAATATTCCAACGGCAAACGCGCGCCGTTCTTTGGCTACGATTTCCCGCAGCAGGCTGGCTACAACGCCGGCGATGCGCTGCGCAAGCACGTGGTCAAGATTGACGTCACACCCAAGGCGCCAAAATAGGCGGCAACGATTGCGCAAGAAAAAGGGGGGGGAGCCGTCGCTCCCCCCAACGCATTTATTCAGGTTCCCGCTATGCTTGGCGCATGAACGCAACTGCGACCATCCGGGACATCATCGTTGACGTGCGCGACCAGCTTTCGCGCGCGAATATAGACGACACGCGCCTCACCGCTGAACTTCTGCTTTCCTTTGCACTTGGCTGCGATCGCTCTGACCTGCTTGCCAAGAGCCGCGACCCCATGGATGCACCCAGCCGCGCGCGGCTGGATGCGGCGCTGGCCCGCCGTCTGAGCCACGAGCCCATTGAGTACATCACGGGCTGGCGCGAGTTTTATTCGCGCCGCTTTATCTGCGAGCCGGCAGCCCTGATTCCGCGCCCGGAAACAGAGGGCTTTATCGACGAATGCAAGAAGCGACTGCCGAAGGATTTCGCGGGACCGGCAATTGACTTGGGCACCGGCGCGGGCGCGCTTGCCATAACGCTCGCGCTTGAGTTCCCGCGCCTGTGCATGATTGCGACTGACATCAGCGCAAGTGCGCTTGGCGTAGCGCGCAAGAACGCGCAGTTGCACAAAGTTGAGAAGCGCGTGGCGCTGGCCTGCGGTGATTGGCTTACGGCATTTGCGCCGCGCAAGCAGTTCGGCCTGATCGTGGCCAATCCGCCCTACGTGGACAGCGGCTATGCTCCGATCATGCACCCCGAAGTGCGCGACCATGAGCCCCATGTGGCGCTGTTTGGCGGGCATGGCGGATACGACCAGATTAAACGGCTGCTGCCGCAAGTTGCGCCCAGGCTGGCGCCTGGCGGCATCTACATTCAGGAGTTTGCGGCGGGCCACGCCGACGAAGTGGCGGCCATGGCTGAAAGAGCCGGGCTCAAGGTTCTTGAAATCGTGCGCGACTTCGCCGGCATCGAGCGAACGCTGGTCGCGGGCGTGTAACGAAGCACGGAGCGGACGCATGGAATTCAACGCGCTGCTGGTCGTGGAATTCGAAGACAGCGTGGATGGCGTAAGCCGCGAAATGTTCGCCGAACGTCTGGTGCAGCTCAATTGGGTGCGCGATACGCTCGTTCGCCATGCCTGGAATATGGAGTTTGAGCGCTCCTCTCATGATTCCGCCATGCGCAGCGCCAAGACCTGCCTTGACCTCGCCTGCGCGCGCGCGCGCATCAACCGCAACCAGATTCGCGCCCTGCTGCACATCGGCCCAAGCGGGCCGGTTCAAGTCGGGCCCACCTGAATGCCGATAAAACCTAGAGAGACTGCCACGGGCGAGGGCGCCCGTGCGTTTCCTTTTCTCGCGAGCACCCATGTTCTCGAAATACGTCGTGCACGGCGGCACTCCACTTCGCGGCAATGTGACCATTTCCGGCAGCAAGAATGCCGCGCTGCCCATGATGGCGGCGGCGCTGCTGGCCAAGGGCCCGACAGTGCTGCGCAACGTTCCGGACCTCAGCGACGTGCACCTGATGGCGGAAATTCTCGAGACACTGGGTTGCCGCGTAGCGCTGTTTGATGAGCCGGGCGTGGTGGTCATCGACGTGATGGACGAATCACCCGTGGTTGCACCCTACGAACTTGTGAGCGAAATGCGCGCCTCGTTCTGCGTGCTGGGCCCGCTGCTTTCGCGCCGAGGCGAAGCGCACGTCAGCCAGCCCGGCGGCTGCACGCTGGGCGAGCGTCCAGTAGATCTGCACGTCAAAGGCATCGCGGCTATTGGCAGCGAAGTGCGCTTTGAGCGCGGCAATGTGATCGCCAAGGGCCGGCCGACAGGTGGCCGCGTGTATCTGGGCGGCGCCATGGGGCCCAGCGTGACGGGAACCGCGAACGTGATGTGCGCGGCCGTGATGGGCAGTGGCGTAACGATCATCGACCAGGCGGCCTGCGAGCCCGAGATCGCAAACCTGGCTGCGATGCTGAATTCCATGGGCGCGCAGATTTCAGGCGGCGGAACTTCGCGCCTGGTGATCAACGGCGTGAAAGAACTGCATCCCACGGAAATCGCGATCATCCCTGACCGCATCGAGTGCGGCACGTTCATCGCGGCGGCCGGGGTGGCGCGCGGCGACATCGTGATTGAGCGATGCGACCCCGACGTCTTGCTTGCGGTGTTCGATAAATGCGCCGAGATGGGTATTGACGTGTCAAGGCTTGATGAAACCACGTTGCGTGTGAAATGCGACAACAGGCCGCGCGCCACGGACCTGGTTACGCTGCCCTACCCCGGCTTCCCCACGGATCTGCAAAGCCCGTTCATGAGCGTGCTGTGCGTGGCCGACGGATTTGCGATCGTCGAAGAAAAGATTTATCCGGAAAGATTCATGCACGTGCCGGAGTATCGCCGCCTGGGCGCGGACATCAGAAAGCAATTCGCCACCTGCATCGTCAGCGGAGTGACGCGGCTACAGGGCGCACCCGCCGCGAGCACCGATTTGCGCGCCGGCGCGGGCCTCGTGCTCATGGGCCTCGCCGCCGAGGGCGAAACTCAAGTGTTGAAGATCCAGCACATCGACCGCGGCTACGAAATATTCCACGAAAAGCTCGCAGCCCTGGGTGCCACAATCAAACGAGTCGAGTTCGTGCCCGCAAGAAGGGCCGAAGACCGCCGCCGCGAAGCGGCGTAGCCCAGCCCCCTCTAGCGCAATGCGCCTAAACGCACTAGCTTGGCTCTTGGCGTGGCCGGGAGCTTTGATGCTGCACAAGGACCTGACTCAGCGTGTGATCAACGCCGCCAAGGCGGTGCATGTTGAATTGGGTTCTGGCTTGCCGCGCTCGTTTTACATTGAGGCGCTTGAGATTGAGCTGCGCGAAGCGGGCCTGATGGCTGAAGTTGATAAGCCGGCGTCGGTGAGTTATCGCGGCCAACGTATTGGTGAGCTGGGCGCCGACATATGCGTGAACAATGCGTGCCTGGTGTTGTGCGTTGAGGGCGACGACGTGAGACCCGAAGAATACGGCCGACTTAGAGCTTTGCTCAAGGGACTCGAACTCGAAGTCGGGCTTTTGCTGCGTTTCAGTTCGGCAAAGCTCGACATTCGCAGGGTTGAGGCGCTGCCGAAGAACAAGGAAACTGCTGCCTCCGAGTAAGCAAGCCTTGAAGACTTCGACAACGCCCCGCCCGATGTGCGGGGCGAGTTGTTTGGCGCGGCCGGGCTTACAAAACGTGAGCCTGTAATTCTCCTCAACGAAACCTAGATTCGTGGCAACCGGAAACAGCCATGGCAGATAAAGAAAAAACCAGCAGCTCGCGCCGCATGCGCGTGATTGACCAGGACGAGGGCTTCAACTTCGCGGCCTACGAGGCCGACTGGCAGAAGTTCTGGAACGAGCGCCGCGTCAAGGAGAGCGAACGCGAAACCGCCGAACGCCGCGGCTCGCGCAAGAAATTCTACGCGCTGAGCATGTTCCCTTACCCCAGCGGCGTGCTGCACTTCGGCCACGCGCTTCCTTACACGATTATCGATTCGCTGGCGCGCTACAAACGCATGAAAGGCTTTGACGTGCTCTGCCCCATGGGATGGGACGCCTTTGGCCTGCCCGCCGAAAACGCGGCTATCGAGGCTGTCCGCCGCGGCGAGAAGGACGTGCATCCGAAGACGAACACACTGGCCAACATTGCGCACATGCGCGGGCAGATGGACAAGTTCGGCTATTCGTTTGACTGGGAGCGCGAGGTATTCACCTGCAAGCCCGACTACTACAAGTGGACGCAGTGGATCTTTTTGAAAATGCTGGATAAGGGCCTGGCCTACCGCAAGAAGGCCCGCGTCAACTGGTGCCCAAGCTGCAAAACCGTGCTGGCCAACGAGCAGGTTGAAACGATCGTCAAGGACCACGATGAGTTTCAGGGCTGCTTCCGTTGCGGCAGCAAAGTAGAGCCCAAGGAAATCGACGCATGGTTCCTGCGCATTACTGATTACGCCGATCGCCTGCTAGACGGCCTGAAGCAGGTCGAAAAAGACTGGTCGGAACTGGTCGTCACCCAGCAGCGCAACTGGATTGGACGCAGTGAGGGCGTGAACATTGACTTTGAGGTTGAGCTGCGCCAGGGCGCTTCGGGCTCAGGTCCACTGGTGCCGCCCAACGCCGCCGAATCCAAGCCCGTTGAGCACGCCAGGCTGACCGTATTCACGACACGAGCCGACACTGTTTTCGGCGTCACCTATGTCGCGATTGCGCCAGAGCACCCGCTGGTCAATCGCATCCTGGAACTGGTTGATTCTCGCACCCACAAGCGCATCGCGGACTTTGTCGAGGAAACGCTGTCCATGACGGAAATGGATCGCGCTTCGGGAGACGAAAAAGAAGGCGTGGCCACGGGAATGTATGCGGTCAATCCGCTGAACGGCGAAAAAGTCCCGTTATTCGTGGCAAATTACGTGCTGATGTATGGCACCGGTGCCGTTATGGCCGTGCCCGCGCACGATGAGCGCGACCACGAGTTCGCCAGAGAATACCGCCTGCCGATCAAAGCCGTAATCGAGCCACCCGCCGACAAGCGCCAGACTGACAGCGGCAGGATTGTTGACGTCAAGCGCAAGGCCTTTTGCGACTACGGCATTCTGCGCGACAGCGGCAAATACAATGGCCAGCAAAGCGAAGCCGCGATCAAGGCCATTGCCGCTGATCTGAAAGCATCGGGCAAGGGTGGGCCCGTGGTGAACTACAAGCTGCGCGATTGGGGCATTTCGCGCCAGCGTTACTGGGGCTGCCCCATTCCCGTGATTCATTGCGAAAAATGCGGCATCGTGCCCGTGCCGGAGAATCAATTGCCGGTGTTGCTGCCCGATGACGTGGATTTCCTGCCCACGGGCCAATCGCCCCTGACGCTGCACCCGGATTTCCAGAAGACCAAGTGCCCCAGGTGCGGCAACACAAGCGCACGGCGTGACACGGACACGATGGATACCTTCGTGGATTCAAGCTGGTACTGGTATCGCTACACGGACGCCAAGAACGACAAGGCCATTTTTGACAAAGAAAAGGCCAAACACTGGTGCCCCGTTGACCTGTACGTGGGCGGCCGTGAACACGCGATTTTGCATTTGATTTACGCGCGCTTTTACACGAAGTTTTTGCATGACCTCGGCTTGGTCGATCACGATGAGCCGTTCACGCGCATGTTCACCCACGGCCTGATCCAGGGCGAGGCGATCAAGATCGTCAATGAGCAGATGAGCCGCTACGTGACGGCGGAGCAACTTGAGAAGCTGATCGCAGAGGGCAAGGCGAAGCCTGAGGACGTCACGCGCCGTGTAGAGAAGATGTCGAAGTCCAAATTCAACGGCGCCGATCCCACAGCCTTGGTTCAACAATACGGTGCCGATACCGTGCGCCTGTGCGTGCTGTTCATGGGCCCTGCCGAGCAGGATTCTGTGTGGGATCCGCAGGGCATTCTGGGTACGCATCGCTTCGTTAAACGCTGGCACGAAACGATTCTGTCCAGCGCGCCGCTGGTCGAGAACCTGCCGGACATGGACGAAAGCTGCCGCATGAACCCGGCCGCCAAGGCGCTGCGCCATGCCGCGCACATGCTGATTGAAAAGGCGACGCAGGAGTACGAAGGCCGCTACGCCTTCAATACGGTCATCGCCAAGTGCATGGAGCTGGTGAACGACATCCGCGCATTCATTACCGCAGAAAAGCTGGAAGGCGTGGTCAAGGGCGCCCAGGATTCATCGCTGGCATCACGCTGGACGCTGAACGAAGCCTTCAGCATTCTGAACCGCGCGCTGGCGCCCATCGCGCCCCACACCGCCGAGGAAGCCAACAAGGCGCTGGGCGGCAAAGGCAGCATCTTTGACCAGCCCTGGCCCAAGGCTGACCCTGCGGCGCTGGTGCTTGACGAAGTCGAGCTGCCCGTGCAGGTCAACGGCAAAGTGCGCGGCACGATTCGCGTGCCACGCGAATCCGACGCAAAAGCGCTCGAAGCCGCGGCTTTGGCCAATGAGGGCGTCAAGAAGATGATGGAAGGCAAAACGGTGAAAAAGCTGATCGCCGTACCCGGCAAAATCGTGAACGTGGTAGTCGGCTAACCCGTTGCCCTTGACGGCCAAATGCCTATCCTCTTACGCCCGCGCAGAAACAGCGCGGGCTTGAGTTTTCGCGGACATGGAGCTTGGTGTGATCAAGAAATCCCTGCTTGGCGTGCTGGTGCTGCTGGCCCTGCTGATTTCGGCCTGCGGCGACAAGAAACAGCCGCTGGAAATCGTTGACTGGCCTCACCTTGAGAAACCCGTTGATCTGTCTATCAACGGCAGCAAGTTGCGCGGCTTTGTGCTCAAGACCGAAATGAACCGGCGTCGTGGCGCCAACGGTCTGGGCATCAAGGCGGGCGAGGCGCTGGCTTATCTGTTTCCCAAACTGGCTGACGCGCCCAAGTTGAAGTTTGAGAATGCGCCCGAAGCCACGAAACTCGTGTTCATCGATGCGGGCAACAAGGTCATCAAGGTTGAGAGCGTTCAGCCCTTTTCCTCGGTTACATTTCCCCAGACCTATCGGGTTGAAGGTACACGCGTGGTGTTGCAGGTTTTGCCCGCGGACTTTGACAAGTTGAAGCTTTCCGCCGGTTCGAGCGTCTCCAGCGACCCCAACCTGGTCAAGGAGTCCGAAGGCGCGGAGAGCGAGCTTGCCACGCTGTATTTCTTCAAGGACAAAAAGGCCGAAGACAAGCCCGAAGACGCACCCAGCGTCCGCCTCAAGGTTCTCGATGAACCCGAGGCTGTGGCACAAGGTCTCAAGAGCCGTCCCGAGCTCAAGGAGGGCGAGGGCGTGCTCATACCCGTGGGCGCCGGAACCGCTGAATTCTGGCTGAAGGAAGTTGAGGGTACGTGCTGTGCGTGCTGGCTGGTTCGCGGCCAGGGACAGTTCCAGCGCGGCCTGGTTGTCGGCACGATTTTCGAAAACATCAAGGATGAAGGCGCGCGCGACCTCGACAAGCCGATTTACGCGAGCACGGAAAAGCCCTTGTATCTCGCGCTCTTCAAGGGCGCCGACTTTTTCAAGAAGAACAAGATTGAGGAGCACTCCGGAATTTCGGTGGGCGGCATGCAGTATGGCAACAATGATCGCCTCGACTACGAAAGCATCGACCTCAAGTTTGGTGACAAGGTATTGAATACACGCCTGGTGCGCGGCCGCGAGGCTTTGCGCCACAACGCGCTGCTTGATGCGCCTGCGTTGCGCGAAAACAAAGGCCTGGTGTTTGACTTTTCCGACGCTTCGTTCGTCGAGTTCAATCCTGAAGGTCTTGCCGGCGAAGTGGAACTGCTTTTCGTCAGTGCGGACGGCGGAAAATACACCGTCGCCGACCGCAAGGTTGTCAATGGCAAGAGTGCGCCCATCAAGGCCGGCGATGTCAAACATGGCCGCTTTGTCGTTGTGGCTGCGCGCGGCTTTGATACCAGCGGCAGCCTGAGTTTCCCGTACTCCCTGCGCGACTTGAAACCGGAGCTGCCCAAGATCGCATTCTACGGCGCCAAGGATGAAGTGGTTACCGAGCGTCTGCCCGCCAAGCCACTGGGTGTGGCCCACGTGGAACTGGCGATTACAGATGCCGAGCAGCACAAGGGATTGATGTACCGAACCAGCCTGCGCCCAAACCACGGCATGATCTTTATCTACAAGACCGAGCAGGAGAAGCTCGAGTACTGGATGAAGAACTGCAAGATGGATCTCTCGATTGCATACGTGAATCGCAAGGGCGTGATCGTGAAGATCCACAATCGCATGAAGGCGCCTGATCCCAACATGCCGGACAACGCGCTGGAACTTTATGAGTGCAAGGAACCCGCACAGTACGCGATTGAGATGGAGGCGGAGTGGTTTGCCAAGCAGAACATCAAGGAAGGCGACCGTGTATTCATTCCGCCGCACCTGCTTGAAAGCGGTGAGTAAAGAAAGCCGCAAGGATGAATTCTGAATGACCAACGGGCGGGGGCTTCCCGCCCGTTTGATTTGGAGATCGAGATGGGGTGTCTGGCCGCGCTTGGCGGATTGTTCTTTCCCCGCGTTACCTTGCTGGTGCTATGGGTGTTCACGCCCTATGTGCAGCAAGGCGCATTCCGCAACTGGATCTGGCCGCTCTTGGGATTGATTTTCGCACCGTTCACGAGCCTCGCGCTGGTTTGGGCTTTCAATACCGAGTTCGGCATCTTGCAGATCATGGCAGTGATCATCGGCGTGATCTTTGACTTCGGCTCGAACTCAAACGCCGAACGCGAGCGCAGGCGCCGCAAGTCGTAGCGCGACACGGGACAGCGCAAGAGGCAACTTACGCGATCACGCCTTTGGTGACATTCAGGAAAATGTCCTCGAGGTTCTTGCTTTCCTGAGCCAGTGAAACCAGCGGCACGCCGCGCGCAAGCAACTCGCGCATCAAACCGGGATTGCTTGCCTCGGGTTGCAGGAACGTGAACGTGATGTGCTCACGCTCGATTTCGACGCCGCCGATGTCGGGCAGTGTTTTCAAAACCGCCACAGCCGGGTCAGGCGCGCCCAGCACACGTATCTTGAGCTTCTGGCCCGCGGCGCCGCGCTGCTCAGCAAGGATTTCATCGATGCGCCCGGCCTTGAGCAGCAAGCCGCGCTCGATGATGCCGACGGAATTGCACATGTCGGAGAGTTCGGTGAGGATGTGGCTGGAAATGATGATCGTCTTGCCCAGCTTCTGGAGTTCCTTGAGCAGCAGGCGCAGTTCAATGCGCGCGCGCGGGTCCAGGCCGGCGGCCGGCTCATCGAGGATCAGCACTTTGGGATCGTGTACGAGCGTCTTGGCGAGGCATAGGCGCTGGCGCATGCCCTTAGAGAGCGTGGAGACGTCCTTGTGGCGCACGTCCGTGAGCTCGGTGATCTCCATGATTTCGTTGCACAGCGTCTTGCGGCGCGCGGGTGGAATGCGGTAGGCCGCAGCGAAGAAGTCGAGATACTCCTCGATTTCGACGCCCTCGTAAACGCCGATATAATCGGGCATGTAACCGATGACCGTGCGGATCATCTCCGGCTCGTCGAGAACGCTCACGCCATCGATGATGATGTCGCCGTAATCGGGATCGAGCAGTGTGGCCATCATGCGCATCGTGGTTGTCTTGCCCGCTCCGTTGGGGCCGACAAAGCCGAAGATGTCGCCGGGAGCAATTGAAAACGACAGATCCCACACAGCGCGGAACTGTTTGAAAGCCTTGCAGACGTGTCGGACTTCGATCATTTCTGTCGCCCGAGATCCGTGGTCGGAGTTTCGTGGGTTTCGAACCACGATTCACAGACCACGCATCACGGCTTCTTTTCGTCCATCTTGTCGAGCAACGATTCCGGAATGCCCTTGCCGAACAGAAACCTGATGCCGATTGCAATCAATGCCACGGCAATCAAGATGCCCGCCAGCTTCCACAACAGGTCAATCAGCAAACCGAACAGGAACAGTCCAACCACCAGCGCTATCACGCCAATCGCAATGTACTTCCACTGGGTCTTGGTCAGCTCCATTCGTTACTTGTACTGGTCTTCGAGCCAGTCATCCGCTGCCTTTGACTTGGCATCGTCGCCCAAGTACTCCGAGGTTTCGTCCTTGGCCAGCTCTTTGGTCGTGTTATCCAGCAGAGCCTGCAACTCCGCCAGCTCCTGTTTGTTGTCAGCAAGTTTGGCCATAGCTTCCTGACTGCGCAGGTTGGCCAGGCTGCCTTTGATGGTGTTCAGGCTCGATTCCAGTCGCTGCATTTTGTTCTCAATGGCGGTGATGACCTGCAGTTCTTGTCCGATGGCCTTGAGCCAGACAGAACAGTCCTTGTCAGCCTTGATTGCGGCCTTGGATTGAAGATTTTTCTTGGCCGCCAGTTTCTTGAGTTCTTTCTCGTTGTCGGCCAGGCGCTGGCGTGCCTTGGGCAGGTCGTTCTTGGTCAGGGAACTGATCTTGGCTAATGCTTCCTGTTGCGCGCTTTCCAGCTGGCGCTTGGTTTGGGCGAGTTCGCGCATGGCCGAAGTGTTGCTGCCGCCAAACACGCTCAAGTCGAATTTCTTTTCGGGGTTCTGCACCGCGTCGCGGTCGTCTGAGTTCCCCCATACGCCGTCAACACCGATAAACTTGAGGACATAGGTCTTTTCGGTTGTGGCCGGAACCATCGGCTCGGCGCTGTCATCGCCGTCATCGATCCAATCCTCGCGGATCTCAGTGCCGGTGCGTTTGACCGCGCGGCGCGGAGGAGGCGCAAATCGATAACTGCTTCCGGGGCCGTATTGGAGAAACTCCTTCCACTCTTTCCCTTCCACGAGCGACTTCACGGGACTATCAACTGAGTCGAGGCCGGCATTCCAGCGTGCGGGCAAATAGCCCTCTTCCACGAGCGAGTCCAGGCTGGGCGGAACTCTTCCGTCATGGTCCTTCTTGTATTCGTCAATAGCGGCCACGACGGGGCCGGTGGCCTGCAGCGCGTATTTGTCGGAGTTGAAGGCGTGGTGCAGGCCAAACGTCATTGCGAAAATCCAGAACGCGGCCGGAATGATCGAAATGATCACGCCCGCCAGGGCCGCACCCTTGTGCGTTTTCTTTCCGATCAATCCGGCAAAGCCCAGCAACAATGAAATGGGCGAAAGAATGCCGCACAGGAAAATGCTGACGATGGAAATGATCAGCGAAGACGTGCCAAATGCTCCCGTGCCCGGCTGTCGATAAGAGGCTGGGTTGAACATCATGCGCGTCGCGCCGCGAAATCCGTGCGGCGGCGGAGGCGGCATGTAGGGGCCGCTTTGGGGCATGGCGCTGTAGCCTTGCGGCGGCGAATATTGGCCCTGCGGGGGATAGCTCTGTCCTGGAGCGCCATAGCCTGGTGGAACGTTGGGTTGCTGGTTGTAGCCAGGAGGAACGTTCATCTTTGGTCTCCGGCGCCTGAACCATCGGCGCTTGTTGTTCGGCCCAATGACAGTACTTCAAGCGACTCGCCAAAGTCCGGCGTTTGCTTACGATCCATACTTATAGAAACCCTGTCCCGACTTTCGCCCAAGGTGTCCCGCCGCCACGTATTTTCTCAGAAGCGGGCAGGGCCGATATTTCGTATCACCCAGATCGCGGTGCAGCACTTCCATGATCGCGAGGCAGGTGTCCAACCCGATCAAGTCCGCCAGTGTCAGCGGGCCCATGGGGTGGTTCATGCCCAGTTTCATGATCGAGTCGATGCTCTCCTTGTCAGCCACGCCCTCCATGAGCGCGAAAACGGCCTCGTTGATCATCGGCATCAGGATGCGGTTGCTGACGAAACCGGGGTAGTCGTTGCAGGCTACGGGTGTTTTACCGGCGCGCTTTGAGAGCGCCATGGTTGCGGCGTAGGTTTCATCGCTGGTATCCAGACCACGGATGATTTCCACCAGTTCCATCAGCGGCACCGGGTTCATGAAGTGCATGCCGATAAAACGCGGCGCGCGCGCCTTGATCTTTCCTGCCAGCATCGTTATTGAAATGCTGCTGGTGTTCGTGGCCAAGATCGCGTCTTGGGCGCAAACTTTGTCGAGCCGCGCAAAGATTGCGTTCTTGATTTCCAGGTTTTCGGTCGCCGCTTCGATCACCATGTTTGCGCTTGAAAGCGCGTCGTAGTCCGTTCCCGTGGCGAGATTGCCCAGTGCCGCCTGCTGCTGCTCGGGCGAGAGCTTCTTTTTCTCGACGAACTTGGCGAGCGACTTCTTGATCGTCTCCAAGCCGCGACTGACGGCTTCGGTGTTCACATCAAGCATGTGCACCTTGACGCCGGCAACCGCCAGCACCTGGGCAATGCCGCCGCCCATCTGGCCCGCGCCGATGACGCCCACATGTGAAATCTCTGCCATTCCCACGTCCTCCAAAGGCGCAAGAGTCTAGCAAGAAACCCGCCGTCTTGAATGAGGGTAGCTGCGCGCGAGCCGCACGCTGCTATGAATTGCGCACGGATTTGTAGGGCGTGGCGAGCTCAGGATTCCTGCCGGCGGGCATTGGAACTTCCGGCGCTGGGAACGAGCATGCGCAGGCGAGCAATGGGGTCATCCAGGGCGCCAATTTCTGCGACCGTGCCTGAAGGCAGCAGGGCAGGATCGCCCCCCAGCTTCGGATCAAAGAACACCACCGCTTGCCGGATGCCGTCGTTGCGAAGAAGAGCCCGCACCACAGGCGCGGCTGCCGCGAACTCGCCGGCGCCCACGACTACGAGGTTGAAGGCAACCTGCGACGTCAGGGCCAAAGCTGCCTCGGCGCCCCGAGACGTGTGTACTACATAACCGCGCGCGGCCAGTGCATCGGCCATGTGCATCCGCACCTGGTCGTTGGATTCAACGATAAGAGCAAATTGTTGAGACGAGTCGTCCAAGGTGCATTCCGGGTAGGTACGGCATCACATGTCGGGCACAGTTTACGTTCTTTACGTAGTGTGGGCATTGCGAAAATGAGTTGTTTCCGGGTCACAACCGATTTGCGTGGCCCACCGCGCCGCTTGCCCGTAATACAGACAGAGGTTTCAGCCTTTTTTCATTGTGGAGGCGGCTGCAGGCGCGGCTGCCGGGTTCGTTTGTCCATCAGGAGCCAAACGTGAGAGCCATTCGTCTTTTCGTTCTTTGTTGTGCAGTGTCAGCGTGCGTATTCGCCCAAGGCCGTGGTCAACCGAGGCCGGTAGAAGGGCCGGCAGCCGCGCCGAGAATCGCGCCGCTGCGCGCTCAAGACGGCGCCGCAGGCGCGCGCTATCCGTCGCTGACTCCGGACGGCAAGACCGTGATTTTCTCGCTGTGGGGCGACATCTGGACGATGCCTTTTGGCGGCGGCCGCGCTCAGCGCCTGACGTTGAACGAGGCGTTCGACATGCGGCCCATGGTAACGCCTGATGGCAAGAGCGTGGTTTTCACCTCCGACCGCAGCGGCAGTTACGACATCTGGATCATGGCCATCGACGGCGGCACGCCGCGGCGCTTGACGTACAACGCCATGCCGGAAGTGCCGTGCGGCTTCACGGCTGACGGCAAGCACCTGTTGTTCCAGGGCGCAGGCAGCACAGATTGGGAAATTTACCGAATGTCGCTGGACGGCGGCACGGAGACGCAGCTGACCCGTACGGGCGCGCGCGATGCCAGCACCAGTGACGATGGCTCAACGCTTTTCTTCCTCGATGGCCCGGTCGATGCGAAAGTGCAGGAGTACAAAGGCAGCGCCAACGACCGCATGTACCGCCAGTTGACCGGCGCGGCACCCGAACACCTGCACGCGTTTGAAGGCAACACACGCGAGCCTCGCATCAGCAAGGATGGCAAGCGCCTCTACTTCACGCGTGAAGTGGAGGGCAGCTTTGAGTTGTTCGTGAGTGAAGTGGGATCCAGCGAAATCAAGCAACTCACGAAGCTGGGCGAAGACGGCCTGGCCAACTTCAGCCTGTCGGCTGATGAGTCAACGGCGGTGTTTGTCTGGAAGTTCTACCTGCACTCACTTGACCTCAAGACCGAAGGCGCCAAGCCCAAGCTGATGCCGATCTCGATCCGCGAGGACTCGATGCAGCCGCGCAAAGTCTCGCGCAGTTTCAGCAACGGTGTTGAGTCGGCGGATCTGAGCGTCGATGGCCGCGTCATTGCCTTTGAGCTCAACGGCAACATCTGGGTCATGGGTGCGGACGGCGGCGAAGCCAAGCAGATCACAAGCGGCGCGTTCCAGAATCACATGCCGCGCATTTCGCCCGATGGCAGGCAGATTGCGTTCTACAGCGAGCGCAGCGGCAACAGCGACATCTTTGTCATCGATATCAATGGCGCCAACGAAAGACGCATCACCGCCGACGCGGCTTTGGATGCGTTCATGAACTGGAGCCCCGATGGCAGCAAACTTGTTTTCTGCAGTGAGCGCAGTGGCAACCGCGACATCTGGGTTCAGCCTGTGGCGGGGGGCCCGGCGGTGCAACTCACTACGTCGCCGCAGGCGGACGACGATCCGGTGTTTTCGCCCGATGGCAGTATGATTGCTTTTGACAGTGCCCGCGGAGGCAACGCCGACATCTACGTCATGAAATCTGACGGTACGGAGCAAAGACGGATTTACGGCAGCACCGAAATTGAGGAAAGCCCGCGCTTCTCGCCCGATGGCCGTTTGCTGGTTTTCAACCGCGTGGTGCGGGGTACGACGAGCATCACGACTTCGGTGGTGGTCACGGACATGGCCGGTTCCGGCGAAACTGCGGTGGCCGAGGGAACGCACGGCCAGTTTACCTCGGACGGTCGCAACATCTTGTACGTCGGCGGCGCGGTTCGCGGCGGTGGGCAGATATTCCTGGCGCCGGCGCCGGTAGCCGTGAATCAAGGCCGGCAGATTCCGTTTATCGCCAAGGTTGAGACCAGTGAGAAGGAAGAGATGTTGCGCTGCTTCGATGAAGCGTCATCGGCCTTTGGTCAGAGCTTCTATGACACCAAGTTCCACGGTAAGAACTGGGATGAGCTAGTTGGCAAGTACCGCCAGCTTGTGGACGCCTGCAACACGCGCGAGGAATATCTGTTCTATCTCAATCGCATGGTGGGCGAGCTTTCTGCCAGTCACTCGGGAGCTTTTGGCCAGACGATTCGTGCGAAGCAGTTCAACACCGGCTTGCTGGGCGTTCGCTTCACGCCTGAAGTGTTCCGTGGCAATCGCCTGCGCCTGCGCGTGGATGAAGTCGAGTCCGGCGGCCCCGCCGATAAGGCATGGATTCGCAAAGGCGATTACATTTTCCGCATCGCGGGCAAGGCCATTGGCGCCAATGACAATGCCTACGCCCTGCTGGAGGACACCACCGGCAAGGAAATCGCGCTCGTGGTTTCCGACAGCGCTGAAGGCGAGACTTTCCGCGAAGTGAAAATCACGCCCGAAGCGCCGCAGCAGAAGCAGCAGCGCGAGTACATGCAATGGATCATGAAAAACAAGACCAACACGGCCCGCGGTTCTTCGGGCCAGGTGGCGTACATTCACATTGCCGGAATGATGCCGCCTAACCTGCAGCAATTCCAGAATGAGCTGGCGTCTCCGCAGGTGCAGTCTTGCCGTGCGTTGATCATTGATGTGCGCAATAACGGCGGCGGCAACATTCACCAGCAGTTGATCGACATCCTCTCGCGCAAGCCCTATGCGGAAATGCGCATGCGCAACGGCCAGAGAATCGGCCAGCCCACACTGTTTTGGGATCGCCCGATTGTGGTGATGATCAACGAGTCCAGCTACAGCGACGCCGAGGTGTTTCCGCACGCCATGAAGACGCTGAACATGGCAACGATCGTGGGCACACAGACGCCGGGCGCCGTGATTGGCACCTTTGATATCCGCCTTTCGGATGGAACCTCGTGGCGACTGCCCTCGTCCGGCTTCTTCAACAAAGACGGCAGCAATCAGGAGCACAACGGCTGCAAGCCTGATGTTGCGATTGACCTGACGCCCGCCGACGAGTTCAACGGCAAGGACCCGCAGCTCGATAAGGCAGTGGAAGTGGCAATCCAGAAGATCAAGGATGCCCGCAGCAAGCCCAAAGTCGAAACGCCCAAGCCCGACGACAAGCCCGCCAAAACAGGAGATTTCGAAGGCGAGCAGGAACAAGGCAACAAGCAGGACTAGCCATCTTGCGCCGCGACTGCAAAACGGGACGACCGCGAGGCCGTCCCGTTTTGTGTGGCATATCTGATGACACTACTTCACAGGGCGCCAGGCCGGATGCGAGGGTTCCCCAGTCGTGGGAACCTGCCAGCAGGCGACGGGATTCTTGAGACTCCACACCCAGAGCTCGCGACGATACTTGCCATTGCTTCCTAGCAATCGGATGGCGGCAACAAACTGGCCATCGTGGCTGACGGTCGGGTTCTGGATTTCTTCATTCAGCATGTCGGTGAGTTGCACAACCTGGCCGGTGTTCGCGCCCCAGGCCCACAAGTTGCGGCCAGACCAGCCGGCGGCGTTAGTGGTGCGTGCCGTGCAGACCACGCCGCTGGCATCGGGCAGCCAGACGGGGTTGCCAGCAAAAGAAATGGCGTCGCCCTTTATGATTGCCTGGGCCTTCTCCGCGCCGGGTTTCAGCAGCCAAAGCCCGCCGTCAATGCCCGCATAAGCCAGCGCGTCGTCTTTGGGGCTCAAAGCCGGGCTGGACCCCAGAATGCCGCCATAGACGGCCTGTGGCACGCCGCCTTTGGCATCGACAGTAAAAAAGCCCATGCTTGAAAACACAATCTTGCCGCCGTCGCGCGAGTAACATGGCGAGGCGGCGTTGATGTCTATAAGGCTGTTATCGACCGTCGCGGTGCCGCCCGCGGTCACGGTCTCGCCGGCCTTGACGTCCAGGAGAACGCCCGTAAGCGCCGATTTGCCGCCAACACGCACGATGACGGTTTGCAGAACGGCGTCACCGAAATCCACTACCTCATCGATTTCAAGAGTATCTTTGTCCTGGCCGCTATTTGCGGGGCCAAGACTGAACACACCCGGCCTGCGGGCTCCTTCAATGTAAATCACGCCATGCACGTTCTCAGACAGAAGGTTGCGCACGGCCAGTTTCACCTTGCCCGTCTTGCGCGCATCCTTCAGCAGTTCACTGCGGCCCGGTGGGTTGGTTAGGCGCCTCACGCCGCTTTTGTCCAGCGCAAACAGGTTGGCGGTGAAGTAGCTGTATGCCATTTCGTGGGTGCTGCTGAAGCACAGTTCTTCACCATCGGGCCGCCAAGCCAGCCCATAACATGCGCAGAAAGCATCCTCGCCGCGGAACTTGACCTCGCGCTCCACTCCGTTGGGCCGCGCCGTCACAATCTCGATAACCTGGCGCGGTCCCTTGGCGTCCGCCACGGCCGAAGTCTCGGCCCAGGCAAGCTGCCCGGGGAAGCGCGGCACGTTGGACTCGCCGTCCACGATCACACAAACGTTGTCCACATCCATCTGGATGGCTTCGCCGTTTACGCTGGCAATGAACAGGGAGCGACGTTTTGCGGCCTGCATGGCGGCAAGTGCTTTCAATTCATCGGTCGTTAGCTCGCGGTCAATCTGCTGCCAGTCCGTGCCGGGAAGGGTGTTGGCGTCATAGCTGGCAAGTGAAGCCGCGCTTTCGAAGTTGCCGTTGGCGTCGTAAGAGCCCAGTGCGGCGGCAAAGCTCTGCAATGCGGGCGCTGTGCCTTTTGAAACGACGCGCCAGTCCGCGCGGACATGAATTTTGTGCAGCTTCTCAGGCAGGTGTAGTGTCTGTGCGATGAAGCCGATGGTGCTGAATACCGAGTTGACCTCAATACCGGCGCCGAGGTCTTTGCCATCGCCGGCCTTGCCGGAATTGGCGTCCACCCTGTCAAAGCCGCCCTTCATGGCCCAGCCGGAATTGCCAAATTCGAAAGTGCCATTGCGGATGACATCCTGCTTGCTCCAGATCTGCTTTGCGGGCAGCGGCGCGGGTTTTTCACTTTGCCCGTCACCCGTTTGCTGGGCATCAAGTAGCACACTGCCGGCGAGCAGAAGCAATGCAGCAGCCAACACCGTTTTCTTGAAGATGCGCATACTTGTCTCCCTCATGAACAGGTTCAGAAGTATGTGAAATCGCGACGCTGCCGTGAAGCCACGAGGGCGCAAAAGGTTCTCTCGCCCCCGCGATGCTGGTGGTCGACACTCCCTACCCTTTTGGCAGCGGGAATGGAATATGCGCCCTCTCACGGCCAAAGGAACCGGCATTATGGTCAAAGACGACATCTACCAGGCTTCGCTTGAATACCATTCGCGCGGTCGCCCCGGCAAAATCTCCGTTGTACCCACCAAGCCCACGCTGACGCAGCGCGACCTTTCGCTCGCCTACAGCCCGGGCGTGGCAGAGCCCTGCCGCGAAATTGCGCGTAATCCCGATGATGCATTCAAATACACGTCGCGTGGGAACCTTGTAGCCGTCATTTCCAATGGCACGGCGATTCTGGGCATCGGCAACCTTGGCGCGCTGGCCAGCAAGCCTGTAATGGAAGGCAAGGGCGTACTGTTCAAGAAGTTCGCCGACATCGACGTGTTTGATATCGAGGTCAACACGCTCGACATCGACGAGTTCGTGGACACCGTCGCCCGTCTGGAGCCAACCTTCGGCGGCATCAACCTTGAAGACATCCGCGCGCCGGAGTGCTTCGAAATCGAGACGCGGCTCAAAGAGCGCATGCAGATCCCGGTCATGCACGATGACCAGCACGGCACCGCGATCATTTCCGGGGCCGCGTTGATAAACGCATGCGAGATCACCGGCCGAAAGATGGGCGACCTGCGCGTGGTAGTCAACGGCGCGGGCGCTGCCGGCGTGGCCTGCACCAACTACATCATCGGCCTTGGAGTGAAGGCCGAGAACATCATCATGTGCGACTCCAAGGGCGTGCTCAACAAACAGCGCGACGATGAGTTGCACTGGAGCAAGCTGCCCTTCGTCCGCGATGTGAAGGGCAAGTACCTCGCCGATGTCATGGAGGGCGCGGATCTCTTTCTCGGGTTGTCCGTCAAGGGTGCGGTGAAACCCGAGATGCTCAAGAAGATGGCCAAGAACCCGATCGTGTTCGCCATGGCCAACCCCGACCCTGAAATTGATTATCCCGAGGCGCTGGCCGCGCGCCCGGACGTGCTCATGGCCACGGGACGCAGCGACTTCCCTAACCAGGTCAACAACGTGCTGGGATTCCCGTTCATTTTTCGCGGCGCGCTCGACACCCGCGCCAAAGCGATCAACGAGGAAATGAAGCGCGCCGCCACGATGGCGCTGGCGCGGCTGGCGAAAGCGGAAGTGCCGGATAGCGTAAGCCGCGCCTATGGCGGCGAGCGCTTCAGCTTCGGCCGCAATTACCTGATTCCCAAGCCCTTTGACCCGCGCGTGCTCTATTACGTAGCGCCGGCGGTGGCCAAGGCGGCGATGGATAGCGGCGTGGCGCGCGTCAAGATCGACATCGAGGAGTACCGCGAGCAATTGCGCCGCAAGACTGAGCCCGGCCGCGCGGTGCTTTCCGTTGCGCTCTCCAAGGCCAAGCAGCTGCGCAAACGCCTGGCACTGCCCGACGCAACGGACAAGCGCACGATTTCCGTGGCGCACCAGATCATCAACGAGGGCATCGCAAAGCCCGTGCTGATTGGCGAGAAAGCGCGCATCCTCGCCGCCATGGAGGGTTTTGACGAAGACACGTTTGAAATTGTCGATCCTGCCAGGCCGCCGGAGCACGAAGTGCTGGAAACGCGCCTGCGCGAGAGCCAGGGCATGTTCGCCGACACCAAGCTTGATGCGTTCTCGCTTGCAGCCTTGATGACTGACCTGAACATGGTTGATGGCATGCTGAGCGCTTCTGATCGCGTTTACAAGGAAACCGTGCCCAGCGTGCTGCGCCATGTGCGCAAGCGCACCGGTGTCAAGCGTGTCGTGGGCATGCACATCATGATCATCAAGGACAAGGTGCTGTTCTTTGCTGACACCACGCTTGTCATCCGGCCCACGGCGGAAGAACTGGCCGACTGCGCCCGCCTGTGCTCCGAGGCCGTGGCAGCGCTTGGCGTGACGCCGCGTGTAGCCTTTATCAGCTACAACATTTTCGGCGCTTCCCCCGATGTTGAAGCGCAGCGCGTGCGCGATGCTTACGAGCTGTTTCACACGCGCAACCCGGGCATCGAGTCCATCGGAGAAATCCAGGCCGATATCGCGCTATCGCCCGATGAGTTCCGCAACGTCGTCAGTGCCGAGCGCATGCCGCGCGCTGCTAACGTGCTGATCTTCCCCAACCTCGATGCGGCTAACGCGGCGTTCCGGCTGGTCCGCGTCACGGCCGAAGCGGCAGCGTTGGGTCCGATGTTGCTGGGGTTGAGGCGACCTGCCAATGTGATGCCGCGCGTAGCAACCGTGGCCGAGTGCGTGGCGATGGCGGGCATCACACTGGCCATGCCGGTGCTGGCCAGCGAATCAGGGCTCTATCGCAAGGCCGGTGACGATGCCTCGGGTGCCTGGCGCGTTGCCAAGTAGTTGCAATCGGGATTAAAGCGAAACGGGCGCCATACGGCGCCCGTTTCCATGAGTATGGGCCGGGTTGAGTACTTGTCCCCCCATAACAACAAGCTACCCAACACCACGGCCCAAAAAGATAGCAGGCAGTCACCTGCCTACTTCGGGGCGAGACACTAACAAGACCTTTGTGTTCGCAAAGGAGAATTTTCAAAAAGCTCAGGCATGAATCGCCCGTGACCGGCGCAATACAAGCCACACAATCTGGATTGCGGCAAACACCATGAGCACGGCAAAGATCCACTTCAAAGCGTCCACGGGTGTGACAGTCTTTAGAAAAACGCCGCCGATGGCGGCAAGTGCCGCCAAGGGTGACATGGCCTTGACCAGGTCGAGGTCGATGTTTTTCGCCCGCCAATGGAGCCAACTTCCGAAGATGCTCACTGGCAGAATCATGGCAAGACTCGTGGCCGTTGCGGTGCGGAAGCCTTCGCCTGAAAATCGATCAAAGGCCATGGCCAGCATGGGTACCACCACGATTCCTCCGCCAACGCCAAACAATGAAGTTGTGATGCCCGCGAATAGTCCCATGCCCAGCAGCGCCGCCACCGCGACGGGGTGCTGGGCATCCACGCCGTATTCGAGATGGGCCGAAGCGACCGGCAGCATTCCCGCAAGTCGCAGTGCGCTGAACAAGAGCAGCAACGCAAAAATCACTCGAAACAACTTCTCTGGTAACACCTTGTTTAGCCAGCGACCGATGTAGGCGCCGATCAGCGCGGTCGCGGCGAGCATCGCGGCGGCGTCAAACAGCATGTCACCCGGTGCATTGATTTCCTGGGCGACCACGCCCACAAACGCCACGATGGTGATGATCGCCAGCGAGGCCGAAGCCGCGCGCTTGATGGGTACGTTTGCAAATGAACTGAGCAGCGGCACCATGATCACGCCGCCGCCAACGCCCAGCAGCGTACTGGCGACGCCGGCCAGCACCGCAGTCGCGTAGGCCCACGGCCGGCTGAACACCTGTTGTGTAACTGGTGGGGAGGCTTGCGGAGTCAGGTTGGTCACGGCGGTAATATAGTGCATTTGCGAGGTGGGTGCAGTGGCAAGTGCCGTGACGGTTCAGGGCAACGATCCTGCGCCCGTATTCATAACGAAACAACGAGGCGCGGGATTCCAGTCCCGCGCCTCAAGGAGTTTCGAAAGTACCGGCGAATCACCGGCCCGCACTGACGGGCACGAAGTAGCGCGTGTTGGAGTCGTCGCCCTTGGCAACTTCAATGCCGCTGCTCATCACGCCCAGCAGCTTGCCGCCCTTAGCGCCGGGCAAAGCAATCTCAATCTGTTCCCCGACCTTGATCAGCGCACCTGTCTTGAACCGCAGGCCGCCTTCAGTCAGTACCGTGCCTGCTGGCAGCGCCGAGGCAACCACTACCTTGCCTCCATTGCGGCTGGCGTCCGTGATGTAGTTGCTGACCGTTGCATCCAGTTTGAAGTAGGGCATATCCGTGCGCCCGGCCCAAACCACCATGCGCTGGGCCTTCATGGCACCGGCCGCGCTTTCAAGATTCGTGACGGTGCTGTCTTCGACAACGACGGCCTGGGACAGTGACTCCGAAAGCCGCCTGGAATCGCCTTCCTGTGTGTACAACAGCGATCCCGACAGCGGCGCCACCTTCAACACGCTTTCGGACTCGTCGGCGGTGTTGCCGGCGGTGCCGGTGTACGAGAGCGAGAGATTCTTGCCCTCCGCCTTGAAGGCGACGCCGTAGCGCTCAACGGCGCTTTTGAAAGCGTCAAGGAATTCATCACGGCGCAAACCCACTCCGTAAAGACTGATGCGGCGCTTGGCTACGCGCTCAGGCAGCGCCGAGGTTTCTATCCGGCCGCCGTAAAGTCGCTCCGCGTCGCGGGCAACGTCTGAAATGGTCTGGCGCTGCAGTTCAACCACCGCGCCCTGGCCCACAATGCGCCTGAAAGGCGTGTCGAAATCAATCGCGGCAACGCTGTGTGCGTCAATCGCGATGCTGCTCTCGCCGCACTCCACGACCTGAGGTTTGGTGCCGGCGCCAACGATCACGCGGCCACGCAGAATCTCAACGATGGTTTCCTCACCGCTGCGCGAAACCTTCAACGCCGCGGAACCGTCCATGTCCACTCGCGCGCCGGACGACTTCAGATCCAGCGTCATCGGCACGCCCTGCGGCGTTTCGATGACGTCTCCAGCACGCAAAACCTGCACAATCCCGTTGGACGTGGTCAGTTGCCCCACAATCGTGTTGCCGGGCGTCAACCCGTAGATTGACAGGCCGAGCACCGCGCCGACCACAAGCACTGCAGCCACGCGCCAAGCCACCGCGCGCAGTTCCTGCCACATGGTGCTGGATTGGTAAACAGGCTTTTCAAGTTCACGCCTGGCATCAACAAACAGCTTGGAGAGGGCAGGCTCTCCCACTTCAGGGGCGGTCAAGTTCATGACCGGCAAGAGCTGGCGCGCCATGGAATCCTTGGCGGCCTTTGCCTGCGGGTCAACATCCAGGTGGCCCTCGAGCATCGCTGCCTCTTTGGGCGCAAGATCGCCAATGAGGTAGCTGGGGAGTTGAACTTTTGCTTCGCGGGTGTCCATGTTCGTTCTCTACGCGTGGCAGGAACTGGCTGCCTCACTTCGTTCAACGCGCGACGCATCGCCGCGTTGGCGAATTGGCGCGATTTATGTAAGGCCGCGCTTGCCCAGGTATTTTGTCAAGGCCGACACCGCCTCATGAACCCAGTATTTCACGGTGCCTTCGGGACTGCCGACGATCTCAGAAATCTCGGCGTAGGGCAGCCCTTCGTTCACGCGCAACACCAGCGCTTCCTGCTGGTGCACGGGAAGCCGCTTGATCGCACCCTGCACTTCTTCCAGAAGTTCCTTTGAGAGCAGAACGTCCTGCGAAGGCGGATCGTTGCCGGGAATCAGGTTGCGCAATGGTTTTTCGTCGCCGGGAACGTTGGCATCGAGGCTTACATGCTGGCGCAGGTTCTCGCGCTTGAAATAATCGAGTGTCACGTTGCGCGCGATCTGCAATGTCCAGGTCGTAAACTTGGCGCGCGGCCTGTAGGTGTGCGCGTTCTTCAACACGCGCATGAACGTTTCCTGGAACAGGTCATCAGCCGGTTCAGGCTTGCCCACCATCTTGTAGATGAAGTTGTAAACCTGGCGCTTGTGGCGCAGCACCAGCACTTCAAAGGCGTCGCTGTTGCCTTTGGTGAAGCGCTTTACCAGCTCGTAATCGTCTAACGATTCAAGCTCCTCGCGCGAACCTTTGACCGGTTTGGCGAGCTTGGCGGCGGCCTTCGTCGCGACTGCGTGTTTGTGGTCAGCCAAAGCGGTCTCACTCACAGCGGACTCTCAAGTTGTGATGGCGCGGCATCATAGGCGCCCCTGCCGCCCAGACAAGAGGTTCCTTTAGGCTTGAAACGACCGAGGCGGCGCAATCGCCAGTGGCAACAGCATCAGAGGTGCACCCGGAAGCGCACGAAATCAAGCATCCAGATGAAACCCTCGTCGGCCGGGCGCGTGACCAGCCAGTAGAACGAAATTCCGCCCCCAAGCGAAAACCAGCGCGCAAAGTGGATGTCGATGCCGGTGCCAAAACTCAGCATGAAGCCCACCTCGGAATCTGTGTGGCCGGCGTCGTTGGTGTGCGAGATATAGGCCAATCCCGGTCCCACGAACGCGAACAGCAGCGTGCGTTCGTAGAGAGGCAAAGGCGCGATGCCCTTGATGGTCGGCGCCAGCCCGAGGAAGAACGTCTCGCCACCCACACCCAGCGTCAGGCGCGTGCCCACGCTCAGCATCGGCAACAGCCACATTTCTCCCTCAATGCTGGTGCCAAAGCCGACGGGGTCAAGCATCAGGCCCGCGCTGACGCCTACGCTGAAGTGGCCGAAATCGAAAGGATCGCCCTTGGATTCGCCCCGGGCAATTTCCTCAATGGCGTCTGCTTCAAACAAAGCCGCGCCGACGCGGCTGGGCAAGTTGCGCCGACCGATATCAAACTCGGTGGCTTGTGCGAGTGTTGAAGCGATGATCACGAGCAAGAGAACGATGGGCCGCATAGTTCACCTCGCGGCCCATTTTCGTGAAAGCACTCCGCGCTGCAAGCCGCTTAGCGGATTTCAACCTTCACATCGACGCGACCCGCGTGCAGGTCAAGGTCAAGCTTCTGCGTTTTCAGGGTGCGCAGGAGTTTGTCCTGTTCCGTCAGCTTGGCGTTGATGCGTTCAAGCTCGCTCAGGCTGGGCGCGGTTTTCTCCAGCTCGCGCAGCTTGTCGTAGGTGGCCTGGGCGCGTTCGAGGTGTTCGGTGACTGAGTAGTGCTCCATCGTGCGGTCAAAGGCGCTGAAGTCGTACTCCTCCACGTCGATGCTGTCCTGGTTGTCAAGGTAATCGATGAAGGCATCCAGCAGCGCCGAGGGCATCTTGAGGTTCACTTCGTCATGCTTGAAGCTCATGACGACGCCATTGAATTTCGCGGCGGCGCGGCGGATCTCGCGCGAGACCTTGATTTCCTTGCCCTTGACGCTGATCTCGATGCGCCCCTGGCGCTGGATGCGCAACTCGCCGCTTTCCAGCGGCGCCTCCCGCATCGGCCCGCCGTCGTCAAAGGGCTGGCTCGGCTGCGGCTGTGCTGCAGGTTGGTTGTCGCGTTCGATGGTCGTGTTGTCCGTTGCGACGCTCATTTCTCCCCGTGCGCCCATGGTGGCGCAGCCGGAGAACAACACGCCCGCAAGAAGCAGCAAAAGTGCTCGCATGATTTCCTCGTGTAGGGTGGCCCGCAGCTAGAAGCCGCGGCGAGGCTGTGCGGGTGCAGCAATTGCGCGCCGATGGGCCATGGCTAATCTGCGACGCGCCATGCATGGCGTTGCGCGGCAGTGATTCGCGCACGAAACGATGGAGCCACGATGGATTTCGCGCGCGAGCGCCCATTCTTGCCGCGCCGCCCCGCGCTTTTGGCCGGCGTGGCGGTAGTGCTTGGCTGCGTGCTGGCGGACTGGATTGCGCCGGGGCGCGCCGATGTTGGGTTGATCATCGGCGGCGCGGCTTTGCTTGCGGGCGCCATGGTGTTGGCGCGACTGCGGCATTTGTGGCCGGCGGCGCTGACGGCGGGGTTGGCGCTGGCGCTGTGCATGTGGGGTTATGCGGCGGTGCGCGCCGTTCCTTCGCCGCAGAGCCTGGTGGCACGCTACCCCGCAGGCGCGGAGATGGTGCGCATACGCGGTGTCATTGTGGAAGGCGGCGATTATACGCGGCGCGACCCCGCGGCCTTTGAATACCCCGATCAGCCGGCGCCCGAGCCCGATTTTCCCGTGGGCGCTGACCCGCGCCGCAACGTGAGTTACCTGCTGCGCGCCGCTTCTCTGCCCGATCTCGGCGAAGATTGCAGCGGCTACGTGAAGCTCTATCTGCCGCCGGAGAATCCAGCGCCACTGTTTCATGAAGTGACCGTGCTGGGCCGCCTGCGCACGCCGCGCCGTGCGGGCAACCCGGGCGAGGTGGACAGCGCGAAGATGTACGGGCGATTGGGCGTAAACCACACCATGACGCTCACTGAGCCCGGCCAGCTCGTTGATCTTGGCGAGGCCGGCCTTGAGCCTCGCCGCTGGGCCTATGCCGTTCACGAGTTCATTCACGAACGCATCGGAGCGCACATGACGCGCGACCGCGCCGCCGTGCTGGGCGCGTGCATTCTGGGCGAGCGCGGCACGCTGTCAGTCCAACAGCGTGCGGAATTTGTGCGCAGCGGCACGGTGCATCTGCTTGTGGTCAGCGGCGTGCACGTGGCGATTCTGGCGGCCGCCGTTGTGTTTCTCTTCCGCTTGCTGGGTCGCGGGCCGCGCTTCTGCTGGACGATGGCGGCATTGGCGGCGCTGTTTTACCTATTTGTGACGGGCTTGCAGCCCAGCGTGTTGCGCGCGGTGATCATGGTGCTGGTTTACGCGCTGGGCCACATTCTCGGGCGCAAGCCCGATGCGCTCAACGTCTTGGGCGCAAGCGCGCTTATCGGCGCGTTGATTGATCCCGGCGCCGTGATAGAGCTTGGCTATCAACTGAGCTATCTGGCGGTGTTGGGCATTGTGGTTGTTGCCCCGGCGCTGCGCCTGAGCGCACCGGCTGCCTTGGGCAAACGCCATGCGCTTGGCGTCTCGTTGGTCTGGTTATGGGATTCGCTCAAAATTTCGCTGGGAGTGGGCCTTTGCACGTGGCCGTTGCTTGCTTTCAGCGTGCACATGCTCAGCCCGATCATGCTCTTGAGCAACCTTGTGGCAAGCCCGCTGGTCACGCTGATCTTGCTGCTCGCCATGGCCTCGCCGCTGGCGATTATCCCCGGCTTTGGCTCGTTGCTGGCGTGGCCGTTGGGCTGGCTTTGCGCGGCTACCACCAGCGTCAGCGCGTTCTTCGCCGAGATTCCCGGCGGCCACTTTTTCGTAGCTGCGCCGCCGCTTTGGTGGCTGTGGGGCTATTACGCCGCGCTCATTGCCGTGTTCGCGCTGCCGCGACTGGGGCTGTGGCGGTTTTCCGGCGCGGCTTTGTTTCTCGCTTGGGTTTGCGTGCTGCCCGCCCTGGCGCTGGTGGGGGGCGAGCAGCCGGGCCCCGCGCGCGTGACGGCGCTGGATGTGGGCCAGGGTGTGTGCGCGGTCATCGAGGTGCCCACGGGCCCGTGCATGGTCGTGGATTGCGGCAGCACGAGTTTGGGCGGCGTGGGCGAGCGCGTGCTGGCCCCGTTTCTCTGGACGAGAGGCCGCCAGAGCATTGACGTGCTGGTGATCTCCCATGCCGACGCCGACCACGTCAACGGCCTGCCGCAGCTGTTCGAGCGCTTTCCCGTGGGCCTTGTGTTGATTTCCGAGGCGCTTGAGAGTGATGAAGCCGGCAAGGCCTTGCGCAAATGGCTGGAAGCGCGCGCCACAGTGCGCGTGTTCAAGCGCGGCGATGTTTTTGAGCTGGCGCCGGGTGTGAAGGTGCGCTGCCACTGGCCCGACATGAATTTCGCGGGTGCGCTGATCACCGGCGCCGCCACGCGCAACGATACGGGCCTGGTGCTTGAGATCGAGCTGGGCAAACGGCGCATGCTCATGCCCGGCGATGTTGAACATCGCGGCTTTGCGGGCTTTGTCGATCAACTCGGGCGCGTCGATGTGCTCTATGCGCCGCACCAGGGCAGCAAAGTGGAGGGGCTGGAGGGATTGCTTTCGCGCATGAAACCGGCGCATGTAGTTGTCAGCGCGCGCGAAACATTCGTGGCCGAAGAGGCGATGGATGCCTATGCGAAGTCCGGCGCGCGCGTCTGGAGCGCGTTCGAAACCGGCGCCATCGAGTTCACCATCGGCGCCGATGGAACGCTTCAAGCGCGGCCCTTTATCGACAAGTAGGTGCCGCTTCTAACCAGACGGTTGGAAACGCTGTGCCAATCCTTACAATCGCCGCCTCGATTCCATAGAGGTGCCCATGCTTCGGACTCTTCTGGCCGCGCTGTTTGCGGCGCTTTGCGGCGCGGCTTGTTTTGCGCAGGACATCATCATCGACAACGGCGGCGCTGGCTACTCGCAGCTCACGGGCACGTGGACGGCGGGTTCTTCGGCGGGCTATTACGGCAGCGGCTATGTGTTTGCGAGTTCAGCGGCCAGCGCCACCGCTACGGTGGAATGGCGTCCGACGATTCCCACCGCCGGCAGCTACGAAGTGGCGGTTTGGTACGTCGCCGGGGCCAATCGCGCCGACAACGCGCCCTATGCGGTCACGCACGCCAGCGGCACCAGCAATGTCGCGGTCAATCAACAGGTCAACGGCAGCGCGTGGCGCGTGCTTGGAACTTACACGTTCAGCGCGGGCACAACGGGCCGCGTGTTGCTGGCGAACAACGCCAACCCCAGCGTGGTGATTGCTGACGCCGTGCGCTTTCGCCCCGTGACGCCGGCCGCCGATGAATTTCGCGGCGTGTGGGTCAGCCGTTTCGAGTGGCCCAGCACCACGCCCAGCGTGTGGAAGAGCAACATTGACACGATTATGGCCAACGCCAAGGCCGGCAACTTCAACACCGTGCTGATTCAGATGCGGGGCGACACGACCACGCTCTATCCTTCGCCCAACGAGCCGCTCAGTTCGCTGATCACGCTCGGCACAGGTGATGACCCGTTGCGCTACGCCCTCGATGCGGGCCACGCGCTCGGCCTCAAGGTGCATTGCTACTTCAACACGCACGTTTGCACTTCGGCATTTGCGAGCACGCACACAAGCTGGCTGATCGCCGACACCAGCGGCACGCCGCAGAGCGCCGTCGTTGACGGCTACTGGTGGCTCGCGCCCGGCCACCCCGACGTGCAGCAATACCTGCGCGAGCAGGTGATGTATCTCGTGAACACTTACCCCGACCTTGACGGCATTCACTTCGATCGTATCCGCAACCCCGAACCGCAGTACAGCCACGACAGCGTCAGCGAGGCGCGCAGACTTGGCGGCGCCAACCCCGGCGCGCTGAACTTCGATGACTGGACCAGCGATCAAATCACGCGCTGGCTGCGCGACGTTTACGCCCACGTTCACAGCGTGAACCCGACGCTTCAACTTTCGGCAGCACCACTGGGGCTCTACGCTGCCAGCGCCTACCCTGGCTACTCCACGGGCTACTACTACGGCAAGCCGCGCCACCAGGACGCCAAAGCGTGGCTTGCGGCAGGCGCCATCGACTGGATTGCGCCACAGTGCTACTGGCCCGACGGCGGCAGCAAACCTGATTTCTCGGACCTCGTGCCCGACTGGCTCGCCAGCGCCAACGGCCGCCACATCTACCCCGGCATGAGCGCCTCAAGCGACGGCAGCGCCACGGAAACGATTGCCGAAATCACAGCCGCGCGCACCCTGGGTGCGCCTGGCACTGTGGTGTGGAGCTATGGCGCGGCTAACAGCTACAACTTCTGGAGCGCGCTGCCTGCCGGCGTTTACGCGCAGCCGGCCAATCCGCCGGCGCTGTCGTGGCTGACCAACCCGACGAAGGCCATCGTGTACGGTTACGTCACGAATTTTGCGACGGGCCAGCCGGTGACGGATGCCTGGATCACGCGTAGCGGCAGCACCTACACCGCGCTGAGCGCCAAAGACGGTTTCTATTGCTGGCTCGAACTTACGCCGGGCAGCTACACGCTGAACGGCAATCTCAGCGGCGTGGGCAGCGCGACGCGCCAGGTGCTCAATCTTGCGGCGGGAGAAGTGCGGCGCGTAGATATCGCGCTGGCTGGGCCGGGTGTTGCTGTTGCGCTGGAGTTTGCGGGAGCGCCCGTCAGCGCCGAGCAGGGCCAGAGCTTCAATGTCATTGCGCGCGTGGTGGACAACAACGGCGCGCTGGTGACGACCGGCAGTTACAACCTAACGCTCGCGCTCGCAAGCGGCAGCGGAACACTGAGCGGCGTGCTGAGCGGTTCAACGGTGAACGGCGGTATTACGTTTACGGTGAACTACAACGTGGCCGAAGCCATCACGCTTGCCGTAACCGAGGGCAGCGCGGCACTCACACCCGCCAATGTCGGAGTCCTGATCACGCCGCCAGTCGGCGGCGGCGGGAGCAAGGGCGACAGCGGCGGCGGCGGTTGTTCAACGGATGAGTCACCGGGCCTGATGTGGCTGGCGGCGCTTGTGCTCCTTTGGAGTGCGCTGGCTTGCCAGTGCTTTGTCGCTCGGTCTTCAAAGGTGCTATAAGCAGTCCATGTTCAGGCTCGACCGCGCGATCTTGCGTGAGATGTTGCCGCTGGCGCTGATTTGCCTGCTCGGCCTGACGTTTCTGTTCACAACGGTTGGCCTGTTCCAGATTGTCAATCGCTTTGAAGTTACGCCGCGCGTAACCACGTTGCTCGCGTTTTGGCCTGTGCTCTGGAAATCGCTGCTGCCCATGACGCTGCCGGTCTCACTTACGTTTGCGTCGGCCATGGTTTATGGCCGTATGCGCGCGGAGGGCGAACTGCTGGTGCTTTCTTCGGCGGGTGTCTCGCCGTGGCGGCATTACGCCGTGCTATTGCCACTGGGACTGATCTGCGGTGCGCTTTCGTTCTATGCCGCGAGCGAAATGGGCCCTGATGCTTATGCGCGGCGTTTTGCTCTCTCGCGCCAGGCATTGGCGGATTTCGTGAACTATCCGCCCGGTGGTGCGCGCGAATTGCGCCTTACGGGCCTTGATATCAGCTATGCCGATGCGCGCGACGGGCAATTGCATGATCTCACGCTGGTGCTGCATCGCGACGACGGGCCGAGCGACCAACAGGGCCTGCTCGCTTCACTCACAGCCGAGAGTGCCCGCATTCGCTATGACACTGACAAGCGCGAGCTCGTGCTCGTCAACGTCATAAAGCCGCGTCTGGTGTGCTTTGACCCAAAGTCGGGCGCGCCGGGCACACCGCATATCGAGCTGTTTGGAGGCGACATGAAGCTGCTTTCGCCAGCGATGTCCGCCTCGCAGATCGAGAATCTGCGCTGGAAGTTTGATTTCGACAGCCGCGAAAAAGTTGAGGGCGCAAAGGGGCTGAGAACAGCCGCGTTGCTTGCACAAGTTGAGCGCGAGGCTGCGGGCAAAGGCCCGAGCGAAGCTTCGGGCGAGCTGGTGCGGCGCGCGGGGCTGGGCTTTGCCGGTTTGCTATTGCCGCTGCTGGGTGCTTTGCTGGCATCACTGGTGAATCATCCCAACCGGCTGCTGGCGATTGCTGCTGGCGTCATTCCCGGCGCGCTGCTGTTCTTCCCGATCATGACCGCAGCCAGCGGCCTGGCTCGCGGCGGCGTTGACGTTTCGTTCAGCTATCTGCTTGCGCCGCTGGTGGTTGCGGCCGTGTGCGTTGTTGTGCTGCTGAGGCACACACGGGGGCGCTGGATATGACGCGCTACGATCGCTACTTCCTGTGGGTGTTCTTTCAATCGGCGCTGCTGCTTATAGCGCTGATAGCCACGGTGTTTGTGGTCATCGATGTGCTGCTCAACCTTGACGAGTTCCAGCGCTTCGAAAACGTGGCGCGCGACGTGACGCTTTACTACGCCTTCAACCTGCCGCCGGTGCTGTATCTGCTGCTGCCGATCATCATTGCCACGGCGGGACTGTTTGCGCTGGCACGCATCATTCGAGCGCGCGAGTTGATTGTTCTTCAAGCGGCCGGCATCAGTCCGCGGCGCGCGCTTTCGGCGCTGTTTGCGGGCGCGCTCCTGCTTGGCTTTGGCGGCTTGGCACTGCGCGAGTTCGCCTTGCCGCCCTTGAGCCAGAGCCAGCGCGAGTCGCCCGCCGGCGCTTCGGAGTTCCGCAAAGGCAAGCGCCTGACGGTGCGCGACGACGCCGGCAATTCCTGGTATGTGCGCAGCTATGATCTCGGCAAGGGCACACTCTCGGGAGTTCGCATTTTGTCGCGCGATGGCCGCATCCTCGTCGTCGCGCAAGAAATGAGCTGGGCCGATGCGCGCCGGGAGTGGTTTACGCCCAGGGGTGAAATCCACAATCTCCAGGCGCTGCTTGAGGGAAACGTAGCCGCGCCGCGCGAGTTCAACGGCCCTCCGCCCATAGGCGAACTCCTGCCTGCCGATTTTGGCCGCCGCAAACGAGGCTTTGCGGGCACGCCGATTTCTGACCTGTGGCGCGACGCGCAAACGCGGCCGGACTTCCGGGAGCTGGGCTTAGCGGCCAATCACGAATTGTGGCACCCATTTGGGGGCCTGCTGATGCTGCTGGTGGGGGCGGGGCTGGTGTTGTGGCGGCCGGCCAAGTCAGCCGTCGTGGGAGGACTTGCCGTGATCGCCGTGCTGGGTTACCAGATATGTGTGTTCTGGTTTGAAACGCTGAGTACGGCGGGCGCCATCACGCCGGCCATCGGTGCGGCTTTGACGCCCGTGATCTTCAGCGCGCTGGCTGCAATGATGTGGTGGCGAAAGTGAACAATCACGGGGTTGAGCCGGCTGTTAGTGCAAACTAGCCTTGTGCGCCAAAGGAGAGCACCATGTCAGGAGTCGATCGCCTCAATGTGCCCGAGTTTGAGCGTCCCATCGTCGAACTCGAAATGAAACTCGAAAGCGCGCGCATGGACCTGGCCAACGCCAAGGACGACGCCCGCATTCTCAAAGAAGAAGAAATAAAGCACCTCGAGAAAGACCTCAAGAAGCTTTCGGACAGCGTGTTTGGAAACCTTGACCCGTGGTCGCGCGTGCAACTGGCGCGCCATCCCAACCGGCCCCTTACGACCGATTACATCAAGGCCCTGTTCGACGACTGGCAGGAGTTGTTCGGTGATCGCGTTTACGGCGATGATCCTGCGATCGTCACGGGTTTTGGCACGCTCAATGGCATCAAGTGCTTTGTGCTCGGCCACCGCAAGGGCAAGACACTCAAGGAACGGCTTGAGTGCAACTTTGGCTGTGCGCACCCGGAGGGTTATCGAAAAGCGCTGCTCAAGATGCGCCTGGCCGAAAAGCTTGGCCTGCCGATCATTTCCTTTATCAATACTCCCGGCGCATACCCCGGCCTGGAAGCCGAAGAGCGCGGCCAGAGCCAGGCGATTGCCGACAACATCCGCGAGATGGCGACGTTGAAAGTTCCGATTATCTGCCTGACCATCGGCGAGGGCGGCAGCGGCGGCGCGCTGGGCATTGGCGTGGGTGACCGCTACCTGATCATGGAGAATTCGTATTACTCCGTGATTTCGCCCGAAGGCTGCGCCGCGATTTTGTGGCACGACGCCAAGAAAGCCAGCGAGGCGGCCAAAGTGCTGCGCCTGACGCCCAACGATCTGATGGAGCTGGGCATCATGGACGAAATCGTGCCCGAGCCCTACGGCGGCGCGCACCGCGACCCGCGCAAGGCGCTCGATATCGTCAAGGCCACGTTGCTGCGCCATCTGGGCGAACTCATGCCGCTCGAAATCGAAACGCTGCTCGACCAGCGCTACGAAAAACTGCGCAAGATGGGCAAATATCAGGAAGTGCCGGCATAAATGGAAGCCACGCTCGAACATCCGGCATATCGCGCCCCATCCAAAGTCAGGCTGGCGCGCGGGTTCGTCTTATGCGTGGCGCTCATGGCTGCGATGGCCGCCTTGTTTGCATCGTGGGATGAGAACGGCAGCGCCGTGATTCGCGAGGCGCGCCAAGCGCGGCAGGAAGTCAAGAAAACCGTGCGAAAGGTATCGCGGCCCATCCGCAACGCTTGGCGCGACGCCAAGCTCGGCTGGAAGAGTCTCTAGAGCATTTTCACGGAATATCTTCAGTTGCCTTGGGTAGTTTGTCGATGGCTTTGGTGGGAGGCACCTATGCCAAAGCCATACTCGATGGATCTTCGTTTGCGTGTCATTGCGGCCTGTGATGC
>JADLFN010000006.1 GCA_020845475.1 Planctomycetota bacterium
ATCAGGCGCGAAAACGCATCATTCCGCCGGCAAGCAATCCCCCGCCTGTTGATGCGGGCCCGCAGGAAGTGAAAGCGGACCCGCCCCCGAAGCCAGCCACGCCCAACGAGGCAGCCGAGATTGACGTCGCCGAGATCATGGCGAAGGCGAAGTGGATGTTCCAGCAGAGCAAGCAGAGACAACCATAACGCGCAGCGCACGCCCGGGGGCGGATGCGCCTGCGCGCGTTTTTCGCGGAAATGGGGCCGGGAAATGGGGTCAGGCTCCGCGCAGTTGCGGTGCCTGACCCCATTTCCCCGGGGCGGAGCCTGACTCTTTTTCCGGGCTCCACTGGTCACGGAAATTTCATAAAGTCGCGTGATATCCTGTAAGTCCACGACACTAGAGATGGCCAATGGCAGCCCCGGACACTGAGAACGACGAACAGCTTGTGCTCAGGACACGCCGGGGCGACCGGGTTGCCTTTGAATCACTGGTGGCGCGGCACCAGAACTCGGTTTACGCGCAGATGCTGGGCCGCACGGCGGACCCGGAACGAAGCCAGGAGCTGACGCAGGAGGCCTTCATCACGGCCTACACCACGATCAACAACCTGGAGAAGCCGGGGAGTTTCAAATCGTGGGTGATTGGCATCGGGCTGAATCTGGCCCGGCGCCGCAAGCGGGAAGTGGCGGACATCGACCTGCTTGAAGGAGCGAAGGATCGACGCCGTACAGGCATGGTTGAGCTGGAACACGTGGAGCGCATTGAAGCTGTGCGCGAAGCCGTGGCCGACCTGCCCGAGAATTACCGCACCGCGCTGATGATGCACTACTTTGACGGCGCGCGCGGCAAGGCGATTGGCGATGCGATTGGATGCAGTGAAGGCGCGGTGCACATGATTCTGCTGCGCGCCCGAAAGGCCCTGGCCCAGAAGCTGAAGGCCTTTGCACCAGGCGACGAAATATGACGCGGGAAGAAACCGAAATCCTGATTGCGCGCTACTTCGACGGCGATTTGAGCGCCGCCGAGAAAGCCGCGCTGGACCGCGAACTCGCAAAAGAGCGCGAGCTGGCCGAGCTGTTCAACGAGCAGGAACTGGCGCACCGTAACCTTGAAACGCTGAAGCTTTCGTGGTCGCTGCCGACGGATTTTGCGGCGCGCGTGACGCTGAACCTGCCCGCGGCCGAGAAAGAAACGCTGGTTGCGCGCTACTTCGACGGCGACCTCAGCGCCGCCGAGCAGGAGCAGCTCAAGCGCGAACTGGCCAACGATCGCGAGCTGGCCGAGCTGTTCAACGATCAGCAGGCCGCGCACCGCAACCTCGAAACGCTCAAACTGCGCTGGAGCCTGCCGGCGGACTTCGCCAAGGGCGTGCTGGCGGGCTTGCCCGAGCAGGAGCGGCAAGAAGCGCCCGTGGCGCGCATTTACAGCATTCACTGGAAGCAGGTCGCGATGGCGGCCTCGGTGGCGATTGTGGCCGGCCTGATTCTGCTGAACTCCTACATCAGCCAGCCGGTGCAGATGCCGCCCATTGCCGAGGGCGGGTTTGATCGCAACCTGCCTGAGCCCGCGCCGCGCGCTTACGTTTCCACCTATAGCAGCGGCGAAGTGCGCGTTGCGGCCGCGGGCAATACCGTGGCCGACAAGAGCTTCAAAGGCGACGTGATTCTGCCCGCCGTGATCTCCGCTCCTGCCGATGCTCACGCCGTCGTCAAAGTTGAAAACGGCACCGCCGTGCTGCCCAAGGGCGCACGCGCGCGGCTATCGGCGAACAACGGCCGCCTCGCGCTGGAGCCCATCGAGGGCGACCTTTACCTTGAATCCGACGCCGACGGGCTCGTGGATGCCAGCGTGGCCGATGTCTCCGTCAGTGTGCAAAAGGGCGGCGTGACGCTGCGCAAGCAGGGCAAACAGTACTTCGCCCAGCCCAGCCACGGCCAGGCCACGCTCAAAGGCCGCAGTGGCACCATGTTTGTCAGCGCGCGCGAGCTGAATTTTGGCGTGATCTCCGAAAACGGCTCGATTGAAATTCAGCAGGGCGAAGCCGCGCCGCTGGCGGATTGGGCGGCGGAAGGCCGCGCCGATGAGCTGCGCCGCCACGTGCAGAACCTGTTCAAGATCAAGATTGACGACCTGAACAAGTGGAACGAAGTCATCAAGGCGATGGCCGCGCAACCGGGCATGCGTGCGACGAACGCGTTGATGATGCAGTTCATGGTGGAAGAGAAACTGCTGGAGAAGTGCACGGTGGAACAGCAGGAAGCGTTTGCGGGCATCGCAAAGATTCTCGCGGTGGGCACGACGGAAGACGACATTGACGCGCGCGCCAAGGGCTACCTGGAGGCGATGAAGAAATCGCTGCAGGATGAAGGCCGCCGCGAGCAGGCGCAGCAGTTCGTGAAGCTGATTATCGAGCGCTGGTTTGAGGATTGCGGGCGAATCGCGCGCGGCGAGATGCGGCGCAGATAAACCGAACGGGCAGCGGGCGCGCGCGGGCAAGGCTCGCGTGCGCCTTTTCATTGGCAAATGGAAATCGGTAATTAGAGATTGAACGAATGCCGCCCGCTGACAGCCACAAACAGCTTCGCACCGTCCGCACCCGCACCGGCGCCGTTCTGCCCGTGCTCGGCCAGGGCACCTGGCGCATGGGCGAATCGCCTGCGCGCCGCAAAGACGAAGTCGCGGCCCTGCGCCTGGGCCTTGAACTGGGCATGAATCTCATCGACACCGCCGAAATGTACGCCAACGGCGGCGCCGAGCGCGTCGTCGCCGAGGCCATCGCCGATTGCCGCGAGCGCGTGTTCGTTGTCAGCAAAGTTCTGCCGCAGAACGCGAGCAAGCAGAGCGCGATTGCCGCCTGCGAGCGCAGCCTCAAACGCCTGGGCACCGAGTACATCGACCTCTACCTGCTGCACTGGCCCGGCGAGCACCCGCTGGCGCAAACCCTCGAAGCCTTCGAACAGCTCAAGCAAAGCGGCAAGATTCGCCACTACGGCGTGAGCAACCTCGACATCGAGGACATGCGCGCCGCCGAAGCCCTTGAACTCGGCAAGAACATCGCCGCCAACCAGGTGATCTACAATCTCCAGCGGCGCGGCATCGAACGTAACGTGCTGCCGCACTGCACCGAGCGCCAGATCGCGCTTATGGCCTATTCGCCGCTCGACCAGACGCGCCTTGCGATCAAAGAAGCTCTCACGCGTGTTGCGGCGCGCCACGAAACCAAAGCCGAGGTCATCGCGCTTGCCTGGACGCTGCGCCACCCCAACGTGGTGGCGATTCCGAAATCAAGCAATCCAAGGCACGTGCAGGAAAACGCTAAAGCCGCGCGCCTCAAGTTCACGGCACAGGACTACGCCGAACTCGAAGCCGCCTACCCGCCGCCCAAGCGCACGGTTCCGCTCGAAACCGCCTGAACACCAAAGGCGCACGGATGGCCGGGATTTTCAGGATTTGATGACTGCGGCCGCTCGGTCAATTGCGGTGATCTGCGTCTCGGCAATGGCGCGGCCATTGCCCGGCAAATTGCCCTTGCCACTCAATAACTTGCACTAATCGTTTTCATTAGACGTAACACAGCAACTTCATCGAACATCAGTGGCCCGCCGCCGGGCTGGTATGAAGCCAGTGCATCCTGTAACTCCGATACTGAATCATCTGACGCGTCAAGCTCGTCCAAGAGGCCTTCGATCTGTTGCGCGATATGCTTTGATCGATCAGTTCCAGAAATGAACGCCTCCATCAAGGCTGCAAGATGAGGATTCATGGTTTGCACTCACGTTGGTTAGTGGCGATCATGCCCGCAAACCTCATTTCCTCAAGTTCAACGTGGAAGCTTGCGCCGGGAGTGCAGCCGTGAGTCACCACCCACTCAGGTGAGCATAGCCGCGTGATTTCGAGGACGTCGCCTGAGCCGTCAGGGTTGAGGGCCTCAACGCTGACGCTGAACCAGGTTGCTTCATTAACTTCGGTTTCGTCTGCGGTGTCGTCCGTGGTCAGGACGCGGTCGCCAACCTTGATTTCTTCGATTGCTTTTGAGCCTGCCGCCACAGCAACCAGAGTACCCGCGGTGAAACACCAGCCGTTCTTGCCACCCTGCATGTGCGGGGCGCCGACTGACTGTTTCGGATCCCAGTGCGGAGTGTTCTTCGTTGCAGCGCGGCCGGCAGCGGACTTTGATGCGGCATAGCCCGCCGCTTGGGAAGCGACCTGAATTGCGAGGGTCTGCCAGTCACCGGTCGAAAGAGCCTTGCCTGCCTGGTAAACGTCACCGGCGTATCCCAGCATGCGCGCGGCCGTGCCAACATAGCCCGCGCCGCCGGAAACCACGC
>JADLFN010000007.1 GCA_020845475.1 Planctomycetota bacterium
ATAGAGGAAGAGAATGGGTCGTTACACTGGTGCAAAGCACCGCATTTCGCGCCGCTTTGCCGAGAACATCTGGGGCTACAAGAAAACTCCGCTGGCCACGCGCCCCTACAAGTCCGGCCAGCACGGCCGCGACGGCCGCAAGAAAAAGCTCTCCACCTACGGCGAAGGCCTGAACGAGAAGCAGAAGCTGAAGTTCTTCTACCAACTCCGTGAAGCCAGCTTCCGCCGTCTGTTTGCCAAGGCCATGGCGATGCCCGGCAACACCGGCGACAACCTGATGCAGTTGCTCGAGCGCCGCCTCGACAACATGATTTACCGCATGGGCTTTGCGCCCACGCCGCGCGCGGCTCGCCAGCTTGTGGCCCATGGCCACGTGGCCGTCAACGGCCGCAAGGTCGATCGCGCCAGCTATCTCGTCGATATCGGCGACAAAGTTGCGATCCGCGAGAAGAGCAAGCAGCACCTGCAGGTGCAGGAAGCGGTGGCGAACAAGATGACCACGCCCAGCTACGTGCAGGCGAATCTGGAAAAGCTCGAAGGCGAGTTGATTCAGATTCCGCAGCGCAACGATATTCCCGTTGTCGCCAATGAGCGCGCCGTCGTGGAATTCCTCGGCCGCTAGACGTAGTTCAAGAAAAGCCCCGGTGCAAGTCTCGAATTCTCGAGCGAGCACCGGGGTTGTTTTTTTCGATGAACCGCTACTTTGTGGCCTTCAGCGCCTCGTCGTAGATCTCGACGCACTTGTCCACCTCGGCTTTATTGACCGTGAGCGGCGGGCAGAAGCGGATGGTGTTCTCGCCGCAGCCCAGGATCAGCAGGCCGCGCTCGAAGGCCGCGTTTTCGAGCTTGTTGCGCAGCTCGGGGTTGCGCTCTTTGCTCGCCTTCGACTTCACGATTTCCGTGGCCAGCATCAGGCCCAGGCCGCGTACATCGCCAATGGTGTCGTGGCGCGCCGCGAGCTCCTCCATGCGCTGCTTGAAGTAGGTGCCCACTTCACGGGCGTTTTCGATCAGCTCGTCGTCGAGCAGCTTGATCGTGGCGAGCGCGGCTCTGCACGCGATGGGATTGCCGCCAAACGTGGAAGCGTGGCTTCCCGGCGGCCAGCTCATGATTTCTTTCTTGGCGATCACAGCACCCAGCGGCAGGCCGGACGCGATGCCCTTGGCCGTGGTGATGATGTCGCCCGCCACGCCCCAATGTTCGTGCGCAAAGAATTTGCCGGTGCGGCCCATGCCGCTTTGGACTTCGTCATAGATGAGCAAGATGCCGTGCTTGTCGCAGATGCGGCGCAGGCCCTTGAGCCAGTTGGCCGGCGGCACCACATAGCCGCCCTCGCCCTGCACGGGCTCAACGATGATGCCGGCGACTTCCTCGGGCAGGATTTCCTTCTTGAAGACGATGTTCTCGATGTAGCTGAGGCAATCTTCAGCGACGGCTTCGGGCGTCTTGAGGTGCGGATCAGCGCGATAGGGGTAGGGATAATTGCCGTGCACCACGCCCGCGGGCAGAGGCGCGAAGTGGTTGCGATGAATCGCCTTGCTACAGCCGATGCTCATCGAGCCGTAGGTGCGGCCGTGGAAGCTGCCGCGGAAGCTGAGCACGTACTGGCGCTTGGTGTACCAGCGCGCGAGTTTCAGCGCGCACTCGTTGGATTCCGTGCCGCTGTTCGAGAAAAACACACGGCGCTCAAAACCGCCAAACGTGTGCTCTGCCAGCACTTTCGCCAGCTCGCTTTGCTCGCGGTAATAGAAGTCCGTCCCGCTCATGTGCTGGAAACTCTCAGCACCTTCCTTGATCGCTTTGACCACGGCAGGGTGGCAATAGCCCGTGGCGTTGACGGCGATCCCGGCCGTGAAATCCAGAAACACGTTTCCGTCCACGTCTTCAGCGGCCAGGCCGAAGCCCTTGGCAATGACCAAGGGATAGCCGCGCGTGTAGCTGGGCGAAACGAATTGCGTATCGAGCGCGATTGCCTCTTTGGCCTTGGGGCCGGGCAGCGCCGTCTTGATCAGCGGGTAAGCGGCGTAGCGGTCGTTCGAAAGAGCAGGTGCGGCTTGGGGTTTCTTGGCGGCGGCAGTCGGCATGTCAGTTCCTTTGGATTCGTGCGTCTATGAGCCATCGTAGATTTGCGCGCACACAGCGCCACCCCGCACGAGCGAAGCATGAAAGCACCCCAGAACGGGTGGAACCTGCCGCCGGCCTTTGCGTTTCAGTTGCAACCCCTGGAGATTGCCATGTCAAAGCTATCGCTTCTCGCGCTGCTGTTCGTGGCCGTTCTGGCCTGCGTGGCCGGAGTATCGCACCTGAACGCGGATTCCGCGCCCGAACCGCCGCCGCGCCCTCGCCCGGTACCGCCGCCCGTTGAAAAGCCCCGCGACGAACGCCCGCGCGCTGAAAGCGTGGAACCGGTCAAGGACGACTACGCAAGCTTCGCCGCCGAGCGCAACAAAGAGGGCAACTTTGTTTTCTCGCTCAGCTTCACGGTGCCGGCGGGCAATTACGATGGAGTGCTCGACGTGATCAAGCGTGACGAAGAAAACCGCACGATCCGCGTTTACGCCACAGCCAAGCCCACGGGCGAAATGGGCCCGCAGGTGTTGACCAAGCGCACGGTCAAACCCGAGTTCTCCAACCTGAAGGTGGGCAAGTACGTGGTGCAGCTTTACGTCCGTGCGCGTGAGGGCGAGTACGAGCCGCGCGCGGCTTGGGTGATAGACGCGAAGTAAAACAATTCTGAATGCCGAGTACTGAATTCGGAATGGGCTTCCGAGACAGGGCTCATTCAGAATTCAGCATTTGGAATTCAGAATTTTCACGTCACCTTTACGGTTCCTCGTTCGTCAACATGGTTCGTTCGATACTAAACTGTCGGCCCCACTGAAAGGAACGCCATGGCTGAGATCAAGAACGGGCAGATCTGCCACATTGAAATCCCCGCTCCGAACATGAAGAAGACGCGCAAGTTTTACGAGAAGCTTTTCGGCTGGAAGACCGGCCCGGAGATGGGCGAAACTTACTGCATGTTTTTTGACGGCGCCATGGGCGGCGGCTTTGACTCCACGGCCAAGCCCAGCAAGAAAGCGGTCGCCATTTTCATCGAGGTGGAGGACATCGAGAAGAAGCTCAAGGAAATCACCAAGGCCGGCGGCAAGGTAACGATGAAGAAAACCGAAATCGGCGGCGGCCATGGCTTTTGCGCCTATTTCGAGGATGTCAACGGCAACCGCATGGGCCTGCACTCCATGTAAGCCCAGGCATTGTCGCACCGGCATGTATGCTTCAAAACGGGGAAAACCACTCACGGGACAGGGCACAAACGGAGAGCCACATGAAGATGATTGACCAGCTGAAAGGCGAGATTGACGCGGTTTACAACGCGACGGAGAAACTGATCAAGCTCGTTGAAAAAGACAAGCTCAATTGGAAGCCGGCCACGGGCAATAACTGGATGACCACGGGCCAGTTGCTGAAGCACATTCCCAGCGCGTGCGGCTGGTGCATCAACGCGTTCGTCACCGGCGACTGGAAACACCCGGACATGGTTGACGGCACCGACATGATGCCCAGCGCCGACAAAATGCCCTCGGTCAAGAGCACGGAAGAGGCGCTCAAAGAACTGGCGGCCGACAAGAAGGTTGCCTATGCAGCGCTCGACAAAGCCGGCGAGGACAACCTGCACAACAAAATGGTAGCCGCGCCTTGGGGCGGCCCGCCCATGCCGCTTGGCGTGCAGGCCAGTTCGATGATCGGCCATTTGGCCAATCACAAGGCGCAGTTGTTCTATTACCTGAAGTTGCAGGGCAAGGATGTGAACACCATGCACATGTACGGCATGGGATAGCAACGCGCGCAGTGTTGACGGTGGTAGGGGCGCAGAATGCTGCGCCCCTGCGCTGTTTAACCTGCCGAAGTGACAAGCGCCTGCCGGTGTGACAGCGGAATAAAGCCGCGCTGGCCCCGTTATTGGCAATGGCACGGGAGGTGCTTTTGCACCCGTGTGGGTCGGGCATTCGCCGCGTGGGGCGGCACGAGGGAAAAACATGTTCTACGGAAGCTGCTGCACGCCGCGCAATGCGTGGCGCAATGTGATGGCCGAGAAGTCCGAGCACGATATGCCGCTCGATGTTCTCGAAACAAGTGACGCTTATGTCGTCCGCGCTTCGCTGCCGGGTTTCAGGAAGGAAGATGTCGAAATCAAGTTCGAGGATGGCGTGCTGGCCCTCAAGGCCACGCGCAATGAAGCCGAGCCTGAAGGCGCGGAGTACGTTCACCAGGAGCGCGCACAGGGCGCGTTCTCAAGGCGCGCGCGGCTTGGCCGCGCCTCGGGCGAGGGCATCAAGGCCGAGCTCAAGGATGGCGTGTTGACGGTGACACTGGCCAAGGCGAAGGAATCACAGGGCCGCAGCGTGCCGATTGAATAGGATGCGCTGATTCCGGTATTGACAGGTCAAGGGCGGCGATCATGCCGCCCTTTGCTTTGGCACACCTCGTGCTTTAACCCTGTCAGACCATGCGCCACAACGGCGCTGTCCCCAGGAGAAAAGCCATGTCTGAACTGATCCCGAAAGAGATGTTTGCGTTCCCCGAAATGCGCCATCTGTTCCGCGACTTTTTCAACGAGCCGATGTTCCGCGAAGCCGCCAAAGAGTGGCGCGACGAAGGCAACCTCGCGCTGGACGTGAGCGAAAGCAAGGACGGCGAAGTCGTGGTCCGCGCCTCGCTGCCCGGCTTCAAGAAGGAAGACGTGCAGCTCACCGTGCGCAACGGTGTGCTCAACATCAAGGCCGAAAGCAAAGAAGAGAAAGAGATCAAAGAGGAAAAGTTCTACCGTAAGGAACGCCGCTGGGGCTCCATGACGCGCAGCGTGGCGCTGCCCGGCAAGCTCGACGAAAACAGCGTCAAGGCTGAACTCAAGGACGGCGTGCTGACCGTGAAGCTGCGCCAATCACCCGAGGCTCAGCCCCGGCGCATTGAAGTGAAGTAGCCGCGCTGGCGCGCGCCGAATCATCGGCGCGCGCCGCAGTTACCTGGGCGTGTAGATCTCAACGTCGTCAATCTGCATCATCCGCTCGCTGGGCATGACCGGGCTGCGGTCAGGAAAACGCATACGGAACTGAATGAAGCCCGCAGGGTGCGTGGCAAAGCCCTGAGTGTCTTTGGCCGGCGCCACGAATTCCACAAGCGGCACGTCCACCAGCTGCCACCCGCTTCCGCTGAGCTCGCGCAGCATGAACCAGGTGCGCGGCACAGCGCCGCTGGAAACGCCAAAGCTGATGCGCACCGAAGGCGCGTTGGTCTTGACCCAAAAGCGCAAGCGCGAATTCAAGGCGGGCGTGAACTCGCCGGCCTTCTCGCTGCCGATGGCCGCAAACTCCGGGGAGGCCGCAAGCGCGCGTGCGCTTCCCAGCGCACCGCCCTGAGTCAGCATGCCCAGCGAGCAGGGAAGTTCGCCCTCAAAATCCCAGCTCAGCAGCACGTCGCGCGGCGGGCGGAATTCGTTTTCCAGCGCGCGCAGTTCGACGGAAGTCAGCGCCCGCATCTCCACGCGCGCCGCCAGCATGGCCAGGTTTCCGGTTGCAACACGCACGGGCTTCGCCCCGAGATCCGCGTCAAGACTGCCTTCGACAACGCTCAATTCACTGCGCTCGGGCCAGACCTCCAGCGCAAAACGCGCGCTGGCAAACGTGAGCCTGGCAACCGGCGTGGCGAAAGAGCAGGCGCCCCCACCGGTGCGTGCAACCAGCAGCCGGCCCTCACGCACGGTCGCACCTGTTTCCTCGGGATTCCCTGCAACCTGCACCAGATCCAGATCCGCGCGCGCATGGCAGCAAATGGCCAGCGCACCTCGCGTCAGTGTCAGCGTTCCCGCGCGCACCTGTATGCGGTCGTTCCAGCCAAGCCGCGTCTGCGCGCTGCCCTCGGCCCACTCCCCGCCACGAGGCCGCACGCGAAAAACGCAGCCGGCGTTCACGATCAACTCAGCGATGGCGGGCTGCTCCTCCACGACAGGAGGAGGAAACTCTTCTTTGGGCGGCCCTTCGCGATTGACCGGCGGCGATGGCGGCTTGACTGGCGGCGCCTTCGTTGGCTCTGGCGCAGAGGTTTCAGTGTTAGCCGCCGGCTCGTTGGCGGCGGGCGCGTTGTTGGGCGTCTGCGGTGCATTGGCCCGCGCGGCTTCATTTCTTGAAAGGCGCGGCACGAGCCAGCTCACCATCACGATGGCCGCAAGCGTCGCCCCGATCACGGAAGCGCCCATGACCATGAACACCCACGCGCGAGGAACGCGAACGGTAGAAGCAGAGTCCGCCATAGAGCGGATAGTCTAACAGCGTTGCCGGGGTCAGGGGGCCGCAAGTTCTGAACCCAAAACCCTAGACCCCAGACCCCCGCCATCGCTACTATTCGCGCCCTTATGCCCGGCCCGCTGCTGATATTAATAGAAGGAACCGACGAGCTGTTGCCCGTAGCCAAGGGCATTGGCGCTTCGCGCATTGACGGCTCGATTTACCACTGGCGCGCCGATGCCAAGGGCGAGATGCCCGAGACCTACATTTCGTGTACCGGCGTCGGCACCAAGCGCAGCTACGACTGCACCAAGCAGCAGATCGAGAAATGCAAGCCGGGTTTGATCGTCAGCGCCGGAACGTTTGGCGCCATCGATGAGACGGCGCAACTGACTGAATGGCTGTGCATCGCGCGCTCGCGCATGTTGGCCGACCGCGCCGAAAAACGCGCGTTCAAATCAGACCTTGATGGCGGCGAAAAATGCGCGCATTACGTAGCCAAGCTCGGCGAAGGCCTCAAGGCCGTAGGTGGCCAGCCCCTCGATGGCTTGCTCGTGTGCGTGGGCGACGTGCCCCTGTTTGAAGAAAGCGAGAAAGCCGCGCTGGCCAAGGCCAACAACGCTATCGGCGTCGATATGGAAACCTACGGCATCGCGCAGGCCGCGACGGAAGCGGGCATCCCGTGGGTCGTGGCGCGCGTGTGCGTGGATACGCCGCACATTCCGTTGCCGGATTTCGGCGCGCTCAGCCCGATCACGGGCCGGCCCTATTACGGCCGCTTGTTCTGGTGGATCTTCCGGCACCCGATCAAATGCGTGCCCACACTCTACGGCCTTTGGAAGCTGGTGAATGTGTACGGGCGCCAGCTCGCCGAAATCATCAAGCGCGGCTATTTGAAGCCGTGAACCGCAACTCTGAACTCAGAACCCTGAATTCAGAATTGCGGCTTTACACCATCTGCAACGCGCGTTTCACAAGCTCTTCCGTACTTGCGTCCTTGAGCGCCTTCGCTGCCTCCCCCACCGCCTGCTCGCTCTGCGCGCGGGGATAGCCCAATGAAAGCAGCGCCAGCACGGCATCGGCGAGATTGGCAGGCATCGCGGGCCGCAGCGCGGCAGCGGGCACACTTTGAGCAAGCGGCGCCACACGCTCCTTAAGCTCGATCACCAGGCGCTCGGCGCGCTTGGGCCCGATGCCCTTGAGCCGCTTGAGCGTAGCCACGTCGCCCGTGGCAATGGCGTTGATCAGATCGTCGATGCTTGCGCTGCACATCATTTGAATCGCCGTGGATGGGCCCACACCTTGAACAATCAAGAGCGCCGTAAACAGCTCGCGCTCGCGCTCTGTGGCAAAACCGTACAGGCGCTCTTCGCCCTGCTCAGCGTTGATCGTGTGATGCAGCAGCAGCTTGGCCTCGCTGCCCGCCTTGAGCTTGCCTGAAGTTGAGAGTGGAACCAGCACGCGATAGCCAATGCCGCCGGCCTCAATCACAGCCAAGCCTGGATATGCGGAGATCACGGTACCGCGGATGTATTCGAACATGGTGCCAGTGTAGTGATGCCCTCCGTCAGGTGGTAGCACGGGCCTGAGGGCCGGTGGCGATTGACGGTTGATTGAAGGGTATCAAGTGACAGGAGGTGCGGCGCAACGACTGAAACCAGAAACCCGATACCTGATACCAGATTATTGAAACCTCCGCCGATAGCCTGCGTCATAACACTAACCTGACCCTTCCGGAGCCTTTCATGAACTGGCGCATTACCGTTGCTTCACTCGCTCTCGTTTCCGCTTGCTCGCTGGCTTACCTGCACACGCCCGCCGAGGCGTGCCTGCACCCTGCCGCCGAATTCAAATATCCGATCAAGGCCGGTTCGCAGCGCGGCTTGGTCATGTTCCATGGCGGCAAGCAGCACCTGGTCGTCGCACCCGGTTACAAGGTCGATGGCGTGCCCGCGGCCAAGATCAAGAACGACGCCATCGAGGGTCTCACCAGCCTCGCCATGATCATTCCCGTGCCCAACCTGCCTGAAAGCTACGCCGAAGCCGACGGCAAGCTCTTTGACGAACTCGACGAATTCACCGAGGCCGCCGAAGTAGAGAACACCAACCGCGCGCGGCGCGGAGCCAAGGGCCTTGCGGACTCGCCCAGCGAAGACGATCAGGACGGCGCCACGTTCTATGAATCAGTCAAAGCCGGCGCCTACACGATTCAGCCCATCAAGGCCAGCGGAGAAAAGGGCGGCATCGAGCTGAATGCCTGGCTCAGCAACAACGGCTTTGGCGCAATTGGTAACGACCTGCTCAATTACTACATGGAGAACAAGTTCTACTGGCTGGCCGTGAAGCTCAACGCGGAAAGAGGCCTGCCGGTCAGCGGCAATCTCAAGCCTTTGCACCTCACTGTTGAAACGGAAAAGCCGTTCTTCCCGCTCAAGATCCGCGCGGGCGAAGGCGAATTTGACGCCGAGCTGTGGGTCATCTGCACCGAGAAAATTGACCTCGACAAGACCAAGGCCTTCGGCCTGCAAACCGTCGAGCAGCGCGACAACATGTTCTACCAGAAGAACCGCACAACCAAACCCGAGAGCTTGCCCCAGCCCGCCAAAGCGCTCTGGGACAAATTCGAAATGCTCAAGAGTCCCGCCGAGATCAACTGCTACCGCTTCTATGGCGCAGGCCTGAACAAGGGCGGCAGCCTCGCCAAACTGGAAAAGGATCTGACCTTCGAGTTCAAGAAGTAATGCCATCCAGCGGAGCCATACGGTGCGGGCACTCGTCCGCACCGTTCGTTTCCGGTTTCGCCCAGCCACTGGCAGCACCGAACCTGATTGCTACCATTCCCGCCCGTTGGACGCTAAAAGTGGGTCGGTAGCTCAACTGGCTAGAGTAGCGGCCTTTTAAGCCGCGGGTTCTGGGTTCGAGTCCCAGCCGACCCACCATACTTCGCACCCGATTTTGCTGTGCAAAATCAGGTGCTTCGTATGGCACGCCGCCTTCGCCCCGCGTTGCGGGGCTTCGGCTGGCAAGCCAGCCAAGGTTCCGCGCAGGGAGCTTTTGCTGGCAAGCCCACCTTACGGAGAATCGCATGCTCGCTGCTTTGGATCACGCGGACATCATGGGCCTCATCACCTTTGCCGCCACGGCAAGCCTGATGTTCTGGGCCGTCGGCTATGGCCTCTGGTCGCACTTCGATAAGTCGCACTAATGGCTGAGGAACACCCCACGCGCGCGGCTCGCCGTTCGGAGTCAAGCCGCGCTGCTGCACTGGCGGCGCACTACACCGTGCGCATGCCGCACCCTGCTTCGCACAACTTTGAAGTCGAGATCGCGCTTTCGGGCCTGCACGGCGACGTCACGCTGGCTTTCCCGGCCTGGACGCCGGGCAGTTACAAGGTGCGCGACTTCGCCAAGAACGTGAGCGCGTTCAAAGCGCGTGACGGGCGCGGCGATCTCGAGGTTGAAATCCTCGACAAGCAGCGCTTTCGCATCCATGGAGCGCGTGACAGCGCGACGGTTTCATTCACGCTTTACGCCGACGAGTTCACCGTGCGCACGCCGCACCTCGACGACCAGCACGGCTTCTTCCTCGGCACGAACTTGCTTCCTTATGTTGAACGCGAGGAGGGCCTGCCCCAAGCCGCGCGTTATGTGGTGAGCATCGAGCCACCCAAGGGCTGGCAGGTCGCCACGGGTCTGCCGCCTGTGAAGGGCGCAAAGAACACCTGGTTTGCGGCTGACTACGACATCCTCGGCGACAGCATCTTTGAAATCGGCACGCACGAGGTGCACAGCTTCAAGGCCTTTGGCATCAAGCACGACGTGGCTTACGTGGGCTGGGGCAACTGGGACAAAAAGAAGATCACGGCGGATATCAAGAAGCTGTGCGAGACTGAGCCCAAGCTCTTTGGCGGCGTGCCCTACGATTACTACCTGTTCGTGATCCATAGCTTTCCCGACGCTGGCGGCGGGCTGGAACATCTCAACTCGTGCGTGTGCGCCTGGGACAGCTTCAAGTATCGCAAGAAGGATGACTACGAGAATTTCGTGAGGCTTGTGGCGCACGAGTATTTTCACGTGTGGAACGTGAAACGTATTCGCCCGCAGATTTTGGGCCCGTTCAATTACGCGCGCGAACAGCACACGAAAGCACTCTGGGTTATGGAAGGTTTGACCCAGTATTACGAGAAACTCTGGTGCGCGCGCGCGGGCATCATTTCCGATGAAACGCTTTTGGCGGCTTACGCCGAGATCATCGAAAAAGAGGACGCGCGCCCCGGCCGCAAAATCATGTCGCTCGAGGAATCAAGCTGGCTGGCATGGACCAAGCTCTACCAGGCCGACGAGAATTTCGTGAACAGCGCGGTCAGCTACTACTCGCGCGGCGCACAGGCCGGCTTCGCGCTCGACGCAAAAATCCGCGCACTCACCAAGGGCGAAAAATCGCTCGATGACGCCATGAAGCTCGCCATGGAACGTTTCGGCTGGCCCAAACCCGGCTTTGGCGAGCGCGGCTTCGAGGCCTTGTGCGAAGAAGTGGCGGGGGCGGATCTCAGCGCGTTCTGGCGCGACTACACGCAAGGCACCAAGGACCACGATTACAGCGAAGCGCTGAGCGTTTACGGGCTGGAGTTCAAGCGCGAGAAAGAAGAAAAAGAGCAATGGCTCGGCGCAACGGTCGCCATGAAAGACGCCCTGTTCCAGGTGCGCAGCGTGGAAGCCGGAAGCCCAGCCTCACGCGCCGGATTACAAGTCCGCGACGAAGTGCTCGCTTTGAACGGACACAAAGTGACCAGCAAAGATTTCGAAGAACGGCTCAAGGATTTCAAACCCGGCTCGCGGGCGAGGCTAAGCCTGTTCCGCCGAGGCAAGCTGATCGAAACAGAAATCGAAGTCGGCACAAAACCCGCCAGCAAACTCAAGCTGGTGCGGGTAAAGAAGCCAAGCGCACAACAGGAAAAGAACTTCAAGAGCTGGCTGTGGAAATAAATCTCAGAGCCCCCGCGGTAACGCGGGGGCCACAAGCGGCGAATTCTCAGAACATACGCGGCTCACGCAAATCGGGCCCTTGTTCACGCAAAACGTAATTCATGGCGCGTGTGACTGACTCTTTGCTCCAGAGGTAGCGCGTGCTGCCGCCTTCTGTCCATACGCGGCGCGATGGGCCTACCAGATTGTCCCGCCGCAAAGCCCTCGTTGCATAGAGCGTTTTCATGATTGGTTTGCAGTATATCCGGCGTGACGGAGGTAGTTGCGGCATTCGGTTGGGGTGAACTTGTCGATCAAACTTCCGATGCGGTTCCAGAGCGCGTCCACCGTTCGTTCCTTGAACTTTCGCAGTAACGCTTTGAGTTTGGCGAAGACCTGTTCGATCGGATTGAG
>JADLFN010000008.1 GCA_020845475.1 Planctomycetota bacterium
TCGCTCGCGCAATACGTGCGCAACAAGCTGCGCAAGCGCGGCTACCAGGAAGTCAAAGGCCCGATCATCTTGGCCGAGACACTCTGGCACACCAGCGGCCACTACGCGAATTACATGGAGAACATGTTCTTCACCAAGATGAAGCTGCGCGACGAAAAGGACCCCAACAAGATCGTCGAAGTCGAAGAAGAAAGGCAGATGGCCGTCAAGCCGATGAACTGCCCCGGCCACTGCATGATTTTCAAACACAAGCTGCGCTCGCACAACGAGATGCCGCTACGCTACGCCGAGCTCGGCCTGGTGCATCGCCGCGAGCTCAGCGGCGTGCGCCACGGCTTGTTCAGGGTGCAAAGCTTCACTCAGGACGACGCGCATCACTTCGTGACACCGGAGCGCATGGAGGAAGAGATCCAGATGCTGATCTCCTACTTCAAGGAGATTTATTCGGACTTCGGCCTGACCGAGTTCCACATGGAGCTGAGCACTCGCCCGGCCAAGAGCATCGGCTCCGATGAAATGTGGAGCCGGGCCGAAACCGCGCTGAAGAAAGCGCTCGATGGCTCGGGCAGCACCTACAAGCTCAACCCGGGCGACGGCGCGTTTTACGGGCCAAAGATCGACTTCCACATTCACGACGTTCTCAAACGCACCTGGCAGTGCGGAACCATTCAGTTGGACTTCAGCATGCCGGCGCGTTTCGAACTCGAATACGTAGGATCCGACGGCCAGCGCCACACTCCCGTGATGATCCACCGCGCTGGGCTGGGCTCGCTCGAGCGTTTCATGGGCATCATCATCGAGCATTTTGCGGGCGCATTCCCGCTTTGGCTGGCACCCGTGCAGGTGTGGGTAATCCCGGTGAGCGAGAAATTCAGCGACTACGCCAAAGAGGTCTGGTCCAAGCTCATGGATTTCGGCCTGCGTGCCGAGTGCAACCTGAAAGACGACCGCCTCGGCTACAAGATCCGCGAGGCTTCGTTGCAGAAGATTCCCTATGTGATCGTGCTCGGCGACAAGGAGCAGGCGGCCGGCTCAATCAACGTGCGCTCGCGCGACAAAGGCGAACTCGGAGAAATGAAGCTCGACGCGTTCTTCAGCCAGCTTGAGACCTGGAGCAAGTAGCACGGGCCTCCCGGCCCGTGACCGTAGGGGCGACATGTATGTCGCCCCTACAATCCGTGGGCATGCAGGCGCGCGATGGCGATCTTGTTCTCCGGATCCGGGTCGGCGACGAATTGCGCGTAGCCGCGCTTGTGTGTTTTCAGTTCGGCAAGCGCGGCTTTGGCCTCTTCAAAACGGCCGTCCTCGGCGAGCGCAATCGTGAGATAGACGCGCGCGGTCGCGGCCTCAATGCCATCGACAAGGCCCATGGTGTCAAAGAGCGCGATGGATTCCTGCGCGGCCGCCACGGCCTGTTCAGGCTCTTTTCGGAGCAGCAACAAAGACGCCCGCTGCGAGTTGGCGGAAGCCATGTAGTGCCGCGCGCCGGTCGCGCGTGCCATCGCGATGCCCTGATCAAGAACTTCCAGCGCACGGTCAAAGTCGCCGCGTTTTTCGTAATAGGGGGCGAGGTTGATAGTGTAGAGCGCGACGGCCGCGCTATCGCCCAGTTCGCGCGCGATATCGCGGGCCTCGGTCAGGCAGGCAAAGCCAGATTCGTGCCGGCCCGCCATCGATTCAAGGTTGCCGATATTGCACAGGTTGGCTGCCTGCAACTCGCGGTTGCCACAGGCGCGCGCATATTCATCGGCGCGGCGATAGGCCTCGCGCGCGGCTGGGATGTCGCCCAGCTTGCGATGCACAATGCCAAGGTTGCTGAGCACCGACGCCAGTCTGCGCAGGTCGCGCCTGCTTTGCGCATTCTTGAGGCAGTCCGTTTGCAGTTCCAGCGCGCGTTTGAGGTCGCCCAAGTCGCTGTAAATGATGCCGCGATTCATGCGCGCAACGTAAACGCCGTCAGAATTCCTGCAGCGCCGAAACAGGCTTTCCGCGCGCTCAAGCAGCTTCAGGCCTGCTCTCAGATCGCCGCGCGACCACACCTGGATGCCGAGCAGATTCACCGCCAGCGCCTCCTGCGAACTGGATTTCGCCGCCTTGGCGAACTTGCGCGCCCGGCCTGCATGGCGCGCGGCACCGGCATAATCGGCCAGGCCGTAGGCGAGCGCACCCAGCACCTGTTCAAGCTCGGCGCGCAATTTCAGCGACTTCCCGCGCAACTGTCTCAGCGCGTCTTTGGCGTAACCTCGCCCGCGACGGAACTGGCTGAGGTTGCGGCAGGCATTGGCGGCCTTGATCATGGCTTCAACCCAGCTGCGCGAGCCTTTGTGGCGCATAGCCGCAATGCGCAGTGAAGCATCGAGTGCCGCCTGAAAGTCAAAGTGCTTCCACGCCGATTCGGCCCACTGCGCCAGGTAGCGGCGTTCCTTTGCCCCAAAGGCGCGGCCATGAGCGCCCTGGGCTGCCAGGCTGGCGTGCAAGGCGAGCTCGCGCAGGTGCGCTTGCAACTCGCGCGAAAGCACGCGCTCCATGGAGGCAAGCGCCAGGCCGTGAAGACGCGCGCGCTCTGAGGGCAAGTGGAGTTCGTAGGCGGCCTCACGCAGGAGCGTGTGCGCGAACAAGTAGGCAGTCTCGGCGGTCAACACCGAAGCATGATAGCTTGGCCAAGAGGCACTCTGCGACAGCAGCAGCGGCCCGTCCGCAAAGTGTTAGTATGGACTGAGGCGGGCACGACCCAGGAGAATGGAAGATGGCAAGCATTCGGTTTGGCAAGAAAGCGAAGAAGGCCGAGACGGAACAGGAAAAGAAGGAACGCAAGGAAAAGCAGAAGGCGCAGGAATTCAACCAGGGACAGGCGACGTCCTTTAAGCAGGGCGGTGGCGGCGCGAAGTTCTTCAACCGGCGCACGGCAGGTTAGAGATTCGCGGGGCGGGAGCTGCCGGGCAGTTCATTGAGTTTGAGCCAGTAATTTCCCAGGGCGCGAACGAACTCGACGAATTTGTCAAATTCAACGGGCTTGCGCACATAGGAGTTGGCGCCGTAGTCGTAGGCCCTGGCGATGTCGCTCTCCTCGGAGGAAGACGTCAGCACGACTACCGGCACGCGGCGGGTCAGCGCGTTGGCGCGCAGGCGGCGCAGCACGTCAAGGCCGGAAAGCTTGGGCAGTTGCAGGTCGAGCAGCATGACTTTGGGTGTCTGGCCCAGGTCGCGTTGCTCAAAGCGCCCCTGGCCGAGAAGAAAGTCGATGGCTTCCGCGCCGTCGCGAACCACTTCCACGCGGTGCGTAATGCCGCCCTTGCGCAGAGCGCGCAACGTAAGTTCTTCGTCGTCGGGATTGTCTTCTACCAGCAGAATGAAGCCTTCGCTCATTTTGCCCCCTGAGTTCCCAGCGTGAATTGAAAGCTGGCCCCTTTGCCCGGCGCACCCTGCGCGCGTACGAGGCCGCCGTGGCGGTGGACAATGCGCTGCACCGTGGCCAGGCCAATTCCTGTACCCTCAAATTCCTTCAGAGAATGCAGGCGCTGGAAAGCACCAAACAGCTTGCCGGCATACTGCATGTCAAAGCCGGCGCCATTGTCACTGACGATGTATCCCGTCCCGTGTTCGGTCTCTTCGCAACTGAAAGAAATTCGCGCGTGCTCAGTGCGCGACGTGAACTTGAATGCGTTGTCGAGGAGGTTTTGCAGCAGCACGCGCAACAGGCGCGGATCGCCCACGGCGGTGATAGCGGGCTGGATGTTGATTTCAATCTGCCGCTTGGGGCTCAACTTGCGCAACTCCGCGCAGATTTCACGGGCCATGGCCGAAAGGTCCACGGTTTCGCGCACCATCTCGGCGCGCGTCACGCGTGAGAGGCCAAGCAGATCGTCAATCAGCCGGCCCATGCGCTGCGAAGCGCTCTTGATGCGGTCGAGCATGGCCTCGCCATCGCTGCCCAGCCGGCTGCCGAAATCCTCCTGCAGCGCCTGGGAAAAGCCGAAGATGCCGCGCAGTGGGGCCCGCAAATCGTGGCTGACGGAATAGCTGAAGCTCTCGAGCTCGGTGTTGATCGCGGTCAATTCAATGGCGCGCTGAGAAAGTTCGCGGTTGGCGGCTTCCAGTTGGCGCGTGCGCTCGGCGACACGGGCCTCAAGAAGCTCGCTGGCGCGTTCTCGTTCCACGACGCGTCCGAGCTGTGTTCCGATGTTGGCCATGATGTCGAGCAACTGCGCATCGGAGGGCGTGCGCTTGTCGGTGCCGAATTCCATGACGGCAACGACTTCCCTGCCCACGAGCACGGGGAAGGCAAAACCCGACGCGATTCCGAGGCCCGTCTTTGTGCGCCCGCCGGGGAACTGCGCGTCCTGGGTGATGTCTTCGATCCAGTAAGGGCGGCGATCGCGCAGCACCGCGCCGGGCAGGCCGACACCCGGGCCAAATCTCGCGGCCATGTTCATGGCCTTGAATTCGGCGTGCGCGTCGGGCTGGTCGAGGCGCCAGAGTTCGATGGGGTAAAGGTCATGGCGCGCGGCATCAACGCGATAGGCGTGGCCCAGGGGCCAGCCGGTGTAAGAACAGATTTCGTCAATGACGAGGCGCATGGCGGCCTCGCTACTGGTGCTTTCGTTGGCGGCCATGGCGACGCGCTGCATCAGGCGCACGATGCCGGCCTCGCGCTGCAGCGCCTCTTCCGCGCGCTTGCGCTCCGTGATGTCGCGAATGGCAACCACGCGCACCGGCTTGCCGCCCAGTTCAAGGTTGCGCGCCGTGATTTCGCCGGGAAACGTGGAGCCATCCTTGCGCAGGCCTACCGCTTCGTAGGGAGTTTCAACGCCGGCGCGCACGTTGGCAATCACGGCATCACGCGATTGAGGCGCCGCCAGCGAGAATGCATTCATGTTGCGCAGCTCTTCGGGCGAATAGCCGGTCATGTCCGTCAGGCGCTGGTTGGCGTCGATGACTTTGCCCTGCTCATGGATCAAGATGGCCTCTGCTGTGGCGCCGGAAAGGCGCTTGTAGCGCAGCTCGCTTTCCTGCAGTGCGCGTTGGGAGCGCTTGCGCTCGGTGATATCGCGAACGGCCACAACGCGGACATCGCGCCCTGACAGCTTGATCCGGCGGGACGTCAGTTCGCAGGGGAACGTGCTGCCGTCTTTGCGCATGCCGACATATTCATTGGTGCCTTCCTGGCCGGAACTGATGAAGGCCAGAACCCGGGGCAGCGACTCCGGCGCGGCGAGCTTGCGGATATCGAGGCCAATCAATTCCTGGGCGGGGTAGCCGGACATTTCGCTGGCGCGCTGGTTGGCGTCAATGACGCGCCCTTCAGCATGGATGATGATCGCCTCTTCGGTGGCGCTGGCCAGGCGCTTGAAGCGCTCTTCGCTTTCTGTCAGGGCCAGTGCCGCCTTGCGCTGCTCGGTGACGTCGCGCTGTGTTCCCCAGATGCGGACGATTTTGCCGCCTTCAGTGATGCCGATGACGTTGTTGAGAAAGTAATGGTGGGCCCCGTCACGGCCGATTTCGTGGCTCTCGAGATCAGTCACGCGGTAGCGCGCCTTGGCGAATGTGCGGAATGTTTCGCGGTTGGCGGGATCGGACATGTCCAGCATCTGCGAAATGCGCAGGCCGATGATTTCCTCGGCGCAGCCGTAGCCGTACATCCGGGCCATGGCATCGTTGCACTCGGCCAGCACGCCGCCATAAATGGCCAGGTCCACTTGCGTTTCGATGTCCAGGTCGAGATTGATGGGCTCGGCGAACTCAAAGCGCCATACGCCCTCGGTGCTCTGCGCGATGAAAGCCTGGTAGCGCTGCTGGCTCTCCCGAAGCGCTTGTTCGGCCTGTTTGCGCTCGGTGGCATCACGCATGATGGCCAGGATGCGGCCGGGGCCCACCTTGCGCGCGTTCACTTCAACCACCACGCGTCCGCCGCCCTTGCGCAGCAACTCGCGCTCATCGCGAAGGATCTCGCCGTTCTCCAGCTGCGCCAGGCGCTGCGCGACATCCGGGCGATGGGCGGGGGGTAACAGATCCGTCAATGCCAGCGCACCGAGCTCGGCCTTGGAGTAGTTCAGCATTTCGCAGCCGCGCAGGTTGGCGTCCATCAGGCGCAGGTCAGTGCCGATGATGAAAATGCCGTCACCGGCCTGCTCCATGATGGTGCGATACTCGAGCTCGCTCTTGCGCAGGGCATCCTCGGCGCGACGGCGCTCGGTGATATCGAGGCACGAGCCGATGTAACCGGAGAACTGCCCATTCTCCGAAAAGCGCGCTACGCCGTGATCCAGCACCCAGCGGTACTCGCCGTCGGACGCGCGCAGGCGATACTCGATACTGAAATCCTGGTGTGCCAGGCTTGCATCCGCCACTTGGTCGGCGACGCGCTGGCGGTCTTGCGCAAACACTCCTTCCAGCCAGCCTTCGCCGATTTCATCGTCGAGCGCGCGTCCGGTGAATTCCATCCAGCCGCGCGAGAAATACGTGCGCCGGGCTTCGACGTCGGCAAGCCAGATGAAAACCGGCGCGGAATCGGCGAGTTGGCGGAAGCGCTGCTCGCTTTCACGCAACGCGGCCTCGGAGCGCTTTCGCTCGGAAACGTCGCGGATGATGGCCATCAGTCGGCCGTCAGAAAGAAATCGCGCGGAAATGTCAGCGGGGAAGCGCGAACCATCCTTGCGCAGCATCACGCGCTCCCAGCGCTGCGGGATGCCTTTGCGCATTTCGGCCATGCGCGGCCCGATCAGCTGGCGGTCTTCCAGGGGTACGGTATCGGCGATCCCGACTTTGGTGATTTCCTCGCGTGTGTATCCGAACAGTTCGCAGGTGCGCGAGTTGGCCTCAATGTTGCGCCCCTCGCCATCGGCGATGCAGATGGCCTCCGTAGCCTCCTCGATCAGGGTGCGGTAGCGTTCTTCACTGTGCTGCAGCGCCTTTTCGGCACGTTTGCGGTCGCTGATGTCATGCACGATGGTGTGCAGCAGAACACGCCCGCCCACGGTGATCGGCGATGTGTAGATCTCGACGTCGCGCATCGAGCCGTCGGCGAGCCGATGCCGCGACTCGAGGTGGGCGCTGGTGCTTGCTTTCAGCCTGGCCAGATTCTGCAGCGAAACCTCGCGTGAAAGTGTGTTGATCTCCCACACGAACTTCGAGCGCAGATCAGCAACGGTCCAGCCGTAGTAGGCCGTGCACGCGGCATTGGCATCGACGACCTTCCCGGTGTCCGGGTCGGTCAGGAACATCATTGCGCTGGTGCTCTGGAAAATCGCGGAGAAACGCGATTCGCTCAGGCGCAGGGCATCCTCTGCCCGCTTGCGCTCAGTGATGTCGTGCATGATGCTGTGCAGCAGCACACGCGAGCCCATCTTGATCGGGCAGGAATAGACTTCCATGTCGCGGATCTCGCCGCCGGAGAGGAAGTGCTTGACCTCTACGCGGCCGCCTTTTCCCTTGGCCAGTTGCATTATGCGCGCCAGCACCGCCTTCTGGTCGGATTCGCGGGTGATGTCCCAGATGTGTCTGGCGCGCAAATCATCCAACGTGTAGCCATAGAATCTTGCCGCGGCGGGGTTGGCGTCCACGATGCGGGCCGTGGCGGGATCGGCCAAAAACATGATCGCGCTGGTGTTTTCAAACACGGATGAGAAGCGCGCCTCGCTTTCACGCAGCGCCATTTCGACGCGCAGGGTTTCCGTGACGTCCTGGCCGATACAGGCGATGAATTCCGGCTGGCCGCTCGAATCATCAAAGCGCGCGAAGTACCAGCGGATCTGGTGCAACGTTCCGTCCTTGCTTACCCACGCCAGGAGCACTTCGCCCGTGTCGCGCGTTTCGCGCGTTGCCCACATGTCGCGAAGCCGCTGGTGCTCAGAGGGCGCAATCAGGGCAAAGAAGCTTTTGCCGGCCATTTCCTCGTAGCTGTAGCCGGTAAGTGTCTCGCAGGCTTTGTTGAACACCACGTATTCGCCGCGATCATTCACCGCGCAGAACAGCGTCGTGGAAGAATCCAGGAACGCGTTCATCAAGTCGCCCGGACGCTGGACGAGCTTGCCGGTGATATAGCGGCGGCGTGTCGTGTGCTTTTCAGCCATGGAGTGCGCCAATTGTAGCAAGAAAGGCGTGCAATCAAGCTGTCAGTGTGCGGCCGCTCACGAACCGCGCAGCGCATAAAGCCCGTTTTTCAGGTGCACTATATTCTGTAAGCTCAGGTCTGACCGCCGGAGCCGCTGTGTTCGAACAGGACAAGAGCCCCGAAGCCGTGCTGGCAAGACCGATGCCGCCGCGCTTTCGCCTTGCCGCTGCGCTTTTGCGGCGCATTGGTTCCGTAATGGAAAGCGGAGCGCGCGGCTCAACGCGTATCTCCCCCCTGCCCGCGGCCAAGCGCGACACCGAGCGCTCCAAGCGCCTGCTTGCGGGGTTTGAAGGCCGGCTCGACGACTCTTCCAATTTCGAAGAACTGGACGACGCCATCGAGCGCGGCGTGGACGCGCTGTTGGCAGACAATCAGAACGTCGATGCGTTGCTGCTGGTGGCGCGCGCGCTGGTACACCATGGCCACGTCGAAGACTGGCTCTATCACCCGCGCCCCTTGAAAGAGGCCCGCAGGCTGTTGCAGCTCGCGTGCGATCTCGCGCCGGAAAATCCCGTCGCGCGCGAGTGGTTGCTGCGCTGTGAACTGCTGCTGCGCCGCTTTGAAGCCGCGTCGTTCTTGCTTGATGAGTTGAAGGCTACGGGCAAGCAGCCCTATGCGCACGCGTTGGGCCGCGCGATCTATTTTGATTTGCAGGACAAGTTCAAGCTGGCCGAGCAAAGCTATGCCGAGGCTGCAGCGCTGGCCGCCGACGACGAAGCGCGCAGTTGGGCGCTGGTCTATCAGGCGCGTGCCGTTGCCAACCTGGGCGACCTGGCGCGTGCCGACGCGCTCATGGCCAAGGGCGTTCTGTCGGGGCGGCCGCACCGGCAAAGGCTTCACCTTTGGAGCAACCTCAAGTTCCACCGCAAACGCTACGAAGAAGCGTGGGAGCTGAACCGTCGCGCACTGTCATTTGGCGAGTACGAAGAAGCGATGTGGGCGCGCCAGTACCTTCTGACTTACTTCCGGAGACTGGGCTTCACGCCCAAACCGCCCGCAGCCCTGCCTGAAGAAGTCGAAGCCAGGGTGGACGGCGTCAAGTTGTTCAGCGGCGGCAAGCCCTTTTCGGGCGATGTTACAGGCAGCAACGACGACGAAGACTTCGTGCCTTCGGCGCGCGTGAACCTTTTTATCGAAGGTGATCATCTGCCCGTGGTCAGCGACATCGCCGATCCGGGTGCGAGCTTTGAGGGGCGCGCAAGGCTGGCGGTCCGCTTTGTGGATCCACGCACCCTTGAAAAGCAGCCGCTGATGCCGGGCGCGCGTTTTCGCACCGGCCAGTATGTATTCATGGACGAGCGCGCGGGCACGGTGTACCACGCACTGATTGTCAAGCGCGCCGAAAAGCGCAACCCTTATCGCGATTTGCCCGAGCAGGACCGCCAGTTCTTTCGCCTTGACGACAAGGCCATGACGCGCTTTGACAAAGCGCCTTGGGACGTTCGACTTTACATCGCCGAGCACGGCTTTGATCCGCTCATGGGCGTGCTGAATTTCTGCAAACTGGTTGATTCCTTTGTGCGCCACGGCGGCGGCATCGGCGTTGACGTGGAGACCGGACTGGCCGTGCAGGGCGGCGATTGGCGCAACGAAGGGCCGCAGTCCTTTGACGTTGCCAAGCATGTGGTCGTGCACGTTGAAGAAACCGGGCCCGACCTGTTCTGGATGCACACGCACGGCCTGTGCAAGTTCCTGCGGCCGGAACTCGAAGTTTACGGAATTCCCGGAAACCTCGTTGAAGGCGCGTGGGCGCGACTGATGGAAGCCGCCAACGAAGCCGCGACAGGTGCATTGGTGCGCGAAGGCGAACTGGTGGGCGATGCGCACCAGCCCTTGCTGGTGCGCCGTGGCCGCGCGCGCCCCGAAGAGGACTCGAGCCACAACCTGAGGCTGCGCGTGGAATTGACCGATGTGTCTGCTACGCAGGAGCCCCTTGAAACAGGCGCTGCCCGGGGCATGGAAGCCCTGATCAAAGGCGCAGCTCAATGAACCCGGAGTTGGCGCAATGCCCGAGTTGTCGGTAGCCGAAAAACTTGTGCAGGCGCTGAACATGCTTGATCCGGTCAGCGAACTGCTGGCGGGGCCGTTGCCGCAGGCCGGCAATCGCTCCGCTGCCGAAGCGTTTTTGGCCAACGCGCCAACGCTGTTTGGCCATCAGCTCGCTTTTGAAAAATTGCTGCTTTCGCTCGATATCGCGGTTTCCGCCATCCAGGCTGATCCCACGCTGGGTGCGGGCTTTGCCTATGCTGCGGCGGCGCTCTATCGCATCGGTTTTGAAGACACGGACATCTACTCGGAAACCACCCTCGCCAACGCGCTGCCCTGGGCGCGACGCGGCGCGGATATTGAGCCGTTGTCGCCTGAAGCATGGGAGGCGCTCACTGAAATCCATTGCTTCCTGGGTGACTTCGCGTCGGCCGAGAAATCACTGGGCGAGATTTTTTCACGCTGGGGCGACGGCGATGTTTACGCCCGAGCCGCTTTCTTGTTCTTCCGGCTTCAGGGAGATGCCGAGCAGGCCATGAACTGGGGCGCGCTGGCCTGGCAGCAGGAGTGGAACAATGATCGGCTGATCCAGACACTTTTTGCGCTGGGACAGTTGTATCGCGACAATAACCGCGTGCGCCAGGCCGCAGACGTTTACCGCGTGCTGTGCGAGCACGACCACACCAACATGTGGGGCCATCACTTCTGGGCCAAGGCGGAGTTTGAATTGGGCAACCTCAAGGAGGCCCTCGATGCCAATAGCCGCGCCATTGAACTGGGCGGCGGACACGCCTTGCGCGGCTTCCAGGAGGAAATCAAACACGCCATCGGTCGCGCCCGCATGGGCCTGAAACCAGTGACCGAGCAAATCACCAAAGCCCGAGTGGTGGCCACGCCGCCCGCTGTTGTTGAAGCGCCTCCGCCGGCGATGGTGAGCGCTCCACCGCCGCTGCAACGAATCAACGGGCCGGCAATCGGAAAGGTCGTGCCGCCTCCGCCAGCCAAGCCCACGCGCGTGGTCAAGGCGCCGCCCACGAAACGCGCAACCCGGGCGCCCGAAGTTGTTGCCCCTCCGCCACCCAAGGCGCCCGCGCCCTTAAAGAGGAAGAGGCCGGGTTAGGTCAGTCAGGCCGCGTCGAATTTACACCTGAAATCTTGTCTGTGGAAACACTTGCGCACTTTGGGCGGGACGAGTAGTTTCTTGCGGCAAGTGACTTGTGCATAATTTGTGAATCGTAGCCCTGCGGTCGTGCGGGTCTTGGTGTGTTGTGGTTGCCAAGCCGCGCTGCTGCAGGCTCAGGGGAGAAAACATGCTTACTTCAATGCGCCTGATGGTTGTGTGTTTCATGCTGGCATGCCTGGCGTCGCCGCTGCTGGCGGGCATTCCCAGCTGCACCATCGAACAGGCGGGCGCCCAGGTCGATCCCACCAATACGGCTTCGGTTGACTTTACGGTGACGTTCAGCGAGGACGTGACCGGTTTCAACACGACGGGTGTTGACGTGTCAAGCAGCACCGCGCCGGGCGCCGCTGTTGCGAGCGTCACGCCGGTGTCAGCCTCCATTTACACTGTCACCGTCAACGGCATGACCGGCAGCGGTCTTGTGGTTGCGACCGTTCTAGCCAACTCGGCAACATCGGTTCTGACGCCCCCGGACATGAACACGGCTTCGACAAGCACGGATAACCAGGTGACCTACGATAACGTGGCGCCCACGGTTGCCGTCACGCTGGCCGTCGGCCAGAACGACCCGACCAACAACCCGAACATCAATTTCCGCGTGCTCTTCAGCGAGAACGTAACAGGCTTTGACGCGACCGACGTCAGCACGGCCTCCAGCACCGCCACGGGAACGTTGGTCGTCACCGTGACGGGCGGCCCCGCCGACTACAACGTGCAGGTCACCGGCGCGACTGGTTCGGGCAACGTGCAGATTGACGTCGCCACCAGCGCAGCCAACGACACAGCCGGCAACCCAAGCAGCGCGCCCACCAACACGGACAACATTGTGGCTTTCGACAATGTGGCGCCCGACGTGACCATCAACCAGGGCGGCGGCCAGAGTGACCCGACGACGGTTTCCCCGATCAGCTTTGATGTGTCATTCACGGAATCAGTGACCGGCTTTGGCGCGGGCGGAGTTGCGATTTCCGGAACCGCCGGCGGCACGCTGGTAGCGAACGTGAGCGGCAGCGGAACGACTTACACCGTCACAATTTCCGGCATGACCACCAGCGGCACTGTCATCGTAGCTATCAATGCCAGCGCCGCGCAGGATGCCGCGGGAAACGATAACAACGCATCCACGAGCACCGATAACACCGTGCAATGGAATGAGACGCCCGTGGCGCCGGTGCTAGGCGCTCCCACCTGGCCCAGCGTTACCGTGGCAGGAAGCGATCCCAGCTTCACGGCTGCAATCACCGTGGGCCAGAACCTGAACGTTTCTTTCCCGGCTACGGACGCCAATTCCACTAACACTCTCACCACGAACGTTTCCGTGACCGGCGGAACGCTTACCGCCGCCGCCGCTGGTTTCACCGGCTTCTCCGGCGCAAGCTTCAGCGACCCCTCTCCGGGCGTTTCTCCCCATAGCATCACGCTTGCGGGCAGCGCGGCTTCGGCGGGCACCATCACGCTGCAGATTCAGGTCAGCGACGGCACGCTGACGGACACCTACGACCTCGCAATCACGATCACACTTGGCAACGTGGCGCCCGTTCTGGGCACGCCCACGTGGCCCAGCGTCACTGTGGCCGGCAGCGACCCCAACTTCACGGCCTCGATCGCACTCGCCCAGAATTTGAACGTCACCTTTCCGGCCACGGACGGCAACACCGGCGACACGCTGACGACAACGGTTACGGTAACGGGCGGGTCGCTAACGGCTGCGGCCGCAGGTTTCACCGGGTTCTCGGGCGCCACATTCAGTGATCCGGCGCCGGGCACGACCCCGCACAGCGTCACGCTTGCAGGCAGCGCGGCGGCCTCGGGCACCATCAACCTCCAGGTTCAGGTGAGCGACGGCACGGTGACGGATACCTACACGCTGGTAATCACCATTGCCGCGGCAACGCCCACGGTGACGGTGACCTCGCCCAACGGCGCGGAGAACTTGAGCGTCGGCGCTATGGTCAACATCACCTGGACCAATGGCGGCGGTTTCAGCGGCAACGTGGACATTGACCTTTCCACCAATGGCGGCAGCAGCTTCACCATCAGCGTGGCTTCCAACATCGCGAACACCGGGTCGTTTGCGTGGACGGTGCCCAACAACCCCAGCACCACTTGCCGTATTCGCGTGCAGGCCAACTCGGGCGGCACGCCGTCGGACAGTTCCAACGCAAACTTCACGATTGCAGTGGTCACGCCCGCCACGATCACGCTGCTCAGCCCCAACGGCGGCGAAACGCGCGTGATCAACTCCGGCGCGCTCATTACCTGGACCAATGGCGGTGGTTTCACCAGCAACGTCGATATTCTGTTGTCCACGGACAGCGGCTCGAGCTACCCCAACACGGTGGCCAGCAACATCGCCAATAATGGCTTCTTCAACTGGACGGTGCCCAACCTGCCCACGGCCAACGCGCGCATCCGCGTGCGCGCCACCGGCAGCGGCTCACCCAGCGACGACTCCAACGCCGATTTCACGATTGTTGCCGGCACCCTTGGTGGCGCGGTTGGACACGCCGGCGGTGTGGACGTCGCTCGCACCGTTACGCCGGGTAAGAAGGCCGATGGCCTGCATTTCTTCATCGCAAACGATGCGCAGAGCCCGGCCGCGTTCACAGTTACCTCCATATCCGTTTCCATCGCCACCAACGACAACAGCTCGAACCTCGCGATTTCTCACCTTGCGGGTGTGCGCCTGCAGAACGGCAGCGGCACGAACCTTGAAACGGTGCTGAACAGTGGTACGGGCTGGAGCGTGGCCGGATCGGTCGTTACGGTTACATTCGGTTCAACAACGCCGCTGACGATCGGGATACCGCTGGGTGAAAGCCGCGACTTTTATGTGGAGCTGTTCTTCACCAGCGTTTCCATCACCGGAATTCCCAGCCCTGCCTACGCATGCCGCATTGACAATAGCGGCGGGACGGCGCTCAACGGCGGCGGCACGAGCAACTATCCGGGTGTGGTCGCCGGCGGCTCGATCACACTCGTGAGTTCCGTGCCCGGCACCGATGACGAAGATGATGCCGATAATGGCACCTGCTCGTTGGCGAGTTCTGTGAATCTCTGGCCGGCCGCGTTGTTGCTGGCGATGGCGACCTGGTTTGCGCTTCGCCGTACGCGCAGGGCAGTGCGATAAGGGCGGGCGGTTGAGCAGCAATCGGCCAGCCTGTCAGGTTTCGCCTTACAAATGGGTAGGAAAAGCCGCCCAAATGGATGTTGAATAAAGAGTAGTGTCGATTCGCCCGCTTGACCTCGGGCGCGACTTACGGCTATGCTGGCGATCAACCGCTGGAAATGTTGTTGAAGTTCAAAAGAAGCTCAAAGGGGGAGCGGCGTGGCCTATGGCCATGCCGCAAAAGGGGGATCAGGTGCGCGCGACAACTTACATGATGATTTCACTGGTTCTGGCCGGCGTCGTTGCCTCGGGCTGCGGTGGCGGCGGGCGGCGCGTCATGCAGAACGGTGAGGAGCTCAGCATCAACCAGGAGAAATTCCTCAAGGCCGTTGAGTTGCAGCGCAAGGAAGATTTTTTCAAGGCTCTCCGGGCCTGGGATGAAGTCATCAAGGATGAACCTCGCTACGGCCTGGCCCACTTCAACAAGGCGCTCTGCTACGACCGCATCAACTATGTAGCCGAGGCCATGGGTGAATACGAGCAGGCGCGCAAGTACGATCCCAAGAATTCCATCATCCTCATGAACCTCGGTGAAGTTTACCTGCGTGCCGACAATCGCCTGGCATCAGCGCTTGATGCTTTGCGCGAAGCAGCCGAGATTGACCCCTATCGTCCCGGCATTCACTTCAACCTTTCCGCTGCTTACATGCGCGCCCGCGAATGGGACAAAGCCCTGACGCACGCCGACATCGCCGTCGATCTGGTGGCCGTGCCCTCCAAGACCTCCGAGAACGGCCTCGACAAGTCCGTGGACCTGCGCCAGCTCTCGGTTTATCTGATGCGCCAGGCGGAATGCCACATCGAGCGCGGCGAGATGGACAAAGCCAAGGCTTGCCTCGATCGCGTTGAGAAGCAATGCCACGAGACTGTGCCCGTCAAGCTTTCCGCGCGTGTTACCGACGCCGCGGCGGCTGCGCCCAAGGAGTAGGCAATCTTCGCCACTGAAAAAAACTGGGGACGCGGCTATGCCGCGTCCCTCGATGTTGTGTGAAAAACGCAGTCGGCGAAGAAGGGCGCTGGCGACAGACCCCGCAGCGCTGTAGTCTAGTGGGCTCCAAACCAGCACTATGAAGGCGGTCCATGGCAGGAACACCCAACGCGGATCCAAACAAGAAAGGGGCGACGGTTCGCTTCGTGCGCAGCGCGCCGGCTTCCGTTGCTGCCTCCCCGGGCGGAAATCCGACGACCTCCAAGATTGCGCCTGGCGCCAACCCTGGCACCAAGGCGCCGCCGCCGAATTCAACCAAAGTTCCACCCAAGCCCGTCACGGGCCAGAACCGTGCGCTTCCGCCGCTGCCCACCAGCGTCAAGGCCGTGCCGCTCGTCAACCCGGGAACGAGCCCGGCGGGCAAGCCCTCGCAGATGTCCGGGCGCGCGCCGGTTTCACAATCCGGCGCTCGTCCCGCGCGCAAGCGCCTGGGCGAGTTGCTGCGCGAAGCCAACGCAATCGAAGAAGATCAGCTCGAACACGCCCTGAAGATCCACCGCCAGACCGGCAAGCAGCTCGGCCGCGTGCTCGTGGAAGCCGGCTTGATTGAAGAAAGCGAACTGATCAAGTATCTGGCGATCAACCTGAACGTGGATTGGGTGGATCTCGCGGGAGAAGGTGTTGTTGACGGCAATTCAGTGCTGGCGATCCCCGAGAAGCAGGCCCGCCGTTTCCACCTGCTGTGCTTCAAGACTGTCAATGAAGAACTGCAAGTCGCGATGGCCAACCCGGCCGACGTAATCGCGATTGACACGATCAAGACCGTGTCGGGCAAGCCGGTTCGCGTTTACATCGCCACGCGCATCCAGATCGCCGACTCGATCGACAAGCACTACGCCCAGCAATATTCCCTCGACCAGATGGGCGAGGACCTCAAGAACGCCGCCGAAGCCGAGTTGATGGCCGAAGAGGTCGAAAAGAAAGGCATCGACAAAGAGGCAGCGGAAGCCGCGTCTGATGCGCCGGTGGTGAAATACGTAAACGCCACGCTCAACGAAGCCATCAGGCAGCGCGCCAGCGACATTCACTTTGAGCCCTTTGAACACGAAGTGACTGTGCGCTTCCGTATTGACGGCGCGTTGCGCGAAGTGACGGCGCCGCCCAAGCGCATGTTCAACGCGGTGGTCTCGCGCATCAAGATCATTTCAAACCTTGATATCGCCGAGCGCCGCCTGCCTCAGGACGGTCGCGCCAAGCTTAGGCTCACCGATCGCGAAATCGATTTGCGCGTTTCAACGCTGCCCGTTGTTCACGGTGAGAAGGTCGTGTTGCGAGTGCTGGACAAAACTGCGACCACGCTCGACATCAACGATCTCGGCTTTGACCCGATGACGCTCAAAGAAATGAAGCGCGTGCTGCAGTCGCCGCACGGCGTCATGGTGCTCACGGGGCCCACGGGTTCGGGCAAAACGACCACGCTGTATTCGATGTTGAAACACGTTTACTCGCCCGAGGTCAACATCGTCACGGTTGAAGACCCCGTGGAATACCAGTTGCCCGGCATCAACCAGGTGCAGGTGAAGTCGCACATCGGCATGACCTTCGCCAGCGCCCTTCGAAGCATCCTGCGCCAGGACCCTGACGTGGTCATGGTGGGTGAGATGCGCGACCAGGAAACGCTCGAAGTCGCGGTGCGAGCGGCCCTTACCGGTCACTTGGTGTTCAGCACGATTCACACCAACAGCGCCGTGGCAACCGTAACTCGTATGGCGGACATGGGCCTTGAGCGATTCATGATTACATCGTCGCTCATCTGCGCGATCTCGCAGCGCCTGATCCGCATGATTTGCCCGAAGTGCAAAGAGCCCTACGAAGCCAGCGCCGCTTTGAAAAAGCAGCTCGTTGATTCCTTCCACCAGGAAGTGGATATCGAGCTGTTCAAGGGCAAGGGCTGCGAGAAGTGCAACGGCACCGGCTACAAGGGTCGCCTCGCGGTGCACGAATACATGACGATGACGCCCAAGCTGCGCGAAATGATTCTCGAAAAACGCCCTGAGCGCGAAATGGAAGAAGAGTGTTTGCGCGTGGGCATGAGAAACCTGCGCCAGAGCTGCTTCATGAAGCTGCTTGACGGTTTGACGACTTTGGAAGAAGCTGTGTCGCTGTTCTACGAGGACTTCTAGTACGTGTTTCTTGCTTCGTGCTCCGAAGCTGGCCAGCGCGAAACACGAAACACGAGACACGAGGAACCCATGTCTGGAGCCGTACGACTCGACGACTTGCTGGTGTTCACGCGCCGCGCAGAAGTGTCCGATCTCCACCTGACGGTGGGCGTGCCGCCGGTGCTTCGTATTGACGGACAGCTTCGTGCCATCGAAGGCTTCAAGCCCCTGACGCCGACCGACACCCGCGCGCTCGCGCTCGAACTGCTCGACGAAAAACAGATGGGCGAGCTTGAGCGTACGCGCGAACTTGATCTTTCATTCGGCCGCCGCGGCGCTGGCCGCTATCGCCTCAACGTTTACTGGCAGCGCGGCTCAATCGGCCTTGCTATTCGCGTCATTCGCAGCACGATTCCGACGATTGATGAACTCGGCCTGCCGCAGGTGACGAAGCAATTTGCGATGGAAGACAAAGGGCTGCTGCTGGTCACGGGCCCCACGGGCTCGGGCAAAAGCACCACGCTCGCGGCCATGATTCAGTACATCAACCAGAACGAGTCGTGCCACATCATCACCGTGGAAGACCCGATTGAATACCTGTATCGCCACGAACGCAGCATCATCAACCAGCGCCAGGTCAACGACGACACGCTTACGTTCCAGCAGGCGCTCAAGCATATTCTGCGTCAGGACCCTGACGTAATCCTCGTTGGCGAAATGCGCGACCTGGAAACGATCGAAATGGCCATGACCATGGCCGAGACCGGCCACCTGGTGTTCGCCACGCTGCACACCACGGACGCCGTTCAGACGATCAACCGTATCGTGGACGTGTTCCCCGCCAACCAGCAACAGCAGGCGCGCGTGCAGTTGAGCTTTGTGCTCATTGGCGTCGTCGCGCAGCAACTCATCCCGCGTGTCAAGGGCGGCCGAATTCTGGCCATGGAAATCCTGCGCGTGAACGCGGCTGGCCGCAACATGATTCGCGAAAACGAAGTGCACCAGATTTACACGATTCTGGAGACGGGCAGCAAGGAAGGCATGATCACCATGAACCAATGGCTGTTCAACCTGCTGCAGCACGGCGAAATCAGCCGCGAAACCTGCCTCTCGCGCTCCACGAACCACGAGCAAATGAAACGCATGCTCAGCGGCGGCCGCCAAGGCGGCGCCGGAGCCGGCCCACAGGAAGCCATGGCAATAAGGCGCTAGCAGATTTGATTTGCCGCGATTTGGCAGGACACATGTATCGAGCTATCACCCTGTTGGTCGCGATTGCTTGCTTTGGTGTCTTTGCCACGAATCGGATAATCGAACCTCAACTGGTTCGCGCCCAGGTGCCTCCAGCGCAGGGCGATCAAACGTTTCGAATCACGCGTATTGAATTCGACCATCTTGGCCCGAACAAAAACACGTCTGACGGGCTGAACATTCGGCGGGATGTTGTTGACGACCTGCAACATGAAGGAAACGGGGTCGGGGATGGGGAGTGGGTCCGAAATAGCCGCAACGAAGAGGCGCTGTTAGTGGCGAATAAGGCAGTCACTATCAAAGTTCGCATTGAGTGCGACAACTGCCTGAAGTCCGCCAAGTTTTGGGCGACCGAGAAGCTTCCCCCGCCGCCATTACCGCCGCTGCCTGCGCAGTGGCTCAACGTGAACGAGAAGCCCGTTTCGTTTGTCGAGGAAATTCCGGGCGCACTCTGGGTAAGTTGGAACATTACGCCGGGAGTTGCTGATCCTGAGTACGTAGAGTTTGTGTTGAGTGCGAACACAAAGTTAGAGGTCGATAAGGCCGAATGTGTCTGGCAATGGAAAGTGAAGGACATTGACTGTTCCGCGCCCAGCGATCCGCCGGATCCGAATCCTCAACCCTACGATATCGAAGAAAGCCGCCCCCATACTTTCTACGTGGTTCTTGACGTGCCGTTTGGGCCTTGGTACGTGGATCCAGTGGCGCATCCATGGGTTACGGCGCTGGGTTTCGTTATCGAAACACATCTCCTGACAAGCGGCGAGACCAGTTTGCCGAGTGCTACCGGCAGTATCACCAAGCGAATCTGGGAATGGGGATGGCCGAGCTACGACCACGATCAAGGGCCACCTAGTTTCTTTAGCCATCGCTACGTGCCGCCCAATGAGCCACGGAAACTCTCTTCACCACTTCCAGTAATTCGGGGAGAACCGGACTCGGAATACGCCCTGTCGTTTCAGATGACCGATTACATCGCCCAAGCCTTCCCTGAAGGCGAGTGCCATGACTTTGCCGCCGCTGTGCAGACTTGTGGGAACCTTCTGGGAGCAAAGGGTCGGTTTTACGCCTATTCGACGTTCGTCTACATTCAGCCGCACGAGTTCGCCGACTCAGCTCCTCCAACCGGAATCGTGATCAACAACCCGTTTTTCCGCAGGAACGCGGATCCCACCGATCCGTTCAAGGTAAACTGGTTTCCCTTTCCCGGCGACGATCTTCTCAATGAAGATGTCAATCCCGCTGACGGATTCATGGATCGCAGCTACTTCACCAAACACACCTACGTACTGATGGGCGGTTCCTCCGGCGTCGTCTATGACGCCACGATGGGCCCATACACGGGTGCCGCAGCGCATGCGGCATACCTGCTCGCGGCCATTGACACGTCGACTCGCCCCGAGGGTTTTGGCGCCGCGCAGGGCCGGACTCAGTATTTCTGCTCCATTCGCCGTTTGCGGTGATGAAAATGAAATGGATACCAGTTGGAATACTCTCGATGTTGGGACTTGCCGCGTTGGCATGTTTTTTTGCATGGAGCGGCACGTGGAGCGAAACACATTCTGCCGGACGCAGGGTGGATGACACCATGGACGCGGCTCGTACCGGGCTCAATCCAGCCACAAATCGCACGCCATCCAGCGGAGATAATTCTCGCGACACGCATCAATCCGGCGCGCCAGAAAACCGGGGTACCCCTGCGTCAGAACCTGTTGAGACACCGGAACCTGCGGATCAGGATTCTCCTGCCGTGGTTGCCAGGGGGCGACCAAGCCAAGAGGGGTTTACATTCGAACCCGACAGGCCGCTGGTTCTGCGGCCTGACGTAGATGAGCATGAAGGAATCATGCCTATCGCCAGAGTTAAGGATGCGTATGGGTTCGACCAATGGACGCGCACCGAAGGTGTCCTTTGTTCGGGCCTCAAGTTCGATGTGTCCGTTCTTGGAGAATTTGAAGTCCGGCAAGATAAGTGCGTCGCCTGCTTCAGCGGTCCGGAAGAGATTCATGGAGTAAGACGCTCAATCGAGCTGCGAAGGGGCTCCGACACGGTTTCTATCGTGATTGTTGTTGCCCTCTCGGCCAGGGCTGCCCAGGAGCAGTTCATTCCGGTCGTAAGAATTGAGAATGAACCACAATTTCACGTTCCGCCTGGAATGATCAATTCAATTGCCTTGGGCGACGTCAACACCATCGGACGATTCCCCGGAGGCGAAGCCCAGTCGGTCGCCTTCTCAAGGAATAACGTTTACTTTTCAATAGTTGCCAAACGTCTGCCTAGCAGCCCAATCCCCGAGGTGGACCCATTGAGAATCGCGCAGGAAGTGGAGTCGGTTCTTGGGCTTGAGCAGGCCCTGACCGTTTTTGAATTTGAAGCTTTGCGGCCACAGATAACGCGATTTGCCCTTTCTCAGAAGAGCGTTGATAGTGGCAGCCCGAAGACCGATTCATGCGCAGTTGAGTATCGGGTGCGTTCAAAACGCAACGCCAAATTGTTTGTTCTTGCCGATGGCACTGGCGACCTTCAATACGACGACCGTAGCAATCCGTCGCGAATGCGAGCGCTTGAGCCCGGTAGCCAAACCGCTCGGTTGATCGTGATTGACGATTACCTCCTCTTCACTTGGGCAGATCAAGATATCGAAGTCCGATAATTAGCTGCGGCAGTACACCGGAAAAGGAGTTAGGCACCGGAACAAACTATCCGCAGCCCGACCCCCTTTTCCGGGACTGAAATCAGTCCGCCCCTTTGTTATGCTGGCCTTACCGAATTCTGTCCCGGAGGCGTTATGCCCATGTATTCCGTTACCGCGCGCGACGCGGAAGGCAAGACCATCAGCCAGGTAAAGGACGCTCCCAGTGTGGGCGAGCTTGTGGCTGATCTGCGCAAGGCGGGCCTGACCGTCATTGGCGTCAAGAGCGAAGGCGGCGGCGGCGTTTCCGGGCCGGTGAATGCGCCCACTGAAGTCCAGGCCAAGCCCAAGTCCCAGGGCGGCTTCTTCCAGAAGGGCGTCAAGGTCTCTGAAATGGCGGCGTTTTGCCGCCAGATGGCGACCATGCTCAAGGCCGGTCTCTCGCTGATGGATTCGCTTGAAACCATCGCCGACGAAACCGACAACCCCGCCTTCAAGGCGTCGCTGCTTGAAATCGTGCGCGACATCGAGGCGGGCTCCAAGCTCTCCGCCGCTATGGGCAAGCACCCGCACGTTTTCCAGCAGCTGATGGTCAGCATGGTGGAAGCCGGTGAAGTGTCGGGCTCGCTTGACACGATCCTTGAGCAGCTCGGCCAGTTCTTCAAGCGCCGCGACAAGTTGCTCAAACAGATCAAGGCGGCCACCAGCTATCCCAAGTTCGTCGGCGGCTTCTTTGTGCTGATCGTGGCCGGCATCTTCGCCTTCCTCATCCCGCAGTTTGAAAAGGTGTTCGAAAAGTTCGGCGCTGATCTTCCGCCCCTGACCAAAACGCTGATTTTCTTCAGCAACATGATCACAAAGCTGTGGTGGATCGTCATTCCCGTCGTGGTTGGCGCGGTCATGGCCGGCATCTATTGGCGCCGCACGCCGCAGGGCGCGGAGAGCTGGGATCGCATCGTTATGAAGACGCCGCTGTTTGGCCCGCTGATGCTCAAGTCCGGCGTTTCGCGCTTCACCATGACGCTCTCGACGCTGATCAAGAACGGCATCACACTCGACCAATCTCTCGAAATCGTCAGCCGCACCTTGGGCAATATCGTGCTCGAGCAGGCGGTCATGGATGCGAGGCAGAAGCTGATCCAGGGCTACTCGTTGCATCAGGCAATTGCGGAAAGCGGCCTGTTCCCCGGCCTGATGGTGAAAATGATCAAGGTCGGTGAAGACTCCGGTTCACTGCCGGACATGTTGGCGGACGTCACCGAATACTACGAAGACGAAGTCTCAAGCGCCGTGCAGGGCCTGACATCACTTATCGAACCCACGCTGATCGTAGGCCTGGGCGCGGTGGTGCTCGTGGTCATCCTGGGCATCTACCTGCCCATCTTCAACCTGTCCAAGGGTGCGGCCAAAGGCGCGGCTAAGCACTAATCGCAGGCGAAGTTCACGGCGGCCCGGAACCTGAGTTTCGGGCCGCTTTCTGTTTGGTGCGCCACAATCTCTAGTGGTGGGCGAGCGTCGAGAGCCCCAGATTGACCTAAAATTCATAACAGTGGTATGCTCAGGCGGCCGATATACCTGCGGTGGGGGTATGTGGCGGTTTGTGGACAACGCAGGCGTCGTGGCGCTGGCGGGCCGAACTCAAGCGGATTGTGTCGGTATTCGGCAAGGTGGAGAACTTTGTGGATACTTCCGATGGTGTGCACAAGATTCTGACACTCAATATTTTGCGTGTTTGCCTTGACTTGACCTTTACGAGTTGTACTTTGTCTCACGCTGGCGCGGGGGTCACCAGCGGCACTACACCTGAGCGGACGACCATACTACGGATAGTTGAGGGCGGCCCATGTCGGGCGCCGACTTGTTTTTGCACTGAACGATTTCTTTGGCCGACTGGCCACACTTCCCGCGCGCTGTACATCCATCCAAACCAGGCAAATCGGCAAAGCGCCGAACAGGGAGAGCTTTCCAAATGGAGAACAAGATGCGCGACACGCGCGAAGCGGCGTCGTCAACTCGCCGCAAGAAGACCGCGAGCATTGCTCGCCGCGAGACCAAGCAGGTGACCGCCATGCAGAACGTAACGTGTCCCAGCGGGCTGACCTTCACGCGCCTTTTCACCAAGCCCGGTGAAAATGTTTTCGCGGGCGTGAAGTATGCGCGTCGCTCGTGCAAGATCACCAATCCTGATGGCAGCGTGGTATTTGCCATGGACGGCGCGGAGATTCCCGCCGAGTGGAGCCAGCTTGCCACGGACATCATGGTGAGCAAATATTTCCGCAAGGCACAGGTGCCGCAGTTCGCCGAAGGCGACGATCCCATTCACGGCAAGCCGCTTAAAGATGAAGACGGCAACGTGAAATTCGGGCCTGAGCGCAGCGCGCGCCAGGTGATTCATCGCCTCGCCGGCTGCTGGCGCTATTGGGGCGAGAAGTACGGCTACTTCCGCACGCCCGAAGACGCGCAGGCGTTTTATGACGAACTCTGCCACATGATGCTGCGCCAGATGTGCGCGCCCAACTCGCCCCAGTGGTTCAACACCGGCCTGAACTGGGCCTACGGCATCACCGGCCCGAGCCAGGGTCACTACTACGTCGATCCAGAAACCGAAGTAATGACGAAATCGACGGACAGCTACACGCGGCCGCAGCCCCACGCCTGCTTCATTCAAAGCGTGCGCGATGATCTCGTGGGTGAAGGCGGCATCATGGACCTCTGGACGCGCGAGGCCCGTCTGTTCAAGTATGGCAGCGGCACCGGCACCAACTTTTCCAACCTGCGCGGCGAGGGCGAGAACCTCTCCGGCGGCGGGCAATCTTCGGGCCTGATGAGCTTCCTGCGCGTGGGCGATCGCGCTGCGGGCGCCATCAAATCCGGCGGCACCACGCGCCGCGCCGCAAAAATGGTCTGCCTCGATCTCGACCACCCGGATATCGAGCAGTTCATCAACTGGAAAGTGAACGAAGAAAAGAAAGTCGCGGCTCTCATTGCCGCCGGCTACGACAGCGATTTCAACGGCGAGGCTTACGCCACCGTCAGCGGCCAGAACAGCAATAACAGCGTGCGCGTGCCCAAGGAGTTCATCGACAGCGTGCGCAAGGACGGCGACTGGCATTTGCGCTGGCGCACCGACAAGAACCACATCAGCAAGACGCTCAAGGCCCGCGACCTCTGGCAGCAGATTGCATTTGCCGCCTGGGCCTGCGCTGATCCCGGCGTGCAGTACGACACCATCATCAATGACTGGCACACCTGCCCGGCCAGCGGCCGCATCAATGCCAGCAACCCGTGCAGCGAGTACATGTTCCTCGATGACACCGCCTGCAACCTGGCGTCGCTGAACTTCACGAAATTCTATGACACTGCCAAAGGCAAGTACGACGTCGGCGCGCTCAAGCACGCGACGCGCCTCTGGACGACCGTGCTCGAGATCAGCGTGGCGATGGCGCAGTATCCCAGCGAGAGCATCGCGCAGGGCAGCCATGATTTCCGCACACTCGGCCTGGGCTACGCCAACCTTGGCACCTGCCTGATGCTGGGCGGTATTCCCTATGATTCCGCCGAAGCCCGCGCCGTTTGCGGTGCACTCACGGCGCTCATGACCGGCGAAAGCTACGCGACAAGTGCCGAGCTTGCCGCAGCACACGGCCCATTCCCGAAATACAAAGAGAACGCAAAGCACATGCTGCGCGTGATGCGCAACCACCGCCGCGCGGCTTACAACGAAAAGCCCGAACAGTACGAGGGTCTGAGCGTGGCGCCCGTGGGTATTGATTCCGAGTACTGCCCCGATGATTTGCTCAAAGCCGCGCGCGAAAGCTGGGACCGCGCCGTGGAACTCGGCAAGCAATACGGTTATCGCAACGCGCAAACGACCGTGATTGCACCCACGGGCACGATCGGCCTGCTGATGGATTGCGACACGACGGGCATCGAGCCCGACTTCGCGCTCGTGAAGTTCAAGAAGCTGGCCGGCGGCGGCTACTTCAAGATCGTGAACCAGAGCGTTGAGCCCGCGCTGCGACAGATGGGCTACGACGAAAAACAGACCAAGGCGATCATCGCGCACATCGTCGGTTCGCTCAGCCTCAAGAACGCGCCGGCGATCAACGAGGGCTCGCTCAAGGCTAAAGGCTTCACCGATATTGACTTGTCAAGAGTTGAGAGCGCACTGCAGGGCGCGCTCGAACTCAAGCAAGCGCTGTCGCCCTGGGTGCTGGGCGAAGAAGCCCTCAAGCGTCTGAACGTGAGCGTCGAGGAAAGCCGCAAGAAGGGTTTCAATCTGGCGCTTTCACTGGGTTTCTCGCACGAGGATTACGTCGCGGCCAACAACCACATTTGCGGCCACCAGACGATCGAGGGTGCTCCGCAACTCAAGCCCGAGCACCTGCCGGTGTTCGATTGCGCCAACCGCTGCGGGCCGCGCGGCGAAAGATTCATCCATCACATGGGCCATGTGCGCATGATGGCGGCGGCACAGCCGTTCATCTCGGGCGCGATCAGCAAAACGATTAACATGCCCAACGAGGTCAACCTCGAGGATGTCAAAGATGCCTACCTCAAGGCCTACGACCTGGGCCTGAAGGCAGTCGCGCTCTACCGCGACGGCTGCAAGCTCTCGCAGCCGTTGAGCGTCAGCAAGAAGGAAGAAAAGAAGGAGGCGGCTTCCGAGGCTAAGGTGGCCACAGTCGAGCCTGCGCCTTCGCCTGATGACACGGTCTCCGTACCGATCATCGCCAAGGGCCAGCCCGCCACTCTGCTCAATCGCCGGCCCATGCCCAAGCACCGGCGCGGCTCCACTTACGAAGTCAAGATCGGCGGGCAGAAGATGTACCTGCGCACGGGCGAATATGACGACGGCCAGCTGGGCGAAATCTTCCTCGATATGAGCAAGGAAGGCGCAACGCTGCGCAGCTTCCTGAACTGCTTTGCGATCGCGATTTCCAAGGGCCTGCAATACGGCGTGCCGCTGGAAGAGTTCGTCAACACCTTCATCTTCAGCAAATTCGAACCGCAGGGCGTTGTTTCCGGCCACCCGTACATCAAGACTTCGACGAGCGTGGTCGATCTCGTGTTCCGCATCCTGGGCCACCAGTACGGCGGTCGTACGGACTTCCTGCACGTCAAGCCCACGGAAATCTCGAACGCCGAAAAGGGCCCGGCGCTGCTCGCTGATAAAGGCGTAGGTGCCGATCTTGGCGTGGCCGGCGAAGCCAACCCCGACCAGCAGGAGATCGATTTTTCGAACCCTAAGCAACCCGCCGCGAGCGACGTAGTCGCGGCGGGCGCCAGTGCACCCGCTACACCGGCACCAGCAAAACCGTCCAAGGCAAGTCTCATCCGCAGCACCAAACCCAAGGACGCGCTCAGCGAGCACCTCGAATCACTCATGGGCGACGCCCCCATGTGCGACGTGTGCGGCCACATCACGGTAAGAAACGGCGCCTGCTACAAGTGCCTCAACTGCGGCAACAGCATGGGCTGCAGCTAACGTTTGGAGTGCGGCGGCTTGCCGCTGCTTGGGCGGCGGGGCTTGCCCCGCCGCCCTCATTTAATGCCACGAGCCGGCGCGCTCCGATGGTGCTGGCCCTTACGCGCCGCTTTGCGATAATGCCGTTGGTGAACCCATGCGAACGATCTTTTGTGTAGCCGCGCTTTTGATGCTCGCGGCGTCCGTTCAATCGCAGGACAAACCGGCCGCGCGCAAAGCCGTCCTGCCGTGGGATGTTGCGGCAGTGAAAGCCGCATGGGCGTGGGGCCTGGTGTTGACCTTTGATCACGAGCAAACAGGCAAACCCTCTGAGCGCGTTCGTTTTGAATTCGCGGAAGAAGGCCAGGACGGCCTGAGCAAACTGCGCACCTTGATCAGCGCCAAGGGCGAGGAAAGCGCCGACAAGCCCAAATACCTGACCTGGGAGCAGCACCTCGAAAGCCTGACGGAGCATTTCGGCGCCGCCGCGGCAACCGACGAAGAACTCAAACTGGGCGAAACGACTTACTCTTGCCGCTGCCTGACGGCGCCTGCCGATGAAGCTACAGGCGTGCTCAAGCGCCGCGCCTGGTTTTGCGCCGATGTCGCCGGCATGTGGGTGAAGTACGAGATCGAGCGCAAAGATGGTGTTGAGACCTGGCGGATGAACGCACGCGACACCGTGTACCATGACGCCGGCTGGCGCCTTTCCGAGATCGCACCTGCCCTCAAAAAAGGCGCGACATTCAAGTACCGCTACATCGACGAGCGCGGCATCGCCAGCACGTTCGCCCTGACCATCAGCGAAGGCAACGACGAGGGTTTCAAGGAGGTCATCACCTATTTCGATCGCGCCGGCAAGCAGGAGGGGGAGAGCGTTTCAAGCCGCGTTTTGTGGTCGCGCTACGAGAAAGGATTCCTGTTCGCCAAGTCGGAATATCAGCTCACGACAAGCACGCTGGAGTACGCGGGGCAGAAACTGGAGTGCAGCCTGCTGACCTTTTCCGAAGCGCGCGGCGATGCAGCGCGCGTGGTGATTACCACGTTGAGCAGGAAGCACCCGGGCATGATCGTGGCGCGCCACACCAGCATCAAGAGCAAGGAAATGACACTCTCGACGCGGATTGAACTGCAGGAGTTCAAGATCGGGAGTTAGAGGATTTGCCGCGAGCCGCGCCAACGGCGTTGAGCAGTTGCCCCAGGCGTGCCAGCAGTTCTTCGTAGTCGATGGGCTTGGGCATGAAGTCGTCAATGCCCGCCCGGCGCATCTTGTCGAGCAGCGGTTTGTCGTGGCTGCCGCAGACACCGAGCACCACAATCTCGCTGAAATTGGGAGTGCCGCGGATGCGCCGGCAAACGATGTCGCCGCGTACGTCGGGCAATTGCACATCCAGAATTACGGCGTGGGGGTCGAATTCGGCAAGCATGAGCCCGGCCTCAAACCCGCTGTTGGCCACGCGCACCGAATAACCGGCATTGGCCAGAGCCGAGCTGGTGACCTGAGTGAATACCGAATCGTCGTCAATCAGCAGCACTTTGTAGGAAATGCGGTGCGCCGTTGCGGGAAGTGAGCGGCGGTGTACAAATTCATCGAGATCGTCCTGCGAGATTCGTGCGTGCCCGCCGGGTGTACGGTGGATGCGCAGGACGCCGCGGCGAATGGCAGTCAAGATGGTGTTGCGGTGCACCTTGCAAATATCCGCGACTTCACTGGTGGTGTAATATCTCATGGTGTGGATGCGTTTAGTTGCAACGTGTGTGCTTCTAGTGATTTACGACGAATGCGCGCGGTCTATCAAACCAGTCACCCAAGACCGAGTAAAGGCGCAACCCGGCCTTGAGACGCTTGCGAACGAACTTAGCGCTGTGCGCCCGGTGCAATCTGTGCATTCGGTGCAGGTGACAGTGCAATTGCGGCAGGAACTCTGTTCAGCAATGAACTACTTTGCCGCGTTTCCGTATCCCGACCAATAGCCGCTGGGGGATGGGCCGTCTTCGCTGGGGTAAACCACGTTGCCTTCGATAACAATGTCCGGGCCCAGCGCGCGCGATGTCAGCCGGGCGAAAGTTACTGCGCGAGAAACGTCCGGCACGCCTGGCCCTTCGACGGGGCTCTTTGCGTTCTCGCCGCCGAACACCTTGGGCGCGACGTAGATTTTCACGCGGTCAATGGCGCGTTCCTGGAAGGCGCTTGCCACCAGGCTTCCGCCGCCCTCAAGCAGCGCCGAGTTCACGCCGCGCTCGCCCAGATCCGTGCAGATTTCCATCCAACGCAGGTGGCTCTTGCCCTGGCGCGGCAGCAGAATCAGGTACACGCCGGCATCTTCCAGCGCGCGCTGGCGTTCTTCGCTGGAATCGTCCGCAGCGTAAACGAAGACCGGCCCTTGGTCGGCGCTTTGCACCAGCTTGCTTTCCAGGGGCAGCTTGAGTTCGGTGTCAATCACGACGCGCACCGGCTGGCGCCCCACATCGCCGCGCGCCGTCAGTTCGGGGTCGTCCACGAGCACGGTGCCGATGCCCACGATAATCGCGCCCGTGCAGCCACGGTCATAATGCGATTCGGCGCGGCTTTGCTCGCTCGAGATCCAGCGCGCGTCGCCCGTGCGCGTGGCGATTTTGCCGTCAAGAGTCATGGCCCACTTGGCGATGACGAGCGGGCGGCCGCGCTCAACATGGGAGAAATAGGCGGCATTGAGTTCGCGTGCCTCATCGCGGCAGATGCCCAGTTCAACTTCCATGCCGGCATCGTGAAGCATCTTGACGCCTTTGCCGCGCACGTTGTTGTGCGGGTCCTCAACGGCCACCACCACTCGCTTGAGCCCGGCCTCAACCAGGGCCGGCGCGCAGGGCGGTGTCTTTTTGCCCTCATACACTTCGCAGCAGGGTTCCAGCGTCACATACATGGTGGCGCCCCTGGCATTAGCGCCGGCGACGCGCAAAGCGTTGGCCTCGGCGTGAGGTTCGCCATAGGCCTCGTGACAGGCTTCCGCGATGACCTTGCCGTCCTTGACGATCACGGCGCCGCACATCGGGTTGGGCGCAACGTAAGGTCTGCCGCGTCGTGCAAGTTCCAGCGCGCGCCACATGTGTCTGCGGTCGTCTGACATGGTGTCTCTGCCCCCGCGCGGACTATAGCAGGAAGGGCCACTAGGGAAAACGTGAAGATTTGCGCGTGAGGAAGCCCGGGCAGGCTTCACTATCAAAGTCAATCACGGAGAAGACCATGATTCGCTACCTCTCGCTTGCTGCAATGCTTTCGACGACGCTCTGGGTGGCCGGCTGCCAGGACAGCACGGCGCAGGACGCCAAGATCGCGGCCCTTAACAACAAGGTCAATGACCTCGAAGCGCAACTGGGCGAGCGCCCCAGTGAAGGCGCACCCGCCAAGGTCAGCGGCGTCGATGGCGATGTCGCGGCATTGCGCATTCGCATGGATGCCTTGGAACGCGAAAACGCCGATCTCAAGAAGCTGCTCTCGGCGCAGGACGGCAAGTTCGCGGACGTGAACAAGACCCTTGAATCGCTCGGTGGCGAAGTCAGCGCATCAAGCGCCCAGCAGGATCGCGAAGCCAGGAAGAAGGAAATGGTCGAATTGCAGGCCGAAATTGACAAAGAGCGCCGCGAGAAGCGCGAAGCCGAGCGCAAGGCACAGATGGATGAGTGGGTGGCCAAGGCCAAAGACGCCGGCATCGAAATCGACCCCAACGATCCCATGGGCAGCGGCATGAAACTGTGGAGCGACCCGGCCCAGCGCGAGAAAATCCAGAAGCTGATGGTGGGCGAGTTCCGCAAGAATCGCAACGAGAAGCTCAAGCTCGACGAGGCCACGGCCCAGAAGCTGGACAGCATCGAAGACGACACGATGAAGAAGATGCAGGATATCAACACCCGCCGCCAGGAAGGCACCCTGACGCGCGAACAGGCCCAGCAGGAAATGGCCACCGTCATGACCGATGCCGACAACCAGACCAAGAACACGCTCACGGAAGAGCAATACAAGGGCTACCGCGAGAGCATCGGCGGCATGGCCGGCCAGATGGGCGGCATGATTCCGGGCATGGGCGGCGGCGGAATGCCCGGCTTCCCCGGCGGTGGTCGCGGCCGGTAGGGCGCCAGCCATTCAACACAAGACGCCCGCGCAAGCGGGCGTCTGGCTTTACAGGCCCTGGCCGGCGCACCAGCCGCTGGCCAGCGCAAAGTGCACGTTCATCGCGGCTATCGGCGCGTCAACATCAAGCAGGTCGCCCACGATGTGCAGGCCCTTTTGCTTCTTGCTTTGAAACGTTCCGGGGTCCACTTCACGCACGTTGACTCCGCCCCGCGTGGCTTCAGCCGCGCGCCAGCCCAGCGTCCCGGTGATGTTCAAACGCGTATCTGTGAGCTGTGTTTCCACGCGCTTGCGCTGGTCTGGGTCCAGCCGGTCGCAGCGCCAGCGCGGATCGACGCCCGCGACGCGGCAAAGTTCGGCGGCCAGCCTGCGCGGAAGCATGTCGTTCATGGCATCGGGCGCGAACTTGCGTGTGTGCTGGCCGAGCGTACGGAAGAACCACGTAGCGACTTCGGACTGGGTTTGTTCGGGATAAAAATTGAGCGAAAGCAAGAGTTCGTCGCCGTGCGACAACGCCGGCTCCACTTCGCGCGATACCGCGGCAATCGCCGGCCCCACCAGTGCACCGGCCGTGAACAGTACAAGCCCCCGGGATTCACCCAGCTTCTTGCTTCCGTTGGTGAGCGCGACTGCGCATTCCATCCATAGACCAGCAAGACGAAACGGCCACACCTCGCGCGTGCGCAGCCCCACGACGGCGGGAGAGTGCGGCTCAATGCTGTGGCCCAATGCCCGCGCAATGCGCAGCCCGTCTTCGCTGCCGCCCAATTGCGGAAAGTGCGGCCCGCCCAGCGCCAGCACCACTCGTTTGGCGCTGAACTGCCCTTCGCTCGTGGCGACAGTCCAGTTGCGCTTGCGCGACAGGCCAAGGACCTTGATGCCGCATCGCACTTCGCCGCCGGCATGCTCAATGGCGGAGGTCAGGGCGCTCGCCAGGTCCTGGCCGCGCTGTTCGCGATGGAGCAGCAGGCCCTGATCGAAGCCAAGTTCGATGCCGAGTTCCTGGAACAATCCCGTGAGTGCGGCGGTATCAAGTTCGGCCAGGGCATCCACGGCAAAGCGGCCATGGCGCCCACGGAAGTGCTCGTGCGAGATCAGTTCGTGGGAAACAGCACCTTGCCCGCGCCGCAGCATGGCGAATTTGCGCCCGGGTGTGGCAGTTCGTTCAAGAACCAGGACGCGCAAACCCCGTCGTGCCGCCGCAAGCGTAGCCATGAGGCCGGAAGCTCCGGCCCCGCAGACGATGACATCAAAGGACTTTCGGACGCGTGGCACGCGGGCCTAGCCGCCTAACGTTGCGAGCAACGTCTTGAAGTGCAGTGTGCCGTACTTGACGTAGGCCCCAATATATGCCGCGTAGATGAGCGCGGAGAGAATGGAAAACCAAAGCCCGCCCTGAATGCCGGGCTTGTCGGAAAAAGTCTTTTCAACGAACGGGAAAATAATGCCAAAGCCGCACAGGAACATCGTCAGCACGTAAAAGGGCATGCTGCTTGAGGCCAGCACGCTCTGGCTGCTCAGGAAGCCGCTGCCGTAGAGCAGGCCCCAAACCAGCGCCATGACCATGTTGGCCAGTCCGATAAAGAAAGAGATCGACTTTCCCTGATTGTCGCTTGCCAAGGTGGCCCCCTTACTTTGGCAGATCGTACCGGTAACTGGTCTGCTGCCCAGGTGCTTCTTCTACACCAACGGTAATGGCTGACAAGTGTTTATGTTCGCCCCGTTGGCGCAGCACATCATAAACACGCTGCGCCAGAAGTGTTGCGAGAAGTTCCGTTGATGTGTTGGGCAGGTCCAGAATCAGCGTATCGGCCACGGGAAAGGCGAATTTCGTGCCGTCGGCGTATTCGGCCAGCACATGCTCGCCCTGCTTTTTCACTTTCAGGTGCTCTGACTGCGAGGGCAGGATCGTTTTGTGGTCCAGCTCGTCGCAGAGCTGTTTCACGATCGGCTTGAACGTGATGTAATCCAGCACGTAGTGGCCAGGGCCAAGCTCGCCCTCCACTTCCACCCAGGCGCGGTAGTTGTGGCCATGCAATGGCTCGCGCGAGCCGTCAGCGAAGATGAGAAAGTGGGCGCAGGCGAAGTTGAAGGCCTCTTTCTCAACGCGCAGCGTGTATTTGGATTTGCGTGCTTCGGTCATTGAATCGTCCTTAGCGCTGGAGAGATTGAGAGATGGAGAGATCGCAAAGGCAGGCCATCTCTCAATCGCTCCAACTCTCTATCTCTCGGTCATTTAGAACTGCCTCAGGAACCTCATGTCGTTGCTGGTGAACCAGCGGATGTCCGAGATGCCGTGGCGCAGCATTGCAATGCGCTCCACGCCCATGCCAAAGGCAAAGCCCGTGACCTGCTCGGGATCATAGCCCACGGCCCGCAGCACGTTGGGGTGCACCATGCCGCACCCCAGGATTTCGAGCCAAGGCTTGCGCAGATGCTTGAACATCTCGCAGTTGATGTCGATCTCCGCGCTGACTTCCGTGAACGGGAAATAATGCGGCCGAAAGCGCGTTTTGGTATCCGCGCCGAAATACTCCTTCACGAACAGGTGCAGCACTGATTTCAAGTCCGCAAACGTCAGGCCTTTCTCGACGGCCAGGCCCTCGATCTGGTGGAACATGAAATGGTGCGTGGCATCGACCGTGTCCGGTCGATAGACGCGGCCAGGCGCGATCACGCGCACGGCGGGATTCTTGTTGCCGCCGGCTTGAGCGACCGCGGCTTCCATCGCGCGCACCTGCATGGTGCTCGTTTGCGAACGCAGCAACAGCGGCACGGGCTTGGGCTCAGAGTCGGGCTGTGTGAGCTGCAAATAGAAGTTGTTGTCGAGTTCGCGTGCGGGGTGGCCCGCCGCGATGTTCAGCGCGTCAAAGTTGTGGCGCTCGTCTTCAACCTCCGGGCCCTCGGCCAGTGAAAAGCCCAGCCGCGAGAAAATGCCCGCGATTTCGTCAATCGTCTGGTGAATGATGTGCGCGTGGCCCAACTCGTACTTCGTGCCGGGCTTGGTGATATCAAAGAAATCCGTGACCACAGGCTTGGCATCGCCCAGCCGCGCTTTGGCGCTGGCGAGCAATTCTTCAAGCGTCTTGTTGAGCGCGTTGGCCAGCTTGCCGAATTCGCCGCGCTGTTCCTTGGGTGCGTCTTTGATGGCACCCAGAGCCGCCTTGGCCAGGCCCTTGGGGCCCAGATACTTCAGACGCGCGGCTTCGAGCGCCTCGTGCGATGCCGTTTTTTCGAAGGCCGCCGTGCCCTCGACCAGCAGGTTGCTCAGGTATGCAAGGTCCATCGCCATAGGGCGCGGGATGATAGCTTTCGAGGTCAGAAGTAAGAAGTCAGAGGTCAGAAGTAGTTCGAGGTCAGAAGTCAGAGGTCAGAAGTCAGAAGAACTGCAAAACAACCGTATGTAGGGCGCCTTTTACTTCTGACCTCTGACTTCTGACTTCTGACCTCATCTTCGTCTATACTCCGCCGCGTGTCTGAACTCACGCCTCGCGCTTTCCTGTCTGATTTTCGCGCCAACGCGCGCACCTTTGCCGTGCTGGCCTACGTGGCCGCGGCGCTGACGCTGGCGGAGTTCGTGTTTCTTTCCTCGCACTTCGCCGAGTTCTTCCCGCAATTCACGCGTGTGAACATTCCTGCCTGGTGGTACGGATCCTTTGAAGCCGCGTCTCGCGCGGGCGTCAAGGAGCGCGGGCCGTGGTGGGGGGCGCTGATGCCTCAGGCGTGGTGGACGGGCGGCACGCTGGTGCTCTGGGTGCTTGTGCCGCTCGTTTTCGCGCGAGTTTCGGGCATAAAAGATCTGGGCCTCTCATTGCGCGGCTTTGCCGGCAAGTGGTGGCTCTATGGCGCGCTGTTCGCAGTGATGCTGCCGGGGGTGTTATGGGCGAGCACGCAGGAGGGCTTTCTGCGCACTTACCCGTTCTTGAAACCCTGGGCCTGCGCCAACTGGTGCTGGCTGGTCTTGCTGTGTTATTGGGGGCTCTACGCACTGCAATTTGTGGCCGTCGAGTTTTTCTTTCGCGGCTTCATGTGCTTTGGACTCGAGCGTGAGTTTGGCCTGGGCGCCATTGGCGTCATGGTCGTGCCCTATTGCATGATTCATTTCCATAAGCCGCTGCCCGAGGCGCTGGGCGCAATCGTGGCCGGTTTCGTGCTGGGCTGGCTGGCCCTGAAAACCCGCAGCATCTGGGGCGGCGTGTGTTTGCATATAGCAGTCGCGTTTTCCATGGACGCGCTGGCACTATGGCGCAGTGGGAGTTTCCCTGATCGACTCTTCTAAACGGCGGGCTCACGCAGAGGCGCAGAGACGCAGAGGGAGACAACTGCCATGGAATTGAACGAGATTACGGAGAAGATCATTGATGCTGCGGTCACTGTTCATCGCAGGCTTGGGCCGGGCTTGCTTGAGTCGGTCTATCTGCTCGCGATGGTGCGCGAGCTTGTGCGCCGCGGACTTTCCGTGGCGAGAGAAGTTCCCGTTCGAATTATGTATGACGGCGAAGACCTCGGTGAAGGGTTCAGGGCAGACTTGGTGGTCAATGACTTGGTAGTGGTCGAACTCAAGTCTGTGGAACAAGTCCATGCGGTTCACAAGAAGCAACTGCTCACCTACCTCCGGCTCATGAACAAACGTGTTGGCTTGTTGCTCAACTTCGGTGCCGCGCTAATGAAAGACGGGATCCACCGAGTCGCGAACGGAATAGAAGACTAACTCTGCGTCGCTGCGCCTCTGCGTGAGCCCGCTGTACGTTTCAGAGCGAGCCGAATGGATCACCACTCCCCACGCGCCGTTCCAACTAAGCCGACGCGTATCGCTGTCGTGGTGTTCGCAGCGCTGTTGCTGATGGGCGCACTCGGCGCGGCGGGCTGGGCCTACTACGTGATTGAGAAGCCGATTACCACATCCGAAGTGCGCCAGGCATTGGAGAGCAAACCAGGCAACGTTAGTGATTTGCGAGGGGCGCTCCAAGCTGAGTCATTCTCCAGTTATGCAACTAAGGCTCTGGATAAGCCCTACGAGGTGGGCCGTGTGGCTAGTGCGAAGTGGATTGCGGAATTGAGTGTTTCAGAAAGGTCCGGCATCGTGTGGTATGGGGCTGAGTTACCGCAGGATGTTGAGAACGTCTGGCTCATCACGTCAGTAGCCGAGGTGTCAGACGCATATTTGTCGGCAAAAACGCCACTAAGTCACTACATCCTCTGCAAGTCTGACGGAACCATTCTAGGGTGGTTGCCGCCGCGCAAGTAGCGCGCCTCTGCGTGAGCCTGTTTTGCCAACTCTTCGCCTCTACAACCTGCAAGTTGCCCTCGATGCGGACATGCCGCGCGAGTTGCAGCGTCAGGCCGCGGAGCGCCTGGGTGTGGACAAGCTCGGGGCCGTTAACCTCGTCAAGCGCGGCGTGGATGCGCGCGAGCGCCCGCCGGTTTTCAATTGCACCGTTGATGTCGAGGTTCCGCCGCGCTTTGACACCGACGACGCGCTCAAGCGCCTGGGCGACAACGCGCGCATGGCGCCCGCCACGCCGCCGCTTACGTGCGAGCGAAAGGGCAGCGCGAAACTCCGTGGCCGCGTGATTGTGGTTGGCTCGGGCCCCGCAGGCGGCTTTGCGGCATGGGTCTTAGCGCTCAATGGCTATAGGCCTTTGCTGATCGAGCGCGGCCAGCCGGCGCTCAAACGTCTGCAGCGCATCGGGCTGTTCAATGCGCGCCGCGTCGAGCTTGATCCCGAAGATAACGCGCTGTTCGGCGAAGGCGGCGCGGGCAGCTTTTCCGACGGCAAGCTCTACACCAGCAACCGCGACGAATTCATTCCGCGCGTATTGGAAACGTTTGTTGAGTGCGGCGCGCCGCAGCGCATTTTGGTGGATGCCTCGCCCCACGTCGGCACCGATATTCTCGCGCGCGTGGTGGTCAAGATGCGCGAGCGCATCATTGCCATGGGCGGCGAAATTCGCTTCGGCGCCAGGCTCAGCGACCTTGAAATCGAGGGCGGCAAATTGGTAGCCGCGCGGGTCAATGGCGAGCGCATTGAGGCCGGCGCGCTTGTGCTTGCCACGGGCCACAGCGCGCGGGACACTTACGAAATGCTGCTGGCGCGCGGCGTTTTGCTCGAGGCCAAGCCCTTTCAACTCGGTGTGCGCATCGAGCACGACCAGGAGTTCATCAACAAAGCGCAGCTTGGAAGATACGCGCGCGATGCGCGGCTGGTGCCCGCGAGCTACGACCTTGCCTGCCACGTCAAAGGCGCGCCGGAGCTGTTTTCATTCTGCATGTGCCCGGGCGGCATCACGATTGCGGCCGTGAGCGAGCTGGGCTGCCTCAACACCAACGGCATGAGCTTCTCCGTGCGCGCTTCCGGCTATGCCAACAGCGCGCTTGTGACCACGTTTGGCCCCGCCGAGTTCGGCAACGGGCCGTTGGCCGGCATCGAGTTCCAGCGCCGCTATGAGCGCGCGGCATTTGCGGCGGGCGGCGGCGATTACACCTGCCCCGCGCAGCCCGTCTCGCACTTTCTGCGCCTGCTCAATTCGCCGAGGCCGCTCAAGGGCACCTATGCGCGCGGGCGCAAATACACGCCGCTGACGCCGCTCTTGCCCGAGAAGCTGGTGACAGCGCTACGCGCGAACCTGCCCGAGTTCGACAAGCGCATCAAAGGATTCATCTCGGACAGCGCGATATTGCATGCCATTGAGGCCCGCGCAGCTTCGCCGGTGCGCGTCGTGCGCGACAAGTTGAGCCGTGAGAGTGCCAACGTTGCCGGCCTCTATCCCGTTGGCGAAGGCGCGGGTTACGCCGGCGGCATCGTCAGCGCGGCCTGCGACGGCATTCACAGCGCACTGGCGCTGTGCGCCAAGTTTGCGCCCGCCTGACCTTGCAACACGCGCAAGCAATCCGACACTGTCGCGCGGAGAACATCATGCGCCTGAAAACTCTTTCGCTGCTTCTGTTGCTCGCTCTCACCACGGCCTGCACGAGCCGCTATTCCGATGGCTGGCAGCCCGATCGCTACGATGATCCCGCGCCGGAATCAAAGCCCGAGGCGCCGTCAAAACCTGTCGCAAAATCCGAACCCAAGCCCGAGGTCAAGCCGGAAGCCAAGCCGGAGATCAAGCCCGGGCAGCCACAGGACGTGCTGTTCTCGCTCAACGATCAATTCCGCACGGCCTACAAAGCCGCGCGCGAAGATGTGCTGAGAAACGAAACTTACGCGCTGGTGCTCAGTGAGAGCGTGGTGTTCTACCGCGGCGCGATGCGGCGCGAAGTGATCTACACGCCCGCGCGCTACCATGAACTCAAGGCCATTGCGCACATCCCGCTGGCGCTTTACGCCATGCTGGCAAGCGGCGTGAACGAAGAGAAACTCGCGGCCCTGGCCAAATACCGCGACAGTGTCACGGCCTCGCGCGCAACACTCTCAAAACGCGGCTTCGACGAAAAAACTCTCAAGCGCCAGGAGGCGATTTTCGCCAACTCGCAATCACTGATCGACCGCGTGCTCACGAGCAAGAAGTGCGACGCCGCCGATCTCGCGGCTTACACAACGGCCATGGCACCGCTGCTTCTGCTCAACGCCTTCGACGCGGCCAAGGCCCAGCTGGAGGGTCTCAATGCGGCCTTTGGCGAATGGATCAACACGCTCACCGCCGAGGAGCGCGCGGCTTATCACATCGTGATCAGCGGCTCCCACCAGGCACGCGAGAAGAACGCGCAGATGACCTACGGCCGCGCGCTTTTGCCCGAAGAAGGCGCCATCGAACAGCGCTTGATCTTCGGCGAAAGCTGCTTCGATGAAACCAGTTGCCGCAATCTGCTCGGCACGCACCTGCTCGATGGCGCAGCCTCCAAGGCGTTCTTCGATGACGCGCTCAGGTTGCAATATGACCTTCTCGGCGACGCGGCGGGTGAGATCGTGCCCAAGTTGAAACTGCCGAAGTAGGCGTAGCCATTGCATCAGCGAGGGTATTGGCGCGAGTGCGCGGGCGGCTTTCCGCAGTGCTTTCGAGTTTCGCATGACTGACAAGACGAGGATCTCGCTGTCCGTGGCCCTGAAAGGGCCAAACGCCAATAGCCGGGGGTAGAGCGAGCCGGCAGGCGAGCGCCCCCCCCCGGTTTGCTCAACCTGATGATGCAAGCCCCAAAGGGGCGTTCGGAGTTGGCGGCCTATCCGGTCGCCCTTTCAGGGCTTGAAATGATTGTGGGCTTGTTCCGGGGGTTCCTTCGTCGCTCACGCGACTCAGTCACCCCCGGCTATTGACGATTCGGCCTTCCAGGCCGAACTGCTCTGGCGCTCGGAAGATGCGGGTAATGGAAATCGCTCACGCGATGGGCCCTGAAATCATCGTGAACAGTTCGACTTTCACGGGCCCGGCCAGCATGGGCTCGCGCACTTTGCCCCAGGCTTTCATGTGGGGCGAAGCCGCGTGCGCGTCGAGCGCGGGCTTGTCGGTCCAGTTCTCGTAGAAAACGAATCGGCGCGGATCGCTGAGATCGACGTGCAGGTCGTAGTTGATGCAGCCCTTTTCTTTGCGCGTTGCAGCCACGAGCTTTTCCAGCTCGCGGCGAACATCAGCAATGCGGTCAGGCCTGGCGGTAATGGTGGCAATGACGGTGAGCATGGTTATTTCTTCTGGCGGGCTTCGAAAATGTCGCGGGCTTTCTGGCAGACCTTGAGCTGGTATTGCTTGCGCTTGTCCTCGGGCCAGTCGCCGGGGACTTCCACGGTGATCGTCGTGACGTTGAACGTGAAGTAAGCGTAAGCGCCCAACGAGAACACGTTGGCGTATTTCTGCCAGGCCAGCACCGTGGCCGTGGGTTTGATGATGCCATCCTTGCCTTTGACCGGGCCCCAGGCGGGCTCCTTGGCCCACTCGTATTCCGTGAGGGCCGCGATGATTTCTTCGGCCAGCTTGTCCTTGGGCCCGTTCTGGATCAGGTAAGGGCCCGTGGGCTTGGTCGGGTCTTCGTGCAAATCCAGCAGCAGGTCGGGCGGGTTCGCTTTCAGGAAATCGTGCACGGCTTTCACTTGCGGGATCGTGTCGTCCTGGAAAAAACGATTCAGGTCGCGGCCGTCTTCGAGTTCGCGTTTGTTGTGCTTGATGCCCCAGGGGTTGCAGGGGCCGAACACGCAAAAGCCAAGCTCTTTCAACTGCTCCTGCACCAGGTAGCCGCTGGGCTCATTGCCGTGAACGCCCGTGGTGATCACGACGCGCTTGGTCCACTTCGGCTTTTCGGGCTCTTTCGGTTTCTCCGGCTCTTTAGGCTTTTCCGGTGCAGGTTTGTTTTCCGGCACCGGGCCGCCTTCAGCCGGATGGCGTGTGGGGCCGTTGCACGCCGTCAGCACGCACAGGGCAGTAATAAGCGCAATTAGGAACGTGCCCGCGCTATTGAACGTGTAGCCCCCTCGTAACCGAGGGGGCTCTGAGGGATTTGCCTTATCCGAGTTCATCTGTGAAATCCGTGGACCTATGCCTTCGCCCCGGCGAACAGCCTTGTCACGTGCTTGGCGAAGCGCTGCAGATTCAGCGTGCCGCTGTTGAGCGCGTCCTGCTTGCGCGCGCCAAAGCGCGAGATTTCAAAGGCCGCCGTCACGCCCGCAATCTCAACTTCGGGCACCACGCTGCCGGCAAGCACCACACACGGCACGCGGCTACGCCCGCAAAAACGCGCAACTTCGCATACGAGTTTGCCGTCGGGCGTTTGTTCGTCGTAGCTGCCTTCGCCCGTGAACACCAGCGAGGTGCCCTCGAGCAGTTTCTGGAAATTCAACAGTTCCAGCACGGCGCGTGAGCCCTGCTCCAGCTTGCCGCCCAGGAAAACCGAAATGCCAAAGCCCAGCCCGCCGGCAGCACCGCTGCCTTCATCCATGGGGTCGGCCTTGGGGTTCACCTGCCGGGCAAATTCCGCAAGCATCGCGAGGCCCATCTCGAGTTTGTCCACGCTTTGCGTCGTGCCGCCCTTTTGAATCACGTATTTGCGCGTCGCGCCCTGCGGGCCTATCAAACCCGTCGTCACGTCGCACAACGCGCGGATCTCGACGCCGCGCAAGCGGGCATCCAGCCCCGACAGGTCAATGCCGCCGATCTTGATCAAACCCTCGCCGTTGAGCGCGGGCAGCACGCCCTTGGCGTTGGTGAACTTCACGCCCAGCGCCTGCGCCATGCCCGCGCCGCCGTCGCTCGTGGCCGAGCCGCCAAGGCCGATTACGATGCGCTTGACGTTCTGCGACAGCGCATGCGCAATCAGCTGGCCCACGCCAAACGTACTCGTGTGCAGCGGGTTGCGCTCAAACTCCTCCAGCCGCCAAAGCCCGCAGGCCTGCGAAGATTCAATCAGCGCGGCTTTGCGTTCTTCGTCCAGCGCGTACTCGGCTTCCACTTCGCGGCCCAGCGGGTCTTGCACACGCGCTTTGATGCGGTGGGGGAACGCACGCGAAAGCACATCCAGCGTGCCCTCGCCGCCGTCGGCCAAGGGCAGCTCAACGACCTGCGCTCCCGGCGCAGCCGCGCGAGCGCCCGAAGCAATGGCGCGCGCGGCTTCCTGCGCCGTGCAGCACTGCTTGAATTTGTCCGGCGCGGCCAGGATACGCATGATTAGGCGGTCGCCCGGGTGAGGTAGAACACGCGCCGCGAAGTGTCGTGCGACACCGGCTCTGTGATGACGGAAACGAGCTGCCAGCCTTGAAGGCCGTAGTTGCGCAGGGTCATGACCTCTGTATCAACGCCCGAGAAACCGGGGTTGGCGCGGTCGTCGGGGTGCCGCTCGTGGGCGCTGACAATGCGCTCAATCACCATGTATTCGATAGCCATAGCTCGCTCCACTGGGTCAGATTCTGGAGTTTAGATTGCACGTCCTCAATTCATATGGTTGCTGGCCTGGCGCGGAAGCGCCAATCGAAAATCCAAAATCGGCAATGAATGACCTGCGCCTACCAAAGGAGGCGCCAGCTAAGCACTACGATCCCTTCACTTCGCCCAGCAGCTTCTCCAGCGCGTTGAGGTATTCCATGAGCGCGGCTTTGCCCGCCTCGGTGATCGCGTAGGTGGTCTTGGAGCGCCCGCCGAACATGCCCTTGGCAAGCGAGATGTAACCCGCAGCCTCGAGCTTGCTGGTGTGCGCGGCCAGGTTGCCGTCCGTCGTGCCGGTGATGCCCTTGAGTTCGGTGAAGCTAAGTTCGCCCTCGCTGCCCAGCGCCGAGAGAATGGCCAAGCGCGCGCGCTCATGGATCAGCGGGTCGAGGTCGAGTGCTGCGTGCTGCTTGACGCGCTCGGAAACCTTACCAGCCATAGCGCACCCCCACCCAGATGCCCAAGAGGAGATGGCCAGCGCCAAAGGTGCCCATGAAGAGCATGGCGTCAATGCTGCTGATCGGATCAAACACCGCCAGCGCGCCGCAGAACAACGTCCACATACCGAGAAACTTCACGCTCGTGATGGAATGGCTGCTGGCCGCAACCAGCGCCGAGCCGTAGCACAGCATCCACACGGCAAAAATCATGTCCAGCCGACCGCTCAAGAGCAGGCCCACCGTCAACACGCCGCCCACGAACAGCGAGGGCAGCATCGCAAACAACACGCGCCGCCCAAGACGCGCGGCTAAGGGCTGGCCATCAATGCGCGCGCGGATGAGCATGCCAAACAGGTTCAGCGAAACCGCCGCCACCAGCGTGACGCCCCAAAGCGTCGCCAGTTGCGCCAGCGTCACGTTGCCCAGGGCAAGCCGCGCCTGCGGAGAAGCCGCGCCAAGGTTGGTGGTGATCCCGGAAGCAACGAAGGCAAGCAGGCCCGAAAGGGCAAGGGCCAGGCCTGAAACAGAAGTCAGCCGCGCGTTTTTCTCAAGCGCAAGTCGAATCTGCCGAAGGTCAGTGCGAAGAGCCTGAGGCATGCGCTGAGTGTAGAAGCAGGGAACGCAGCCTTCCAGAGCGCGCCGCGAGTTGGGCGCTTTCAACCGGATCGTTATCCGAGATCGTCATTCGGCGGCGGGTCGGCGGGTGGCGGCGCCTTATAGGGTTCTCCCGCCCCATCTCCGTTGATCGGTTCGAACGACTCACGACGCGACAGGAATGTCCCGTCCTCACGCCACTCAATGCGCAAGATTTCGAAGGCGTCATTCGTTCCCGTCCAGATTTCCTCCATCGGCCTGCGGCACCACCACTCGGACACGCCGTCGATCTTGGGGCAGTCCACGAGGTGCAGCACCCGCAGGCTGGCGCTCCTGCATATCTCCTTGACGCCTTCTTCCGAAACGCCGGTCCCACCGACATCAAGTCGCCGCAGCTTTGGAAGCTTTCTTAGGTAGGCAAGCCCCGTGTCGGTAATGCCCGTGCCGCGCAGATTCAGACTCTCCAAAGCCTCGCACGCGACCAGCGCCGAGAGCGCCCTGTCGCCGACCTTGGCGCAATCGCTGAGGTCAAGCTCCTTGAGTTGCAAAAGGCTCGCAAGATGGCGCACGCCCGCGCTGTCCACGCCGGTGCAGGCCCTGATCCGGATGTACGAAACGGCCTCGCGGCGCGCGAGTTCCTCAAACGCGGCTTCGTCGAATTCCAGGTGATAGAGAGATACGCGCTCAAGTTTGGGGGCGCTGACGATCTTTCTGGTGACGGCGCACGAAACCGGCTGCTTCGCGGAGATCACAAGTTGCTTCAAGCGGCGCAGCGACGCAATGCTCGCCATGTTGGATGAAACACCTTCAATGTCCCAGAGGAAGAGCTGTTCCAGCCGCTCCGACTCCGCAAAAGCTGCGAGGCAGACGCCGTCCAGCTTGAGCGACTCCAGCGAGAGTGATTTCAACAAGCTCGCCTTCGCCAGCTGTGCCACGCCCTTGTCCGTCGCGTTTGGGCACCGGTTGAGTTTGAGCGTTTCAAGCCGTTCCAGCGTTGCAAGTTGCGCCAGAGCATCGTCGTTGATTGCCGGGCAGTCGTCGAAGACCCATCTGCTCAGCTTCGGATGGCGCAAGAACTTCGAAAGACTCGAAAGGTCTGCCGCGTTCTCGATCTCCAGGCTTTCCAGACTTGCGCAATTCGCAAGCGCCGCGAGACCCTGGCCGCCGGTCGCCAATGCCAGATGGCAAAGGCGTGGCAGCTTCGCGATGCCCGCCAGGTTCTCCGCATCAAGCCGCACGTCATCGCTCAGGCGCAGTTCCTCAAGCATTTCGAGCGCGTTGAGAACAGCCCAGCCTTTGGGCGTCACGCCGCTGAGGCAATCAACTCGCAGGCTGCGCAACTTGGCCAGCTTGCCTAAGGCGCGCACACCTTCGTCGGAAACCGTGTCACGGCAACCGTTCAGGTCGAGCTCCTCCAGGCTCGTGAGCCGCGCGACCTGAGCCATGCCGTCGTCTTTGAGGAAGTTGTAGCCGAGCTGGATGGAAACAATCTCGACAATTGCGTTCAGGTCCGAAAGCTTGCGGAGTTCTTTGGCTTCCAGATTCCCGGTTGCAAGTGCGATTCGCTCGCCCGGCGCAAGCTTGATCTTCCTTTGATTGCGAATCTCGCGCTGTGGGACGAGCGCTTTCTCGGGCACGACAGAGAGACGGGCGCCTTCGGGTACGGAAATCTCTCTCTCTTGCTGATAGACACTCTCCACGGCCCCAAGCGAGGGCATGAAGAGTGCCAACAGGACCGCAAGAACCGACCGCGTCATAGTTGTTCTAACGAACGGTCAATCGGTGAGTTCGTCGCAAAACGTGATGCGAGTCGTGGCACGGATTGCCCAAGCCATGCCGGCTGCTTGAGCCCTTGGCCGCGACGCACGGATCAGGCAATCCGTGCCACGCCCCGATCACGCCGCCAGCGTGATTTTCACCATCGCCTTCCTTACTTCCGGCGGCTGTGCGCTCAGCAGTTTCTCCATCGTAGCCGCGTCGTGTTCTTCGAAGGCTTTCATGAAAGTCTTGCGGTCCTTCTCCGGCAGCGACATGTAAATCGCCTGCATGTCCGGCATTTCGTAAACCTCGTCGCCTTCGCCCATCAGTGGCCGCATCTGCGCCTGAGTCTGCGTCACCGGCATCGGCGCTTCTTCGGCGTCCGCCGCAAAGGCCAGCGCGGCTTCGAACTCTGCTTCGTTTTTGGGGTCAAAGGCGTTGATGGCCTCGTTGATGCGCGTGCGCGCCTCGCGCAGCAGGTCCTCGCGGCGTTCAATGAAACGCGTGAGCTTGTCGCTGTTGATGCGCGCTTCGCTGGGGCTGATGTGCGGGCGCTCGCCCTTGGCGCGCAGCACATCGCCTTGTTTGGCGCGCGCCAGCTCAGCTTCGCGGCAAAGTATTGACGCGTCAAGAACGGTGTCGCAGTGGCGGATCTGTTTGTCGAGGAACTCGCCGCCGTGGGCGAGGTAAATCCTGCGCACGGCCTGCGCAATCAACTTGGCACGCGCGGCTTTGAGGGCAAGGTCAGAACGAATCTCGGGCATGGCAATCTCCAGTAGGTTGAAAGAAGCGTAACACGCGCGGCCACAGCCCAAGGCGCAACGCCAAACCCGAGAGTCCTTGGCGCGGCTCAAGGCAAGAAGACCAGCGGAGCAAAAGCCGCGTCAGTGGTTGCAAGACCTTGAAATTACGACAGTTATAGTGATGGACTAA
>JADLFN010000009.1 GCA_020845475.1 Planctomycetota bacterium
ATGCCTACCGCTGCAAGGAGAGCCTGGCCTGGGTGCGACAGGCACAAAGCCACCAGGGAGCGGCTTGGCGCATGACCACCTTCGTGAGTTATTGGCTGCAGGAGCTGAAAGCGGGCATCTTCGAGCCGATGCGCCGCGCGCTGACCACCATCGCGGGTTACAAGAGCCTGATCCTGAGACGCTGGAAGTCAACATATTCCAATGCGCGGCTGGAGGGCATGAACGGACTGTTCCAGGCGGCAAGAGCAAGGGCCAGAGGCTACCGAAACGTGAACACGTTCATCACCATGATCTACCTGATCGGCGCCCCACTGGGCAAACTCCTCAACCCCTTCACCCGCCAACTCACCCCAACCAAATCCATATGATTCAGCGAGGAACCCGTAAAAGGTGGCGCGGAAACTGATCCTTCTTCAGATGGTCTAAGAAAACTGGAGGACGAGCGCAAACGACAAGAAGACTTGGATAAGTTAAGGAGATTGGGAGAAGATCTTAGACGCGCCATTGACGACTCGATTGGCCGACGAGACGACCGCCCACCGGAACCAAAGTGGTGGGATCCTCCAATTGACGCACGTGAAGAGCTGAAGAGAAAACTGGAGCTACCATTACCCCTCCTTCGTCCCGGCGTGGGGGTAGCAGGGCCTTGGCCGATTCCGGGAACCGACTTGAAGGGTGGACTCGTTGGCGGAACGCCGCTCGGCGGCTCTGGCTTGGTCGGCGGGTTTGAAATCGAATTGCCCAATGGGGTTCGCATTTGGGTAGCTGGATCAGGACATATTAGCGGTGGAAGAATTGGAGTCGGCGCGGAAGGTGGTATCTCTTTCCCGTTTCCCTTCACGGGTAGGTAGTACTTTTGTGGAGCACAATCGTGAAAAGTCTGTGGGTACCGGTGCAGCTGTTAACCATTCTCCTTGGATGCTCGTGCGGAACTTACGTCTATGAAGCCACAAACCAGCATCGGGCAGTCACCGCCGAGGAACCCGCTGCCAAGCCTTCAAGTATAACTGCGACAGAGCTGGTGATTGTGGACGAGCGCGGTAAGAAACGAATTTCGCTTGGTGTGAAGGACGGAAACTCGGTCTTCGTCATTCACAATTCGCGCGAAGAACCCGTACTCACGGCGTCTGTTTCGGACAAAAAGGCGTTGTTTGAGTTGTCGGGCAAGGCCGATCAAAAAGGTGGCGAGATCAGCTTGTCTGTTTCTGATGAGTCTGTGGCCATTCAAGCACTTTCTGTCGCCAATCAGTCCGCCGCTCTTACCACGTTAGACGCGGGCGGAGTTTCATTTGATTTGATTCAAAGATTTCAGGCCGGGAAGGAAGATTTGAGGCAGTTTGCCGCTTCACTTTCGGCTCGACCGGTAGGCGGAGCGCTTTTCATAACAGGCCCACATCACCCTAAGAACGCCACTGAAAGTACCAGAATAATCGCGTCCACTGATCGGCAAGACAATGCCGAATTGCAGGTTCAGGACGCGAAAGGCAAGAAACTATGGAGTGTTCCGTAGTTCTGAGCCACAGCCCATGCAGCCCGTTACCCGGCTTCTACTCCAAACTAATTCGCTCGTGAGTTTGGCACTCAAATCGATCCAACGGCGACGCCCGCAAAGGGCACGAAGTGCCACTTGGATTCCGACCATACTTGACAGTTGCTGATGTGGTTACCCCCGCAGCGTGGTTGCTCCCGGCTGGCCGCTTCCGGCTTGGTCGGCGTTCATGTGGCATTTCTTGTATTTCTTGCCTGAGCCGCAGTGGCAGGGGTCGTTGGGGCCGGGCATTTTCTTTTTGTGGGCCATAAAACCCGTGTCGGCGCTGGGGCGTGTAGCCGCGTCCATTTGCTGGCGCGTTTGGGCTTGTTCCTGAGTGGGTTTGGGCATTTCCGGGGTTGAGGGCATGGGGCTGGCCATGACTCCCGCTCCGCCTGACGTCGTCGTGGTTGTCGGGTGCATGGCGCTGACTTTGACTTCCGGCCGCGGCGGCGGTTCCTCGAACTGCACCTCGATGCGGTAATAGGTCGAGATCACCTCAAGGTCCACGGAATCGAGCATGGCTTCGAAGGCTTCGTGGCCCTTCTTCTTGTAGGCGTCCTTGGGATCTTTCTGGGCATAGCTTTCCCAGTGGATCGAGCCCTTGATGACCTCGAGGTTGCGCAGGTGGTCCTTCCAGTGCTGGTCGAGCGATTGCAGCAGCAGGAAGCGTTCAAGCTGGCGCGCGCGGCCATGGGCGGGTCGGCCGGCGGGTGTTTTCAGCGGCTGGCCGGCTGGATCGAGGCACAGTTTCTTTTCGCGCTCTTCGTAGAGCTTGCTGGCTTTGTCGAAGAGCCAGTTGCGCAATTTATCGACGCTTTCCGGCCCGCCGTGGCCGCGCGGCATGTCGGCGGCGGCTACCTCGGCATTGAAAGCGCGGCCGAAGTCGAGAGCGATTTCGGGGAAGTTCCAGGAATCGGTGCGCTCGGGGTCTTTGATGTGCTTCTGCATCGAGGCGGCAACAACGTTGTAGATGCGGTCGAGCATTTCGTCGCGCAGGCGGTCGCCGTGAATCTTGCCTCGGATGGTGTGGGCCAGGCGCTCAACCGTTTCCTCGACGGTCTGCTCGCGCAGGGCGTCCTCGGGGATTTCGGCCTTGTGCTCGGAATCAGCCCAGTTGACGAGCTTGTTGGCAACGAGCGCGCTGATTTTGGTTTTGTCGGAGGGATCGTTGTTCTTGTCCACTTCCTTGATGATATCGATGACCTTCTTGCGCGTTTCTCGCTGAAGCTGCAGGAAGTCGGCGCGGTGCATGCCCGCGAGGATGATCTGGCGCTTCTTGTAAACGGCCTTGCGCTGACCGTTGTTGACGTCGTCGTATTCGATCAGGTTCTTGCGCATGTCGAAGTTGCGCTGCTCAACCTTCTTCTGCGCACGCTCGACGCTCTTGCTGACCATGCCTGCCTGGATGGGCACGCCGTCCTTGAGGCCAAGCTTCTGCATGATGCCCTTCATGCGCGGGCCGGCGAACATGCGCATGAGGTCGTCTTCGAGCGAGATGAAGAATTGCGAGCTGCCCGGGTCGCCTTGGCGGCCGCAGCGGCCGCGCAATTGGTTATCAATACGGCGCGATTCGTGGCGCTCGGTGCCAATGACCTGTAAGCCGCCGAGTTTGACGATCTCCTCGTGCTCGGCCTCGATGGCGGGCTTGAACTCTTTGGCGCGTTCATCAACGGCGCGATCCCAGGCGAGTTCAGCCTGAAACATGACCTGGTTGGGAATGCGCCACTGCTCCATTGTTTTGAACTCTTCGGGCAGGAAATCCTCAAGCTTCTTGTTCTCGCCGCGCAGCGCCTGCAGGGCCATGAACTTGGGGTTTCCGCCGAGCAGAATGTCTGTGCCGCGACCGGCCATGTTCGTTGAAACCGTGATCTGGCCTTTGCGGCCTGCCTGGGCCACGATTTCCGCTTCACGCGCATGGAACTTGGCGTTGAGCGTGTTGTGTTTCAAGCCGCGCGCGTTGAGCACTTTTGAAAGGTGTTCCGATTTCTCAACGCTGGTGGTACCGACGAGAATCGGACGTCCGGTCTTGTTGATTTTCTCGATCTCGTCGGCAATGGCCGTCCACTTCTCGTTTTCGGTGCCGTAGATCAGGTCGTTGACGTCCTGACGAATCAGCGGGCGGTTGGTGGGAATGGCCACGACATCGAGTTTGTAGATCTTGTCGAACTCCGCGGCTTCGGTCATGGCCGAGCCCGTCATGCCGCTGATCTTGTTGTAGAGCTTGAAGTAGTTCTGCAGCGTGATCGTTGCCAGCGTTTGCGATTCCGCGCGCACCTTGATGCCGTGCTTGGCTTCCACGGCCTGATGCAGGCCATCGCTCCAGCGGCGCCCGTGCTGCAGGCGGCCGGTGAATTCATCAACGATCACGATTTCAGGGCCGTTTTCGCCCTCGTAAATCACGTATTCCTTGTCGAGCTTGAACAGATTGTTGGCACGCAGCGACTGCTCCATCAGGTGCGGCCACTCCATGTGCGCGCCGTCGTAGAGGTGCTTGGCGCCCAGCGCCTTTTCCACTTTTTTGACGCCGCGCTCGGTCAGCAGCGCCTGGCTTTCCTTCTCTTTGATTTCGAAGTCGTACTTGTTCGCTTCGTCGATGTAGAGCTGCTTATCCTGGAGCGCGGCTTTGCCGTGCTTGGTGACAATCGCGTCCTTGAGCTTCTCGGAGTCGATGCCCTTGAGCGTCTTGGCGATCGCGTCGGCCTTGGCGTATTTGTCGGCGGCGTCCTCGGCTTGGCCGGAGATAATCAGCGGCGTGCGCGCTTCGTCGATCAGGATCGAGTCGACTTCGTCGATGATGGCGTAGTGCAGCTCGCGCTGGCATTGCGTGCGCGGATCGACCTTCATGTTGTCGCGCAGGTAATCAAAGCCGAATTCGTTGTTCGTGCCGTAGGTGATGTCGCGCGCGTACATCTCTCTGCGCTCATCGTTGTCCATGTCGGTGAGAATGTAGCCGCACGTCATGCCCAGCAGTGCGAGCACGCGGCCCTGTTCCTCGGCGTCGCGGCGCGCGAGGTAATCGTTGACGGTAACGACGTGAACACCGCGGCCATCAAGCGCATTGAGGAACGCGGCGGGGGTGGCGACAAACGTTTTGCCTTCGCCGGTGACCATTTCGGAAATCATGCCCTTGTGCAGCACCATGGCGCCCATGAGCTGCACGGGAAAGTGGGCCTTGAAGGGAATTGTGTCGCCCGAAACGGGATCCTTGACCATCTGTTTGTTGCCCAACACACGCCAACTGGCTTCGCGCACGAGCGCAAAGGCCTCGACGATCAGGTCATCAAAAGACTCTCCGTCGCGGCGGCGCTCGCGCAGCCGGTTGGTGTAATCCTTAAGCTCCTGGTCGGACATCGCGTTGGTCTTGGGGAACAAGTCCATGACCTTGTCCACGATGGGCCACATGGACTTGACGAGGCGTTCGTTGCGCGAGCCGATGAAGAAGCGGAGCACGGTATCTAGAAACGGCATGAGAAACTTTCGGTCGGTCGGTGGGCGACGCCATTAAAAGCCGCCATAGCCGATTCGATTTGGATTTTCGAAGGTGGAAACCGGGTCGGCGCCCCTGCGCCAGAGTGAAACGTCCGCAATCCACAATCCGCAATCCACAATCGGATTGCGGGCGGCTATACTCACGGCTTGCGCCGCTTGGGTCAAGGGAGAGGCAGGGATTTAGCGGCGAAGGAACATGGCAGCACCTTTAGGCCCTTGGCGCGCATGGCGCCTGTGAGGTTGCGAATGATTAGGAAATCACTGCTGGTGGCTTTCAGTGCGCTGGTGATTGCCTGGGTGATCGTCCAGGCGCAGGACACCTCTCGCCGCATCGAACTGCGCATTGCGGATGCCAACCGCGGCTATATGCGCCCGATGCGAACCACGGCTGAGCGAATCAAGGCAATTGCCGGGCTTGAAGAGTCCACGGCCATTGGCGCCAAGGCCGGCATCATGCGCTTTTCGCTCAAGACCACGCTCACGGATGAGCAGATTGCTTCAGCGCTGTCACTCGAGATTGTGGACGCCAAGAAGGGTTCGCTGCTGCTGGCGCCGCGGCAGAGCAGCCAGGCGTTCCGCGCGGAAGCACGGCTGGCCATCCTTGAAATCGCCGATGCGCTGCGCAAACAAGGTGAGCGCGCCGCCGGCAATTACGCCTATTCGGACAATGGGTATGCCGAAGAAAGAACAAGCCTGAGCGGCACGATCGAACAAAAAATGAAGGCACTGGGTCTCGATGCCAAGCTGCTGGATGGCAAGTTCTTCAAGGCCAGGGATTACCACATTGACGCTCGGGGCGGCGCTTACCTGATTTACGCCGGCGCCAAGTGGGAAGGTCTCTCCGCCAACCGCGATTACGAATACCCTGACTATTCCGGCGGCGATGAACGCGAAGCCTCTGAACCCGATTTCGCTTCAACTTTCGTGGGCGCAAGACTTCAGGTCAATGAATGGAATTCCGGCCTGTGGTGGGCCGATCTGCACGGCCTGGCCCTGAACGAATCCCAGATCAGCCGCGACGCGCCGGACGCGCGCGATGGCAGCAAGCTTCAGGTGCAGCGCGGAGGCGAACGCATCGTCGGGTTCCTGCAGCTTGCAGCCAAGTTCCGTTTCGAAGGCGAGAACGCGGGCAAGGCGTTGGACGCTTTGCCCAAGGGCAACCTGAATTCCAACCGCAAGATCGCCCAGGCATTCCGCAAGGAAGATGAAGAGTACTACTGGGAGCCCTATTACGGCAACCAGACGATGAGCCTTTCCTGGTTCAAAGACGACGCAGGACACAGTCGTGCGCGCATCAGGGCTTACCATTCACGCCATACGCTTCACCTCGATGGCGACATTGACTGCGACGCAGCCAAAGAAGTGGACTTTGACTTCAACAAAGTAGAGGTTCACTGGACAGTAGCTCCGGAAACAGAGCTCGGCATCTTTGAACGGCGCCGCGCGGAGATTTCACGCGGTCTCGATGCCATTCGAGACGCCCTGTTCGCGCTCGACGCACCATCCCTTGACGCCGCCCGCAAAGCGCCGATCAACGGAGAAGCTTTGCTCGCTGCCCTGGGCATGAAGGCCGAAGCGCTGAAAGGCGAGTTTTTCAGCGCCACGGACTACTGGATGAGGCCGCAGATCATGGGCGACGTGGAGCTGGCAGCCGGAACAGCCCTGGCCGGTTGTGAAAGCTGGACTCTTTTGAACATGTCCGAAAAGTCGGCGATCCGGAGCAACAAATGAAAAAGCTGGCGTTGCTGGCACTGTGCTCACTCGTGCCCATCACTTTCGTCGCGGCTTGCGACAGCGGAAACACACCGCCTCCCGGGCCCCAGGGTGCGCCCAGCAGCGGCATCATTCCCCAGACTTCCATTACCGAGGCCCAGAAGGGCGAAGCCGTGCAGAACGTCGGCCAGCTCAAGAACGCGATTCAGAGCCTCGCCGTGCAGCCGCGCTATCGCGGCAAAATGGATCAACTGGCGCGTGACATTGGCGGGCCGCTGACGGATGCTACCGCCAGGGCGATGGGCTTTGCGGGCGCGTCGGGCTTCAATTCCCAGTGGTACAAATCGACGGATTATGCCGTGGAATACATGGGCAACGGCAAGTGGTGGATTCACGCCAAAGCGCCGGCGGATCCGGCCTACGTCACCGCCGAAGTGGTCATTCGTTAAACGGCGCAGGGGCGACCCATGAATCGCCCCTGCAAACCCATCTTCAAAAACCTTTAGGCCTTGTAGCGCGTGTAGTAGTCGTACCACACACGCACGGGGAAGTCAGTCGTGTTCTCGTCAAAGGTCTGGCGGTCAAAGGTGGCGGTCTTTTCGTCGTAGCCGCAGCCGTTACCCCATACCTTGAACAACGCCTTGGAAATGGTCTCACACTCGGTGCGCTTCTTCTCTTTGTAGAAGTCAATCAGCAAGTCCACGAGCGCGCCGATAAAGGCCTTTCGATCGGCCTTGGCGCGGCTTTGATCCTGCAATTGGCGCAGTTGCGGGTTGGTCAGGTCTTTGCCGTCGCGCAGGTCACGGAAGACATTGACCAGGTCGGGCGGGCACTGCGCGCCCGTTTTCTTGGCTTCAGGCAGGCCAGGATCGGTTGGCTCTTCGGGGTCGCCTTCATCGCCGGGAGTTTCCTTTTTGGGATCGCGGTCAGGGTTGGTGAACGAATCGTCGCCTTGCGGCTGTTCCTTGCGCTGGAACTTTGCCTCAAGCTGCTTGAGGTTTTCCACGCGCTGCGGGTCGTCAAAGCGAAGAACCTTAACGTTGATATCGCCCGGCGTTGAGCCCACGAAGAAGTTGATGGGCTTTCCCGCCGCCGCTGACTTGATCATGCACACGCGCCCCAGGTAAAGCACGCCGTCAATCGTGAGCGAGAATCTGTCGCTGCCCTTGGCAGCGCCTTTGTCCATGGCGGCAACGTCCATGTTTGCCGGGGCCTTTGCGTAGCAGCTTTCAATGTAGCCCATGATGCGCTGCCGCAGCGAGTCACTGCCGCGCGGCACCCTGCCGACCCACAATCCCGAGGGCGAACCATCGGCGCGCTTTTCCCATTCGCCTTCGCTGAAAAGGGGGTCATTGAGCATCTTCTGGTAAGGCGAGGGCTTGGGCTTGTCGTTCTTGTCCAGCTCAGGCTTGCCGTCCTTCATGGGCTGATCTTTGGACTGCTTCTCGAGTTCCTTGAGGTAGTCCTTCTGCATGATGTCCCAGTTGAACATCGAGCCGAGACCAGCTAGATCGGCGTTGGTCAGCATGGAGGCGATGCGTTCGCCGCCGGCCGTGCCCGCGTCAATCGTCTTGACGCGCGCTTCGCCCTCGTTCTTCTTGACTTCCGCCTCTTTCTGCTGCCTGGCCTTTTCGTCCTTGGCGCGCTGCTCGTCGGCTTCTTTGGATGCACGCTGCGACGAGCTCTGGTTGGTGGTCATCATCACGATCGTGCCGATCATGGCCACCACAACAACGCCGCCGATGATGCCGAACACCATCATCGAGTTGTTCTTCTTGGGAATCGGCGCGTTAAAGGGTTGCTGCTGCTCGGGCGCACCCGCAGGGCCGCGCACTCCGGGTCTCGCGGCTCTGGCCGGGCCGCCGGGACCGCGCGTGGGTTTGCCCATGGGCTTCTTGCCGCCAGCCGGTGCGCCAACAACCACCATGTTGCCGCATTGCGTGCACTTGAACTGCACGCCCGATTTCATTCCGGTCCCGTCGTACTGCATTCCGCACGATCCGCAGGTGATGGTGGCTGGTGCTACCGGCATGGCTGACCTCGTTGATTGCCCAAAGAGAGTACCGCGTAACCCTATAATAACGCCAAGGGCACGCAAAGGTTCGCCCCGGGGTTACGGCCCAATGTGCCACAGGATACACTATGCCCATGAACCGCGAGACCGCCAAATCCGAAGCTGCCAAGCTGCTCGACCAGGGCAAGCGCCTCGACCCTGATCAGGCGCTGAACTTCCTTAACTCCTGTGTGGCACACAATTACAAGCTTTTATGCGACGACCCAGTGGTCAAGGCCGAGGGCCCCTGGCTGCACACCGCCCGTGGCCGCACCATTTTTGACGGCGTGGCCGCCTATTCGGCTGCCAACCTCGGCCACGGCCACCCACTGATCAAAGAGGCCATCAAGGGCTTCCTTGAGTCCGGCTATCCCACGGTGCTGGGCCGCTTCATGCCCGACCCTTGGCTGGCCCTGTTCGCGCGCAAGATCACGCAACTCACCGGCTTCGAAGCTTTCCTGCCCGCCAATGGCGGCGTCGAGGCGCCTGAAGCCGCTTTGAAACTCGCGCGGCGCTGGGCGCACCGCGAGCGCGGCATCGCCTCGCCGGAGATCATCTACGCGGATCGTTGCTTCCACGGCCGCACGCTCACGGTCACGCAGATGTTCGACGAGGACGACAAAACTGCGCGCGAGGGATTCGGCCCCTTTGCCCACGGCTTCGTGCGCGTGCCCTATGACGACGTGAGTGCCATCGAAAAAGCCATCACGCCCAACACAGCGGCGGTTCTGCTTGAGCCCATCCAGGGTGAGGGCGGCATCAATATCCCCAAGCCAGGCTACCTCAAGAAAGTGCGCGCCTTGTGCCGCGAGCACAAGCTTCTCGCGATCTGGGATGAAATCCAGACTGGATTTGCGCGCACCGGCAAGATGTTCTGCTGGGAGCACGAAGGAGATGCCGCGCGCCCTGACATCATGTGCGTAGGCAAGAGCATCGCGGGCGGCTTTGCGCCGGTCTCGGGCATTTTGGCGCAGCGCGCGGTCATGGACCAGTTCGAGCCCGGCTCGCACGGCAGCACCTTTGGCGGCTCGCCGCTTTCGAGCTTGATTGCCTGCGCCGCTTTGGCGGCGATTGAGTTCGAGAAGCTGCCCGAGCAGGCCACGGAAAAAGGCGCCTACGTGATGCAGCGCCTGCGCGAGATTGCGCGGAAGGCCCCGCGCATCAAGGAAGTGCGCGGCTTGGGCATGATGTTCGGCATCGAGCTGAATCAAAACGGGCCCGACGGCCACGAGTACACACGACGCCTGCTGGAACTGGGCGCCATTGTCAAAGACACGCACCATTGGGTGATGCGATTTACGCCGCCGATTGTAGCCACGCGCGAAGAACTCGATTTTGCGCTGGGCTTGATCGAGCAGGCGTTCACCGAGAAGAGCCGCTTGAACAGCATGAGTCGAGAGATGGAGAGATTGAGAGATTGAGAAGACAGTTAATTGTGCAGTTGCCATCTCTCCATCTCTCCATCTCTCAAACACTCCATCACTCCGCTTCTCAAGCTTCCGCTCCAGTCCGCCCTGCCGAATGCCGATAGCGATATGGGACATCGGCGGGTTGACCATGATCTTCGACATCGCTTCCGAGCGCTTTCTCAATCACCTTGAGATCGAGCGCAATTTCTCCGGCGAGAGCCTGCGCGCCTATCGCAATGACCTGCTGCAGTTTCGCGTGTTTTTGGAAAAGCGCGGCCAGCTTGACCTCTCCACCGTCGATCACCTTTGCCTGCGCGCCTATCTGGCCGAGACCGCGGCCAAGCCGCTGGCAGACGGCAAGACCTACGAGCGCCGCAGCATCGCGCGCAAACTTGCCAGTGTGCGTTCACTGTTCCGCTACCTGCACAAACGCGGCGAGCTCAAGGAAAACCCTGCCAAGCTTTTGCGCACGCCCAAAGTCAACCGCGATCTGCCCAGCTTCCTGGATGAAGGCCAGGTCGGGGCGCTGCTCGACGGCCCCGACGCAAGCTGGAGCGGCCTGCGCGACCGCGCGATTCTTGAAATGCTCTACGGCACGGGCTTGCGCGTGAGCGAACTCGTCAAGCTCGACATGCTGGACTTGGAGTTAGGCCGCGGCACCCTGCGCGCCCATGGCAAAGGCCGCAAAGTGCGCATGCTGCCGCTGCTGCCAAGCGCGATGCAATGTCTCAACGCCTGGTTTGCCGTAAGAACGAAGCCGCCTCGCGCCGCGCAAGGCATCGACCCCGCCACGCGCGCCGTGTTCATCAATCAGCGCGGCACTCGCCTGACTGACCGCAGCGTAAGAAGGCTTGTCGAGCATTACGTTGAGAAAGCGGCGATCACCTGCCACGTCTCGCCCCACACACTGCGCCACACCTTTGCCACGCACCTGCTTAACCACGGCGCCGATCTGCGAGACGTGCAGGAACTGCTCGGCCACGCCAGCTTGGCCACGACGCAGGTGTACACTCACGTCACCACGGCGCGCATGCTCGACGTGTACGAGAAGGCCCACCCCGACGCCAAGAACCCAAAAGCCGCGTAATTTTGCTCTAATCGGCGCGTGAAAATTGAGATCACGCCGACGACAAAACATGCCGCGCTGCTGAAGCGCGCGTTGGCGCTCGTGCTGGGCCGCGGGCGCGGCGAAGTGAGCCTGCGTTTGCTTGGCGCCAAGCCCATGCGCGCGCTGAACAAAGCCTCGCTCAAACACGATTACACCACCGACGTGCTGTCCTTCGACCACGGCCAGACGCCCGAGGGCCGCCTGCTCGAAATCGTAATCTGCCCGGACTTTGCCAAAAGCGAAGCCAAACAGCGCGGCATCCCTCCGGAACAAGAGCTGACGCGCTATGCGATTCACGGTGCGCTGCACCTGATGGGACACGACGACCACGATCCCAAAGCAAAACAAAGAATGTGGCGCGCCCAGGAACGCGCGATGAAACGCCTCTTCGGCGCGAGATATGTTCCGGCCTAGCGTTGCGATTTGGGCGACCCCTCGCCATACTGCGCGCGTCTTGGCATCTGGAATCTCGTGAGAATCGAGAACGGCCCCGCCGCTGTAACCGGGATCGAAACCGCAAAGCCATTGTCCTGAGACGCACAAAGGACGAGAAGGCGCGGGATTAGGTCAAAGCCCGGAAGTCAGAAGACCTGCCATGACGTCGCACGACCGCCTTCGGAGGAGGGGCAGGCGCAAGCCTCCCGTCTTCTTGCCCGGCAGTCGTGGCTCGCGCAGGCTCAGGGCCTGCGGCGCGCGCGCGCATTGCGCCCTTGTGGGCAGTAAAGACGCGGCTTGCCCGCGTCTGCGAAAGACTTCCATGTTCCGTTTGCTTCTCGGCGCGCTGTGCGCCTTTGCGGCCACGCTGGCCGCGCAACCCTATTTCGTGGCCTCGCCCGGCTACAACGCAGCAGAACACACGATCGCCAACCCGCCCAGCACCACGTTCATCGGCGGCGCGGACTGGGATCCGACCGGCCCGGATCTCTACTACTGGGACGGCACGAACATCCGCCGTTTCAACACGTCCACCAACACGCCCGCCGTCACGCCGTTGTTCACGGTGCCCGTCTCGTTTGGCCCCTACGTTGACGTGATGAAGTTCGACCCCAGCACCCCCACCGATCTCATCGTAAGCGACAGCGGCGCTTTCAAGCTTTATCGCCTGCGCCGCAACGGCCTCGACACGCTGGCCTCGCAAAGCAGCGGCACCGTGAATCTCTACATCTATGATCTGGCCTTTGACGCCCAGGGTCGGCTGCTTGCAAGCGCCTCCGATGCCACGACCTACACGAGCGGCATTTATCTGATCGATCCAGTTACGCTGACCGAGCGGCTGTTGATTGATACCGCCCTGTACAACATCAATGGCTCGGGCCCGATCACCTTTGACGCCGCCGGCAATCTTTACGTAGCCGCGCCGCCGGTGTTTGGCAGCAGCGGCCCCGGCGAATTGCTGCGTTTTGAGCGCAGCGTGATCGACAACGCCATTGCCTCGCTGCCCCCCACGCCCAGTTCCGCGCCGCTGGATGACGCCGACGGCACACTGGTTGTCTCCGTGGCTGACAACTTCTACGGCATGGGTCGCATGGCGTTTCGAGTCGAGGACGGACAGGAAGTTCTCTATTACACCGTAAGTGGAGGCACGAGCATCCGACGCGCCAACTTGACGCTGCGCCAGGACGCGCTGTTCATGCAGGGCGCGGCCGCACAAACCGGGCTTAGCAACTTCAACAGCGCACTGGCGTTGCGCACCGGAGAGTATTCGCCCCACAGCGGCGGCAACGGGCGCATGGCGGCGATTGTCGGAGCACAGAATTCAAGCTGGGCGATTGTGAACCACGCGATTGCCCTGATTGATCCGGCGAGCGCGCCAAGCGGCGTCGCAAGCGTTGCGATCACCCAGACGCCTGCGTTCATTCGCAACGGCGTGCCCTTTGATGTCACGGTGGAAGTACGCAATGGCAGCAGCACGCCAATTACTTCCGGCGCGGCTGCACGCCTATCGCTCGTGGGCACAATGGGCGTGCTGATGGGTTTCACGACGCAGGCCGCCTCAAGCGGCACGATCGTGATCTCGGGTGTCGTGTTCGCGGCCCTGGATTCGCAACTGCCGGCACAAGTGCAGTTGCGCGCCGAGGCCGTGGGCCTGCCCGCGATCGCGGCAGCAATCACTCCCAACCTGCCCGCCTACCCGTTGTTGGGCGCCACCGCATTTGTCAGCGCGCCGGCGAGCGTGACCGTGGACCAGACGTTCGTGGTCACGGTCGAGATTCTCGACAACTTCGGTCAGCGTGTAACCACGGGCAGCAGCGCCTCAGCCACCGTCGCATTGAACATCTTTTCTGGCTCGGGCGCGTTACTTGGCACGACCAGCGTTGCGGCCGTCAACGGCTTGGCGACATTCAGCGGCTTGGCCCTGGACACCGCGGGCAGTATCGTGCTGCGCGCAAACGTCACGGGCTTGAATGCCGGGTTGGGCACGCCGATCACGGTCAAAACACTGGATGCCGACACCGGTTCCTCGGGCTGCAGCACCGGCGAAAACGCGGGTTGGCTGGCGCTGGCGTTGCCACTGCTGCTCGCGTTGAGGCTGAGGCGCGTAGCGAAGCGGTAACGCACTTTGGAGTGCGGCGGCTACCCACTTCGCCAAGGCTTCGTGGGACACGTGCCGCCGCTATGGACGACGGGGCTACCGACTTCGCTAAAGCTGATTCGGACAGGTGCCCCGTCGCGCCATTTAAGGCACTGCACATCGTGGCTGTTCAAATCCCTGCATGGGAACGCCGCTTGCATCGTATTAGCATGGTGTGGAGGTTCCTATGAATCGGCTTCAATTTGCCTGGCTTCGTACCACCGTTCGCATGTGCGGTTTTGCCGCCATTCTGGTGCTCTTTGGCTGTGCGGCAGTCGTAGCTTCCGGCGGCAAATTGCCGCCTGCCAGTCAAGTCCAGGCTCAGGACGAACCGAAAAAAGAAGAACCCAAAACGCCCGAGCAGGAAGCTGAAGCTCGCGTCAAGGAAACGTTCAAGACCCCCCTGGGCGACGAAGGCGTGGTGCCCGTCAAGCCACCCGCCAGGGTGCTGCGCACGGTGATCCTGCGCGTGCCCTTTGACGACAACTGGAACGACGACCCGCTGGAGTGCCTTGGCGCCGAAGCGCGCAAGCAGGCGCTGGCTTTCGAGAGCGTGCTCGAACAACAAATCGACTATCGCCCGTGGCTATGGCGTTACGATTCACCACGCGTGAAACGCCATTCGGCCCGGCTGCGCTTTGCCGATCTCAACACATTTGTCGCGGGCTCTGAATTGGCAGCCTCAAGACTGCAAGCTGCGTCATGGTGCTTCTCCGCAGACGTCGTTATCGCCCTCACATACCGCGTGGTTGAAACCAATGTTGAGTGCGCGGCATGGACATACAGCAAGCACAACCCCGTTGCATTTCGCACCGTATTGGGGCCACTGCCGCCCATGACGGATGGAGCACAAGCCATCAAATCGTTGTGCGACAACGCTGAGTCCCTTCTGAATGGGTTTGTTTCCAAAGAAGAACAGGACAAGTTGAGTGCTGTTCCCGCGCTTGCCGCCAACGATCAAGCACTCGCCCATTTCGTCGCCATGCGCCTGTGCTTTGACAAGGGCGACCTCGACGGCGCGTGGATTGAATACTCCGCCTGCCTCAGGGCCGACCCCAAGTGCGGGCGCGCGGCTTTGTTCGGCATGGAGATTTTCCGCAACCACCCCTCGCAGCTATCTCCCCATCGCGCCATTCAGGAGGGCATCAAGGCTGCACGCGCCACGCCCAACGACGTGCTGCTGCGTGGACGTCTGGCCTACAACGCATTCATCTGGTTCAAAGAAAAGGACTGGGCGCTGGCCGCACTCGACACCGCGCTCAAGGCCCAGCCGCATCGCTATGAGTTGCTGGCGTGGAAAGCACTTGTCGCCACCGAGAACGATCAGCCGAAGATGAAAGCCTGGCTCGTTGAGCATGTACTACCTGTGTGCAAGGACGGCCGCGTCGAGATTGCGATTGGCAACGCCTGCGCGCTGAGCGACAACATGGGCGAGGCCATCGATTGGTACGAAAAAGCGATCAAGATTGCGCCCGACGATCACGAAGCCAACTTCAGCCTCGCCATCATCTCAACGCACTACGCCGAAAAATTGCAGCGCACAGCCTTCATTGATTCCACCGGCGATGACCAGCGCGAACGCGCGATCAGCCATTTCAACCGCGCCCTATGGGCCTGGAACCGGTGCCTCGAAATCGACATCGCTGAACAGGACATGGTGCTTGAGTTCTATGTGCGCGCGGCTACGCGCGACTACAAGTATATCCCCGCCGAGGAGGCTGACATGTCACGCCTGTTCCTGATACAGGCGATACGCAATGGGCTGGTAAAGGGCGCCGGCGGCGTAAACTTTGGCCGGCTTGCCGGAAATATGCTCGAGATTCAGCAGAAATTGACGCGCGACTTCGTGCGCGAAGGCAAACCGCAGGACAAGGACTACGAGCTGAAGCTGCTCGCGCGACTGAATTTCGCCGTCGCCGACAAAAACGAAGAGGACGCTGTGTTCGTTTTGCGTGAGTTGCGTCAGAGAGGCTACCGCGGGCCTTCTTACTACGGGTTCATGGCGCGCTACCAGGCTCAGGTGGATGAGTCCGACGCTAAAGAAAAGAAGGACAAATAGCCGCGCGCGGCCAGAGCAGCAAAGTCACGCGCTCACGGCCTGTTCAACCGTGCAGTTCTTCGCTTATCCGCCCATCCGTGTTAAGCTCCCCGCCCCATGGCCGAGCGCGCGAAACTTCTGCACGATTGCACTGTCTCCAGGTTAACAGACTTCGGCCAGGGCTACTTCGAACTCACGCTTGAATGCCCTGCCCTTGCGGCCCAGTTGCAGGCCGGCCAGTTTGTTAATGTCCGCGTGCGCGAAGAGCTGTTCCCGCTGCTGCGCCGGCCGTTCTCCAGTTTTGACTGGCTCACTGATGCCCGCGGTCGCGCCACCGGCATTTCGATTCTTGCCCATGTTGTGGGTCAAGGTACCGCGCTGATGGCGAAGCTGGCACCCGGTTCAAAGATTTCGCTCAACGGCCCCCTGGGCAAACACTTTGAGCCGCCGGCTGACCCCGCAACGCGCGTCATCCTGGTGGGCGGAGGCATTGGCCTTGCGCCCTTCCTGCATGTCGCGCGCCAATGGCCGCGCCTGGGCCACAAGCATGAACTCGCGCTCTTGGCGGGGGCACGCAGCAAGAAGGATTTCGTGTTCATGAAGCGCTTTGCCGATACCGGCATTGAAACCATGCTCGCCACCGAAGACGGCAGTGCCGGCGTGAAAGGCAAAGTCACCGTGCTGCTCGAAGCCGAGCTCAAAGCCCTCAAGGGCCCGGCCATGGTATTTACCTGCGGCCCGTGGCGCATGATGCAGGCCGTAAGCGAGTTGAGCACGCAATACAAAGTGCCCTGCTTCGCCAGCCTCGAGCGCGTGATGGGTTGCGGCTATGGCGTGTGCAATGGCTGCGTCGCCAAAGTGAAATCCAGCGACGAGCCGGGATATCGCTTCGCCAAGACCTGCGTCGAAGGCACGGTCATGGACGGCGCATCACTGGTGTGGTGATTACTTAGCTGCGGCAAGTGAGGCTTTGTGCGCTTCGACCGCCGCGAGCGTGCGCGTGAGTGTGGCGTTGACGGCGGGTTCGGTCTTGGCGAGCAGCGTCGTTGGCGAAAGCCCGATAAAGAAAATAAGCACGACCACCGGAATGGCAAAGGCCAGCTCGGTGCGGTTGACATCGCGCAGGTGCAGGTTCTCTTTGACCGTGATCTCGCCAAAGAACACACGCTGATAAGCCCAAAGCATGTAAACAGCGCCCAGCACTACGCCCGTGGCGGCGAGCACCGCCATGGTGGTTGAGAAAGTCCAGGTCCAGCCTTCGCCGGGCACCCCGCCAAACGTGCCGAGCAGGATCAGGAACTCGCCCACGAAGCCGTTAGTGCCGGGCAGGCCGATACTGGCCAAAGTGGCAATCATGAACAGCACGGCAAACTTGGGCATCACCTTGGCAATACCGCCGAATTCCGCGAACACGCGCGTATGGCGGCGCTCGTAAAGCATGCCCACAAGCAGGAACAAAAGGCCGGTGCTAAGGCCGTGGTTGATGTTCTGGAGCAATGCACCCTGTGTGGCGATCAGGTTGAACGAGAACAGCCCCAGCACAATGAAGCCCATGTGCGCGACGGAGGAATAGGCGATCAGGCGTTTCAGGTCATCTTGCGCGAGGCACATCATCGAGCCGTAAATCACCCCAATCACGCCCATGGCCATGATCCACGGCGCCATTTCAAAAGCCGCCACGGGGAAGAACGGAATCGCGAATCGAATCATGCCGTAGGTGCCAAGCTTCAGCATCACGCCGGCGAGCACCACAGAGCCGCCCGTAGGCGCTTCCGTATGCGCGTGCGGCAGCCAAGTGTGGAACGGGAACACCGGAGTCTTGATGCAAAAGCTGAGCATGAACGCCGCGAAGCACAGATATTGCGCCGTGCTTGAGAGTTTGCGGCACTCCTCGGGCAGACGCTCAACGTCAAAGGTGCCCGCCACGCCCGCGATGTAAAGCACGGCCAGGAACATCAGCAACGAGCCCACCAGCGTGTAAACGAAGAATTTCACGGCAGCCGCGCGCCGGGCCGCTTCATCGCTGCCCCACACGCCGATCAGCAGGTACATGGGGATGAGCATGAGCTCAAAGAACACGTAGAACAGGAACAGGTCGAGCGCGCAGAACGAGCCAATCAGCCCGGTCTCGAGCACCAGCATGGCGATGAAGAACTCTTTCACCTTGTGGTGAACGTTGGTGCTCGAACTGAGCATGATGATGGGGCCAAGGAACGTGGTCAGCATCACCAGGAACAGCGAAATGCCGTCTACGCCCATTTTGTACTGGATGCCAAAGGCGGGAATCCAGTCAAAGGTCTCCATCAGGCGTTTGTCAAAGCCCGCGCCGCCATTGAACTCGAACAGAATCGGCAGGCTGGCGATAAACGTAATCAGCGAGAAAAAGAACGCCGTGGCCTTGAGTTCGCGCTCGCGCTTGCGGTTGATAAATGCGAGGAAAATGGCGCCTAGCAGCGGCAAAAACGTAATCACGCTGAGGTGGTGCCGGATATCCGGGTCTATGGCGGCTGCAAGAAACTGGAACATGTGGGGCTCCGAAGCGCCGCGATACTAGGCGCAGGGAGCGCAGATTCAAGGCGGATTTGGACGGCTTATCGCATGCTTCGCAATACGGTCTGGTTCAAGCACAATTTGGGCTAGCGGTGAACGAATGTCCTTTGATCCGCTTTCCACTCCAGTTCAGATAAATCAATCTTCAGCTTCGTTGGCAGCAACTCGCGCATAGGATTGGCTGCTATCACATGAAGATCGGGCAACTCGGAATGCTGTTTGCTCAGGTCGGGAAACAGGCGCAAGACAGTCGCTAAAGCGGGGAGCCAGTGGTCGCCGGAATTGAATTCGTCAATCGCGAGTTGAATAAAGGCCTTGTGCTCGCCCGCTCGCCCCATCGAGTAAAGCAGATTGGACCGCAGATAGGCGCGCTTCGAAGACGTGCCGGCGCTTTTGTAGGAACGAATGGCTGCATCCGGGTCGGCGCGCGCGGCTTTCGTTAGCGCGTCAGCGCGCTTGTCGAGCATACCGTACGTCTCGGTTGCCACAGTTACCTGTGGAGCGGTCTCCATTTCACTGACCAGCCGCGCGACCTTGGATTGGCCCGAATGTGCGATGCAACCGGAGACACAAACGCACAAAAGCGCAAAGAGCCGGCAGCTCTTTAAGACACCGATTGCTCGCATAGGTCTTGGCCCCCGCCCCAACTACCTGACGCTACGCGCGGTCTTTTGAAGCTTGCCGTACTCGCGGCGCGACTTTTCGTCCGTGAGATAGACATCGCTCAGGGCCTGGTCAAAGGCGTCGTCGTCGGCGCTGGTCAGGCCGCTCTTCTTGAGCTGGCCGGATTCCTCGTCGGTCCATGAGTAACCCGCCACCGCCATGCCGATCGCCTGGCGCAAATCGTCGCGCACGCGCTTGAGGTAGCGGCTGACGCTCGCTTCGGACATGCCCAGCGCCGCCGAGATGTCCTTGCCCTGCATGTTGCGCGTCAGTCGCAGGCGATAGCACTCGAACTCCTGGAATTCGCTTTGCTTTTCGACCTCTTTGAGCGCGCGATAGACCTTCGCCCGAAACACGGCCATCTCGAATTCATGGTCCGGCAGCGGGCTCTGGCTTACTTCGTGGATCGTGTCGTCGAGGCTCATGGGCTTGACGCCGCCGCCGCGTTTTTGCGCCCCGCGCGTGGTCAGCTCGCTGTAGACGACGTGCTTGGCGATGGCATAGAGCCACGTTGAAAACTTCACGCCGCGCTTGGGATCGAACTTGCCGATTTCCTGGTACACGCGCGCCAGCGTTTCCTGGCTGACGTCCTTGATCGTTTCCTGCCCGAAATAACGCGAGGCTATGGAGCCAATCAGCCGCTCAATGGAAGGGCCGAAGACCTCCCACATTTCATACCAGGCGCTGGAATCGGCCTTCTTGAGGCGACCCAGCAAGTCTGTGTTGATATTGATCAAGCGCGTTCCCCCGAACATCTCATTCTTACGAGAATGTCTTGTTCGTTTTCAGGCTTCGTTGGATGACGACTCTGGGTTAGTCCTAATGAACTGCCCAATGAACCAATAGAAGTAGGCACTGGGAAGAGTGAGCGCGAACACAAAAACCCAACTGGGCCATGCAAAGGGTATCAACCACCACAACCCGAGATTAAGGCAATTCACAATCAGAAAGCACGAGAGCGCCGTTCTACGCTGCACTCGATAGTAGGACAGATTCTGTTCGTGCATGCTCATGGCAACATCTTGAAGCAAAAGAGCGTCCGCTTCGACTCCACAATCCCATCCCATTTGGAACCATTGCTCCAAGCTCCAGAAACTGCGTAGACTCGATGCATGCGCCTGAAAGTCATAACTGCTGGCCGCACGTTTGAGCATGTCGTACCGACGGGCAAGTCCAACGTTCTCATTGGCAACCGCGCTTCAGATGACTTGCGTATTGACGACCCCGGCGTAGGCGGGCCCCATGTGCGCCTGGAGAAAATGTTCGACGCATGGTCGTTTACCGACCAGATGTCTGACGCGGGCACGCTGCACAACGGCGAGAATAAGGCCACGGGCGAGTTGGCAGTGGGCGACGTCTTGTCGTTGGGCGCGGCTAAGATTGAGGTGCTTTCGCTTGACGACGCGCCATCCGTGCCTGTGACTCAGTCCAGGCCCATGGCGCGCGACTTGGGCTCGGAGCTCTACGCAGCGATTCGCGATGCCGGCGAAGCCCAGGGCACCTACAGCTACCAGCGCCGTGCGCAGCGCGACGAAACTTACCGCGAACTTGCCAGGCGCGCGCTCGACAAAGGCCCTCGCGAGCGCGTGGAGTTCATGTTGCTGGCGCTCTTGCGCGAGGGCCTCAAGGACCTCTACGAAATCGAAGAGGACATCAAGGCCGACCTCGACGATCCCCTCGAAGACCTGAGCCCCGAGGAATTGAAAGTCGTCGATTTTGTCGCCGCTGAATTCAAGGCGCGGCATCGCCTCAATCTGCGCGATGACCGCTTTGCGCTGGGGCGCGTGGCCTTTGACGCTGAATTTGTGGTCGAAGACCTGAAAGACGAAAGCAAAGCCGAACTCCAATTGCCCTATCTCGCGGCGACGCCCGACGGCCCGCGCCATTTCTGCGTGAACATTGTGCAGGAAGGCTCGCGCATGGTGATCCGGGATTGGCTCGAACACACGCCCAAGCCCGCCACATTCAAGCCGCGTCCGCCCGATGCACAGGAGATACTGCTTGATCTGGTGACCGCAAAGTTCAAAGAGGACACGGAAGTGGATTTATGGATCGACCAGGCGGCGATGACGCGCCTGCGCGACGCCGTGAAAAAAGCCTGCGTTGAATTGAAGTCAACGCGGGAAACGCGCATCGACCTGCCCTTCATCACGGCCGAGAAAATTGAACCCACGCACCTGAACATGCGCGTCACGCGCGAGATGCTGGGGCCGGCCGGCATTGTCGAAGCCAAGCCCGCGCCCGAGCCGGCGGTAAAGAAAGATAGCCTGGGTCAGCAGGTGTTTCAGTGGCTGCTGGCAATCGCGATTTTCGTTCTGGTTCTGATCGCTATGTACGTGCTGGACTTGTAGCCGGCTCAAAGCCCGCGCGCCTGTTCCACCACTCGCGCAGGGGCTTGGCCGCCCAGTAGGCAAACAGCGCCAGCGCGTGACCCGCGATGATGTCGGGAATGTAGTGGTAGCCGCCGTAGAACGTGGCGATGTACACGCCGATTGCCACGGGCAGGTACACCCAGAACAGAACGCGCAAGCCGCGCCAGGATGCGATCAGATAAAGGGTCGTCCAGGCCGTGTGCAGGCTGGGAAAGCAATCACGGTTACGGCCCTTGATGTCGTCCATGAAACTCAGCGCACCCGGCGTGGCTTCGAGCCAGCGGTCGGGAAACACGTACTTGGGACCGACGACGGGCACGAACACATAGCCGATGTAAGCCAGCGCGCCGCAGATTGTGATGGCGCCGATGAATCGGTCAAAGTGTTCGCGCCGTCCCAGAAACCAGAGTGAAATCGCGAGCGCAGGCGCGGCATAGACGTAGGAGATATAGCAGGCCTCGTGGATGTCGAGCTGCGTGATGCCAAAGGGCAGCCAATTGAGAAAATCCGTAATCCACTGCGCGTGCATGGCCTTGCGCACGATGGCCGCGCTGAGATCGCCTAGCAGCCAATAGTCGAACTGCGCCATTTCAACATCGTAAAGCGTGCTGCCGCGCACGGCAGGAATCAGGCGCTTGAGCATTTCATAAACGCCCATGCACGCCAGGAACGGAACATAGGCGCGCAGGCCACCCATGCCCCAGAGCAGTGTCGCCTTGCCGCGCCCGAGAACGCCGTCGTGTCCCTGCCAAACGCCGTGCATCAGCCTGGCTCCCTTGCCGCCGGCAGCCATCGGCAGCGCGGCAACTACGAGCAGGAAGAGCGTTCCCAGGCTGCACCAGGCCAGGAACATCCACATGGTGCCATTGCCGTGAAAATTGTACTTGAACCCCGCCCATAACGTCGCCATGGGCGGCCCTTCCGGCACGCTGACCAAAAGCACGGCGAAAATGGCCAGAAGCCCGAAGATGATTGCCTCTTCGAACCGGAAAACACGGAACAGCAACTGGATCCAGCGCGCGCGGCCACGCAGCTTTGCAGCCGCTTCGGGAGCGGGTTTGACCTTTGACTCAACAACCGGGGGTTCCGCAAGGCCTGCCATTTTCACCATCACAAAATCGAGCGATGCAGTGAATCAATCCCGCGCGATTCTTCAACGGAGCTAGATCTTAGCCCGTCATTTGCCTGAGACCGCCGTGGACGGCTCGGTCTTGCGCAACATCTCGATCAAATCAAGGGCCGCGCCTTCGCGGCCAACAACGGCCGCCGCTGCAGGTTCGTAAACGAACCGCTCGATCCGCCAGCCATCTTGCGTTCGCGCCAGCACGAGCGTCGCGCGCGCCTCCGCAGTGCCCACGAGGTAGTCGAACGTAACTTCAAAGCGCGTGCAGCCTCGGGGCAGATACTCCAGATCGCAAAACCCCTGCGCCATGCCCTTGAGCGCTGCGGACAGGAACTCGCGGTCGTCGCCCGTTAGCCCGACGTGCACCGTCGCGCCGTCAACCCGAACGAACGCGGGAGGTTTGCCCGTGGCGGCAAGCGCATCAATGGTTGCCGCGATGGGTGAAGCTTCACCGGGCGCCACCAGGAGCGCAATCCCTTCCGGCAGCGAGTAACCCTCCATGCTTACCATGGAGCCGCTCAGGTTTTCACGCCCGACTTGCCCCACGCGGGTTCGCCGGTGCGGGCCCAGCAGGCTCTCCACCAAGGCCACTTTCGCGCTGCCCAGTTCAAAGTCCCAGCGGCAAGCCAGCAGATTCTCGCGACGCATATGCACCAAGGGCGCAAAGCGACGCCACGCAGCGAGCATCAAAGCAGGATCAGTGCTTTGCCTGTGCTCAAGCAGCAGGCGCTGCACTTCATCCTCGAGCGACTTGGGCGAAACTCCGCCGACAAAGAGCTGGCTCGGAGATGCATCCGCGTAGAAGCCATATTCATCAAAGGCCTCACGCCGCAGTGTGCGCGGCACCGGCTCGGACAAGCGCCACATGTTCTCTGCGATACGCACGTCATCTGGCGCAATCCGGCCCGCGTCTTCAAGCAGGACGATCGCCTCACGGTTTTCGGCCCAGGGTTCCACAAGCGTGCGCTCGATGCGGGCCAACGCGCGAGCCAAAGATATGGCGGAACTGCGACGCGCCACGATGTCACGCCGGCGCAGCGGCTCGCCGTCAAAACGACGCAGCGTGGTGTCGTCTGAATCCGGCGCTGGCAGTTCAACCGACGCACAGGCCACAAGCGACAGGCCTAAGAAAATAAAAGCGCTGATGGAAAGAACCGCACGCATGGTGCGGCGATTCTAG
>JADLFN010000010.1 GCA_020845475.1 Planctomycetota bacterium
CACGGGGCGCTGCGGGCCTCGAACTCTCCATGACCGGCTACGGCATGGGCACGCTGGACTATGCCGCGCCGGAGCAGAAGCGCGATGCCAAGAGCGCCGATCACCGCGCCGACATCTACTCGCTGGGCGCCACGTTGTATGAGTTGCTTACGGGCCTCAAGCCGGTGCCGCTGCTGGTCAACAAGCTCCCCAAGCGCTGGCAGGCAGTCGTTGCCAAGGCCTGCGAACCGCAGGCAGCTGAACGCTTCCAGCACACAGAGCATGTTATGGAAGCCATCAATTCGGCACGAGAGAAAATCGAAAGAGTTGAAAAGACAGAGATTGTGCAAACCATCGATCGTCCCGCGCGGCACAGGTTGACCGACCTTGAGCTGGCGTGCGAAGGGTGTGGCGCGCCAGTCAGCGAAGAGGCGCGGTTCTGCAGGAAGTGTGGCCTGGAAGTGCGCCACGTCCCATGTCCGGCGTGCGGCGGAGAGATCCGGGCAAAGGCCCTGTTCTGTCTCCATTGCGGCGTCAGTGTTGCCGCGGGCATTGAGGTTGCGGGGCGCATTGCACAAGCAGGCGAGGCAATCCAGGGCGAGTTGATTTCCCACGCAAGGGAGTTGCTCAACGAAGCATCCACGCTTGCGGCAGGCGGCAGCAGGCAAAGCAATGAGCTGTTCGCTAAGCGGATCGGCGAAGCGGCAATTGCGCTCAAGTCGCTGGAGGAACGAAAACACTGGGTGCAGCAGGCAGTCAACGACGCGAGACACTTTGCCAACTCAGACAACTTCGCGCAGGCCTATAGCCTCTTGAACAAGGTGCTGAATCACTATCCGATGGAGAGTCGTGCTCTGTCTGCAGCCAAGGACGAAGTGGAAGCGCTCGAAAAAGTTGCACACTCACAGGCGCGCCGCAGGAAACGACTCGCGATGGTTGTCATCCTGGTACTTCTGCTCGCGTCGGGCAGCGCGTTCATGACCTACTACTTGTCGCGCAATAGACAAGTGAACCGCCCGGGCAACGTGATTGGCAACTATCCGTCAAACTCGATTGAGGAGGAACAGAAGCCGGATCCATTAGCCCAATGGCAGGCGCTCTACAAGCCCGGCACTGTTTGGGTAATGCGCTTGAACTTCGGCGGTGAGTCGTGGCAGAAAACCGAAGTGCTTTGGATCGATGGCAGGAAGGCACGCGTCAGGTTTTCGGTCAAGCTAAGGTCAGACGAGATGTTCACCAACCCCACCGAAAGCGACGTCGAGTACACGGCGCCGCCCGGAAAGCCCGATCCCAGATACAAAGAACTGGACAGAGGTAAGGGGAGAATCCGAAATTGGGACACCGACTGGGTTGAGTCCGAGTACGACGGCAGGAAATCCAAGGTCTGGACAATGACGAGATTTGGATACTGGCTGACCGTGAGACTTGAAACGACCCAGGGCACAATGGAGTTGATCGAGTTCACAGAAGGCAAGTAGTCTCGGACTGCGTAGCCGTTTCGAATGCCAAATGAGTTAACCTCGAAAAGCGCATGCGTTGCCCTAAATGCAATACTGACTGCCCTGACCGCGCGAAGCTGTGCATTGAGTGCGGCTATTCGTTCATAGCCGCGCGCCAGGCATCGGAACGCGCAGCGGCTGTGAAAGCTGTAGCGGCGCCCACCAAGGAATCTGTCCCGCCCAGCCCCGCAATCCCGGCCGCAAAACTGCCGCCGACGGAAACGTCTTCTAACGCACCTATGTCAAGGCATGCGGGCACGGCGGAGGTTCTCGTTGAAAGAAAGCCCACTGTCGTCGCAGCCAAAACAGCAAGCACCAAGAAGACGACAGGCAGGCCCGTCGCCACAAAGGAGAAAGCTGAACCAGTTCAGAAACAAGCAGCCGGTGAAAAGCCGCGCCCGCCCGTCACGTCGCAGGCTCAGCCAACTCCGCCGCCCGAACCAAAGCTGGAACCCATCGAACCGCCCAAGGGGCCGCGGCTTTCAGAGCGCATCGGCGAGCTGTCCAAGACGCTCCAAGCCGCGCCCGCTTTGGCCGGCGATAAGGACCTCGCGTGGATAGTAAGCCTTGAGTCGCTGTTCGGGAGGATCAAACAGGAACTGCAAGTCCGAAAAGCGACGTTGGATGCGCTGAGCAGCTTGTCCGCCAATGCCGAGGAACTTGACAAGTCCCACGCGGCCCAACTTGCTGCGGCGCGCAGCGTTGCCCAAGCCGAGCAGGAGAAAGCCAAGGCACTGGCCCAAAGCCTTGACGATCTGAACAGTCAATTGAACCAGGCGCGCGATAGTGCGACAGCTTCGGCGAAGGCCGCGTCGGACGAGGCCGCGTCTCATCGCGCGGAAATTGAAAGGCAAAAGAGTGAACTGGCGGCCCAATCCCGCGAACTGGAGGCCGCTCGGACTCGCGAAGCCGCGCTGGCAAAGCAACTGGAGGAAGAAAGAAAGAACGGAGAAGCCCTGCGCGCGGCACTTGCAAAGGAAACCGATCAGCGATCCAAAGCCGAAGTTCGCGGAGGAGAATTGGCGGGTGAGGCGGAGCGGGCGCGCAATGTGATCAACGAACTGTCTGCCAAGTTGCAGGAAAGCGCGTTGCGCGAAAAGCAATTGGGCGAGGAACTGGCAAGTGCCCAATCAAAGGCAGAAAAACTGGGTGCGGAGTTGGCAGAGGCGCATGGAGCGGCTGGCCGGCTGAAAGCGGAGTTACAAGCCGAGCGGGCCAACCTCAATGCCACACAAGCAAGCTGCAAGCAGCAAGAGGGCGAGTTGGCCGCAATGCAGAATTTGCTTGAGAAAGAGCAGACCCGGGCCAAGGAACTTGAAAATCGCCTTTCCGATGCTCACACCGAGGCCAGGAGCCTGAGCTCCCGCAGTGAGGCTCTGGCATCCACTGAGAAGCGCCTGTTGGATGAACTTGGCAAGGAGCGCGAGGAAAGAAAGCGCACGGAGATGCGCCTGGTTGAAGTGGGCGAGAAGCTGAGGCTTGCGGAGAAAGCCACGGCGGACGCCGAAAACGAACGCCGCGCCGCACAAGAGAAGTCGGCCGCCCTCGAAAAACTCCTGACAGAACGAGACAAGGAAAACGCCCAATCGGCCAGACGCATCGCGGCACTGGATGACGAACTCTCGCAGGAACGCAAAGCGCGCAAGATAGCAGACGACTTGGCCGTGAGCCTAAAGGAGCAACTGTCAAACGTGCGTGCGGTAAGCGCCCGCGTCGATGCATTGGCATCAGCCGAAAAGACTCTGAAAGAAGACTTGGCCAGGGAGCGTGACGCGAGGAAGGGCTCGGAACAGCGAATAACCGAATTAGACGAGAAGCTGAGACTTTCAGCCAATGCCGCAGCAAACTCCGAAAACGAACGTCGTACCGCCCTGGAGAAGGCGGCAGCGCTGGGCGAACTGCTGGCCGAACGCGAAAAGGAAAACGCCCATTTTGCCAAACGCGTTGCGGTGCTGGAGGATGAACTCTCGCAGGAACGAAGCAACCGTAAGACAGCGAACGATGTGGCCACGGACTTGCGGAAGCAACTGGCTGACGCAAACACTGCCGGCGCACAGGCTGAAGCGCAGCAATCAAGAGAGTCGACTTTGTCGAAGGAACTTGCCGCCGCACGGGAATCGGCGGCGACGGCGGAACTCGTTGCCGCCAACGCCTCAAAGCGCACGGTAGAGCTGGAAAGACTGCAGACCAGTCTGGAGGCGGAAGTTGCCGCATTGCGCAAGAACCTGCTGGAAGCCGGTTCGCTGGAATCAAAACGCGCAGTAGAACTGGCTCAATACAAGGAGGCTGCCTCCCGAAACGAAAGCGAAGCTGCGGAGATGAAGAGCGTCGTCACCAAGCTGCAGGAGCAGTTGAAGTCGGCTGAATTGAAAGGGAACCGGCACTCCGACTTGCAGCGCGAGTTGAGTTCGTTGCAGACGAAACTTGATGCGGAGAAAAGCGCGGCGGCACAAGCCTCTGAGAATCAGTCGCATCTTAAGCAGCAGTTGATGGATCTCCACGGGGAACTGCAGAAGGCTCGGTCAGCCGGACGCGAAATCGAGCAGAAAACAATCCGCAATGAAGGTCAGATCGCGGAGCTTCGTCGCCAAATCAAGGAGTCCGAAGCAGAGCGCGAAAAGCTGAGGTCGGCCCTGCGGGATCGAGAGGCCCAACTAACTTCCTCCAATGCGACCGTTGCGGATTTGAAGACCGCCCTCACGGAGGCGCAGGATCTGATTAAGGCGGGCGCACCGGGTCGCAAAGAAAAAAAGGTTCCTGTGAAGCCAGTTCGCAAGCCACAGACACCGTTTGAAACAATACCCGTTACCGCACCTGATTCAAGAACGCCCCGAAGCGCTACATCCGCCGACGATACGGTGATCATCAACGACACGGATCAAGGCGTTTTCAAGTTCTACTGCAAGTGCGGCCAGAAGCTGAGCGCTCCCAGAGCGCTTGTCGGAAGACAAGGCAAGTGCCCCAAATGCAGGCATCAATATGTGATCCCAGCTCCCGCGCAAGACTCAACATGATGTCAGCTTCGCAGACTTTTTGCTTTGTTGAGTGCGCCTCACAGGCACCATTGAAAACGGTCAGCGGGTTTGGGTTCATTGCCCATCCTGCGGTATCATTGCGCCAGCGCGGAGGATTACCTGTGTCCTCCGGGGGCGCTTGGAGACGGCTGGGGCGCAACTCCCGCATCAACTGGGGTGGCGAGTACGTGCTGCGCCAAGACGCCACACGATTCTTTGTTCAGTCCGTGACTAGGTTTTCCTGAGTGGAACCGAGCGCAGAATTCACATATCTGTTTCGACATGCGTTATTGCGCGACGCGGCCTACCAGCTTCAGTTACCCAGTGCTCGTGCAAAGCTGCATTTGCTGGCCTTTCACCTGATCGAAGACGCGTTCGGAGGCCGAGCGCCAACACCCGAGCCGCTCGCGAGCAGTTCCGACACTGTCCTGCCTCCGCACAAGACGGACAGCGCGGTGGATGAACTGCTGCACCATCTCGAGACTGCCAGGATGTGTGATGAAGGATTGGCGTCCGAATGTCTGGACCTGCTCAGGCTTTATCTTCACCGAGGCGGCATAGTTGCTGCGCGACGAGGAGATCAACGTCAGGCTTTGCCGTGCTGGCTGAACCTCGCTGAGTTGCTGGTGGGCGATAATCAGGTCGAGGCGCTCAGGAATGCGGCTTCGGCCGCACAGACGTTGGGGCAGACAGTTCTCACGGAGCGTTTGATCAGTCGGGCGGAGTCGTCGCTGAGTCCTGAAGCCAGTCACTGGACGCGATGCCGCTTGGAAAACTCCAAGGGGCGGTTCCTGATGCACACCGGCAATGCATGGCAGGCAGAAGTGCACTTTCAAAGCGCGCTTCGCATCGCCGAAACCTGTTCAAACGACAGGCTGACAATTCTCTCGATCTTGAACCTCGCCGGGCTGTACTGGCTCACAGGGCGTATTCACGAAGCCGAGGCGTATTATCGGCGCACCCTCGTGCTCTGCGTTCAACTTGGCGCACAGCGAAACGAAGCAACTACTAAGGCGAACCTTGGAGCCATGCTGCAACAAACTGGCCGCACCGAGGAGGCTGCCTTATTGCTTGAACAAGCACTCGAATTGGCTCGGTTGCTTGGTGAACGGCGCATGGAAGGTGCCATCCTCGGAAACCTTGGATTATTGCACTTGGAGTGCAGCAGGCTTGGCGAAGCCGAACGTTACCTAACCGAAGCATTGCCTGCCCACCAGGAGACCGGAGATTGTGCAAACGAGGCTACAACGCTCAGCAATCTCGGGTTGCTGGCGGAAAGGCATCGCAATCCCGAGGCGGCGAAGCGCTATTTCCACCGCGCGCTCGCGCTGTATTCAGAATCAGCCGACAGCCGCGGTCAGGGCATTGTCCTGTCTCATTTGGCGTCGCTGCATTTGGATCTTGGCGCGACGGAACGTGCGATCCAGTTGGCAGTGCAGGCCCTCACCTTGCACGAACACGTCGGCAACAAGCCCTGGATTGCCACGACGCTGGGCAACTTGGCGCGAATGCTCCATTTAGCCGGTAAACCACAGGAAGCGCGCGAACGTTACACACAAGCCATTGCGCTTGCAGGGGAGTACAGGATGCCCCAGAGCGAGGGCGGGCACATGTGCAACTTCGCCTTGCTGCAACTTGAGGAAGGTAAGCCTGACAGCGCGAGACAGACATGGCGTACTGGATATGAAATTCTGTTGCGGGCCGGCGCCAAGAGTCAGATTGCCTCGGCGACAACACTCATGCGCAAAGCATGCGCCAAGGCCAAGATCACACCCTTTGACGATGGGCTCACTTCCCCGGTGCCCGCGTAAGCGCAAATGTGGAGAAGGCCGTAAAGGGCGGTTGAAAAGTGCAGCAGGTGGCGGGCGAAGCGTGAAGCACCCCTTGCCTGTGTAATGCCCTTGCCGACCGAAACTGAACCGGCGGCCCATGTTTCAGGAAAACCTAGGTCGAGTCTAAGAGTTCATCTGCAAGGCACTTCAGTTTGGGCTGGCAGTATTCGCCGACAGCTTGTGAATCGAACTCTCCCCTTGGGCCAACCGAAGCAACGATTAATGCCGAAGTCCCACGAGGACGCTGACGAATACGCAACCGACGCCATTTTGCGGTGCCTTCAGGGCAACCACGTGTCTAACTGAAGCCGCGGTCCTGTGATCACAAAGTAGAAATTGCCTGGCGGACAACTCAATCATGCCCCCGCGACACGGCTTCTAATCTTGAGTCTTATTGCGCCGCGCGTTGAGTAGCGGTTCTTGTGGCGACGGCGTCGGCATCTGTAAGGGCGCTGCCTGATTCTTCGGAGCAGTCTGTTTCCATGCCCACAGTTTGCCAAGGGCAGCGGCGAGTCGTTGCGTGTCCGGGTCTGTTTCCAGCCTGTCGGGCGACGGAGAAACTGACCTGCCGGTCTCTGTTGCGCGGGAGTCTCGGGCAGCCGGGTCGTTCATTGCCGTGTTAACCCTAATCCTGTGCAACGGCATGTAACCGCCTCTCAGTTCTCAATCACCGTTCAGCTAGCGTCGGGACTGTCGCAGCAAGTTTCCTGCACCCGATGGGGTCGTTGGCGACACCTATTGTTGCCCATAGTGACCCATAGGAGCCTGCACTGTCGCATGGCCGGGTACACTGTCTGGAACGGGTAGGAGCCTTTGGGCCAACTGGGGAGCGAGAGACATGGCGACAAACGAATTCTTCGACGAACAGACTGAACAGTCTTTGGTGAAGTCGAGCATTGTCTCCAAGTATTTCTGGGCTTGGGCCAAGGTCATTACAAAATCTGGGCGGGGCAAGCAAATCGGCAAGATTGCCTACATAGACCTGTTTGCCGGGCCGGGTCGCTACAAGGACGAAAGCGACTCGACACCCCTGATGGTGCTCAAGAAAGCCATCGCAGACCCCACGATGGCGAAGATGCTGGTCACCATCTTCAACGACAAGGACGAACAGAACACGAAGTCCCTTGAGAAGTCCATCAACGAACTACCGGGCGTGGAGAAGTTGACGCACAAACCCAAGGTGCATAATCAAGAAGTTGGCCCCGGCGTAGTTGCCGACTTCGAGAAGATGAAGCTGGTTCCAACACTCATGTTTGTTGACCCGTGGGGCTACAAAGGACTCTCGCTCAAGCTGGTCAACTCTGTCATCAAGGACTGGGCTTGCGAATGCCTGTTTTTCTTCAACTACCGTCGCATCAACATGGGCATGAACAACGAGTACGTCCAAGAACCGATTGACCAGCTTTTTGGCGAAGAGCGCGCCGCGAAATTGCGCCCAAGGCTTGAAGGGCTGACACCCGCTGAACGAGAAGTGGAAATCATCGAGCAACTGTGCATCGCGTTGCAAGAGATGGGCGGGAAGTTCGTGCTGCCGTTCAGGTTCAAGGACAAGTCTGGAAAGCAGACAAGCCATCACTTGGTTTTCGTCAGCAAGCATCCGCTTGGATACACGATTATGAAGGGCATCATGGCCTACGCCAGTTCGAGTGACCAGCAGGGCGTTGCGTCGTTCGAGTACAACCGCGCCAGCGTGAAGCAGCAGTTTCTGTTCGGCTTGAACCGGCCTTTGGACAAACTCGAAGATGACCTGCTTGAACGATTCGCCGGGCGGTCGCTCACGATGGAACAGGTTTTTGAGCAGCACAATGTCGGCACGCCATTTGTAGAGAAGAACTACAAGGACGCGCTGGCGAAACTTGAGGCGAAGGGCAAGATAACGGCAGACCCACCAGCGGTGGCAACACCGGGCAAGAAGGCGCGGCGCAAGGGAACGTTCGCGGGAAGTGTTCGCGTATCCTTTCCCAAGAAGGGTTGAGCAATGGGCACCAATTCCAGCATCGAATGGACGGAAGCAACGTGGAACCCGGTCACGGGCTGCGACAAAATCAGTCCCGGCTGCAAGTTCTGCTATGCGGAGCGTCTTGCCGTTCGCCTCAAAGCGATGGGCCAGAAGAACTATGCCAACGGCTTTAAGGTGGCGCTGCACGACAGTGCAGTTGACCTGCCGCTGACTTGGAAAAAGCCACGCACCATTTTCGTCAACTCAATGTCCGACTTGTACCACAAGGAAGTACCGGAGTCGTTTATACACCGTGTCTTCGACACGATGCGCCGCGCCCGTTGGCACCAGTATCAAGTTCTCACCAAACGGGCAGACCGGCTGCTGGAACTGGACGCACGGCTGCCGTGGGCACCGCAAATCTGGCAAGGCGTAAGCGTCGAAAGCGCGGACTACACCTTCCGTATTGACCTGCTCCGGAAGACCCACGCGCACTTGAAGTTTCTGTCGCTCGAACCGCTACTTGGCCCGTTGCCCAAACTCAACCTGGGCGGCATTCATTGGGTCATTGTCGGGGGAGAGAGCGGCCCCGGGGCGCGCCCGATGGAAGAATCGTGGGTACTCGACATCCGCGACCAGTGCGTGCGCGCCAAAGTCCCGTTCTTCTTCAAACAATGGGGCGGCGTGAACAAGAAGAAAGCTGGCCGACTACTTGAAGGACGGCCATGGAATGGCATGCCGGAAATCGTTGCAAAGTCTACACCTGCACTCGCTTTCTAAACTGACAATCGCATTGAACACCAACAAGGGTTGACGATGCCATTCAACCCATACGCCCGCATCACCAAGGAAACGGTTTCGGAACTGCTGGCGACGAAGGAGCGCGAAGGACGGACGCTCGACTACAAGCTGGAACTCCCCAAAGCCAACGATGACGGCAGGAATGACTTCTTGGCCGACATAACGGCAATGGCCAATACAGCGGGCGGCGTAATTCTATTCGGCATCGAAGAAGAACGAGACGCCAGCGGGAAGACCACATCTCTGCCCAAGGGGGTCGTCGGACTTGGTAGTGTTACGCTTGCTCAGGAACAGCAGCGCCTGTTGCAGTGGCACAAGGATGCTGTTGCCCCCCAGGTTCCGGGCTTTGATGTTTACCCTATCGAAGATGCAATTGGTGGACCGGTCATGGTAGCTCAAGTGCCCAGAAGCTGGGCTGCCCCGCACCTGCTGAAAAACAAGAAGTGGGTCTGCTTCTATCGGCGAAACGAGTTCGGAAACCAGCCGCTCGATTGGCTCGAAATTCGTGGCGCGTTCGCAGCAGGAGAAGGACAACGGGAGCGCATCGAGCGATTCCGCAACGACAGAGTTGGGAAAATTGCGAGTGAAGCCTACCCGGTGACATTCGCAGGCCGCTCGCGCTTGATATTGCACCTTGTTCCAGTCGGGGCCATCGGCGGGGAAGCCATCGTGGACGTGCCAGCCTTCATGCGGCAAAGGAGCCAGTTTCTGCCGATTAGCGGTGGTGGCAACCATCGTCCCGTTCTTGAAGGAGTCTTGACGTTCGACGCCGTTGGGGAAGCAAGTGGTGGAAGCGCGCTACTATTCAGAGAAGGCATCATTGAGGCAGTAGATGCTCAGTTTTCAAACGAGGTTCTGGGGCAGGCGACCATTGCGAGTGTGGCTTACGAAGAACATTTGTTGGAAGCCGTTCCGAAGTACGTCAAAGCGCTAAGGAGCATCGGTTGTTCGCCGCCCCTTGTAATCATGTTGTCTGCGTGCGGCGTGCTCGGCCTTCGGATGTCTGTTAGCCCGATGGAGAGTCTCGGCAGAGGCAGCCATCCAATAGACCGCGATGTATTGACGTTTCCGCCCGTAATCCTGAATTCGTTTGAGGTTGACTTCGCGGCCACACTGAAGCCAATCTTCGATGCCTTTTGGAACGCCGCAGGGTTGTCGTGCTCGTACAACTTTGATGCTGACGGCAAGTTCAACCCGCAACGTCGACGCGGATGATTGCGCAGTTGCGATGGTTGTGACTTAGCCAGTGGTCGTCGGGGGCGGCATTTGTTCATCAAGCCATGTGGCAATTTGGTGGGCGAGGCGGGAAAGCGTCCAGCGGTTTTGCGCGGTCGCAACTCGCTCAGGCAAGTACGACATTGCGTTGGTGTCCCGCCTGACACTTCCGACGCTGACGGCAAATCCTCTCGCGGCGAGTGCTCGAAACGCATAGTACGCTTCTTCTCCGGAAACGCCCGAAGCGTTGGCGATGTTCTCTTCTATGCCAGACATGCCGCTCAGCGCATCTGGGCTGTTTGCAAGGCGCTCGACGAAAGGCTCCTTGGCCCGACAACCCAGCGCAAATCGTGTCAGGCAGATAAGTTCGCTGACCGTAGCTTCTGTCAAGAACTTCTCGACGTGCTGGTGCAGCGTGTCTCGTTCGGAGATTGGTGCACCATCGAACAGTTTCTTCCGCAGGTGTGTCCGCATCGCCTGCACTTTCTCTTTGTGGTTCTCCTGAGCGCGCCACGTCATGTGCTTGACCACGGCGGGCAGGATGTGCTCTTCGAGTGTACCGTTTTGCGCCCAAGTTTCCGGCAGCTTGTCCACGCAATCGGCCACGAACTCGATTTCTTCGCGCATCCGCTTCGTCTGAAACGAACTGGCGATGTTCCCAAGGAACATGCCCCCCAGCGTCATTACCGCGCCGATGACCGCGCCCGGCCCTGGCGCGAGGGACACAGCGGCTCCGCCCACCTGCATCAATTGACCGGCTCCACCTGCGGCTTCCAGTGCCGCGTTGGACTTCGCGGACTGGTTCTGCCGGTCTTTGAGCGCATCAAGCAATGAACGTTTCTTTGACATGGTGGCCTTTGCGAATTACTTCGTGACCCCGCTGGAAGTGTCCTGTTTCTGTAGCCACTCCGCTACTTGACGACCCAACGGCGTCACTCCGAACATTGGCGAGTGGCGCGCGAGGCCTTGAAAACCTTCAGGCCAATCTGCTGGCCGCTCTTTGGCAATCGAGTCGCCCTGCAACATCAGTTCTCGCTGTATCAGGGCCGCGAGAGCGAGCGAACCAAAGGTAGTTCCTAGCTGCGACTCTTCCACGATTTGCCGTTCGCTATAACGGCACAGCAGGTACGGGTCTGTCGTCCGGTCTTCCGGATGCTTGAAAGCGTCGTCACCGTATTCCACAAAGTCTGGACGCTTCGTTGAAATGTCGTGCGCTCGAAGCAGCAAGATGAGTTCATACTCCGTACATTGGTCAAGCAGCGTTCCCACCAGTTCCTCAAACCAGCCCAACTCTTTCGCGGGGACGCCTGCGGCGAGACACTTGCGTAGATGTACTCGCGCCGCTTCCAGCTTGACCTTGCTCCGCTCTCGCAAAGCAAAACCAAGATGCCGGACAACCATAGGCGCGAAGATTTCATCCCACTCTTTGCCCGTTCGCAGTTCAGGCGGTACTTGGTCAATAGCGTCCTTGATGGCGTCCATTTCCTCTTGCAGCTTTCTCGCGCTGAAGGGGCCAATCACCGATGACATCAAGAGGCCGCCAAGCGCAATCAGCGCGCCGGTTGCCGCTCCCAATGGCGTTGGCGAGACTACCGGAATTGCTGTGCCGACTGCTGCCCCCATAGTGGCTCCCGCTTGCACGAGTTCAGCGGCCTTCGAGCCTTTTGTCTTGCGCTTCTTTTTCTTTGGCATGAGTTCCTTCGCTTCGTGTTGCGCATTGGCGGGAACGGACTCGCCGCTTTGACGGAGACAGGATAAAAGGTCTTCGCGCGCAAGTAAGCGGCGCAAGGGGCGAACGAATGCCGACGTTGGACTGGATTGGGAAGCGGGCGGTTTTGAACCACCACCGGGAAGTGCCGTACCACTTGCTCAAGTGCGACGGCAAACTTTCGGTGGGCGACCCCGGCAGCGGAAACCTGCTTGTTCAGGGCGACAACCTGTTGGCGCTCAAGGCGCTGCTGCCCTACTACGCGGGCAAAGTGAAGTGCATCTACATTGACCCGCCTTACAACACCGGCAACGAAGGCTGGGTTTACAACGACGCAACCAATAGCCCAGAAATGAAGGCATGGCTGGGCAAGGTTGTCGGCAAAGAGGCCGAAGACCTGAGCCGCCACGACAAGTGGCTCTGCATGATGTACCCGCGCATGTCGTTGCTACGCGAATTCCTGACGCAGGACGGCGCGGTTTTCGTCAGCTTAGACGATAATGAACTGCCACAGTTTCGCTTGCTTATGAACGAAGTGTTCGGGCCGCATAACTTTGTTGTTTCATTCGTGTGGCAAAAACGCTCGTCTCCGGACAACGACGAAACATTTGCAACTCCGGTTCATGACTATGTAGTGGGCTACGCTCGCCATAAGGCCACTTGTCGGTTCAATCGGTTGGCGAGAACTGAAGAGGCGGATGCTCGATACGAAAATCCCGATAACGACCCACGCGGGCCTTGGACTTCAAGCGATTTGACCCGTCGAGAGTACAGGGAACACGACTTCTACGAAATAACCCTGCCCAGTGGACGAAAAGTGAAACCTGCATCGGGGCGAAGTTGGGGCGTCCCGCCAGAATCCTTTGCCGCGTTGCGGGCCGACAATCGAATTTGGTTCGGAGCAAGCGGCGACGCAATGCCACGACGCAAACGCTTTCGGACTGAAGTAACGGAAGGCATGGTGCCGACGACGTGGTGGACGAGCGAACTATGCGCGGATAATCAGAGGGCTAAGCGAGAAATTGGGGCGCTTTTTTCAGAGCAAGACGAGTTGTTTCCAACCCCCAAGCCGGTGCAGCTACTTCAACGAATCTTGCAGATTGGCGGGGACTCAGACTCTCTAATCTTGGATAGTTTCGCAGGGAGCGGAACCACCGGACACGCAGCTTTGGACTTGAATAAGAAGGACGGCGGCAATCGCCGCTTCATACTCATTGAGATGGACGATGCAATCTGCAACGACATCACACGCGAGCGCGTAAAGCGCGTCGCTGAAGGTTATGAAGTACGTCGCAATGATGGGGGGCAAAGCCGCCGTGTAGAGGGACTTGGCGGTGGATTCCGCTACTGCAAGTTGGGGCCGCCGCTGTTTGACGCGGACGGTGCGTTCTCCGGCGAAGTCAAGTTCAACGACTTGGCCGCGCACATCTGGTTTACCGAGACGGGGGAGCCGCTGCCGAAGCGGGTGCAGGGCACGCCGCTCTTGGGCGCGTTCAAGGCTGCCGGTGCCGCCGACAATGAGCCGGGCACGGCGCTTTACCTGCTATTCAACGGTGTGCTGGGCGACCGTCGCCCGCAGGGCGGCAACGTGCTGACTGCCGATACGCTGGCCGCGCTGCCCAAACATGACGGCCCGCGCGTCGTTTACGGCGAAGGTTGCCGGTTGGGCGCGGAACGGCTCAAGCGCGCCGGTGTGACCTTCAAGCAGATTCCCTACCAAGTGAAGGGAGTCTGACGTGTTCAAACTCAAGAACTACCAGACCAAGACGCTCGAAGTGTTGGGCGACTATCTCAAGCGCGCCCGCGTGCTGGACAGCGCCGACACGGCCTTCTACGAACACACCAAGCGGCCTTACCGTGAGGCTCCCGGTTTGGACGGCGTGCCCTATGTGTGCCTGCGCGTGCCCACCGGCGGCGGCAAAACGCTGATAGCCGCGCACGCTGTTGGTGTGGCCGCGCGCGAATGGTTGCAGGCTGACCGCTGTGTGTGCCTCTGGCTTGTTCCAAGCAACGCCATTCGGGAACAGACGCTGGCCGCGCTGCGCAACCGCGAACATCCCTGCCGAGTGGCGCTCGATGCAACTTTTTCCGGCAAAGTGGAGATACTGGATATTTCTGAGGCGCTGGCCATCACGCGCGGAACAGTTGAAGGCGCGGCTTGCGTGATTGTCTCAACGCTGGCCGCGCTGCGCGTTGAGGAAACCGAAGGCCGTAAAGTCTATGAAGACAACGGCGCGCTGATGCCGCATTTCACCGGCCTGACACCAAGCCAAGAGAAACTGCTTTTGTCCGGCGACGTTGCGGGGCGGCGCTGCTTGGCCAACGTGCTTCGGCTGCACCGGCCCGTAGTGATGATGGATGAGGCTCACAACGCGCGCACACCGCTGAGTTTCGATGCGCTGGCGCGCTTCAAGCCCTCGTGCGTGGTGGAGTTCACCGCGACGCCGGAGCAAGGCCAGAACAAGGGGAACACGCCCAGCAACGTGCTACACCACGTTTCGGCCTTGCAGTTGAAAGCCGAAGGCATGATTAAGCTGCCGGTCAAACTCAAGCACGTCGCCGATGAGCGGCAGGCTTTGAAGGCGGCAGTGGATTTCGAGCAGAGCGTGCGCAACGTGGCGCTGCAACACGAGCGCGAAACAGGTGAGTACATCCAGCCCATCGTGCTGATTCAGGCGCAGGCCAAGCGCAAAGACCGCGAAACACTGACGCCGGAAGTCGTCAAGAAGATGCTGGTGGAAGACTGCCTTGTGCCGGAAGAACAGATAGCGATTGCGACCGGCGAGAAGCGCGAGCTTGAGGGCGTGGACGTACTCTCGAAGGAATGCAAGTTGCGCTACATCATCACGGTGCAGGCGCTTGCAGAAGGCTGGGATTGCCCATTCGCCTACGTTCTTTGCTCGCTGGCGGAACTGACTTCGGGCAAGGCCGTGGAACAGATTCTTGGCCGTGTGCTGAGAATGCCCAAAGCCAAGAAGAAGTCGCTTGAGGCGCTGAACTGCGCCTACGCCGTGGTTACGTCGGACAGTTTCGCCAAGGCCGCAGAGGGCCTGCGCGACGCGATGGTCAACAACGGCTTCGAGCGATTTGAAGCGGCGCAGGTCATCGAGCAAGCCCGTGACCAAGGCATGTTTGACGAAACCACGGCCAAACTATCCGCACCGCCCGCGCTGGACAAACTTGAAGATGAGTCGCTGCGCGAGCGCATCAACTACAACGCCGAAACCAAAGAACTGCGGACCTTGGGTGTGATTACCGAGCGCCAAGAGAAGCTTATTCGCGCTGTGCTGGCCAGCGACGCTGACCGCGAGAGTTTCACCCAGGCGCTGAAGACGCCGCGCCGCGTGTGGTCTGAGGGCAAGTCACCCGCAGAACGAGGCGAGTCCTTCGCCCTGCCGGTGCTGGGCATTCAAACCGAGATGGGCTTTGAGCGGCTGGACGAAAGCCACGTCCGCGATTTCGAGTGGGCCTTGAAGGACTGTGACGCGACGCTGCCCGAAGAGCAATACAGCCGCAAAGAAGCGGCGGAACGCATCGCGCTGCTAGACCTTTCGGACACGGGCCGCATCAAGATTTCCGAGACTGACCGCCTGACGCGCGACTTGGCACCGTGGCACGGCGACACCGGCTGGACGAAGCAGCAGCTTGTGCGCTGGCTGACCAACGAGATTCGCCCGCAAGACCAGACGCAGGTGCAGGCTGCCACGTACTTGGGGCGCATCGTGGATGGACTGATGACCAGGCGCGAGTTCCCGCTCAACGACTTGGTGCGTGACCGCTTTAGGCTGCGCGACGCACTTGCCGGCAAGTATGAAACGGTGCGGAAACAGGCGCAGGCTGCGAACGGCCAAGCGGTCTTGTTCGGTAAGAAGAGCAAGGTGGAGATTCGGCCCGAACTGGTCTTCGAGTTCCCCACGGATTCCAAGCTGTATCCCTACGGCTCGGCCTACCAGGGGCCGCACACGTTCAAGCGGCACTATTACAAGCCTTCCGTGGCAGACATGAACAACGAAGAAGTGGCCTGTGCGGCGCTAATTGACGGCTCGCCCAAGGTGGCCTGTTGGGTAAGGAACGTGGAGAAAGAAGCCCAGCGTTCGTTCTGGCTACTCAAGAAGGACGGCCTGAAGTTCTACCCGGACTTCGTGGTGAAATTGACCGACGGGCGCTTCTTGGTTGTGGAGTACAAAGGCGCTGACCGGCTCGACACCACCGACACCCGCGACAAAGTTGACGTGGGGAAGCTGTACGAAGAACTGAACAGAGGCCGCGTGCTCTTCCGTCTTGTCGGCAAGGATGACATGAACGGAGTGTTGGCGGAGTTCCTGTAAGCCAGAAGGAGACTTCGATGCCCGGCCCCATCAAAGGCGCAAAGCCTCAAGACTACGCTGTCGGAACACCGAGCAAGAAGAAGAATTGGACAGAACCCGATTGCCAGCCCTTTGACGATATTTCCCATGTTACGCACATCGCTAATGCTGTAGCCATTGCGCGTGAAGGCGTGCTGAGGCCGCGACTGGTTTGGGATGAAAGTTGCCTGAATCAAACAAGGACAATGGTCTGCTGGCTATCCCCCAACTATTGGCAACCCGGCTCTCGATACGGGCACATCGAGCTAAAGTTCGACTGGGGATTCTACGAGGGCAGGGAAGCCTACTGGGTGGAAGCGATTGACTACAAACATCATGCCTGTCGAATCCTGCTGACTGACTCCAAGTCCGCTCCACGAAGCCTGAATTTGCAACGTTACGACCCCGTAGCATGGAATGGCCCGTGGGGTGTTGACTCCAAAGGAAAGCATTGGTGGAACAACGATGACCTTTGCCTAGAGATTCTGCTGCACGACGAAATCCCAGCGAGAGCTGTGAAGTCCATTGATTTCGTCAAGCACCACGACAACTATTGTTCGTTGCACAAGGATTCTCCGGAATACTGTCCGGACATTAAGGTTCATCGTTCAAGGGCCGGTGCAGAATTTGTAGCCGCTTTGGTCGCAGGGGAACTTCATGGTTTAGACCACGCACTGCGAGCGGGGGTCGCGTCGCAATGGAAGGCCGCTGATAGCCTGCAAGAAGCGTGGAATGAGCTGCGTCGTCTACTCACGAAGGGAAAGCATGTAGGAAAAGTGGGTGCAGGGGACTCCCAATCTCATGCGCTCGGCAGGAGTCTTCTTGCCGCAATTGCACGGCGCTCGAAGTCTGACCACGAGCAACTGCTGTCCCTTTTCACTACCGAAGACGAAGCAGCGAAAGTGGTAAGAGGTTTAGTCGCCGAACATTTTGACGTTGCGCCTCACACTCTCGACTTGGAGTGATGCGCACTTTCGCATCCCGGCTTTGTTCTCACGGAGGGCACATGGCGCATGGAACGGAGAGCGGTAGCAAGACACTTCGCGGCAACGCAAGTCAGTTCTTCGTGGCAGGCGAGTTGTGCCGCCGTGGGTTGATTGCCGTCATTACGATGGGCAACTGCCCCAACACGGACATCCTTGTCAGCAACGTCGGCGGAACAGAATTCGCGCACGTTCAAGTCAAAACGTTCGTGCCGGGCAACAGAACTTGCAGCGTTGGCGAGAAGGCCGAGAAGCCCTACGGCAAAAACTTCTATTGGGTCGTGGCGGGGATTCCTGAGCGCGACAGCAAAGCGCCCTTCCAGTTCTACGTCATCCCCGCCGAAGTCATGTCGGCCAAGACGCTGGAAGTCCACAAGAAATGGCTTGAGACGCCGGGCAAGAAGGGCCAGAAGCACAAACCGACAAAAATGCGAACCGTCCACCTGCCGCCCGGCAAGAATCGCTGCGGGTGGAGCATCGACGAGTACCGCGACAGGTGGGACTTAATCGAAAACTGCGTGCGCTGATTCCGGTCTTGGGGGCTACTGGGGAGCAACTTTAGTCCGCTCTCGTCAGCTCTCGCGAGGAGACACCGGTGACGCGATTGCACACGACTTGGTAACTCAATCAGGGGCGATGTGGCAGATACAATCGAAGGCGCTTGGGGTGGCGCATTGCGTCCAATCCTGCTTTGTCCGACCTCTGACGTGACCCTGAAAGGCGCGAAATAATTGCGGTTGACGATGGTGACTGAGGCCGTTCTTGAACCGACGACCTATGTCTTACGAAGACACTGACGACGCAACGTAAATAGACCGAGGCCGTAACCGAAGCAAACCTTGGTGTAAAGTTTGGTGAAGCCGATTTGACCTGATGCCCTAGAAGCTTGAGAATCATGGTCGGGGTGAGAGGATTTGAACCTCCGGCCTCAACGTCCCGAACGTTGCGCTCTAACCAGGCTGAGCTACACCCCGACGGGCCGCGAAGTGTAGCAACGCGCCCCCCTCTCGCAACGGGGCGGGAATCACGCTTTGACGCACTGCCGCCACAATTTCTCGGCGAAGGCCGAGGCCGCTGCGCTGCTTGCGGTACCGAAATCCAAGCCACACAAGCCGTGATGCTTGAAACCTTAAGCAATGGCGGCGCGGCCCGGTTCTAGCTACCCTTGCGCCTCATCAAGAACGTGTAAAGACTCCGAGCCGCTTCCATAGCCGGTTCGGGCAATTCGGGGGCACCATGTCCGCAATGGAATACAAGGCACCGGGGCCCGGCGTTTGGGAACTTGAGCAAACCCACTTTGGCAAACCGGCCACGCGCTATGTCGGGGAACTTTTCCCCATTCATTTGTCCAAGGGTTTCGGTGAAGGCACCAAGCGCTACGGGCTGTTGCTCGACACGCTCAAGATGCGCACGGTCAACGATTTCATTTACGGCAAGTTCTGCCCCGTGGGTGCGCCCGAAGGCGCCAAGGGCCCGCCGCCGAAGTTCATGTTCAAGCTGATCACCTGGCTGCACCCGGAAATCCGTCGCCGCATCAAGGCCGGCCCCGGCGTGTTCGAGAAAAAACTCTGGCGCGAGGACATGAAGCGCTGGGATGAGCACTACAAGCCCGATTCCATTGCGCGCAACAGCAAGCTCCAGAAGACCGACATCGCCAAACTCTCCGACGCCGACTTCCTCAAATATCTCGTCGAGATCCGCGACAACGCGGGCGAGATGATTTATCGCCACCACATTTTCACGATTCCCAGCTCGTTTCCAGTCGGCCACTTCATCGTTGAAACCAAGCGATGGACCGGCCTGTCCTCCGGTGAAATCCTCGGCCTGCTCAAAGGCGCAGCGCCCATTTCGCGCGGCATCGCGGCGCGCGAATTGGAAAGCCTGCAATCGGCGGTCAGCGGCGCGGGCATCAAGGCCGATGCCTATCGCGGCAAGCCGGGTCACGAAGTGCTCGAGGACTTGAAATCGAAGAACGGCATTGGAGAGGCGCTGAACCAGTTCCTTGACGTCGTCGGCTATCGCCTCGTCTCGGGCTACGACATCAGCGAAAAGTACGCGATCGAGATGCCCGACATGCTCGTCAAGACCATCTTCGAGGGCGCCGCCGACAAGCAAAACCGCAAAGCCGAATTCGAGAAAAACCGCGACGCGCTGCGCGCCAAGGTGCCGGAGAGTAGCCGCGCCAAGTTTGATGAGCTGCTTGAGGAGGCGCGTTTCATCCACCGCCTGCGCGATGAGCGCGGCATGTTCAACGACCTCTGGGGCACGGGCACGAGATAATTGCGGCGCGCAAAGCCAACCAGACGCTCGACGTGGCCTTTCTCGTTGGCGCGGCGCACGCGGCAGAAGTGATCGGTGAACAGGAAGTGGCTCATCAGGCGCAGGAACTCGCGCGTGTGCTGGCGCTCGCGGCCTTTGCCCACCTTGGCCACGGCGATCACCGAGTTGTCGTAGGTGATGCGCCTGGGCACACCGCCGAAGAAGGCGAACGCGCGCAGGTGGCCATCCTGAAAAGCCTCTGTGGTCTCGCGGGGATAGGCCTGCACGAGAAACGCGTCGGAGTAGGGCAGCGTCATCACAAACAGCGCGGCTTTGATCGTCTTGCCGTCAACGACGACGTCCGCGTGCCCGAAGTCAACCTGAGCCTCGCCGGGCCGATGCGTCAGCGGCATGAAGACTTCCTGCTGCTTGAGTTTCAGATCTCGCAGGAAATCCTTGATGACGGTGTAGCCGCCCTGGTAGCCGCACTCTTTGCGCAGGCGGTCAAAGATGCGCTTGCCTGTGTGGCGCTGTTTCTTGTCGACGGCTTTGTCCGCTTCGAGCCACGAGCGGATGACGTCGATGAAGGGCGCCAGTTTGACCCGCGGCCTCTTTTTGGCCATGCGGTAACCGGGCATGTCCGCGTGGCTCAGGATCTTGTTGAGCGTTTGCCAGTGAATGCCGTAGATGCGCTGAACAGAGCGCTTGGTCTCGCCGTTGACCAAGATGCGTCGGCGAATGTCGGTCCATTTGTGCATGTCTCTGAACACCTCCAGCCCCCTTCCCCGGCGCTCGCCGCGCGGAGGCATTTGCCGCCGCGCACGACCGCCCAAAGAGGGTGCCTATCCCGAGGTGCTGCACTTTTCGACCGCCCTTTTGCCTCCCCGCCACCTGCTGCACTTTTCGACCGCCCTTTACAATCAGCACGGCCTACGAGAGAACGAGCTTGATCCTGACCACAAACCTGCACTTTGAGCAGTGGACCGAAGTGCTGGGCAGCGAGCGGTTGACGGGCGCGGCGCTCGACCGGCTCACGCACCGCTGCCACATCATCGAGGCCAACGGCGAGAGCTTCCGCCTGCAGGACGCAAGAAAGCGCGCCCCGGCGCGCCAGGGCCAAACCAGAACAGCAAATCAGCCAGTCAAACCCTTCGATGGAACTCAGGGCAGGCAGGCAACCCAAACAGTCGAGATCAAGGAGAGTTAGAGCAACCCCTTGCCGACGGTCGGCGAGGGGATTACACAGGCAAGGGGTGCTGCACTTTTCGCCCGCCACCTGCTGCACTTTTCAACCGCCCTTTACAGACTGCTGGGCGCGACAGACCATTGCTTGTGGAGAACGTAGGCGAGAGACCTTAGCCGTCCTGCAGTGGGTCAAGTCTTGCGACGAACGAACCTTGGGCATCGAAACAGCTTTTCACATGGCGCGAAATGTCGATGTGCTCCTCCTCCCTGCCGTGGGGGAAGGGTAAATGTGACTCGACCAGTAGTTGGTACTCGAACTTCCCCTCTCCAATACCGGATGACGTGTCAGACACTCCCAGTTTCAGGAGCGCGGCCTGCAGATATCCCAGATCTCCCGGATCGTATCCGCGTCGGTCCGATGCAAACAAGATTGACGGCGTCTCACCCTCCCACGGCTGGCCCGACATAGGGTTACTTGTCTACATCAACGTTTTCAGGGCCGGTGTATCATTGTATCTGTGAATCCGAAGCGACTGGCAATATGGCTTGAGCACTGCGGCCAACCCAGCCTTCTCGAAAGATAAAGCCAGCGGATTGGCGACATTGTCGACGAGTAGGTCATGCGCGACGTCAAATGAAGGATCGTCGGGGTCAGGCAGTTTGTGAAAAGCTTCATCCAGTTTCGGAATCACCAGATCGAATCTGTAGAGCTCGCGCTTCAACATTGCCACAAAAACTACCCTGCCGCTGCTTGGCCAGACGTCTGACGCAAGAACAAGAGAGCCAATACCTCTGACAGTGCACAACTTCACAATGTCGTCACTTACCTTCTCCCATACCGGGGTCAGATCTTCTGCGGAAACATCAGCAGTGTCCAGCGCAAGCAAGCAGTTATCAGCGTCCGTTACCGGACAGTCTCTTCTGCCCTTACGCCATTCAATTCTAGAGGTCATCTGATCTTGATGCTCCCGCGAGTTCCTGCATTGAAGCGAGTGACGCGGCCACTTTGGACTGACAGCAGCAGCGCTCGCTCCTTGTTCGCAATTGCTTGTACCTGTTGGGCGATACGGGCATCCGACATGCCGCCAATGTTCAGACCTGTCAGTTGCCTCATGATACGTCGCGTCGCGAGTGGATGTGGTCCGGAATGGAACAAGTCATCCAACAGAACTCCATTGTTCGCACCGTTCATGTCGAATCCGCCTCGCGCAGCTCGCTGAAGGATATTGGCGGTTCGGGGATCGTCGATGGCCTCCAATGGAATTAGATGGTGCGCGTCCAGATTGTCTCCTGAAGCGCTACCTAGCTCACGTTGCAGCCTCGCACGCGCTGAACCCTTGCTGCGTGCCAATTCATCTAACGGCGTATTGTAGCTCGCGTTGTGGACCCAGACAAAGGGTTGGCCTTCGGCGGGGGCAGCGAAGTAGGTGTGATGATCAGCGACCTGGAAGTTGTACACCTTCACCGGCGCGGCCAGCACTTTCTCTTTCACTCCGGTGACAATTGCGGAGCCATTGTCCAGCCGCAGGCGTTCGCCGACCGCCAGTTCGCCCATGTTCACCCACTGGTTGCGTGTGAGTGACCAGAAAGGGTGTTCGGCGGTGCCGATCAGGGTTGCTGGGCCATCGCCGTCGTCGGCGTTACCTCCCTTCTCTTCGGAACGCCTGCTTGAGCGCGCTTCGCGCTTGTAGGTCAAGTGTATCAGCGTGTCCGTTTCGCGGACGTAGGTTTCCACCACCGGCTTGAAGCACTCCTCGCCCGTGGCCTCGTCGCGCGACCACACGTTGTCGCCGGCTTCAATCTCCTCGATGTTCTTCGAGACCGTGTTGCCGTTTTCATCCTCCACAAGGAACCTAAAAAGGGGTCAGGCTAGATTATTTGGCTGGGTTGGGCTCTTTGGCGTGGGGGCTTGATGTTATCGGCGCTGTTTTCTTGCTTCTAGCGGCGTTTGGCGGGCTCTCTTGGGCTGGTTTCTTGGGTTGGGTTGTGGGGCTCTTTTGAAAATATTTGTTGGTGTAACTCTTGGGCCGGCC
>JADLFN010000011.1 GCA_020845475.1 Planctomycetota bacterium
ACGCAAGCTTCACGAAGGCCAGGGCGGGGCAGCGAAAACGCGACACGAAGGATTTCAAACAATTCGAAAATGAATACTGAGAGCAGTCAGCAAGCGGTTCAGAAGCTATTTTTCAGCGATCTGTTAGGGCGTTTACGCATACGCTGAACTTCCCCTGTGGAACTTCGCGGCTTTCTGCATTCAACAGAGTCCATTCGCGTCGACATTCGGCCATGGTTCGGGCCGCCAATGCCTTCAGTTCAGTATCCATGAGACACCCATTCCCTTTGTGCGCTTTCAGCGCGTTAAGTATTTGTTCGAGTTCGATCGCCGCAGGCTGCACGCCAAGGCCGCGCAAACGCGCGAGCAAGGCGTGCCGCCCGCTGTGCCGCCCAAGGACGAGGCTGGACTTCGCGCCTACATCCCCGGGCCGCATAATTTCGTACGTAACTCGATGCCGGAGCATGCCGTGCTGATGGATGCCTGATTCGTGCGCAAAGGCATTTTGGCCAACCACCGCTTTGTTCGGAGCCACCACAATTCCGGTCGCTCGCGACACAGCGCGGCTTGCACGGGAGAGCAGCTCCGTTCTCACGTTGGTTGTCAGCCCATAGCTGTCCGTACGGGTATGCAGGGCCATCACGATTTCCTCCAAGCTTGCGTTGCCGGCGCGCTCTCCGATCCCGTTGATTGTGCATTCAACTTGTCGCGCTCCTGCGCCAAGGGCCGCCAGTGAGTTAGCTACGGCCATACCCAGATCGTCGTGGCAATGGGCGCTGAATATGACTGTATCGGCGCCACGAACATGTTCGCGCAGCCATAAAAACAGGGCCGCTGTTTCATCGGGCGTGGAGTATCCCACGGTGTCAGGAATATTGATGGTGCGGGCGCCGCTCTCAATCGCGGTTTCGACGACGTCTGCCAAGAAGCGGCGCTCCGTGCGGGTGGCATCTTCGGCGGAGAACTCCACGTCCGCGCAAGCTGCAGCAGCCAGGCGTACGCCCTTGGCGGCAGCCTCAAGCACCTGCGCCCGTTTCATATTCAGCTTGTGCTTGCGATGTATCGGGCTTGTGGCGATGAACACATGGATACGGGGCCGCGCGGCGGCCGCCAGAGCCGATGCAGCGCGTTCGATATCAGGCTCAACGCAGCGAGCCAGTGCACATACGCAGCTGCCATGCAGTTCGCTCGCAATGGCCCGTACGGCCTGAAAGTCCTGTTCAGAGGAGGCCGGAAAGCCCGCCTCGATGACATCGACGCACAAGCGCTCCAGGAGGCGAGCTGTTCTCAGCTTGGTGCGTGGAGACGTTGCTGCACCGGGAGTCTGGTCCCCATCGCGCAGCGTCGTATCGAACACGATGACGCGGTTAGTTTTGACAGGCGAAGAATCAATTGTTCCAGCATTCATGGAAGTCTCGCAGCATGTTTATAGAGATCGAAAACAAAGCGCCCCGCGTTTGCGGGGCGCCGGAAGGAATGAGAAAGACAAATCCCTATCCCGGTGCCCCCGTGGAAACGAGGACGACAAGAAGAATTCGGCTAATAAGGACGTAATTCGCGCTCAGCATCGGCTCACTCCGGTTTGAAATGAAACAGGCCCCGCATCTTCGCGGGGCCTGTCGGTTGCTTTGTTACTCACCAAGCAATCAACAGTCCCCACGTTGAAGGACGACAATAATGACTGAAAGGTTGAGGAGATTCACTGTCATGGCGCAGGATTATGAATTGCGACTGCGCGGAGTCAACAGAAAAAACGACTTACGATCTGAATGCTATGAATTTCGGTGCTTCCGGCGGCAGCCATTCTTCAAGGTTTGCACGGACGCCACCTGAAAGTTCGCGTCAAACCCAAAACTGGATACCCGAGTTCTTCGAAATCATGACCCTTTCGTCCCGCTGCCTCGCATGGGTTGCGCTGCGCAGTATTCCTGAACGTCCAATCGCGCTCTCTTCCATCACCATCGTTTGGATGCCATTGCTTTGAAGTGTTACAGCAGGTGTGTAATCAGGCGTTACATAATCGAGTCGTGCATTGCGTACTGCCCCGCGTGGACTGCGGGGTTCATGCTCTTAATGGAATTGGCACGTCGTTCGCATAGCGATGGCGCGTAGCCGAAATACTGGTGTTTCGGTTACGCATAAGGAACGAACCGCGCTTGCGCGGGACATTTTGAAAAGAGTGCCGACATGCTCGGCGACGAAGGCAAACATCTGCTGGCCGACAACCTCCGCGCGAAGTCGCTGCGCGGCGCACGCCCACAACGGCGCCTGCGTACGTTGTCATGCGGTTATCAAGCCGGCACGCCCACGTCGCAAACGCAGATAACGCGAGATTTCGCGCGTGTCCGCTCTATGTCCGCAGTGATCGAAACCCAGTAGTCCCCAGCGCCTCGGCCAGCCCGTGCGCTGGCCAGATAACGAGGCGCGTCATGAAAAACAAACTTCAACTCCACTTGCAGCCGCTCCGTGAGCCGCTGCAGCGTCGTGAGTATCAACGCGAGCCAAAGTCCGCTTTGCCGGATTGGGCGCCGCAAGGCTACGTCGATTGCAGCTACTGGCCCGACGAAGTCGTCGAATCCAAAGCTGAACCCGAAATTGAAACGCTAATGGCCGTCGCGGTCTGAAACCGCGCGGCCTGTGAGAAACGAGGGATGCACCATGGCAAACAAGAGCCTGTTCAAGAGCCTGGTTGGCAAGCTGATGCCGCGCGCCAACACGCGTAACGAAGCGGGCGGCAAGGCCTACAAGCGCGAGCCGCGTTTTGCTCTCGCGCAGTACGCCGCGACCGGTTGCCTCAACGGCACGTTCTACGCCGACGCCGAGACTCAGCTCGATGAAGTCCTCGAGATCTGCGTCAAGGTCGAGCCGGAGTTCGTCGCCAAGACGGCGATCTTTGCCCGCGAGCAGGGCTTCATGAAGGACATGCCGGCGCTGTTGCTCGCCACGCTGGCCAAGCGCGACGTCAAGCTTTTCGCGCGAGCTTTTGGCCGCGTCGTGAACAGCGGCAAGATGCTGCGCAACGTCGTGCAAGTCCTGCGTTCGGGCGTGACGGGCCGCAAGTCTTTGGGCACGGCGCCCAAGCGCGAGATCAAGCGTTGGCTTGAAGGCCGCTCGGACGCGCAGCTCTTTGCCGATAGCGTGGGTAACGATCCGTCGCTGGCCGACGTGATCAAGATGGTGCACCCGCGCCCGGGCAGCAAGTCGCGTGAAGCCCTGTTCGGATACCTGCTGGGCCGCAAGTTCGATGAAGCCGCGCTGCCGAAGATTGTGCGCGAGTTCGAGAGCTTCAAGGCCGGCGAGTTGGATGCAGTGCCGGATGTGCCGTTCCAGATGCTCACGAGCCTGAAGCTTTCGCGCAAGCAGTGGTGCGAGCTCGCGCTCAAGGGCGGCTGGCACAACCTGCGCATGAACTTGAACACCTATGCGCGTCATGGCGTGTTCGACGAGCCGGGCATGGCGGGCCGCGTTGCGGAACGCCTGGCCGACCCGGAGGCAGTGAAGGGTGCGCGAGTGTTCCCGTACCAGTTGCTCGTGGCCTATTTCAGCACGGGCAAGGAAGTGCCGGAGCTGGTGCGTGAAGCCCTGCAGGATGCGCTTGAGCTTTCGCTGGCGAACGTGCCGCAGTTTGCAGGCCGCACGGTGATCTGCCTGGACGTTTCGGGCTCGATGCACACGCCGGTAACGGGCAAGCGCAAGGGTGCGACGACGAGCGTTCGCTGCATTGACGTGGCTGCATTGTTCGCAGCCGCGATCCTGCGCAAGAACCTGGTCGCCGAGGTGATCGCCTTCAACGAGGCCGTGGTGGATTGCCGTCTGAATCCCCGCGACAGCGTGATGACGAACGCCAAGCTGCTCTCGAGCCTGCCGCAGGGCGGCACGAACTGCAGTGCGCCGCTCGCCAAGCTGAACGCGGCTAAAGCCAAGGCCGATCTGGTTGTGTATGTGTCCGACAACCAGAGCTGGGTCGATGAGACCCAGGGCCGCGGCACGGCGACGATGGAGCAGTGGGCCAAGTTTGAAGCGCGCAACAAGGGCGCAAAGCTGGCCTGCATTGACGTGCAGCCTTCGGGCACGACGCAGGCCGCAGAGCGCGAGTGTGTGTTGAACATCGGCGGTTTTGGTGACTCGGTGTTCGAGTTGCTGGAACTGTACGCAAAGAACGAACTCTCGCCCGAGCATTGGGTGGGAGTGATTGAGAAAGTGAAGGTGTGAACGCCGGGGCAAGTCATCGCCCCGGCAACGAATCTGAGTTATGGGCCGAATGCTTGTTGGGACTACATCGCTAAGGACGATGGGCCCTTTGGGGTCCGGGTCTCGACGCAGTTTCTTGTCGGCCTGCTTCTTTGAAATCTGAGTTTTGAGCCGAATGCGGATCTGGGAGTACATTGCCTGCAACGCAACGCTGCCCCGTCATAGGGGCGGCACTCTCGACCATTTTGTCGGCTCCCTGGGCGCGTAGGGAAGCGGCTAACCCGCCTCACTGTCGATGAGGAGACCGCGGGTTCGAATCCCGCCGCGCTCGCCACAGGCGTGTAGGGAAACTGGAGAACCCGCCTCGCTACGAACGAGGAGATTGCAGGTTCGAATCCTGCCATGCCTTCCAGATTGCGTGGCCGGCGCCGTACGGGCTAGTTCCCCCTCTTCGAGCCCGAAGGCGGCGCC
>JADLFN010000012.1 GCA_020845475.1 Planctomycetota bacterium
AACCGTGGACGTCGAAGAATACGCCTACCGCTACAGCCAAAGCGTGCAGAAGCTGCAAGTACCGCCGCCCAGGCGCTTCAAGATCGAAAAGAAGTAACCCAACTGCCCCGCGAAAGCGGGGCAGTTCTATTCCGCCAACTCACGATTGCTTTTCGGCACTCCCCAAACCGCCGTCTCGCCCGTATGATTGTTGCCCCTGAATTGTGGAGACGGACATGACTTTGACGCGGCTATCCTTGCTGACACTGTTGCTCTTCTGCGGCGCGCTCATGGCGCAGGACGAGACTCCGTGGCTTGGTGTGAAACTTGAAGTCATCGACAAGGCCGAGCGCGACAAGCTGAAGATCGAGTCCGGCCTGCGCATTACCGACGTCACCAAGGGCTCACCCGCCGACGTGGCCGGGCTCGAGAAGGGTCACATCATCCTTTCCGCCGGTGAGAAGACCGTCAACTCGATCGAGGACATGCGCGAGATCATGTCCAAGCTGCGCCCCGGTGACACACTGGGCCTGGGCGTGCGCCACGAAAATGGCCGCGTCGAGCCGTTCATGGTCAAGATCGGGCGCAAGGGCCAGAGCACCGAGGAATACAAGGACGACCAGCGCTCCAAGGAGCTGCGCGACGCAATCGAGAAGAAACGCAAGGAACTGCGCGACCTCGAAGACGAACTCGCCAAGCGCCTTGAAGACCTGCGCAGCGGCAAAGCCACGCCCGAACGCCGCGCCACGCCCACACCCGAAGAGCCCGCCAAGCCCGAACCCAAGACCGAGCCCAAAGTCGAATCGCGCGACCCCGCTCCCACCGAAGTCAAGGTCAAGATGGGCGCCGCCTTTGAAGATCTCGCCGCCGCGGACGCCACGAAGCTCGGCATCGAAGGCGGGCTGCTCACGACGCGCGTCAGCGCCAACAGCGCGGCTTCCAAGGCCGGTTTGAAGGAAGGCGACGTGCTTTATGAGTTCGGCGGCGAAAAGGTGACAGGCACGGGCCACCTGCGCACGCTGCTGGCCAAGTACAAGGCCGGCGACAAAGTCGAGCTCAAGGTGCTGCGCAAGGGCAAGAAGGAAAGCGTGACCGTGACGCTCGAAGCGCGCTAGAGGCTTTTGCCCGCAACTTATGGCGGCCTGAGTCGTTCAAACACCATGCCCGCGCCACAACCCATTTCGGGCTCCACGCGCAAACACCGCCGCGCCATGGCGCTTCTGGTGGTGCTTTTACTCGTGATGCTGCTGGCGATCGTGGTGTGGTCGTTCCAGAGTGAAGTCGCGCGTGAGATTAACGTTTCATCGAACGTACGCGATGACCTCAAGGCGGCCTACCTGGCCCAGATGGGCATGGTGCGCGGCCAGGCCGTCATGCGCCTGGACGACAAGGCGGACTACGACAGCCTGAACGAACCCTGGGCCCAGCCCGTAAGCTGGCAGGGCGAAACCTTTGGCAACACCGACGGCGACTCCGCGCTGATCGAGCCCAAGATTTTCATCACCGACGAAGAGCGCAAGTTCAACCTGCTCACTCTCGTGCGCGGCAGCGAAAAACAGCGCGCAGCCGCAGCCGAAGTGCTCACGCGCCTGATTGACATCTGCCGCCGCCAGGACGACCGTCTGGAACTCGACGGCGACGCCAAGAACGTGCGCAGGCGCGGCGACGACCGCGAAGCCAGCACCGAGAACCTGGTGAAGAACCTGATCAAATACCTTGAGGAGCGCGCCACCGAGGAAAGCGACGAAGCCGAGATCACCGCCCGCGAAGGCGAAGCCGTGGACGCGCGCTCGATGAAAAAGCAGACGCCCCTGCCGATGATTACGCTCGGCGAACTGCTTCAGATTGAGGGCTGGTCGCGCGACCTGTTGTTCGGCAAGCCCCCCACCGCCATGGCCGAGGAACAGGCCGGCGGCGAGGAAGCGCCCAAGAAATACCATGAATTGAGCGACGAGGAAAAATTCGACGAGCGCCGCAAAAGCGTCGAAGGCATGGACGAACGCTCGCGCGACCCCGAGCCGCTGGGCCTGCTGCAATTCATCACGCTGTATTCCCCGGGCCAGATCAACATCAACACCTGCCCGCGCGAAATGTTGCTGGCCCTGAACAAAGACCTGACCTGGGATGTCGTGGACACGATCCTGACCGCGCGCGAACAGGCGCGCAAAGACATCGTGGCCGCCGATGAAAACGGCGGCACCCTGCCCGAAGAAGAACCCGCCACCAACCCCGACGGCAGCGCCGCCGAGGAAGAAGACAAGGCCAGTTTCCGCACCCAGGACATGGCCACGCTTAAGGCCTTTGGCGAGCGCATCACCGGTGAGCAGGACGGCAAGGTCGAAGGCCTGACGGACGAAATCTTCAACGCCATCAAGCCATTGCTCACCGTGCGCTCGCGCGTGTTCATGGTTGAGTCCCAGGGCCGCAGCGGCAAGATGACCAAGACCCTGCGCGCCGTTTTCGTGCGCACCGGCAGCAACCCCGCAACGGCCCCCGCCACGGGCACGGCCGACACCGGCGGCACCAGTGGCACCGGCACTTCAGGCTCAACCTCGGGCACCGCCACCACCGGCGAAAGCGGCCTGCCGCCGGACTCCAAGATCAATCTTACGCTGCTGTTGATGGACGAGATTGAAGGGTAGGGTAGGGTAGGGTAGGGTAGGGTAGGGTCGGGTAGGGTAGGGTAGGGTAGGGAAGTGAGGTCAGGCACCGCACCTGCGCGGAGCCAGACCCCATTTCTGTTTAAACCACAACCGGCGCTTTCGCGCCGGTTGGGTGTCTTTGCAACTTGCCGCACTTAGTCTTCGTTGTGAATCATGATCGCGCCGCGCCAATCCTTGTTCTCGGGCAGCAAGCCGCGCAAGAACTGGCGGCGGGCCGGATTGTCCTTGGCGGCCAGGAACTTCGCGCGGATGAACGCGTTGGTCTGGTCGATGTCGATCATGGCGATTGCCTGCAGCGCGCGCTTCTCAAACTCAAACTTGGCGGTGCAGATTTCGCTCGCCAGGAACGATTCCAGCGCGGCAATGCTCGAAGCGTCAGGCGTGTCGCGCAGCGCCAGCAGCGCGCGGCGGGCCACGTCTTTGCGCATGCCTTCCACACCGGCGTCCTGCTGCGTCTTGAGCGCCTGGAGCACGGTGGGCAGCGTTGAAACCTGACGGAAGGCCTGCAGCACCTGCAAGGCGTTCACCTGCTGCTGCTCCGTCGCCGTCGCATCGCGGACAATTGCGTCCATGGCCGCGAACACTGCGCTGTGTTCCTTGGCGTTGAACAACTCCGCGAGGCGGCCGACGTTGAAGTCCGCCGTCTCTTCCTTAAGCATCGAGAGCAGCGTCTCAAAGCTCGGGTGCACCGAGTTCTCGTTGCGGATCACCAGAATCATGAACGAGCGTTCCGTGCTGCCGGCGGGCGTGAGCGGAACTTCGGGCGCAATCAACTGCATATCCGCCAGCGTCACTTTGCCTTTGAACAGGCCGTGCTCGAGCAGGCACTTGGCCGCGTCGCGCGCGGCGGCGCTGCCGTGCAGCTTGCACTGGCGCACGAGCTCGCTCTTCCATGAATCAAGCAGTTCCTGCGGGAACTCGCCCTCGTAGGCCATGTTCTGGTACTCAAGGCGCTTGCGCAGCTCGGCTTCGATCATGGGCTGGTGGGGCGCATTGATGGCGATCAACGCGGTCAGCGCCTTCTCGCAGTGGTCGATGCCTTCTTCCCTCATGAAGACACCGCGCCGCTGGTTGGTGGCGGAGAAGTAGTACTTGCCGTTGATCAGGTCAAAGCCCACGATCGCTTCGCGGCCCAGCGCCGCATCGGCGGGCGCGACCTCAAAGGGCTCAAGCGTGACTTCGCCCGAGATGCTGCCCTTGAGCGCCTTGTCGCAGCGGAACACCAGCTTGTCGCCTTTGCTGGTGCGCTGCAGCGAGGTGAACTCGCCGCGGGCCACAAACATGGCGTCCTTGGCGGTGTCAAAGAGTGTGAAGCCGGCAAAGCAAGGCGAAGCGAGCAGGGCCAGGCCCACCATCATCGCCAGAGAGTAGATCACCTTCCGCATGGTCATTCCTTATAGGTTGGCTTTCAAAGCCGTTGCTCGTTCGGGGTTAGCGCAGGCGCCCTTCGGCGTCCGTGATCAGCGAGGTGTAAGGGAACAGAATCGCGCAATCCACCACCTGCTTCAGCGCCGGATCCTGCAACGCCAGGTTGTTCAGATAAGCGCGCTGGTGCACCGCTTCCACCACGCCTTCAGCCTGCGTCGTCTTGGTGCGGTGTGTGGCCAGCACGATGATCGCGCCCTTGAGCGCGTCTTCACTCAGGTTGTTCGTGGCGCGGTTGTCGATCAGCGCCTTGAGCGTGTCGGCCAGTTCTTTGCCCGCCCACATGTTGCGGCCCGCAATCAGCGCCTCACGCACGCACGTTTCGTCGCCGCTGGTCAGCAGCGTCTTGACCGCGTTGATTGAGGCCGTGCGCGCGGCTTCGCCTTCGTGCCAATCCTTGGGGTGAATCAGGCCCAGGGCGCGCACCGCCAACATCTGCTGGTTGAGCGAGGCACCGTCGATGGAAGCGTTGAGCAGGTTGACAGCACCCTTGCGGTCAATCTCTTCCATGGCCCAGGCGGCGATCGAGGTGGTGGTGAACGTGGCGTCGGAAAGCACCATGGCCAGCAGCTCTTCCATGGCGCCATCGGGCTTGTAGCGGCCGATGCTGGTAATCAGTTCAACGCGCTCGTCGCTGCCGGGCGTGGCGTTCTTGGCCGCGTTCATCAGGAACTGGGTATCTGCGGCGGTCAGCACGCTGCGGTAATCGTTGTGGTGCCAGGAGAACTCAACGCAGGCGTCGGTGGAAAGACGCGAGCCATTGAGCCGGATCGAGGTGAGCAGCGCATCTTTGATGGAAGCAAAGCGCGTGGCCGGGGTCTGGGCCGCGGTGACGCAGCGGCGGGTGAAATCAATGACGCCGTTGAGGTCGCCGCCATTGACCTGGGCGGAAATCGCGCCGCGCTCCTGGCTGAGCACCATGAGCCGGCCATCAGCCCGGCGCGTGGCAAACCAAACGGCTTCGCCAGATTTCAGGTCAGCGTCGTAGTAGTCGAACTGGATCTGGCGCATGGAAACCACGCGCAGTTCAGTGCCGGAAACAAAGCTTTCGCCTTTGAGCGTCTGGCTTACCGTAATCACGGCCTCGCGGCGGATATTGGGTTGGCCATCGGCGCGTTCAGGGTTGCCCTTGGCGGGAAACTCGGCGAAATCCGTGCCCTGTTCGGCCAGCGTGACGTTCTCGGTGCGGGCCAGCTTGCCCACCACGATCACCTCGGCCTGGTCGGCCAGGCGCACCACTGTGGACTGGTGCGGGATGTAAACGGTGGGTTTGGCGCTTGCCCCGGCGGCGAACACGCCGGCGAGCATCGAAAGAGCACAAAGCGCGAGATTGGTCTTCATAATTGGGCCTCAGTAATTCGGCGTCTGATTTTGGTTTCCGGGGACGGGCAGGGCCAGTTAGGGAATGTTGGGGTCGCGGCCGCTGCCGGGCAACAACTGCTTGTCCATGGTGTCCAGGTCCTTCTGCACGAAGGAGTAAGGATAGCCGTTGAGCAGGATGAACTGCTTGGAGTCCGTCAGGCTGCCGCCCTCGTTCGAGATCAGGCCGATCGCCTTCGAGATCAGGTTCGAGTGCAGCGCGCCGAAGTGGCGTACATACTCAATCAGCGCTTCCTCAATCGTGCGGCCGGGCGTGTTGGGGTGAACCACGGGGCCATTCTTGTAGTCAATCGCGTACAGGTCGCCGAACACACCCGTGGGCGTGGGAACCGTCGTGAAGCCGCCGCCCTGCTGGCGCGGCACGGCGCCGATGTTCTCAACGTTCTCGTTGCCCTGCTTGGTGGGCGAACCCGAGGTGTCATCCAGCGAGATGCCGCGGGCCTGGGTGAGCTGGGGCGAACCGGCGGGCAACAGCTTGGTGAGCAGCACCACGCCCACTTCGCTGAAGTTGTTCACCAGATAACGGCTCTGGGGCGGCGGGAACGCGCCGGGACTGTTGGACGGAGGCGAAGTGAAGCCGAACATCACGCTCTGGGGCGAAACGTTGGCGGGATAAATCTGGCGGTTGACCTGGTACAGCACCTGGCCGCTGGGCAACACGATGCGAACCACAGGCGCAGTCACGAGGCTGATGTCGAGGCTCTTGGGCGACCAGATCAGGTTGCCGAACTGGTCACGCTCGCGGATGCGCGAACCATCAGCGTTGCGGCGGAACCACTGGCACATGAACGACAGCATCATCGGGTGCGAGAAGTTCACTTCAATGTTCGTCGGCGTTGTACCGCCCACGATCCAGGAGTTGAAGCCCGCAGTCTGCAGGGCCTGGATGGTGTCGGCGTACCAGGCGCCGGCCGCGCCGGAAGCCGCGTCATCGGAATCACGGCCCGGATCGATGTACCAGTAGTCGTCGTAGAAGCCGGTGAGTGCGGGATTTTCAGGCGCGAAGGTGAACACGGTGGCGCCGAACAGCGGGTCCACGCCGACCTGGCCGGTGGCCGAGCCGCCCGGCGGGCCGGCAAACTTGCCGTCGCCGCAGCCGGAGCTGCCCAGGGCCAGCGAACCCAGGCCCATGCTCATCAGGATGGCAGGAACGAGTTTCCACATTTTACGCATGATTCTTTCCTTGGACGATCCGCGACAACCGGGGAAAAGTTCGATCAGGAGTTCCGTGGTTTAGGGGCGACCGGGGCCTGGCAGCGTGCTCTTGGGGCCGGGCGCGCTGAAGGTACCGTTGATCACGTCCTGCATGCGCAGCACGTCTTCCGCGACAAACTGGAACTGCTTGCCCGCCGCAACGAAGGCCGAGAGGTCAAACACCACCGCCAGGTTCATCATGTCTTCCTGGTTGTTGACCACGCCGGGCAGGGCGAAGCTGGAGTCAATCAGGCCCACGCCGTAACCAATCACGTGCACGCCGATTGCCGCCAGGTAGTACGAGTAAAGCACAGTGTCTTCGGAGTTGACTTTGGCGTTGGGGCCGCTGGTGACGAGCTGCCACATATCGGAGAAACGGCCCATGTAAACGCCGCCGCCGGCATCAATGCCGCCGCCGCCGCCGAAGTAATCCGGAACGGGGACTTTCTGCAACTGGCCCGCGTTCGTCTCAATGTGCGTGTTCTCGGCCGGCTTTTCGCGCCAGCCCGCAGCCTGCAGGCCCGAAGGCGCACCGACACCGTAAAACTGGAACTGAACCACGTTGTTCACGGGAGTCTGCACGCGCGGCACGTTGTTGGCGTCCACCGTGGCGGGGTCGCCGATTTCCTGCTGCGCCGCATAGGCGGGCGTGAAGCCCAGCGTCTGCGAGAAGGGTGAAACCGCCTGCGCCACTTCATGGATCGAGATGGCGAGCGAGTCAAAGTCGTAGCCTTCAAACTTCACGGGCGCCTGGCCGGCGACGGCGGGCACTATTTTCTGGCCATCGACCGCGCGCAGGAACCACTGGTTCTGGAACGAGAGGCAGTAAGCCTCAATCACAGCCTGGCCCTTCCAGCCTGGGCCGGGCGTCTTGTACACGTCGTGGGTGTAGTTGTTCCAATCCGGAATCGGCGCGGGCGTGGAACAGGTGGCGTTGTCGGTGCAACCGCCGCTGGACATGATCATCGCCCACAGGTCGTGGCCTGCTGGGCCCTGCTCCACAAACGTGGCGCCCGTCAGGCTGATCATCGTCTGCTCGTCAATCACATATCCGGCACCGCCGGCGGCGGGCACTTCCGAAGGCAACTGGTAGTGCACCACGGGCGTCTTGCGCACCGGGAACTGCTCAACCTGCTGCGCACCGTTGAATTCAAGACCATCGGCGTTGCAGCCGGCGAGCAAGAGCATGCTTGAAGCAGCCACCATCATGATTACGCGCTTCATCCGTTTTCTCCTCAAGCCGGAGTTTGCTTCCGGCACCTGGGGTTTCAGCTTCCTGGCCTGCGTCTATTACGCGGGGTAATGGCCTTGTAAGCGTTTGCTGTGCCAATCAAAGGGAACTTTGCAACCACCGCAAAACAAACACTTTATGTATATTGCTTGGAATGCATGTATCCACTGTGCGTGCAATTTATACACAAAATACCGCGCTACTAGTTCCGACCCAACCAGCGCCCCTGGACCTCCTGGCACGCAAAAACGCTCAACGGCCTACGCCGAGGCACCGCTCAAAGGGGATTTTCTGGGGTCACTTCATGCTACCCGCCCACGCGGGGGCGTCAATAGCGCCAACGCTATTTGCCCGCTCCGGCCTGCCGATACGTGCGAAAGCGCGTGATTGCCAGGATCAGCAACGTGGCGTTGTCCGCCTTCTGATTTTCGCCCAGCGCCTCAATCTCGCGCATCACACGCATCGACTGGCCCTGCCTGACCTGCACCACCCAGCGCATAAAGCGCAACTCCGCCATCTCTTCTTTGCCCGGCTCTTTCAATTGCGCCAGCAGCGCCATGCAGGCGTCGTCCAGTCTCGCGCCAAACAGCGCGTTGGCCTTGAGCAGAAACAGGTCGCGGCTTGGCCAGCGCGGCTGCAACAGCTCAATCTCGCGCAGGCAGGGCCGCGCTGAACTGAGCATCAGGCTGTCTTGAGCGCGCCACAGGCGCACGAGTTCGGCCAGCGTGTTGGTAAGCGGCGGGATGCCGGCCTGCATGTTCTCGAGCATCAGGCGCAATGCCTGCGTTTCCTCTTTGCGCTGTGGCAGGAGGCTGATGACCTGGTAGCGCCGCGAAATCGCGTCAAGCTGGCCGGGGTCAAGGTCGCGCAGGCGCGTCCAGTATTCGTGAGGCCGTTCACCGTCGGCGTCCTGGCCAAGAATGATCGCCAGCCGGGTCGTGGCTGTCCAGGCGCCAAAGAGGGCAAAAAAGCGGCTGTCGGGGTCTTCCTGCTTGGCCAGCACTTCATCGAACAAGGCCAGCAGCGGCTCGGGATTCTGCAGTGCACCCGCCAATCGGGCCGCAAAGCGCACCGGGCCGCGCTCTTTGGGCGCTTCTTTGCGCGCGGCCAGAGCCGCAGCCACAGCGTCTTCTTCGCGGCTGCCATCAAGCGCGATCTGGCCCAGCAGGATCCAGGCGCGAAAGCGCGAGTTGCCAGCACCCTTGGCATCAATGACGCGGCGCGCGGCTTCGCTTGCGGCGTTGGCGTCTCCGGCCTGCGCGAGCGAAAACGCGTAATCGAGGTCAAGCTCGGCCCGGAATTCCGGGGACACCAGCTCGACGGCCAGGCGGCGCTGTTCCAACTCTTCGCGCTCCATCATGGCGTCGCGGTACAGCGCGGCCAGCGCGAGCCGCGGCTCGACGCTGGCGGGCGAAAGTTCGCGCGCGGCGACAAGCTGTTTTTCGGCGCTGAGGAAGTCGTACTGCCAGCGGTGGAACTGCGCGGCCAGCATGTGCGCGCGGAAGTCCTTGGGAATGTGAAACAGCGCATGGGCCACGGTGCTCTGCGCGCCTTCAACGTCGCCGCGCTTGATCTGCTCGCGCAGCAAGTTGGCGTGCGCCTCAATATCGGTGGGATTGTCCTTGAGCGTATCAACGTAGGCAGCCAGCGGGTCGCCGCCGGGCGGAGGTTCAGGATCTTCGCCGGGCAGAATGCAGCCTGACACCATGAGAAACGCAAAATTCAAAATGCATATCTGGGTGGCGCGCAAAAGCAGTCTTGCGTTTTGCGTTTTGCGTTCTGCGTTCAAGCGCTTGGCCCCTTTTTCAATGAGCCGCGAACGGTGTTTGCGCCCAGTTGTTTCAGGAAGGCGCGCACTTTTTCACCGGCACCCGCGCGCAGCAGGAACGCCGTGGTGGACAGCTGCTTCTCGACCCAGGTGTTGAACTCGGGCTGGAGCGCAAGCGCCATCGCCTGCTCCGTTTCGTCGCACACCAGCAACTCGGCCTGGCCGACAAACACGCTGCCGAACTCGCCGCTCCAGCTGCGCAGGGCGAGCGAAAGCTGGGGCGAAAGTTCCTCCGCCAGCGCACCCTCAAGCCGCGCGCGCATCTCTTTGGCGCCCAGCGCGCGCGCCGCCTGCGCCACCTGCGCGGCGTCCAGCGTAAAGCGGTCGGCACCCTCTTGACGTGTCAATAGTGCCAGCACCTGGCGCGCGCGGAAGTGCAGCGTCTCGCGCGGGGCGTCCAGCGTCAGGCCTCTGGCCGGGCGCATCACACGCGGCAGCGCGCGCGAATAATCAAACAGCGGCCGCCGCGGCGGCATCAGCGCGCGCAGCGCCGCGGGGTCGGGGGCCGCGCAAACGCGGTGCGCGCCGATTTTCGCCGGCGCCAGCTTCTCCAGCAGCGGGCGCGCGAGCGCGGTCTCAAGGTCTTCAACGCCCTCCGCCTCGATCAGCAGCGCGTCAGGCCAGATGCGGATGCTTTCCGTGTGTTCGCCCCAGTCCGACAGCGAATATTTCACGTTCTGCGGCAGCGGCGTGCGCGAGAGCTTCGAAAGCAGCTCGATCAGTTCCTCGGCGCCGTGCCCGCGGCCAAGCGCCTCGGCGAAGCGCTTTTTGTCGAGCAGGTATTTCCGCACGCGCCGCGCGGGCGTAGGCTCTGAAAAGCGCGCCAGGCGCCACACCACGGCCGGATCAGGCCACTCGCCCAGCATCACTACTTCATGGTTGGGTTGCACCACCACTTCGGCCGTGAACGCGGGGCTCGGCTCCTCAAGCGGCTCGAGCGTGCGCGCCTTGGCGTCGTAGGCGATGTAGCCCAGGCGCAAGAGCGGCAGCTCGCACAGCGCGCGGATGAAACCGCCCTCCACTTTGGACCAGTTGCCCGCTCTTTCGAGATCTTCGCTGCCTCCAAGTTCGCGAATACCGCGGTAGAAGACGTGGCGCCAGCTTGCGTCGTCGCTGTGGTTCACCAGCACGTCGCGCGCGCTTTTTTCGCACAGCGCCACGAAGGCCGCCAGGCTTGTTTCGCCTTTGAGTTCGACCAGCAGCTTGACCACCGCGCGGCGCATGGCAGCTACGCGTGAGGGCTGCGGCACGTCACTGACGGCATCCACGGTGCGCGCCCGTTTCAGTCCGGGCAGCTCGATCTCCGGCACAAAAGCAAGCTCGTTGAGCTCGCTGCAGTCCAGCCACGCGTCGCGCAAGCGCTTGCAGCGCTCTTCAAAGCCGAGCGCGAAGAACTCGTCGGCCGCCGCCGTCGGCTCCAGCTTGCCATCGGCATTGCGCAGCAGCCCCGCGCCGCGCGCAAGCGCCAGCCAGAACTCCACCTGCCAGAAACCCACGCCTTCGCTGGCGTCATCGGGCTCCAGCAGCGCCTCGTTGGCTGCCTTGAAAAACGACAGGTTCGGAAGCCCGCCCTTTAGCACGCGCGGCTTTTGCGCAATGACAACTTCGAGCACGGAGAGCAGGTCAAGCTCGCCGTTGCGGTAACCCTGGGATTGTCCAGCAAGCTTCATTCGATGCCCTAGAATAGATCGAACAGCATCAACCAATGACCAGTGTTCAGTCCCCAATGACGAATGCGGTGGCAAATCCAAGCCATTGGGAATTGAGAACTGGAAACTGGTTATTGGTCATTGTTGTTCCGGTCCTAGCGCGAAACTTTCGGGTGCAGCCCTCTTCGCTGCAGCTCTTCGAGCGCTTCCTGCGCGTCCTCACGCTCCATGATCACTACGTTGGGCGCAAGCTTGAGCAGCACCCGCGCCTCGAGTTTGGTTATGGCCAGCACTTCCGTCAGCGTGGCTTCATCGCTGGTTTCGATCACGCCCACGTGCAGGTGAAATTTCACGCCACGCTCCCGGCCACAACGCGGCGATCGACTGTCATGTTTCCATTGATCACGTCGTCGGATTCAACGACGCGATAGTGGTAGCCCTGCTCAACAAGGAAAAGCTGCCGCTTGGCGCCAAAATCCTGGTCTCGCGTTTCGCGCGTGACCAGCGTATAGAAGTGCGCCAGGTTGTCGCCGTAGGGGCGCAAAATACGCCCAAGGCGCTGCGCCTCTTCCTGCCTTGAACCAAACGTCCCCGAAAGCTGGATGAGAACATTGGCCTCGGGCAAGTCGATCGCGAAGTTGCCGACCTTGCTCACGAGCAAGGGGTTGACCTCACCCGAACGGAACTTGGCGTAAAGTTCCTCGCGGCGCTTGACGCCGGTCTTGCCCTCGATCACCGGAATCTTGAAGCGCTCTGAAATCGCGTGTAACTGGTCAAGGTACTGTGCGATGATCAAGACGTGGTCGTCTTTGTGAATCTTGAGCAGTGCCTCGAGTACGTCAAGCTTGCGCGGGTTCTCGGCGGCGAGGCGGTATTGCTCGCGCACGTCAGCCACGGCATAGCCCAGGCGGCCGGCGCTGGGCATCTCGACGCGCACTTCGGTGCAATCGGCCGTCGCAATCCAGCCCTGCTTTTCGAGCACGCGCCAGGGAACGTCATAGCGCTTGGGGCCCACGAGCGAGAACACGTCTTCCTCAAGGCCATCCTCGCGCACGAGCGTTGCAGTCAGGCCCAAACGGCGGCGCGACTGGATCTCGGCCGTGGCCCGGAACACGGGCGCGGGCAGCAAGTGCACTTCGTCGTAAATGATCAGGCCCCAGTCACCCTTGCTGAACAAAGAGAAGTGCGGGAACTCTTCACTCTTCTTCTTTCTATAAGTGACAATCTGGTACGTGGCCACCGTCACGGGCGCGATATTCTTGGCGTTGCCGGTGTATTCCGCCACCTGGTCCGCGCGCAGGCTCGTTTTGTCGAGCAACTCGCGCATCCACTGGCGCACAGCGACCACGTTGGCCGTGAGAATCAGCGTCTGCGCCTGTACTTGCGCCATGGCCGCAATGCCCACGATTGTTTTGCCCGCGCCGCAGGGCAGCACGATCACGCCCGAGCCGCCGCGCGCTCCGCCGCCCGCATAGAACACGGCCGCCGAATCTTTCTGGTACTGGCGCAGGCCAAAGGGCTGTCCGCCCAACGTGGTTTCCCGCAGCGCAAACTCCAGTTTCGCCCCGGGCGTGTAACCCGCGATGTCATCAACCGGAAAGCCGATCTTGACCAGCGCCTGTTTGACAAAGCCGCGCGCCGCGGGCTGGACGATTAACTTGTCATTGCCAATCGCGCCCTCAAAGAATTTGGCGGCAAGCTTGTGGTTGGCAATCTGCTTGAGCAACGCGACATCGTTTGAACGCAAAATGAACTTGCCGTCCTCAACGTCAAGCGTAAGGCGGCCGTAGCGCCCCATGTACTCGACGATCTCGGTCGAGACGACCTCGGGGATGTCATAGCGCGAGTAGCGCGTCAACGCACCCATAACCTGCTCGACCGTCAGGCCCGTAGCCGCTGCGTTCCAGAGCGAAAGCGGGCTGATGCGATAGGTGTGGATGTGCTCAGGCGACTTGACCAGTTCCGCAAACGCGGCCAGCGCGTCGCGCGCGGCTTCGTAATCGGGATGATCGACCTCAAGCAGGATCGAGCGGTCGGCCTGGACAATGGCTGGGCCCTTCTGATTCGACAAGTTGCACCTCTGGCGGCCGAAAAATTGAACGGAACAGTCTAGCAACGATTCCTGGTTTGCGCTCGTGCGATTGGAACACCGGCGACAAACGCTGCCGTGCACATTCGCGCCCGCCACAAGCTGAATTGCCGGAATTCTGGCGGCGCGCGCTGGCACTTCGCCAGCATTCAGGCAATGGTTGCGCGGTCTTACTTCACGGTCAACACAGGCAGAGCCGCGCCGTTTCAAGGTTTGCGGGCCGCACGGTACTTGCGGCGCGAAGCTGGCACGGGGCGTGCTTTCTGTTCAGCGCTTGGGGAACGGTTCCCTGGCATAACGGGAGGCAGCCGACAGTATGGCCCCACTGTCGGCTGCCGTTTTGTTCGCACTGTCAGGCTGGAAGCCGCGGCCACGGGCGGCTAGATTGTCGCCTTCTCGACCGGCCGGAGAAATCACCATGAGGACTTTGCTTGTTCTTGTCATGTTGTTGTTCGCGGTGCCCGCGTTTGCCCAAGGCGAATCGGGCGGCAACACGCCCCCGGCTGAATCCAAGGACAAGAGCTCAACCAAGGGCTACAACGAGAAAGAAAAGAAGGAAGATGGCCCGCTCGACTTCTCGCCCAACCGCATTGGCTGGGGGCTGAGCGCCCGCCTCGGCATCGGTTACGACACGAACATCTTCAAAGTGGATCGCGACGAAGAAAGCGGCTGGTTTGGTGATGGCCGCGCCGCCGCGTACTTCGGGGTGAACATCGCCAACGCGCTGCAACTGGGCGTTGAGGGCAAGGCCGGCGGTCGCTTCTACTTTGGCCGCGAGGACGCCCACGACGCAAACCTGTTCAGTCTCTGGGGTGCTGCGTTCCTTGAACACCGCGCACAGCCGGGCGGCTTTGGCGGCGGGTTGCGCGTTGAAGGCGAATATGAACAGCGCCAGTTCTACGAAATCTACGGCCCGATCACGCGACAGGATGACCTGCGCCGCGCCAACTTTTTCGCGCGCACCTGGTTTGACTGGCTGCCCGTCAAGTGGCTGCTGCTCGATTGGGGGCTTTACGGCCGCCTGACCGATTTCACCGAAGACGAGCTCAAGGGCAACATCAAGCTGCCCAGCAACGACTCCTGGATGTTCGGCGTTGATTTCCGCCCGGAACTTCGCTTCTGGGAATTCCTGACGATCGGCCCCTACATTCTCTTTGAGTATGAGTGGTTCCGCGACCAGTTCGACATCCACCCGGACAACCTGATCTTTGACGACGACAAACTGCAACTGCTGCGCTATGAGTTCGGAGCGCGTGCGCGGCTGCGCTTCTTCACCGTCAACCAGACCACGGCCAAAGTTTACGCGCGCCGCCAGGACGACAGCGCGCAGGGCTTCAACCGCTACTGGACCTACGGCCTGCAAGCGCAGACGAACTTCAACTTCTATATCGTGCGCATCGGCGGCGGCATTGACCTCTGGACGCGCGAGTACGACGCACGCCGTTCAGATTCCGGCGTTTTCACCACCAATTCCGACACCGTGTTTGAGCGCTACTTCTCGTTCAACGTTGAAGTTGGGGTGAACTTCTTCTGGACCATCGAGGCCGGCGCGCGCTACCGCTTTGAGCGCCGCACCAGCCTGCTCGACAACGAGGGTTACGTCGTTCACGAAATCACGGCCTTCATCGGCTTTGACTGGTAATCATGGACCCGGCCCGCAAAAGCAGAAGTATCGGCCCTTTGCTGGCCTTCACGTTTGTCGTGGCCGCCGCGCTTTCCGCCGGCGGCTTCACGGCCTATTGGCAAATCCAGCGCGGCTACGAAGACCAGGCCGCGCGGCGCGCCGAGAATTCCAAACGCATCGGCGAAGAGGTGCGCGAGAATTACAAAGAGCAACTCGCGCGCCGTCTCAAGGGCTATGCGGCGGCGGCGGCGGCTTCCATTACGCCCACGGGCGCTGCCGGCATCACCAGCGCGGATGACAATCTGGCGCGGCTGTTTCGCGCACGACTCAATGAACTCAAGCAGGTTGCCGGCGTGCGCCGCGTATCACTGCTGCGGCGCGACGGCACACTGGTGCTCGATACCGGCAGCGGCAAATTCGGCGACAAACCCTACACGCAGGACCAGAACGAAATCGATGCCTGCTTCAAGGATCGCGCGCCCGTGGCCACGGTGGAGTACAGCGACAAATCCGAGCGCGTTTACCGCAACGCCTTTGCGCCCGTCAAAAGCCTTGAAACCGGCGAACTCAGTGACTTCGCCGTGGGCGTCGAACTTGAAGATGACTACCTCGCACGCCTTTCTGAAATGCGCGCGCGCAACGCGCAGGAGCGCGAGCTGCAAAACCAGGAAAACCGCGATCGTCTCGCCGCCCTCAAGCTGCTGCTTTCGCTCACTATCAGCGCCGTGTTTGCCGTAACACTTGCCGCGGCACTGCTGATTGCGCGCTACGAAACGCGCCTGCTTGCCGACCTCGCCAAGCAGCGCAGATTGGCCGAACTGGCCCAGTTCAGCTCCGGCATGGCGCACCAGATCAAGAATCCGCTGGCCGCCATGCGCGGCTACGCCGAACTGATCGCGCGCCAGCTTGAGGACCCGCTGCAGAAAAAGATGAGCGACAAACTGATCGCCGAGATCGCGGCACTCGATCGCGTGGTGCGCGACTTCCTGGCGTTTTCGCGCGGCGCCCACGGCTCGCCAGAGAAAGTCAATCTGCGCACAGCGCTTTCTCCGATTGCGGAAGCCGCGCGTTCGCGGGGCGCGGGCGCAGTGACGGTGAACCTGGACATGCCCGAAGCCGCGGCCACGACCGAGCTGGATATTGATGCCACGGCGCTGCGCCAGGCACTGCTGAATCTGGGCACGAACGCAGCCGAGGCGCTGCGCGAGATCGAGAGCGAAAACAAGAAGCTGGATATCCGCGCCACGGTTGCCGGAAAACTGGTCACCGTGGAATTTGAGGATAATGGGCCGGGCATTGCCGAGGAGGTTCGCGGTAAACTGTTTGAGCCGTTCGTGACAGGCAAGGCAGACGGCACGGGGCTGGGGCTGGCGATCTCACGCAGGTTGCTGCGCGACATGGGCGGCGACCTTTTGCTGGTTCGCACTGGGCCCACGGGTACCATGTTCCGCGCAACGTTCGCCAAGAAAGGCGAATAGCAGCGGTTCCCCACAGAGCCACAGAGGTCACGGAGAAAGGCTTGAAGTCAGGAAGACAGACAAAGGCAAAGCAACCCACAGATTTCACAGATCGGCACAGATTACTGCCGAGAAAAAACCATCTGTGTCCGTCTGGGAAATCTGTGGATAGCAGTTGCAGTTGTTGTTGAACCAATAGGCCGTTCTCCGAGTTCTCTGTGGCTCTGTGGTGGATTCGCTTTTTGCATTAACTGAGAGGAACCAAAATGGCGGATCGCCCGCATATCCTTGTGGTTGACGACAAAGAAAGCATGCGCGACATGCTCAGTCTGGCCATGGCCGCGCGCAAGATTGACGTGACGCAGGCCGGAGACGGCCTGGCAGCGCTCGATGCCTGCAAGCGCCGGCGCTTTGACGCCATCGTGAGCGATCTCAAGATGCCGCGCCTTGACGGCATGGGCTTTTTGAAAGAGCTGCGCAAGGCGGGCGATGTGCCGCCGTTTATTTTCATCACGGCGCACGGCAGCGTCAAAGACGCCGTCACCGCCATGGGCCTGGGCGCGTCGGACTTCATCGAAAAGCCCTTTGACCTCACGGAGTTCGAGTTCAAGGTTGAGCGCGCCATTGAGGAAGGCCGCGCCTCGCGCGCCAAGCCCGGCGAAGTGGAAGTCAAGCAGCCCGAGCTGAAGTCGGGCGAGGTGTTGCCGGGATTGATCGGCAACTCGCCGCAACTGATCGAGATTGCCGACATCGTCAAGCGCGCCGCGCGCTCCACGGTTCCGGTGCTGATCCTGGGCGAGAGCGGCACGGGCAAAGAGCTCGTGGCGCGCGCCGTGCACGCACTCAGCCCACGCGCGGACAAACCCTTTGTCGCTGTCAACGCCGGTGCGCTGGCGGCGGGCGTTCTCGAAAGCGAACTCTTCGGCCATGAAAAGGGCGCGTTCACGGGTGCTGACAGCCAGCGCAAAGGCCGCTTCGAGATGGCCAACGGCGGCACGCTGTTCCTTGATGAACTGGCCGAGATTCCCGCCAGCACACAGGTCAAGCTTTTGCGTGTGCTGCAGGACAAGCACATCGAGCGCGTGGGCGGCAGCGAGAGCATCAAAGTGGACGTGCGCCTGGTGTGCGCCACGAACAAAGACCTGCGCACGCTGAGCAAGGCGGGCGCATTCCGCGAGGATCTGTATTACCGCGTGAATGTCGTAACCGTGCAATTGCCCTCGCTGCGCGAGCGGCCAGAGGACATTCCCGTGCTCGTTCAGCATTTCCTCAAGAAAGAGAACGCCAAGCAAACAGTGCCCGAAGCCGTGCAGGCGCTCTTGAAGGGCTATCAGTGGCCGGGCAACGTGCGTGAGCTTGAAAACGCGCTACGGCGCATGATTGCGCTCGCCCCTTCGGGCGAGCTGCGCGCCCAGGACCTGCCCGCGGAAGTCCAGGGCGGCGGCGGCGCAAGCGCGGCTGCCAGCGGCCTGACAGGCGACCTGGAGAGAATCGAGAAGAATGCAATCCTCGCGGCGATGAATGAAAGCGGCTGGAACCAGTCGCGCGCGGCGAGAGTACTGGGAGTGGGGCGAACGGCGCTGCAATACAAGATGAAGAAGTATGGCATACAGAAACCGGGAACTTAGCGGACACGGGCAATCCTTGCACGGCCATGCGCTCGCGCCTCGCCGCAGTTCCCTCGTGGCCGCACTGCTGGTGCTGGTTCTGGCCGCGATGCTGGGGCCGTCCGTGCTGCAGGCTGATGATCTCGACGACCTGAAGAACGCGGTCGCCGATTCGCAGTCGGAACTTGCAAAGTCTGACAAAGCCGAAAGGGACATTCTCAAGGAAATCAGCGAGAACAACGCAGCTCAGAAAAAAGCCAAAGACGCCGGCAAAGATGAGGAATACCAGCGCCTGAAATCGCGCGGCATTGAACTCAAGACGAGTCTTTCAAAAACCACAACCAGCCGTCAGCAGGCGGAGCGCAACCTGGCCAACAAGCGCGGCGCGCTGCGCAAAGAGGCCAGCAAAGTGGCTGAAGAACAGATCGGCGCGCAGGGCGACGCAAATTCACGAGCCAAACGCGCCGGTGATGCCGTTGAGATTTGGAAGGAAGCGCTGGGCGAGTTACTCGTGCCTCCGGAAATCAGAAAAGGTGAAGGCCTCGATGACGACGAAATGAAAGCGCAAAAGCAAGACGACAAACAGCGGCTCAACGACTTCATCACCTGGGCCGGCACCGAGAAAGCCAACATCGAAACCGAGATCAAGCGCGCAGAAGCACTGGTGAAAGCCGAGGACAAATTCAAAGGCGCTGACGCCCAGGCGCGCCTGATGAACGACGCCAAATCACTCAAGGGCACGCTGGAAACGCGCAATCGCCAACTCAGTTCATCGGTGAAGACAGCGCAAGAACGCTTGCGCTCGCTTGAGAAGTAGCATTACGCCAAGGCAAGCGCCGCGCCTGAGTTTCGGGGCCGTCACCGGGTCATTCCGAAATTGGTCATGGCGGGACTTCGTTTTATGCCTAAACTAACGCCGCATTCCCGGAGGTAGTGGTCGTGTTGAGGTTGACCCGCGTACTTGCTGCGTTGGCCATCGTCATGCTTGCGCTTGCCCACCACGGCGCCGCGCAAAGCGAGGTCGAGCTGCGTTGGCGCACGCCCAAACGCACATACCTGCTCTACCAGAGCGTCAGCGCCGAGCAGGCCCAGGCCAAAGCCCAGCGCAAGATCGTGGACAAAGTTGACCAGCTTGTGGCGCCCTCCAAGGCTCACGTTCACCTTTTCGGCTACGAAATCCTGTGGCCGGACAAGAAGGACCAGGGCATCGGCCTGCTTAATGATCCCAACTACCCGATCACCCTGGAAGACTTGCTGATGCAACTGGCCATGCTCGTGCCAGGCAAGTCCGCCAAGCAAGGCGACAAATACGAGCGCAAATGGAATTTCACACGAGTTGAAGGACTGCCCGCGCTTACCCTGAGCAGCAGCTACGAAGTTGCCCAGCAAGCTGACTACGGGAAGGCGGCCTGCACCATCATTACCAGCCGGCACGTGCTCGCTGAAGCCGCGCCTGCGGCCGATGAAACAAAGCCCTTTCACGTCTGGCGCCAGTTTGATGTTGACTGTGTTGCCTATTTCAACAGCGGCGAGGGCCGGCTGGAGGGCGCACGTTTTGGGCTTCGCGCGGTCAGCCATGAACTGGCGAGTTATGAGGGCAGCGTCAGGCGCTACAACTACCGGGACTGGGACTGTGAGTGGGCATTGGCGCGCAGCTTTGACAGCACGATCGAAAATGACCTCAAGCGTTATGTCGATTCCGCCATCGTGCGCGGCCGTGACCGCCTGCTGGGCATGGCCGACAAAGAGGGGCTTTGGCCCTCGGGCAATCACAAGCGCGGCGGCACGGCGCTGGCACTGTTGGCGCTGCTGATCTGCGGTGTTGGCCCGGAAAACGAGAAAATCGCCGCGGGCTTCGAAGCCATGAAGGGCCAGAACGTGGACAACCTCTACGAGGTCGCCATTTCGCTCATGGCCTACGAAGCCAAGTACATCAGTGACGATGAAAAACGCAGCTACCTGGAAAACCGGAAGGTGGACACCAAACGCAGCGTGAACGCCGAAGACAAAAAAGAAATGCAGCGCCTGCTCGACTGGATCGTGCAGAACCAGAACAAGAAGAACCCTTTCTGGAACTACAAATACGAGGAGTCCACAACTGCGGTCGATCGCTTTGATCTCTCGTGCACGCAATACGCGCTGCTCGCGCTGGGCTCATGCCTGCGCTGCGGCCTGAGCATCCCCGGCGGCATCGTACGCAACCATGTTGACGAGCTGCGCAAGCTGCAGGAAGTCAACGGCCCCGAGATCAAGCGCGTGCTCGGCGGCAAGCCGCCCAAGCCCGGTCGACCCGGCAAAACCGAGACTCCAGAAGACCGCGAACCGAAATTCACGCGCGCCACGAAGTCAGTCAAGGCGCGCGGCTGGGCTTACTCCGGAGCCGCAAGCTGGGACAGCAAGACCGGAGTTTCCACGGCCTACGGCTCCATGACCTGTTCGGCGCTTACATGCCTGATGACGGCACTGGATCTTGCGGCGCAAATGACGCCCGAGCAGCAGCGCACCGAATTCGGCGGCCCCGTGAACTACCTGGCCTGGAAGCAGAACGCCGCCGCCAGTTTCGAGGGCGGCGTGGCCTGGATGGAACTGCGCTATTCGGTCACGCGCAACGCCAACTACGGGCGCTCGTGGTACTACTATTACCTGTACGGGCTTGAACGCGTTGGCGTGTTGTGCGACGTGCGCTATCTCGGCGAGCACGACTGGTACGCTGAGGGCGCCAGCACGCTGGTGTGCCTGCAAACACCGGCCAACGATTGGGCGGGTAACGCCGTGGACACCGCCTTTGCGCTGCTATTCCTCAAGCGCGGCACGGTGCCACTCAAGACGCCGCCGCCCACGCACGACAAATCGGTCGGCCCCGACCGCGTTGAACCACTTCAGCGGTAGCATCGCCCAAGGTGCGAGTTACAGCTCGTCTTCGGTGGGCAGCAGAGACTGGATGTTCACGCGCTCGCGGAACTCGGTCAGAAGCGTGGGCGCCTTGCATGCGTTCTCATCAAGGTCGCGCATCCAGGGCAGGATGCCGAGCACGGGCGTGTTGGAGAAATGCTCGATTTCGTCTGGGTTGGTGCGCTCTGGCAGGCCGATGCGCTCTTTGCCAAAGCCGTTAATCACGATGCCCGCCAGCGGAATTCCCAGCATCTTGGCCGTGTGGCACGTCAGTAGCGTGTGGTTGATCGTGCCCAGTGTAGGCCGCGCCACAATCACGAGTTCCAGGCCCATCTGCAGCACCAGGTCGCTGACGAGTTCGTTGTTGTTCACCGGCACCATCAGGCCGCCGACGCCTTCAACAATCACGATCTCGTGCAGCAGCGAAAGCTGGAAATACTGGTCCATGATGTACGAAAGCTGGATGTGCGTGTCTTCGAGGCGCGAAGCAATGCTCGGCGCAGCCGGCGCCTTGAGGCGATAAGGGCACACGAGATCCATCTCATCGTGGATGCCGGTCACCTCGCGCAAGAAGCGCACATCGGGCGAGACCACTTCACCATCAAGCACGGGGCAGCCGGTCGCAATCGGCTTCATGAACCCAACGTTGAAGCCGCGCTCTTTGAGCGCGAGCACAAGGCCCGCCGTAACGACGGTCTTGCCCACGCCAGTGTCAGTGCCCGTAATGAAGATTCCAGTGCGCATCGGCGGGCAAGGTTAGCGTTGCAATCGAAGCGATGGAAGAAGCAAGGCTACTCACCGACCATGTCAAAGGGCGCTTTCTTGCCAAAGAGTTTGCCCGCGGGGTCATTCCATTCGTCGCGTGTGATGCTGAAACTCTTTGCCGCCTCGTCAAAAGTCAGCTTGACCGGGGCGTTGCCGTCAGAGAAGTAAACCGGAACGGCATCGCCGTAGCGCTTCCAGTTCCGAGAGTTCGGGCAGAGCACGACTTTTTTCTTGCTGCCCTTGCCAGACATCGCTACCAGCAGATTCCGGGCCTTGGGGCAAGCGTAAGAACATGACGCTGCGGGCAATTCGCCGCTCGCTTTCACCGCCGCTCCATCGGCTGCGGCATCTCCCGACTCTGGAATCACGAGCCACTTGGTTATCGAGGGATCCAGGATTTCAAGCCTGATAGCCGCGCCGAAGAACGCAGCACCCGACTTCTCGCCGAGTTCTTTATCGCGCAACTTCTTCTTTTTGCCGTCGTCAAAAGAAGCTGTCTGCAACTCACTTACCACAGCGCTCATGCCCGCGCCGGCGGCGTCCGGATTGAGCGGACCTGTTGAGTTGCCGCAAGCGGTAAGAAAAAGCAGCAACGCGGCCAGAGCCGTTGATCCAAGTGTGCGCATCGACGCTCCAAACGGGGCAGGCAAGAAACTAAGTACGAAGCTTGGGATCAAGCGCATCGCGCAAAGCATCGCCAAACAGCGAGAAGCTGAGCGAGAGCACGAACAGCAGCGTGGTCGCACCCGCGAGCGGCCACCACACACTTGGATCGCGCTGCAGTTCGTTGCGCGCGGCACTGATGACCTGACCCCACGTGGGAAGTGTTGGATCGATGCCGATACCCACGAAACTCAGGAAGACCTCAAGCCCGACGCTGCCCACGAAAGCCAGCGTAAAGGTGATAATCACCAGGTGAAACACGTTGGGCAGGATGTGCTGAAAGAGGATGCGCCCGTGGCCACAACCCAATGCGCGCGCGGCTTGCACATATTCGCGGTTCTTGTGTTTGATGACTTCGCCTCGCACAAGTCGGCATAGCCCGACCCACGTGGTGACGCCAATGACCACCAGCACCAACAGAAGGTTGCGCACGGCCTTTTTGTCGTCGCCCAACCCCACACCCTCGAACCAGCGCGCGATGGCTTCACTGTCTTTGACGGCCTGGATGAAGGCAATCAACAGAAGCAGCAGCGGAATCGAAGCCAGCACGGACATAAGGAAGCCAATGATGTCGTCAACCAGCCCGCCAAAGTAACCGGCAGCAAGGCCCATGATGGTGGCAATAACCGCGCTGATCAGCGTCGGCACAATGCCGATGATGAACGCCAGCTCGAGGCCGCGAATCAGCTTGGCCAGCACACTCACGCCTTCAATGTCGCAGCCCATCGGAAAGCGCCAGAAATTGCCGTCCGCCAGGCCCCAACTGCGGGCCTCCATGGCGATTGCAGGGTTCTTTTTGCCGTTCTTGTCTGTGCCGGTCTTGGTCCAGTGTTCGTGTTCGGGACTGAAGGCCAGAAACCAGCCGGGCGGGTGGTAGTAGCGCTCCATGCCCGTGCCCCCCTCGGCCACTTCGTCAACTCCGGGGCGCGACGCGAGGTCAGCGTCCTTGACCAGAACACGGGCCAATACTGCAAACAGCATGCAAAGCACGATGACCACGCCGCAAAACATGGCAAGCCGGCGCTTGAGCAACTGCTTGATGACATCTTTCCAAGGCATGCATTATCCCAGGCGGATGCGTGGATCGACCAACGCATACAGTACGTCTGAAAGCAGATTCGCCAGCATGAATGAAACCGCGCCGATCACCACGACCGCGCGGATGATGTTGCCGTCACTGTTTGAAATGGCGTCCACCGTCAGGTAGCCCAGGCCGGGGATGCCAAAGAAACTCTCGAGAATCAGCGAACCCGTGTAAAGCGCCGGCACCGCCACCACCCAGCGCGTAATCAGCGGGATCAGGCTGTTGCGGAACACATGCTTGAAGAGAACGGTGTTCTCATTCAGGCCTTTGGCGCGCGCCGTGCGCACGTAATCCTGTCCTACTTCGTCAAGCATGATGATGCGGTTGAAACGCACATGCTCGCCATAGCTGAGAACGACATACAGCAGCGCCGGCAGCATCAGGTAACGCACCATACCGAACCCTGAAGCAAAGCCGGAGATCGGAAAGTAGTTCCAGTCCGCGGCCAGCATCTTCTGGCCGAACATGATCATGGCGATGCCATTGACGCTCATGAGAACAATCGAGCTGATCACCAGCGTCGCATCCATGGGCGTCTTGCGATACATGGCGGCAAGCAGGCCGAAGAACAGCGCAATCAGCTCAGAAAGCAGGAACGCTGGCAGCGCCAGGGCAAGGCTCGGCCCCATGCCCTTCCAGAGTACCTCGGCGACAGGACGGCCTGAACGCGTGTCGCCGAAGTCCATGCGCAACAGGTCTGAAACGTAATGCAGAAACATCGTGAAGCGGCTGGTGTAGCGCAAGTCTGCCTCGACATCTTCGATCTTCGCGTACTTCTTCGCCGCTTCCGCCTTGGCATCTTTCAGTTTCTGCAATGCTCCCGGCGTTGCGGCCATCGCGTCGTCAAATTGTTTCTTCGCCGCTTCGTAGTCTTTTCTGGCTTCCTCGACACCGTCCTTCTTCGTTTCCGCCTCTTCCAATGCGGACTTGGCCTCGGCGACAGCAGCCTCCTGCGCCGCCAGCGCATTGGCCTTGCCGTAGGTCTCGAGTGTCAGTTTCTCTATCAGGAAAGTCGTGGTGGCTGACTTCAAGGCTCCGTTTATCAGCGTCTTGTTCTTGAAGATGCGGTCTTCCAGAACTGACTTTGCGGCCTTGGTTTCGTCGTTCTGGTCGCGCCCGTCGAGATCTTTCATCTCGGCTTCAAGGCGGTCGCGGTCGGCCGCGAATTCCTCAAGCAGCGCCGCGTTGAAAAGCTGTGTCGTGCGTGTGGGCAGCGCGCCGGTTTCCATGGCCTTCATTTTGGCCAGGCCGCGCTCGGTCCAGTTGATGTAGCCCTTGCTTTCGAGCCATTGGTATTGCTGGCGCGCGGTGGATTTTTCACCAAGTTGAATCTTGGCCAGCGCCTCGGGCCGGGTGGAAATCGTGAACAGCATGAACGTAATGCCCACCACCCCGAGCAGGATGAAGGGCATATACAGCAGTTTTCGCAGAACGTATGCGAGCATCGATTCCCCGTTACCGCGACTGTTTGATAATCCGCTGTGCCATCAGGCCCACGGGCACAATCATGACCAGAAAGAAAAGCAGCGCGGGCCAGGTAGTTGTCTCCGCGCGCTCAGCGATGGCCTTGGTACGCACGGGCGTGTCTGAATACCAGAACTTGCTGTAGGTGTACGCGAATTCATTGGGTTTGGGCGCAAGGTACCAAGGGTTGTAAAGCGCATAAGTCTGGCGGAACATGAAAAGCACCCACGGAACATCGCGATCCAGTATCCTGTGCATCTCGCCGATCAACTTCATCTTGCGCGCGCGCTGATCGGGCACCGTGTCATCCAGCGCGGCCATTTCTTCATAGAGCTTGTTGAACTCGGGATCATCGTAAGAAGCGGCGTTGATGCCCGGCGGCTTGTTGGGGCCATAGAGCAATTGCAGCATGTTCTGCGCGTCGGGGTAATCCATCACCCAGCCCGCGTCGTAAGCCTGGCCCGTGCCCTCGTCCTGGCGCTTGAGGAACTCGTTGAAAGTAAGCGGCTCGGCGTTGATTAATACACCCACCTTGTCGCCGCAGGTCTTGTAGTAACGCGCTTCATCTTTGCCGGCTTCAGTGTTGTCGCGCAGCAGGATGGAAACCGTGACTTGCTTGCCGGTATCCGGGTCAATGGCCTTGTAGGGGCCCTCACCCTGGCCTTCGAGTTTGTAGCCGGCCTCCGCGAGAATTTTGCGCGCGGCGGGCGGATCAAAGCGCTGACTGGGCATGTCGAATGATGGGTCGTTGCCCGGCATTCCCGGCGGTATCAATTGAAGGGCCGGCGCGCCACGCCCGTTGCGATAACGCCGGATGTAATCAACACGATCGATCGAAAGCGCGATCGCGCGGCGTATGGCCCGGGCACGATCACGCTGTTTGGCGCGCTCAGGACTGTTGTCCTGCATGCCCACGAGCGGATCGGTCATGTTGAACACGGCATAGTCCAGAGTGGGATCGGCCCAGTTCTCGACGGAAATGCCCAGCTTGGCCAGTTCCGGAGTCACGGTAGCCTGCTGCGTCACCGCAGACGAGAAGTTGTCTTTGTCGATGCCCGAGGCATCGAGCTCGCCCTTTAGGAACTTCAGGAACGCCGGCTGGGTTTCCTTGATGATGCGCACGTCGATACGGTCAGCAATGGGCAGCTTCTTGCCCATCAATGGCTTATATTTCGCGTCCTCGGGCGCATCGCTCTTTGGAAAAAACTCTTCGCGGAACCTGGGGTTCTTCACCCACACCAGTTCCCAGTTTGAGCGCCAGCTCTTGAGCATGTAGGGGCCGGTGCCCACGGGCTTGCGGAAGTAGTCTTTGCCGTAGTATTCGGCGGCTTCATAGGGCACCGCTGCGCCGTAAGAAAGCGTTATCGCTCCAAGGAACTGCGGATAATCCTGCGTGAGTTTCACAACGAACGTCGAATCATCCGGCGCCAGCAAACCCTCGACGGGCGTCTCACGGAGGAAATCGCGCCACGGCTTGTCGGAGTCATCCGCGGGCCCCGTGCCTACTTTGTTCAAGGCAGCGCCACGGAACGCATCAAGACCCACGATGTAGCCCGCTAGCACCCACTCGCCGCCTGAGTCAGGCAGCGCAAACAATCGCTTAAAGGAATACACCATGTCCGAGGCTACGAAACGGCGACCTTCGCCACGGGACTCCTGCTTACCCTCGCCTTCATCACGGTAGAACCTTCCCTTGGAGTCGGCGGCAAAACATCGGTCGTCTTGAAAGAACACGTCCTTGCGCAGCTTGAAGGTGTAGCTCTTTGAAGCGGCATCGTATGTCGGCATTGATGCGCACAGGTTGGGCACCAGCGTGGCCGGCCGCTTGAGGTAGTCGTATTGCAGGAGAGTGTCGTAGGCCATGCCGCACGAGCGAGACGATGTAACGTCGCCGGCCTTGTGCGGATCGATGCTCTTGGGATCTGCCGTTTCCGCGCGGCGAATCACGACCTGGCCTTCATCTTCCGAACCCAGAGCGCCCGCAGCGCCGCCACAGCCGGGCGTGGCCGTGGCCGCGATCAGCAGCAGTGCGGCCAGGGGGGCCGATTGCAGCAGAATGGTTGCGGGCTTCTTCATTTCCTGGCCTTGATGAAACGGGCTGAGTCGAACGCGCTTTGCGCGAGCTTGGGCCACTCGATCAGCGTGTTGCGCAGTGTGGGCGACTTGCGCACGTAAAGGGGCATGACCGCGCGATCCTCCAGAATCAGGTCGCACAAGTTCTTTGTCAGCTCCTTGCGCTTGGCCGCGTTTTCAGGGCGCATGGCCGTTTTTTGCAGCGCGGCATAGGACTCGTCGAATTCCTTCACGCTATAGCGCGCGCAGTTGCGGTTGTCGGCGCTTGAGCCAATGTTGCGGCTGTCGAACAACTGCAGGAAGTTCTGCGCGATGGGGAAATCAAGATTCCAGCCATAGGCGAACAACTGGCCCTGGCCGCCATCCATTGCGGCGTAAAGTTCTGCGATACCCAACTGCTCGGCCTCCAACTCGATGCCGAGGCTCTGCAAGCCTTTTGCGATACACTCAACCGCGCCGTCGTCGCCCGAACCGCACACGAACTTGAGCTTCAGCGGATTGCCCGTCGCCGGATCCTTGCCTCCTTTGAACTTCGTTGCATCGAGCGCGTCTTTGGCTTTCTTGAGATCGCACTCATTCCACTCCGCGCTGACTGAAACCTCAGCGAACTCGCAACCCGGGGGCAGCAACTGACCGGCGGGGCGTGCAAACACCCGGGATTGAAACGTCGCGTCGATAATCTCTTCGCGGCTGATGGCAAGCGAGATCGCCTTGCGCAAGCCGCGTCCATCGGCATCGCGGGCGCCCCACAGCGTGTCTTCCATGTTGAAGGCGAGGAAAGTGATGCCTTCGTCGTCGGGCTCCACGAGTTCGAGGTTGGCTTTCTTCAGGCGTTCGGCGCGCTTTTCGTCGCCGACGTAATTGGCGTAATCACTGCTGCCCAGTTCCAGGCGTGCCCACTCGCCCTGCAACAATGACTGAAACGACCTCGGGTTGGCGTAGGTCACGCGCTCGAAGTAGGGCTTTTCGCCCCAGTAGTCGTCAACGCGCTTCAATACATACAGCTTGCGCGCCGTCACGGCATTGAGGCGATAGGGCCCGGTGCCGGCCTCGCGCGTTGCGAGCATGGAACTGAAATTGTTCAGCGCTTCCTCAGCCACAATCGACAGCGACGGGTGAGCAAGAATCGCAAGCATAGCCGCGCAGGGGCGCTTGAGCTTGAGCACAAAAGTGGCGTCATCGGGCGCGCTGAGCCCGTCCACTTCCGTTTCGTCGCGGCCGGCAAAGCCGCCGTTGGTCTGGCATGCGTCGGCGTATTCATCAAGCCCCGCAATCCAGCCCTTGACGAGCCAGTACCAGTTCACGGGCTCGGCGCTACACGCCGCAAGCCGTTTGAAACTGGCGACGACATCCGAAGCTTTGAGCGCGCGGCCCTTGCCTTCTTCGAAGCACGAAGCGTTGTGGAACTTCACATCGCTGCGAAGGGTGAACGTGTAGGTCAGTCCGTCATCACTGATCTTGGGCCAGTCTTTGGCGATGCAGGGGGCCAAGACCGAAGGCTCGCCGGGAACCCATTGAGTCAAGCCCTCGTAGATGTCCGCGATCAAAGGCAAGGAGTCGCTTCCTGGCGTGAGGTGCGGATCCAGACTGATGTTCGCGGATGCCAGCGGCAGTCGCAGCGTCTTTGCACCGTCGGCGGCGGGTGGCACCGGCACGGGTGCCGGCTGGCTGCTGGCCCGGGCCATGGACAGCGCAAACAGCAGCGCAAGCAAGGGAATCGAAATCACGATTCGACGCATAGAACACCAATCTGGCTTGCCACGTTTTACGCAGAACCCGACTTGAAAGGGAAGGCAAGTCTAGCGTGCATGCGGGATTTGTGCACCCGTCACGGCGAAAAGCCCTCGCCTTCTACAAGGGTGATGCGGCGGCTGTCAGAGACTTCCAGTTCCACCACCAGCCGCTCGCGTGCCTCGCCCTTGGAGGGCAACGAAAGCTCAATGGGCCTTCCGGCCAGATCCGTCAGTGCGCGCCCTGAGCTATCGAGCAGCGGCTGGCGCTCTTTGCTCTTGCCCGGCGCAATCTCCAGACGCAGTCCCAGCACTTTGCAGCCCAAACGGAAGTCAAGCGGCTTTTCTACGCCATCTACACGCCGCAGATCCCCCACCGGCTCGCCCGGAGCCGCAACGAAAGCCTCGACAAACTTCCTGCCTTCGCTGAAAACCGCGACATCAAACACCGCGCGAGAGATTGAACCGCCTCGGAAAACCACGCGATCAATGATGCCGATGCTCACGCGCACAGAATCCGATATGGCGGAAAGCGGCAGTCCCCGCTGATCAAGGGCAATGGCATAGTCGTAGCTCTGGCCCACACGGACACTGGTGTCTGTGTAAGACCGGCGCTCTGCCTCCAGCGTTGCCACGCGCGCCATAGACGAGCTTGCATCACCGCGGTAAATCACCACGTTCAAAGAGCGCGGCCCCGCCGGCAAACGCCAGGAAAGCTGAACCGCATTGCCATAGACCACAGCCACGGGCGCGGCCGGCTTTTGTTGGCTCGTCTGGGCATGGGGCACCTTGACGCCAATCAGCGCCAGCGCCGCCCCGAAAGCCAATAACAGAACCAAAGCCACACGATGCATGGGCGAATTGTGGCTTGTTGCAACGCGGCGCGAAAGTCCCTTTGGAGTGCGCCGGCTTACCGGCGCGCCCGCGTCTTCGCCCGAGAAACTCGTTACGCGCCTAACTCTTTGAGGGCGATTGCGGCTTGTTCGGCACCCGGCGTTTTGCCGTGCCACTTGTAGCCTTCTTTTTCCATGTAGCTTACGCCTTTACCCATGATCGTGCTGGCGATGATCGCGGTGGGCTTGCCCTTGTTGGCGCGGGCTTTGTTGAGCGCATCAAAAATGGACTCGAACCGGTGGCCATCCGCCGCCACAACGTGCATCCCGAAGGCTTCGAGCTTCTTGTCCAGCGGGTCGATGTTCATGACGTCTGTGGTGCGGCCGTCAATCTGCGCATCATTGCGATCAATGATGAACGTGAGGTTGTCGAGTTTGTAGTGTGCCGCGGCCATAAAGGCCTCCCAGCACAGCCCTTCCTCAAGCTCACCGTCGCCGGTCAGGCAGTAAACGTGCTGGTCGCCTTTGTCCGCGCGCAGCGCCAGCGCCATGCCGGTAGCGGCGCTGATGCCGTGGCCCAGGGAGCCCGTGCTCATCTCCACGCCGGGCGTTTTGTGCATGGCCGGGTGGCCCTGGAGGTGCGCGTCAAGCTGCCGCAGAGAATCGAGCCATTCCACGGGAAAGTAGCCACGCTGGGCCAGGGCGGCGTAAAGGATGGGGCAGATGTGGCCATTGGAAAGCACCACGCGGTCTCGGCCCGACCAACTCGGGTTTGCGGGATCGTGGCGCACAAAACCGCCAAAATAGAGCGCGGCGAAAATGTCGGCCATGCCCAGTGAGCCGCCGGGGTGGCCGCAACCGGCTTTGGTGAGCGACTTGATCACGTGGACGCGCAGCTTGCGCGCAGTCTCGGCGAGTTCGGTTTTCAGATCGGCAGTCAGTGTAGGCATATCGAGTTGGACTCCGGCCACGGCGAACTCCATATTGAAAGCACTTAAGGAAATTGAAAGCGGGAGTATAGTGCGCCGCCTCACATCAGGTGGCTGGTGATGAGTTGTTGAGGATTGTCGGAAACGCGTCGCGTGTCTCGTGTCGCGCGTCGCGAGTCAAACGCTGTTGACACGAGACACGAAACCCGAGACACGCGACCGCCGTCTATGGAAGACATCAACGTTCTCTTGCAGGCTTTACCCTATCTTCGCCGCTATCGCGACAAAGTGTTCGTCGTGAAAGTCGGCGGCGAGATTGCCAATACGCCCGCTTCGCTCGATGCCTTTGCGCAGGACGTGGCCATGATTGCGCAAGTCGGCATCCGCATTCTCGTAGTCCACGGCGGCGGGCCGCAACTTGACGAGATGATGAAGCAGCTTGGCGTAATGCCTGAAAAAGTCGCGGGCCGCCGCATCACCGACGACAAGACGCTCGAGATGGCCAAGATGGTTTTCGCTGGCTCGATCAACACCGACATCCTCGCGGCGCTGCAAAAGCACGGCGCGCGGCCTGTGGGTTTGAACGGCCTCGACGGGGAAGTCATCATGGCGCAGAAGCGGCCGCCGAAAAAAGTGACCGACCCGAAGACCGGTGAAGAACTCGAAGTCGATTTCGGCAACGTGGGCGACGTCAAGGACGTGAACCCCGCGCTCGTGCGCACGCTCATGGAGAATCGTTATGTGCCGGTGATCAGCCCTCTGGCCGCAGACAGCGAAGGCCGGGTGCTCAATATCAATGCAGACACAATTGCCTGCGCGCTCGCGAGTGAGATGCAGGTGGAGAAGCTGATCATACTCAGCAACACCGATGGCGTACTCAAGGATGTAAACGACGCCGCCAGCCGCTACAGCTATCTCACGATCAGCCAGGCGGAAGCCATGATCGCAAAAGGCGACGCTTCCGGCGGCATGGTTCCCAAGTTGCAGGCGGTGGTTGAAGCGCTGCGCGGCGGAGTCAAACGCGCCTACCTTATCAACGGCTTGAGGGCGCACGCGCTGCTGAAGGAGATTTTTACGCGAGGCGGCACGGGAACCATGCTGCTCGATGACGCAGCCGAGAAGGATTATCTCGAGAAAGGGTAGCGGCGCTTATCGCCCCAAAGTGCCAAGACGTGCCCATCTCCAAGCCTTGAGTTCCGGCGCACCCCGGTTTTAGGCGACGATGCGCAGCTACTTCTTCTCCGTGAGCGCCACTTCGAGTGCCTTTTCAAGGCCCGTGGCGGTCAGAGTCAGCTTGGTTCTGGCAATTTCTTCGGGCTTGTTGATTTTCAGGCCCACGGACATGTTCCAGGTCGCGATCGCCTCGCGCGTAGATTTGTGGCGCAGTTCAAATCGGTACTCCCACGCCTCGTTCAAGGGCAGCACGTCGCTGGTGACAGAAAGGCTGTGCGTGCAGCCCACTTTCACAAATCCACTCTCATCAAGAGACGCCGTAAGCCAGCCTCCGCTCGCGCCGGGCTTGACGCGGCCCACTTCCTGCCAGCCTGCGGCCTGGGTGTCTTCGCCAACAACGCGACGTACATCCGGCGCAAGACCGGTGAGTTTGATGTCGCGAGAGCCGCGGCGCATAACGCGCACTTCACAGTCTTTCGTTGAGAAACCGCTGTGCAGCATGAACGTGGAATTGAGCGCCACAAATGCCTCGACCACTGTGAGCTTGCCGGCTTTGCGCCAGGTGGCAGTGCAGGCCGGTTCGCAGGCGAATTCAAACATGGGGGGAGCGGCGACCACGAGCCAGTGCGAGAATCCCTGCTGCGAAACGCGTTCGCCTTTGTCGTTCTTGTAACTGACCATCAGGCGATAGCGGTTGATGCCCGGCTTTGCGCCGCGCAGGCGAACGGAATAGGGTTTGCCCAGCTCAACGTCAGCGGCTTTGTAGGTTGACTGGAGCAACTCTTCGGCGCCTTTCATGTGCAGATGTTCGACGGCTACTTCCAGACCGGCAAGCTTGTCGGGCATGGTCTTCACGACAAACGTAACGTCAACGCTTCGGCCGCTGCGCGCCTGCCAATCCTTGTAGCTGATTTCCTGGTCGCACTTTTCACCGATGAAGGCCGCGAACACGACGGGAATTTCCGTGCGCATGCCTTCATACTCCAGGGCGATCCCGTCTTTGCCGCCGCGCTGGTCGAACAAAAGCCCCATACGCGTGATTGCCACACCCTGATCACGAATGGCCTCCTTGACGCTGTTGGGCAGGCTCATGGTCAGCGGATCGCCGTAGCTGGGCGCGCCTTTTCTCGGAGAGGGTTCGGCGGGCTTTTCCGGTGTGGGCTCCGCCGGTGGTGTTGGCGCATCTTGAGCGTTGTTGATTGCAATCGATGCAAACAGTGCGATCAGGGCAAATGCATACTTCATGTCGGCCTCATTTTCTTTGTGCCATTATTGAACGCGCGTAGGCAAAATGCGATGGCCTAATCCGGCTTGGAATCCAGTCATGCCCGCGCCTCAAGAGCGCTTCGCAAAAACATCCAGGGTCAACAAAGCCGGGAATCTGCTCCATGGCTGGTGCCGTTTGGCGGCATCCGAGCCCAACGAGCTTGCCCGCTTCAACCACGAGCTGCAAGCCGCGCTTTCGGATTATGGATTTGCCGTGGCCGGGCAGCCGCCGCTGGAATTGACGCCGCTCATCCTGGATGCCAACACGGTGCGCGAGCTGACGCGCCACGTGCGCTCGCTGTGCGCCATTTTCGAACAGGTGAACAAGCTGGCTTTGAGCAATGTGGCGTTTTTGCGTCGGCTTGAAATCTCGCCCTCGCTGGAGGGGCTGCTGCGCCGTGAGCCTGAGACGCGGCTTGGCCTTGAGTTCGCCCGCTTCGATTTTTCTCCGCAGGCAGGCGGCGTGCGCCTGGTTTCCTTCAACTTTGATGCGCCGCGCGGTGCGTTATTGGGTGCCAGCCTGCAGCGTGAGTATCTGCTGCACGAGTTCAGCGCTCGCAGCGGTCTCGCGCGTTTGCAGCCCAGCGCGCCATCTGTTGCTTTGCTGGCCGACCTGTTCATGGCCGTCTGGCGCGAGCGCGGGCGGCCCGACAACAGCCGACCGAATATCGCGATTCTCGACTGGCGCGAAGCACAACCCAAGCCCGGGCAGGAGCTGCTGCTTGAAGAATTACGAGCGCGCGGCTTAGAGGCCATGCGCGCCGACCCGCGCGATTTCACTTATCGGCGCGAGGAACAACGCCTGTACTTGGGCAAGTCGCAAATCGACTTGGTTTATCGCGGCCTTCCGGTTCAGGACATCTCGGTGCGGCGGCTGCCGCTGTCGGCCTTCCTTGAAGCCTTGGCCGATGGCGCGGTAACTCTCGTCAATGGCCTGCGCTCGCGGCCGGCCTGCGGCCCGGCCACGCTCGAAGTGCTGACCAGCGCCGAGTTTGCCGGCTTCTTCACGGCGGCAGAAAACGAAATCAAGGCGCGCCTGCTGCCCTGGACAAGGCGCCTCGTAGCTGGCCGAACGGAATACCTGGGCCGGGATGTCGATCTGCCCAGCTTTGTCGCCCAACGACCAGAGCGATTTGTGATCAAGGCCGGCAACGGCATGGGCAGCGAAGACGTTTCTGTAGGCGCTCTCATGAGCCCCGAAGCGTGGATTGCGCGCGTGGAGCAGGGGCTGCGGCACAGCGAGTTCGTACAGGAGTTTGTGGCGCCCACCCAGCATTCCTGCGCCCACGCCCTGGGCCTTGCCTCGGGCCGGAACCTTTTGCTGAGCGCCTTTGCTGTGCGCGGCGAATACGCGGGCTGCAGCGCACAGTGCTCTGATGACATTGTCATCCGGTCGCAGGGCTCAAGCATGGTTCCGGTTCTTGAGGTGGGAGGCCGCAGCAAAACCGGGCCCATCGAAGCCGGCCGCCCCACGCGCAAACGCAAACCCACGCACACGCAGCCGAACTGATTATCCGGCAACGAGTTTCTTCCATTCCTCCATCTCATGCAGGGATTTGAACGTCGGGTCCTGCCTCAGCTCTTCTTTGTCAAATCCCAGTTCCAACAGCCGTTTGAGCACCATGAGGCAGTGCTTCCTGTAACCTTGAACACTTGTTTCAAGCTCGGGCGACTTGGGTTTTTCCGGCGCGGCTTCCACGGCCTTTTGCTCCAGCGCGCCCATGGCTTTCATTTCCATCCATGCGCAGAAGTAAATCATCTGAAGATCGGTGATTTCCTCGCCATGGTTGTTGAACATCCGGCGCGCCCATGCTGCCGAATGCTGCCAACGCGAGTAATAGGCCTCGAGAAACGCGAGGTCGTAGCACTCGCCCGCGTTCAAGGGTTGTCGATTTTCCGCGCGCAGCACGGCCACGCGCTTTTGCCGCTTGACCCGTTCAATTTCCGCGCGCGTCGAACCGCGTCCGCCCCGCAATGCGTCCGCGCGCTCGTATTCAATCTGCGCCTGATCCCAGACTTCCAGACCCTCGTTCGCGCGTGCAGCCTGAATGGCCCCGCCCGGATCTTTGGGATTGATCGTGGCGTATCGTGAAGCCGCTCCCAGCGCCTCCTTGAACAAACCGAGGTCGTTGGCGACCTCGGCAAGCAGTATCAGCGCGCGGGCGTAGGTTTCGTCGGCCTCAACTGCCTTTGCATAATTTTCGTAGGCGCCGCGGCGGTTGCCCTTGATCGCATCAGTGATTCCCAAAACCAGCCAGCCAAGGCGGAACCTGGGAAACTGTTCAACGCGGTCGAGCGCCAGCTTGCGGGCATCGTCGTGGCGCTTCAATTCGAACAACACGCCGCAAGCCTGCTCAAAGGCGTCTTCCCATTGCGGACTAATTTCACTCGCGCGCAACAATGCAGCCAACGCGTCGTTGGGCCTCTTCTGCGAACGCATGGCGCGACCAAGCCAGTAATGGCCGGTGGCCACGAGGGGAAAGTCCGCGATGTAAGACTCGCTGGCGGCCTGCAGGTCGTCGATCTTCCCGTTGATACCGAGCTGAAGAAAATACTCGCCGGCAATAGTGGCGTTGGCGCGTTCAAGCTCGTGGGCGCGCTTGAGCGATGACAGGGCCTCGTCGTTCCTGCCCTTGACCCGCTGGGCCATGCCAAGTTGAAACCAGGCCAGCGGATACTGGGCGTTGGCGGCCACGGCCTTTTCGCCATAGGACAGCGCTGCGTCGAAGTTGCCCAACTGGCGAGCCACGTTGGCGCAATTGCACAGCGGCACTACGCGACCCGGCTTGAGAACGAGCGACTTCTCGTAGGCCGCGAGCGCATCGTTGAGCATGCCGCTGGAATAGAGCGCATTCCCATAGGCGTTCCACAGTTCATAGGCTTCGGGGAACTCGCGCAGCGTCTCGGCCGCGAGATCAGTGGCATCCGCATACCGGCCCTGGCGCGTGAAAATTACCACCAGATTGCTCTGTGCCGCGTAGCCGCCGGGCATCAACTCCATCGCGCGCCGGAAATCGCGCTCGGCCTCTTCGAGTCGATCAAGCGCCATGAGTGCTGTGCCGCGCTCGTTGTAGAGCAGCCCGCCGTCCCTGTTGCGCGCAATGGCCTCAGAGAACGCCTTGAACGCGAGTTCGGGACTGTAGTAGCCGTTGCTGGCCTTGCCTTCGTTGTCGAACTGCTGGGCCAGCACCACGCCCTCGAGATGCCAGGGCTCCCAGAGCGTGTTGTCCTTTCCCTGAGCCTGGCCGGCGCGAACGAGTGCGACGTCAAAGCGGCCCGTCAAGAGCGCCACGAAGCCAAAGCCCACGATTGCATAGGGATCGTCGGGGTCCACTTCGGCCGCCGTGCTGTAGAACTTGCGCGCGCCCTCGTAGTCGTGCTTGATTTCCCGCGAGCAGTCTCCTGCATAGACCAGCGCCCGCGGGTCTCCCTTGCCTCCCGCATCTCGCTGGAGTTTGTCGGCGAGCGCATAGAACTCAATCGCCTGCGCCATCAGCAACTGGCGATAGAGGTTGCCCAGTTCGAAGGCCGCCTCCGCCATGGTCGGGTCGGACGCAAGCGCTTCCTTGAAAGCGCCTTCGGCCAGGGAAGCCGCGCGTGTGCGCAGTTGCTTGTCCGTAATCGTGGACACTCGTGAAGCCTGGCTGCGGCCCAGATTGTAGTGCACCGTGGCTTCGGCACGCCTCTTGAGCGCCGCCTCGCGCGCCATGGCCGCTTCTTTCGCTGCGGCTTCAGCTTTGGCCTTTTCCTCAAATGCCTGCAACGCTTGTTTTTCGGCCTGCGTTTTCTTGAGCGTTGCGTCCATGGCATCACGCTCGGCGAGCAGGCGTGACTTGTTCTCGTCCATGGCCTTGCGATCGGCCTCGGCTTCGCGCAACGAGGCATCGGCCACGACCGAGGCAATTACCGCCGCCGAGAGCAACACCACGACAACGGCCGCGGCCGCGCTGGCCGCCAGCGTAGGATGGCGGCGAACCCACTTGGCCATGCGCACCGCCAAGGGGTCGCGCCGCACGCTGACTGGACGGCCCGCGATGAAATTCTCGATCTCCGCCTGCAGCGTCCGAACGCTGGGGTAGCGATCCGATTGCGCCTGCGAAAGCGCCTTCATGCACACGGCGTCAAGCTCGCGCGGGATCTTCGAGCCGGGCAGGTGCGCCATGCGGTAACGGATCGTGGGGTCTTTGGCCGCACGCGCCAAAGGCGTCTTGATGATGCCCTGCGCCGCGGATTCGATCAACTGCGTGGCATCGGCGCCTTCATAGGGAGGGCGCAGGCACAGCATCTCATAGAGAATTGCGCCCAGCGCAAACACATCCGTGCGCGCATCGATGCGGGCCAATTCACCCCGTGCCTGCTCGGGCGCCATGTAGGCGGGCGTGCCCACTACGGTGCCGTCGAGCGTGAACTCCGCGCTGGCGGATTTCACCGCGGCACGCCGTTCGGTGCTTTCGGTTGAAACCGTTGCGGAGGCAGCTTCCTGGCCCGGCGCGTCGAGCACGCGGGCCAGACCCCAGTCCATGACCAGCACCTCGCCAAAGTTTCCGAGCATCACGTTGGCCGGTTTGAGATCCCGGTGTACGACGTTGTGCGCATGCGCAAAGTCCAGCGCTTCGCAGATTTTCAGGAACACGCCAAGCATGCGATCGAGCGGCCACGCGTTGACGGTTTCGGCATCGCCCAGCCGCAACCGGCGCAACACTTCGCTCAGGGGCTCGCCGCGCACCATCTTCATCGTGAAAAAGACGCGGCCCTGCGCGTCGCAGCCCATTTCGTGAACGGGCACGATGCCCGGGTGTTCAAGCTGCCCGGTAATCTGGGCCTCCTCGATGAAGCGGCGCAGGTCGCGCTTGCCCTGGTCGCTGCGCGTATCATTGCGGTCGGGGCGCAGAACTTTCATGGCCACATCGCGCCGCAGGTCGTTGTCGCGCACGCGCAGCACCACGCCCATGCCGCCACGGCCGAGCTCTTTCACCGGCTCATAGCGCGTCAGGGGTGAGCCGCCGGCGCGCACGCGCTCGGTGAATGATTTGTCGCCGGGGGCGTTGTCGCGCGTTGTCGCGGTGCTCAGGTTCACGCTTTGAACAGGCGTCCCCGTGAGGTGCTCTACTTTGCCGATCACGCTGGGGTGCTCTTTGCCGGCATCAAGGTGAAGCAGGGTCTCGCCGCCGGCGGAAATCACGCCGGCATGGATGTCAAGCAGCGTTTCACTGGCGTGGGACTGCGGCTTTGGGTCTTGCGGCATGGCGGGCCTCGCGGAGCCGCGAGAGTATAAGCTTCAAGCAACGAAGGTCACGGGCATGGCGCGGCAATTTCAGCCCCCGCCAACAGCCGCTTTCTGTTCCTGCGCGGCTCATGTATGAACAAAGCGCGCATACGGAGTGCGCAACCAACTCAAGAGGAGATTCTCATGTCGGTTTCAGTCGGGCACAAAGCGCCGTCGTTCTCAGGCAAGGCCTGCGTTAGTGGTGCGTTCAAGGACATCAAGCTGGAGGATTACAAGGGAAAGTGGGTTGTGCTCTACTTCTTCCCGCTGGCGTTTACGGGGGTGTGAGGCACCGAAGTTCCTGGGTTCCAGGACAAGCTGGCTCACTTTGAAAAACTCAACGCGGTAGTCATTGCCTGCAGCGTGGACTCCGTCTATTCGCTGAAAGCCTGGATCGACAGCGGTCAACTGGCGGGCGCTGTGAAAACCATCGATTATCCGCTGCTCGCCGACCTGACCAAGAACATCGCGCGCGACTATGGCGTGCTCAATGAGCACACGGGATTCGCCGTGCGCGGAACGTTCCTGATCAATCCCGAAGGCGTGTTGATGCAATACAGCGTGAATTCGACGCCTGTCGGGCGCGACATTGACGGCGTGCTGCGCGAACTGGCGGCGTTGTCCACGGGTAAGCCATGCGCCGCGAATTGGCGCAGCGGCCAGGCGACCATGTAGGCGCTGGCGCGCCGGCGGCCTCCGTGCTGCAATGGCGCACGGAGGCTTCGTGGCCCATCTTGACGCGTCAACTGTTGTCATCGAGAACATCCGGAAGATCGCCACCCTGGCGACGCCGGATGTTCTTGAAGGCGACCTGGCCCTGGGCGTGCGCAAGGGCCGAGTGCGTTACCTCGGGCCGCGCGCTTTGCTTCCGCAGGAGTTCACCAACGCCGCGCGCTTTGACGCCGGCAGGCGCCTGTTGACCCCCGCGCTGATTGACTGCCACACACACCCGGCCTTTGTCTGCGCCCGCGCAGGCGAATGGGAATTGAAGCTCGCCGGCGTGAGCTACGAAGAAATCGCGGCCCGCGGCGGCGGGATATTGTCCAGTGCGCACGCGGTGGCGGCGGCGGACAACGCTACACTTTCACGCGCGACGCAGCGCAATCTTTTGCTGCTTAAGGCCCACGGTGTGGGCGTTGTGGAGGCCAAATCCGGTTACGGTCTTTGCCTTGAACACGAGCTGCGCCAGTTGCGCGCCATTGCCCATGCCGGTGACGCCGCCGAGATCAAAACCGTGGGCACATGCCTGGCCGCGCACACACTGCCTGAAAATCGGCGCGGCTCACCCGAGCTGCGCGAACAATACCTGCGCGAGGTGTGCGAGGAGATTCTGCCCCAGGCCGCAAGAAGTGCGCTCGCGACACGCGCCGATGTGTTTTGCGAGCGCGGGGTGTTTACTTCCGAGGAAACGCGGCGCATCGGGCGGGCCGCCAAGAGCTGCCGGCTCGCGCTGACTGTGCACGCCGATCAGTTGTCGCACAGCGGCGGCACGCGCGTGGCCTGTGAACTTGGCGCCCAATCGGCCGATCACCTGGAATATGTGGATGACGCAGATATCGCCGCCATGAAAGCGGCAGGCGTCGTTGCCGTGCTGTTGCCGGGAAGCACGTTCTTCCTGCGCCAGAACCAGTGGGCGCCCGCGCGCCGTCTGATTGAAGCCGGTGTGCCTGTGGCATTGGCCACGGATTTCAATCCCGGTTCCAGCCCTATCTGCAACCCGGCATTCATCATGCACCTTGCAGTCAGGTATCTGGGCATGACGCCGCGCGAGTGCCTGGCCGGATTCACGCGCCATGCGGCCACCGCACTGGGCCTGAGCACAGAAGAATGGGGCATCATCACGCCGGGTTCGCGCGCGGCGTTTGCGATTTGGGACGTCGAGGATGCGGGGGAGTTGCCGTACTATACTGGAAGCAACCTTTGCGCCGGAGTCATCACATGCCAAGGATGGCGGGATTAGCGCTGATGCTGGGTGTTTTGCTCGCGGCGCCACTGCGCGCCGACGACCAGGCGGCGGAGGTCGCAGACCAGATTTCAAAGCTGGGCTCTCCTCAATGGGAGTTGCGCGAAAAGGCGCAGCGCCGGCTGGTTGCCATAGGCGAACCCGCGCGCGAAAGCCTGCGCGCAACCCTGGATCACAAGGACCTTGAAGTGCGCTCGCGTGCCTCCGCCGCACTGATTGAGATTGGCGAGACATTCGCCTTTGCCCTGGCGTGCGCCAAAGACAAATCGGAAGGTCGCCGCGAGCACGGCCGCGATGCACTGTTGAATCTATTCCGGCTTGACAAAGACGACACGCTGGTGCGCGTGAACCTTGACGAATTCAGCCGCTACAACAGCTACGGCCGCCGCCGCGATTCAAGCTACGCGATCTCTTGCCCTCCGGAACTGGCCATCGCCAGCGCCGAAGCCATGACCGGCTTCCCGGTGCTGGTCGCCGCCGCTGCCAACGGTGCCTGGCAAACGGTGATGCAGACAAGCTCGGTGTCGCTCGACTTCAGCAATGGCCTTGACCAGATTCACTTCGTGGCGGCGCAATTAAATGAAATGATGACGCGCGCACTGGGCAACCAGGAAGCAGCGGGCCGCGCGCGCGCCAACGCTCTGCCGATGCGCATCGGCCAGTTCAACTTCATTCTTGTGACCACCATGGCCGACGACAGCAACCCCGCCGCAAGCGCCACCGACCAACTGCTGGCGGATTTCATCGCGGGCGGCGCACCGGGCGTGCGGGCCGCCCGGTTGCTCGCAGCCGGGCTGACCAGCGACCCGGCGGCGAGCCAGCGCCTGGTTGCGGAGTTCACGGCACATCCCGTTGACTCGCCCTTGGCAGTGGTGGCACTTCACTGCGAGCCAGACCCTGGCACCATCGTCCAGATTGCACGGGTCGTGAAACCCCGGTTGTCCGCGTTTCTGACCGGCCGCGACTGGATCGCACTGGAGACGGCGGCGCGTGTGCTGGCGCACCTGGACGCGGCAGAACGCGCGGCCTTGCTTGATCCCATCATTGCGAGCAGCAACGACTCTCTGCCCTTTGTAGCCGCGCTTTGGTGCTCACGCGCCGACGCACTTTCCGCGCAGGCGCGCGCCCGCATTGCCCAATGCGTGAACAACCGGCAGGACGGAATCGCGTCGTGTGCCGCGCGCTGGATTGCCGGCGCCAGGACGGTCAGCGATGACGAGCTGGCATTGGTCTGGAAAGCGGCGGAGGCCATGCCGCCGGGCAGCGCGTTCTTCAAGGAGGCACTGGTGCTGATCGCGCGCAAGGACGTAAGCCCGCGACTCGTTGGGCGCGCGCGCGAAGCACTGACCAAGAACTTCGAGACGCAGCTTGCGCTTGCGGCCACCGTGCTCGTTGGCAACGCCATTGACGCCGACCTGGCGCTGGTAGTGGACAAGCTGTGGAACCTGCAGAACAACGCGCTGGTCAAGCGCCTGTGCCATTTGTTCACCAACGCCGCAGAGTTGAGCGGGGCGCCGTTCACGAAGTTCAGCGACGGACTGTGCGACACGGACGCCAACCGGCGGCGTCGTTATCTTCGCGCGCTGCGCAAGTGCGCGCCGGCGCTGCGCGATAAGCTGATTTCAGAGGCCGAGAAGAAACTTGACGCGCTGCCCGCAAAGGACGCAACAGCCATTCCCAAACGCTCCGCACGCCTGGCGTTGCTTGGCCTTAAGGCCGGCGCAGGCGATGCCAAGGCCCTGGAGGACCTGCTGGCCGTGACAATGGGAAATGATCCCGCCGACGTCACCAAGGCAGCCGCCGCCGCGCTGGTCGATGCCTTGAACACTGAAGGCCTCAACCAGACGCTCAGTGCCATCAAGAAACGCAACGCGGCCAAGTTCAACGAAATCGCCACGGTGGCGCATCTTGAGCAATGCCGACGCGCCGTTGAGAACGACGACAGCGAAGCCTTCCGGGCTGCAGAGTCACGCGTGAATTCGCTTCAGTCGCGCGGCGGAAACTGGCAGATCATGCAGGAACTTCAGATGATGGCGGCCGAACTCAGCATCAGCTCGGACGCCGATGCCCGACGGCTGCTTCCACGGTTTCCAAGGTTGAACGCACTGACCGTCGATTCAAAGTGAACGCGACGGGCACAGTTTGCGCAGCACACATTCACCGCACTTCGGGCTCTTGGCGGTGCAGACGGTTCGCCCAAACGTAAGCAGATTGTGATGCAGCGCGTAGGCGCGACCCGCCGGCACCATCTCGCGAAGCTGCACGAACGTTTTGTCGCGCGCGGCTTTCGTGCCAACGATGCCAAGTTTGTTCATGATGCGGTGCACGTGCGTGTCCACGGGGCAGAGGTCGGCGCCGCAGGCTTCAATCATGGTTACAGCCGCGGTCTTGATTCCTACCCCTTTGATGCGGGTCATCTCGGCGATGGCGTCGTTGAGACCGCGCGACTCAATGACACGTTCAAGCGCGTAATCAAAGGGCTCAAGCCATTTCAGCGCTGCAAGAATGGTCGCAGCCTTTGCGTCGGGCAATCCCGCCACACGAATGTGATCAGCCAGCTGGTCGGCCGAAAGGCGCACCACGGCGGGCCACTGCGGCGGCGAGACAGCGCTTGCGGCATTGCTCAGGCGCAACTTGATCTTGTCGATCCGGCCGTGCTCATCGCGCGGCAGAGTGTCGGGGCGAGGTTTTTGGGCGGGAAACTTGCGTGCGAGGTTCTGATACGCCCGTAGAGCGTTGGCATCGTTGGTGTTCTGGCTCAAAATCGTGAGCACGAGAACCTCAAGCGCATCCTTGGGCCCATCCCAGATGGGCTTGCCGAGGTTTTGCTCAAGAAGATCGAGCACGGCCAGCAAACGCTTGCGCGGGTCCTTGATCGCGCTCTGCGCCAGCGTGCGCCGAGGCGTTCCATGGCGCCTGAGGGGTGTGGTGCGTGCCGGCATGAGACTCCAAACAAAACGCCCCCGGTTGGGGGGCGTTTTGCTTGGAGCGGGTGATGGGGTTCGAACCCACGACATTCACGTTGGCAACGTGACGCTCTACCACTGAGCTACACCCGCAACGGGGCGCGAATGATATCGCCCGTCTCCGATGTGTAAAGGGGCCGTTGC
>JADLFN010000013.1 GCA_020845475.1 Planctomycetota bacterium
CAAAAGTTCTCACGCTCTGCCTTCCCAACCAAGCCGCTCGACGCCATCGCCCACCTCCAAGGAAAGTGGAGGCACAGCGTGAACGCGCCCCAAACTCAATTCAAGGTGTGCTTGCTCGGACACTTACTGCTAAGTCGTAGTTAGCTGACGATCTGCAGTTCTTGCGCGTGCCCTCTGCGACTTGATCCACAGTGCTATCTCCACGAGCATTGCAATCAGCGCGATTGCAGCGCACCACCTCCAAACAGGCCTTTCGAGTCTCCAGTCATTGGCGCTGACGTATTCCACTTCGGTTGGCTTTTGCCTGGGCTCAATTGCCTTGAGTTGGGTTTCCGCGCGGCTATTGAGCGCTGCGCCGGTTTCCATCAGTTTTGTATTGCCAGAAGTGATGGCGTAGAATCCGGGTTCAAGCGGCGCGCGCTGTACGAATGCTTCGCCGGCCATCATGCTTGCGGTGCGGCGCCTTCCTTGTGGCATTTCGATTGTGCAACTGGTTTCCCCCGAGAGCTTAGGAATGGGGAAAACCAAGTCGCTGCCGCAGGGTTGCGCGCTGCCGGCAATGCGATGAATCGCGTTGCCCAGCAGATTGCGCATCAGCACTGGAAATGCCGGGCGCAGCACCAAGTTGCTGTCGTTGATGCCGCATGCCCACACATAGATTCCGCGGTTGTCCTTGCTCAATTCCAACAGCAAGGGGCCCTCGCGCGCACTGACCAGAATGCGGGCGCGCGCCGGCACTGTCATCAACGCCGCCTTGGCGAACAACAGATTCTCCACGCCTACACCGCGCAGGGTCGGGTTGGCGCCCTCCCAATCCGCAATCTCGGGCTGGGCGATTTCTCCGCTTACCGTTATTCCCGATTCGGGCGGCGCGCAGCCGAAATAGAATTCGCGGCGAGCGTTTGGCACCGAGGTGGTCGGCTCAGTGATGATGGCGAGATCGAAGCTGCTATCAGCCGGCGCGCCGTGATGCACAATCAGGCCCGGGACAGCTGCCTCAAGTCGCGAGATGAACGGATCCGGCGCGCCGACGTGGAGAACCCTGGGCGGGTCCGTTCGCCCCAGTGCAATGTACGCGACGTCGTCTGTTTCAAATTCATCACCGGGCTCCAGCTTCAGCTTAGCGCGCTTGAATACTCCTGCCTTCTCCGGCGGTTGCTGGACGCTGAACACGACGGAGGTTTCGTCTTCTCCAAGTGAGACGTCTCGCGCGTCACTGAGCTGGTCATCGACATAGAGCGCCAGCGTCCGCTTTCCGCTGCCAGCGACGCGCGCCAGCAGCGAAACGCCGCCCTCGTCAGCAAACACCGCCGCGTGTGTGATGCCCGCGTTGGTGGATGGTTCGCCGCAGCGCACCAGCGTCACCGGGGCGTTGAACCTTTCCAGGTCGTTCCAGTCGCGCTCCGGCTGGCAGAAATCACTAAGTACCACGATAGCTGCGCCGTCCTGTGCCTCGGCAATTGCAAGCGCCATGGCCGAGCGCATATCGCACTCGATGGGAAGCGCGCGCACATCTGAGAGAATGCGCCGCACTTCCGGTCGATCGCGCGTAGCGTGTGCGAGCACGCTAGGCGTGCTGCCCGCGGAAATCAAGGTGACTTCATCGCCCTCTTTGAGCGCATCCACAGCCTCGTTGGCCTTGCGCAAGGCAATTTCCATGCGCGATGCGCCATCGTGTTTTGTTGCCATGCTCGCCGAGACGTCGATCACCAGAACAAGCGCCCGTCCGGCTCCGCCGCTCCCCAGCCTCAGTCCGGCGCCGCCCAGCACCGCGGCGACAAGCGCGGTCAGCATGAGCAACAGCGACAGCCACTCGCTGGGCTTGCGAAATGGAGAGCGAGCCAGCGTTTCCTTGAGCGCGCGTTGCCACAGCATGGTGCTGCTCACGAGTTCGTCGCGACGCTTGCGCCTGAGCAAGAAGAGCGCGATCAACGGCAGCGCAAGGGCAAGCGCAAAGAGCGCAAGCGGTGTGTCAAATGCCAGGGCGATCATCGCAACACCCCCGCTTTCTGGAGGTCGTGCAGGAAAAGGTCTTCCAGTGGGCGGTCGCTAAGCACCGATGTAAACGCCACGCCCCGGCGCAGGCAGGTTTCGCCGCAATCGGCAATGAAGCGGCGCACCGTGGCGCGGTAGGCCTCGATGCGCGCGGGCGTGAGGCTGGTTTCGACCGCAGGACCATCCTCCGAGTCCAACAGGCGCACCTCGCCCTCTAAGTCCGGGTTGGCGTCCTGCGGTGACAAAAGGTGCAGCACGGCTATTTCAGTCGTGCGACGTATCAGCGAGCGCAAAGTCGCGCCGATGCCCGCGGGGTCGAGCAGGTCCGAAATCAGTATGACCACACCATGCGGCGAGTACGCGCTTGCATAATCCTCGCACGCGCGGTGGAGCGATCGCTTGCACGCAAGCGATGGTTGCGAAAAAAACGTTAGCACGCGATCGATTGCGGCCTCGCCCCGCAACAAGTTCAGTCGCATGGGCCTGTCGCCCAGAAGCGCGCAACTGACGCGGCTGCCGTTGCACAGTCCGATCCAGGCCATGGCAGAAGCAATGCGTCGCGAGCACAACGCTTTCTCGGGCGCGCCTGTTCTCATGCTCGCGCTGTCATCTACAAGAAGGTGGACTTGCAAATCCTCTTCGTCGTGGAAGAGTTTCACGATCAGCGCGTCAAGGCGCGCCCAGGCACTCCAATCAAGGTGGCGCACGTCGTCACCGGCGGTATAGGGGCGAAAATCAGCAAACTCGAGCGAGATGCCTTTGCGCGTTGGCGATCGCCGATCGCCGCGCATGCTTGACGGCAGCGCTTTGCGCACGGCGACCTGCAGGCGCTCAAGTCGCGCGCGAAACGAGGGGTCCAGCAGCTCGCCATTTTCTTCGCTCATGCCTCGACCGTTTCGGGAACGTGCGCCAGGATTTTTTCGGTCAGCGCATCGGGCGTTATGTTCTCAGCCTGCGCCTGGTACGTCAGGAGTACGCGATGGCGAAACACGGGCTTGGCCGCAAGCTTGACATCGCGGAAGCTGAGATTGAGCCGCCCGTCGAGCAGCGCCATAAACTTTCCCGCACGAGCCAGTGCCTGCGCGGAGCGCGGACTCGCGCCAAAGCGAACATGCTGGCGCACTTCCGCGGGCGCGAGCGCGTTGTCCGGGTGTGTCGCTAGCACCAACCGCGCCACGAAATCCAGTACATGAGGAGCAGCGACGACGTCGGTCACGGCGCTCTGCCAGGTGAGCAGTTCCTCGCCCTCCATAACCCTCGCGGCGGTATCACTTCTCGAGCCGGTGGTGCGCGAGACGATTTCTACCAGCTCGCTACGCGAGGGCATGTCGACCTGGAGCTTGAGCATGAAACGGTCAAGCTGCGCCTCGGGCAAAGGGTAGGTGCCTTCCATTTCGATAGGGTTTTGCGTGGCTAGCACGAACATGGGCGGAGCGAGCTGGTAGGTTTCTCCCCACACGGTCACGCTGCGCTCCTGCATGGCCTCGAGCATGGCCGATTGCGTCTTGGGTGTGGCACGGTTGATTTCGTCGGCCAGAACCATGTTGGCAAAAATCGGGCCCTTCTTGAAAAGGAAGCGACGGCCACCCTGCTCGTCTTCGCTGATGATGTTCGTGCCAACAATATCGGCGGGCATCAGGTCGGGCGTGAATTGAATGCGCGAGAACTGCAGCCCGAAGACCTGCGCGAGTGTGCGGATGAGTTGCGTTTTGCCCAAGCCGGGAACGCCCTCCAGCAGGCAATGGCCGCCGGCGAAGATCGCGCACAGCACGCCTTCGACCAGCTTGTCCTGCCCGACAATCACCTTGCCGATTTCGCTACGCAGCGCTTCATAGCGCGGCTTGAACTGTTTTGCTCTTTCGATGGGATCCATGTTTGCCTCATTGCCATTTGCGTTTGTCTTCAGCGCGCTTCTTGGCTTTCAGGAGTTGATCCAAGGGTGCGGCCTCGGTTTTGGTCTCAATTTTGGGCGCAGCGGGCGCGCTCGCCGGTTTTTCGGGCGCGCGGGCTTCGGGTTGCGCCGCGATGGGCGGCTTTGCAACGGTCGCCGCGATCTTGGCCGCGGATTTCCGTTGCTTGATCGCTCGGCCGAACTCGAGCCTTCGTACCGCGACATCGACCACGAGCAGCGTTGCGGCTGCGAGCAGCAGCCAGGGCCAGAGCTCGCGCGCGTCGAGCGTGGATTTCAAGTCGTGGCTGAAAGGGTCATCGCCAAGTTGAAGTACGCGGCCACCGGTGAGTTCCGCGGCCTCCTGCAGCAGTGCTTCGTTGCTTTGCAGCGCGCGATGCTCCTCGGAGAAATCGACACTGAACACCGCCAGTGATGTTTGCGCCTTGCCCTCGCGATCAAGCACGCGAAGAAGGTAGTGGCCCTGTTCGAGCCCTTCAACGCCGCTCTCGTAACGGCCGGGCGATTGCTGCGTGAACGCAAGCCGCTGCTCGCTTTCGCCCTCACCCAGCAGTAGCGCGTCGAACGCGAGGTTTGTGCGCGCACTGCCTTCGGCATCGCGCGCATCCACGGCGATTTTGACCGTCGATCCATGAACTTCGACTTGCAGCGGCAGCTTGCCTTCGCCCGTGGATGAACGCGTGGCGCGAAGCACCTGCAGCCAGAATGCTTCGAATCCGCTCCAGGCAAGCCAGTCGTTGGCCCAACGCGTGCTGACGTCGCTGGTGAATGCCGTGCAGCGGCCCAAGCCGGCAAGCCAGGTTGCAAGAATCGGATCCGGGTCTTCCTTGTCATCGGAAACCAGGATCGTCTCCGCCTCGCGGCGTGGCGCGGTCACGACATACCCATGCAGCGGCGGCAGCGCGCGAATGCCGCGCAGCATGGGCGAATCGGGAATGCTCGCGCCGGGCGTGAACGTCTTTTCATTGATCGCGGCGCGGCGCAGCGTTGCAGCTTCTTTGAGCATCAGCGAGGGCAGGCGGTTGAGATCGTCACCCATATCCACGCTGTAGAATCGCCCGCCGCCGTCGTCGGCGAGCGTTTTCATTGCAACCTTGTCCTGCGGGCCGTGCGGGTTGATGCAGATCGTTGAGACCGTGACCTTACCCGCGACGATCTCCTGCAACAGCGAATCTCCGGGCCGCTGCGGGTCGCCGTCGCTGATCACCACAACGTGCTTGATGGCCGCGTCGTTTTTCTGCAACGAAGCCCAGGCGAGCTTGAAGCAATTGTGAAAGCTGGGCATGTCACCCACGCGCACGTTCTCGATCAGCGAGTATTGCTTGACGCGACTGCCCAGCGGCGCGAGCTCAAACAGCCACTGCTCGCCGCTGGCGTGATCGTAATAGACGATACCGGCGTCGTCCGTCTCCTGTAATCCGCCCAGCGCCGACTTGCAGATGCGCTCGGCCCAGGTGTTGCCGGTGTCGAACTCGATGCTGTGCAGCACGATCACCAATGCGCCTTTGGGCAGGTTCTTGCGGTTCTTGATATCGAGATCGACCGGCAGCAGTTTTTCAATCAGCGTGCCGCGATAGCCGCCGGGGCCATAGCTTTTATCGCCACCCACGACGACCAGTCCCATGCCAAGATTGCGCACGGCGTGGTCAATTGCGCCGATCTGCGGTTCGCTCAGATCGAACGCGGCAACGTTATTCAGCACCAGGCAATCGCAGTCGGCGTAACCGGCGGGATGGCGCGCCAGCTCGCGCGGCGCGCAGGGCCAAGCGGCAACGCCGCCGTGCGTGAGTGCCGGAGAAAGATGGTCCTGCCAGCCGGCGGGCGAGCACACCAGAACGCGCGCCTGGCCCGCGACGAGCACGCTCGCGCGCCCAATATTGTTTGCCGGGTTGCCGTCGCGTTCGGCGTTGACGTGCACTTCATACTGATAATAGCCGGCCTGCGACAGCTCGCGCGTGAGCTTGAAGACGTTCAGGCCGTTTTCCAGGCGTACCTTCAATGCTTCACCTGCAGGCGCTCCGTTTTCGTAGAGCTGCAGCGTCGCGTTTGTCGCTGTCTGCGCCGTGACCGTCAGCCGCAGCGCAAAAGGTTGGTTGATGACAACATTCTGGGGCGCGCGGAGCCCATCAACACGCGCTTCCTGCTCGCTGGCGAACTTCAGCGGCACGACATCGAGTTGTACGCCCGCGGCCTTGAGCGCGCGAGCGGCCGTAAGCAGATCGCCGCGCGTCTCGTTGCCGTCGCTGATCAGCACGATGCGGCGCGCGAAACCCGGCGGAAAGGTGGACTCGCAAAATGAAGCCGCGCCCGCGAGGTTCGAATGCGCGCGAGAAAGCCGGCTTTGCACGGCGGCAAGCTCGAAATTGCCCGCCTCGCCGCGCCGCCCGCCGCCGACGTAGGGAACCTCAAGACTGGGCCGATCGCCAAACACAATCAGCGCGGCGTCGTCATCGGCGGGCGTTGCGCCGATTTTCTCGCGCACCCAGGCCAGCGCGCTTGCGCGTTTGCTGTCGGGCACACTTTCGCTGATGTCGAGCGTGAAGGAAACGGCCAGCCGGCGGACCTCGAGCGTGGTCTGCGGGCGCGACAGCGCGACGATCAACAGCGCAAGCACAAGCACGCGAATGCCCAGTGCAACGGCGTTGCGCACCGTGCGCCGGCCGCGCAGCCACCAATAGGCCAGCGGCGCGCCCAGTGCGAGCAGCAGCAGAAGCAGCCAGGGCTGCACAAAGCGAAGGGTGTGCTCGCCCTCCATGGGCTAGCGCTCCTTCAGTGCTTCGAAATATCGTTTGACGTAGGGGCGCGCCTCGGGAGGAACATTGTCTTCCTCGACGCCTTCCTCAGCATCCTTGGCAGCGCTGGTAACCGCTTCCTGAAACTCGGCCTTGGCGTCGTTTTCGCGTGGCACGCCCTTGAAGCGCACACCCTTGCCCATGTTGCCCCTGGGATCGACGTTGCCCTTCACCTTGCTGGGGTCGTCAGGCCGGCCGTCGTCCTTGCCCTTCTCGCCCTTGCCGCCTTCCGCCTGGCCGCAATTGGGTCCCTGTTCGCCACCCCCGCCGTTCTTGCCACGTTGCAGGCGCTGGATCATGGCGCGCATCTGCGCTTCGAGCTGCTCGCTTTCTTCGGGAGACATGCCGTTGCCGCCGATGCCGCGCTTGGCCTTTTCAAGCATCTCGGACAGTTTCTCGAGTGCTTCGGCTTCCTGCAGGGCGTCGAGAATTGTTTGCAGTTGTTCCTCAGAAAGGCTGTCGAGGCCCTCGGCCGCTGAGTCGAGGTCTTCCGGTTTCAGCTTCTCGCCGCCCGGCGAGTCGCAGCCTTCTCACCGCTTCTGGAGGCGCTCGAGTTGCTGCGAAATCTTTTTCAGAAGATCGCGCTGCTTTTCAGTCAGCTCGCGCAATTGCTTTTCAAGTTTGGGGTTGTTCTTGAGCTGCCTTTCAAGTTCTTCCAGCGCGCGCTGGGAGTCCTTGGCGCGCTTGAGCAAGTCCTGCAACTGTCTGCGATCGACCACTGGCTCGCGTCCTTCCTTGCGCGCCTCGGCAGCTTCCCTTTCGAGCCGCTGCTTGAAATCCTCAAGATCCGCCTGAAGGCCGGTGGGGTCGAGGCGGTCAAGCTCGGCGGCGAGTTCGGAGAGCGGGTCGCTCGTGTCCTCGCCGAATTTCATTTCGCTGTCTTTGCCCAGCTGCTCGTCGCGTTGATTGCGCACCTTATCGGCCAGCCTGCTGAATTCGGCCATGGCGTCGCGCGCGCTCGTGGGCTTTTGTTGGATTTCTGACATTTTCTGGCGTGCCTCGACAGCCGCCCGCCGCAGGGCTTCCATCTTGCGCAGTTCGGCAAGCTGTTCGATCTGCGCCAGTTCAGCGTCTGTCCTGCGCGCGGCTTCGCGTACCTGCTGGGCCTCCTTGGCCTTTTCCCCGGCGCTCTGAATGTCTTGTGCGCCGGCCGGCGGCGTGAGGTGAGGAAGCTGCAACGTCAGGAGCGCGCCCAGCAACAACGCAAGTGAGGCCCATCCCAGAGAAATCAGACCGTGAAGCGGTAAGTGGCGGCGCAATGCGCCTACCTGCACACCCGCAATAGAAGTTCTGGCCTGCAACTGAAGCGCGGGTGCCATTAGCGCACCCCGCAGGGCAACGGCCGTTGAGAGCGCTTCCTTCAATCCCATGGCGCTATCGATCTTCACCGCAGCAGAGAGTTCCGAAGGACGGGTTGACATGAACACCCAGGCGAAGGCGAGTAGTGTTGCGCACGCCCCGGCAATCAGCACCAGCCACGAATGCTCGATCACCGGCCAAAGCCGCAGCGCCGCGAACACCGCCAACGAGCCCGGCACCACCCACAGCGCGATACGAGCGGCCGCTCGGGTGGCACGGGCCAGACGCAGCCTGCGCATCGCGTATTGGAGGATTTTTTCCATGCCTGCCTCACCAGTAGTTTAGCTGCCACGCATCCTGGCTTCATCACTTGAAAATCGTGCGCCCACTGTCGTCGCCCTCCCGCAAGCGGCGGAATTCCGTAGGAATTGAGTGGCGCAAGAAATACCAGGCCGCGGCGCCGTAGATCGCAAGATAGCCAAGCGGAATCCACCAGCCGTTGGCGTCACGGATATAGTGGCTGCTGGGCGCGCCGGCATAAAATGGCGCAAGCGCCTGCCACATCGGGTGCCAGCCCATCGCGAGAAACATGAAGATCTCGTCGGAGCCGCTGCGGCGAGACAGGATGACTGTCAGCATCATGCCGATGAAGATCGGAAGACCCACCATCCAGATGCCAAATGCTCCCATCGAGAGCAGGTTGGCCTGCAGCAAAGACCTGCTCTTAATGCCGATGCGCATCGCGAAGCCTGCGGCTGAAAGCAGCAGCACCGTGCTTGCCGCAACCCACCACAGCCACGCGATCGGATTCAGCGCCAGCATAAGCATCGCCACCAGCGCGTGAAACTGGGCCAGAAGAAAGCCTGGTGACGCGGCGAACAGCACGCCTGAAATCTTGCCGCGCGCCAGCTCATTGCTGCTAAGGGGCGTGGCGTAAAGCGATTCGAGCGTCTTGGCGTCGCTGTCGCGGCGGAACGCTCCGGCACCCAGGCTGATTACCGAAAGCAGTGAGAGAAACAGGAAGCCGCCCGCGGCCGCGGCATGAATGCCCCAGGTATATTCGGCGTTTTCCAGCCAGCCGAGCCGCTGGCGCAAGGAGTTGAAAAACGTGTACACGAACCCGAGTTCAATCAGCGACAACACGACCACCGTCAAAACCCTCGCCGATAGCCTGCGCACGCCGGTGACCATGTTGACTTCTAGCCAAATTGCTGGGGCGCGATCCAGCAGCTGTGGCAGCCAGCGGCGTCGCGGCTTGCCGTTGGCCGCCCGCGTCGACTCGGAATTGAAGGGTTTTTGTCCTTCGCGCGCGACTATCCGTGTCGCCGCCAGCAGAAAGAGCGAAGTAAGTAGAACTGCCACTCCGGAATAGATGTATGCCGGATGCGCAAACGTAATTGGAAACCCGCGTGCAATGGGCCCGCCCTGCGTGAAAACCAACACCGCCACGGGATTGAGCACCAGCAGGCCCGACGCGTAATCCGGGCTGGCCCCGAGCTGCTGCAGCATGAACGCAAGGAAAGCCGCGAACACGGCCGTGCCTACCAGGCCAAGAATGACGTAAAGAACCGAATGGCGCATCGAGGTTGTCACGTCCTTGGCCGTGCAACTCACCAGCACTGAAAGCGAGGTCGCCCACAGAACGCTGGAAAACAGAATCAGCGCGAACTGAAGAATTTGAATAGGCGAAATGCCGCCGAACAGCAGCGAAGAAGCGCTCAGCGGCATGGCGGCCACACACACCAGTAGCAGCAAGAGCGTGCGTCCTGACCACTTGCCCCAGACGATGCGCCAGGGCGTCAGCGCGGTGGTGCGCAACACTTCCAGTGTGTTCAACTGGCGTTCGATTACTATCGAATGCGCCAGCAGCGAAGGCGCAATCAGTAGCGATAGCACAAGTAGCGGGTAGCTGGTGAACGCAAAGATGCTCGAACCAAGTTCGTCGGGCCGCCGTCCGCGATTGACCAGGGCCAGAAAAATCAAGCCGATCACCGGCGCGGCCACAATAGCCGTGCGCATTACGAAAAATCTCTTCTTTTCGGCGAAGCCGGCGAAATCGCGCTCGAACATGGGGTTCATTGCACGGCGCCTTTCGTCAGCTGCATGAAGGCGTCCTCAAGGCGCACAGCCAATTCGGAAAAGGCCTCGACCTGGTAGCCGCGCGTCACCAGTTCCTTGTTGACGATGTGCGGGTCGTTGAACCCGGGAGCGAAGCGGACAGAAATCTGGCCGGGCCTTTCGCCGTCGCGCACGCCGTCAACGAAGGGCAAGGCGCGCACGAATTCGCGCGCGTCTCCGGCTGAAAAGCCCGGCTGGCCCTCGCGAATCTGGATGTTGAAGACGCGGCCCATGTCACGTACTTGCTGTGTCGCGCCCTCCACGGGGCCGCAATAAACGAGCCGTGAACGCTCCACGATCGCTATGGCGGTGCACAGCTCGCCAAGCTCGCTGAGTATGTGGCTTGAAATGACGATCGTCTTGCCGAGCTTCTTCAGCGCCAGCACCAATTCCTTGAATTCCACACGCGCACGCGGATCCAGCCCGCTGGCCGGCTCGTCGAGCAAAAGCAGTTTCGGGTCATGCAACAATACGCGCGCCAGGCTCAGGCGTTGGGTCATGCCACGCGAGAGCGAGCGGCATGAGGCATTACGTTTTTCCTCAAGGCCGGTGAGGTTGAGGACCTTGTCCACGGCAGCGGCGCGGCTTGCGCCGGTGATGCCGTAGGCGGCCGAGAAGAAATTGAGGTACTCGTAAACGAGCATGTCCTCGTAAACGCCGAATACGTCAGGCATGTAACCGATGATGCGGCGAACTTCCTGGGGGCGCTGCGCCACGTTGATGCCCGCGACGGTGGCCCTGCCGTAGCTGGGCTTGAGGATGGTGGCAAGCATGCGCAGCGTAGTGGTCTTGCCCGCGCCGTTGGGGCCGATAAAGCCGAACACGTCGCCTTCCCTGATATTGAGCGAAAGTCGATCTACGGCGCGGAAAGTGCCGAACTGGCGTGTGAGGTTTTCCGTAACGACCATGTCAGTCATCGCTGGCCCCCTGCAGGGATTTCCGAAGCGCGGGCGTCAACTCCACGCGCCTGCGCACCATCGTGAGATTGAAGCCGGTGTCGTCACTGCCCAGCGAATCTGTAAACGGGTAGGCCTCGGTAAGGGCAAAGAAAAGAGCCTGGTCCGGTTCGGCATCGGCCTGCATTACCGAGCGCACGCCGGGCAGGCGCGACTCCTCGACGCCAAGCCGCAGGATCAACTCAGCGTTGTGCGAGTTGAATGACGGAGAGCGGGAATCCCAGACCCGGCCGGCCTGGTTGTTGGTGTCGATCAAACGCCACTTCTTCGCAGAAGCATCGCAGCGCACGGTTTGACCGGGGGCTACATCGCCGATTTCGATCCCCTTGCGGCCCACGCGCAACACACAAACTCTCAGCGGCATGTCCAGTCCGTTGCTGACTTCAGCCGTTACCCCGTCTGCGCCTTCAGCAAGGCGGCAGGATACGCTGGCTGTGGGTTTGCCAACGAAGGTAGTTCGAATCAGCCGGAAACTATTGAACGGCTGCTCGATTGCCAGCGGATGTCGGCCCGGCCCCGAGTATGCGCCGCCGTTACTGTGAAGATTGCCGGAGGCGATTTCGTTGCCAAACACCAGGAAGCCGGGAATGTCACAGGAATAACTTGCACCCAGTGGGCGATAACTGCCATGTAGCACATAGCCAGAGGCGACTTCACTGCCATCTTCAAGTTCACTGAAATCAACAAATGCAAACCGGTTGGTCTGTGGCGAAGGCGCAAACAGCACGTAAGTCGTCAGCACGGCGCCGAGGCAAAACACCAGCGCGTAGCCCACCAGCGTGAACGCTGACCAGCGCAGCTTCCTGAAGCGCGCCAACAGCAAGTAGTCCACCGGCCCAATCAGCACCAGGAAGACAATCGCGACGAAAATGTACGGCCCCAACGAGAGCCGCATCACGTTATTGTTCAGCAGCGCGGTGTGCACGGATTCGCGTTGTTCGAAAGGCCCTGCGTCGCGGTCATAACGGTAGCTGAAATCCGTAATGCCTTGCACGTCGAGATGCAGGTGCAGCCTGGTGGCCGCGCCCAGCGAGTGGATCAGCGGCAGAATCTCTCCCTGGTCGTAAACCAGCGGATCAAACGAGGCCAAACGCACCGTGCCCGAGCCAAAACGCTTTTGCCACCCTAAGACGGGCAGCACGTTCCAGTTCGAATCGCTCGGCGCCCGAAATTGAGTTGCCTCGGGCGCATCGCCGCACTTCAACAACGGGCCTGAAGCGTCCACGATCCATCCCTTGCCGTCGGCGGGCCGGTGCTGGGTCCGGACGTGCGGTTCGCTCTCGCTGATGTCCGCTCTGCTGACGGTTTTCGGGACCTGCGGGTATTCCACTTTCTCCACGCCCGTGACAGCGGCCGGCAGCAGCGATTTCAACCGCGCATCGCTCAACAGGCGCGGCTGCGTGGCCGAGAGAATGACAAGCCGCCCGCCGCAGCTGATCCAGTCGCGCAAGGCCTTCCACTGTGCGTCATCGCCGAAGCCTCCGACGTCGGGCTCCGTCCAGATGAGCATGTGCACGCCCGCCCAGCCAAGCTGATTATCGGGCGCGAATTTCTGCTCGAGCTCGCACAGGCGCACGTCGCGCAGCGTGCCTCGTTTGCCCTCTTTCAGATCTTGTCCGCGATTGCCGCCGTTCAACGCGCTGACCAGTTGGCGCGCGCGCCCACCCATGACCACGATGGGATAGCGCGCGGCGTGCACCTCCGAGAGCATGCCCACTTGCACCTCAAACTCGGTTTGCGGCTCGCGGCTGGCCTGCGCGAGTTTGACGTCCAGCCAGTTGACTTCGTGCTCACAGGAGAAGCGGATGCTCGCTTGGTAATTATCCTGCGCCGCTACCAGCAGGGTGAATTGCTTGCCCACGCCGGGCGAAATCGACAGGTCATGGCTGAGCTTGCTGCCGCGTTCAAAGTTGTCGCCCTGAGATACTTCGATGTGAATCGACTCGGCCTTCGGCGTGGCGTTCTCGACTAGGATCGTCAGCGGCGCGGGACCGTCGGACGACACCACGCCGCCAAAGCCGATGCGATATTGAACTCTGATCGCCTGCGAGTACGCGTCAGGCGCGAAGAAACACAGGAGTATCAGCCACCACGCGAATGCGGGCGTTGACTTCCGTTTTCGCGGTGGCGGGAATGAGCACGCGCTCGCCGGTTTCGAGCTCAATGCGTGCGCAAACCCCGAACTCCCCGTACAGGAGCGCAAGCACAGTGGCTGCAAGCGGGCCTTGGGCTGACTCGCGGATTTGGGCAAATCGCCATGCGCAAAGAGCAATTGAGGGTTCATTCCGTGTGATCTCCGGGCGTGGCGCGCCTAGCCGCTCCCCCGTGGCGACACCGACAATTGTCTCATATCCGAGAAGGGATGCAACGTAGGAGTTGCGCGGATCGGAAATTGCCTCAGCGCTTGGTGCACTGCGCACGCAAGCCCCGGTCTGCAGAATAAGCAGCCAGTCAGGCGCAAAGCGCAGCACGTCATCGAGGCGGTGCGAAGCTACAATGAGCGCGCCGTTCCGTTCGGCAACACTTTCTCGCGCTACTTCGGCAAGTCGCAACGCCGATTGCCGGTCGAGGTGCGCGCCTGGCTCGTCAAGCAGTGTTAGTTCAGCCTGGCGCGAAAGCGCACGCGCAAGCGCCACGCGCTGGCGCTCGCCACCGGAAAGGTTCGCAACGGCGATGTCGCGCAACGCGCTGAATTCCATTTGGTCGAGCCAGTGATCGGCGTCGCCTTGCGCGCAAAGAGCAACGTTCTTGCGCGCGCTGAAGCGCTCCCACAGCCCAAGCTCCTGCATCTGCGCGGCCAGGCGGCGCTGCGCGGGCGCCAGCCGGCGACCGTCGCAGCCATTGATCAGTACCTCACCTTCATACGAACGCTCCAGACCCGCGATGATTTCCAGCAGCGTTGACTTGCCGCAGCCGGATGGACCCAGCACGGCCGCGCACTGACCGGGGCGAAGCGCAAGCTCAACGCCCGAAAGCGCAAATCCGCCTCGCCGCGTTCCGACATTGCGCAATTGGAGCAGCGGCTCAGCCACCAAACCTCCTCGCGATAAGGCTCATGCCAAAGCTCCATGCAACGGCCAGCAGCAACTGAATCAACATCAGCGCCGAGAGCGACGGTCGCATGCCAAAATGCAGCAGTTGCGCCGCGCGTGCACTCAGCGTTTCGCCGCCCGGCAAGCTGAACGCCGCGAAATACTCTATTTCGCGCAGGGCGCCAGCAGCGCCCGCAAAGAATGCCAGAGCGCCCACTACCGGCCCCCGGTCAAGCAGCGCGGCAAGCACGCGTCGCCGCGCGGGCAGGCCCAGCGCCATGGCCGCACGCAGGCTCGAATTCCCGCCCGACCAGAGAATCAAAGGCACGCACCACGGAGCCGTTCGAAGAACAAACCCGCACCACCATGCCGTCACCGGCGCGCCGGTTCTCAGGCCGAGCCACAGCGTGGCGTAGCCGGCCAACATCCCCGGCGCAATCAACAACAGCGCGCCCCCGGCGGCAAGCACGCCGCGGCGAGGCAAGAGCTCGCGCGCATCCAGCGCGAGGTACAAAAGCGCCATAAACGCCGCCGCTGTGCCGCCCAAGAGCGCACACTTCAGTGAGTGCAGTGTTTCTGGCAGGTGGTGGGCAAGCTCGCTCGGATGTGCCGCATTTCCGGCCATCCACGCCAGCGTGACCGCCGGCACGCCCACGCTTAGCGCAACAGCCAGTGAACCCGCAATCACTGCGCTGCACGGAGCTCGCGTGAGAAAAACTGCGCGCGATGGCCCTTGGTCGCGCGGAGCTAGTCCCCAGGCCAGCGTGCTGATCGCCAGCCAGGGTGCGAGAATCACCGCGCCCGCCGGCGCGGTCTCGAGCGTGCTCAGAAACTCAATCTGGGCGCGCGAGGCTACTGTCGTCACGCCAAAATGCGCAGGCGTACTCGCATCCAGAAGTGCCAGGCCCGCCGCCGCGCAAGAGGCAAGCGCAAGCCCGCCACGAACGCGAGGCCAGAGCACGATGCAGAACCGCTGCCATTGGTCGAGGTAGATGCTCGCCGCCGCCAATTCCCCGCGCGGCACGCGCACGAGCGCCAGCATCACGGCCAGCGAAGCCAGGGGCGCCAGCGAAAGCCCCCAGGTCAGGGAAAGCGCGAGCCAGCGCAACAAGTGGGATTCGTCACTGCGTGCTGGAGCCGGTCCCATACCCAGCAGCCACGACCACACCCCACCCAGGAACACCGGCGGCAGCGCCATTCCCGCAAGCCAAGCCGCGCACAAGCTCAGCACAAATCCTCGCGGCCGCGACGCCAGAAGCGCGCCAGGCGCAAGCCCCCAAAGCGCCGCCAACACCCCCGCCACCAGCGCCGCGAGCAGGCTGCGCACCCCAACGGGCGAAAGCAGCGCCTCACCTACAAAGGCGCCCAGCGCAGTTGCACCACGGTAGGAGAGAATGTCCGCCACCAGCAAGGCAGCCAGAGCCAGCGCGAGCAACAGTGGCGCGGCGAGCGCAATCTCGCCAATGCCGACGCGGCTGGAGCGCGGGGCTGTCACTGGCGAAACGTCGCCTTCAGGTAAGCGCGATGCTCTTCGAAGCGCGCGGCCAGAACGCTGTAATCCAGGTGCTGCACCGTGAGCTCGCGCAGCGGCGGCAGTTCTGCGGGCGGCTTGGCGTCACTGACCAACGGAAGATTTCGCATCTGCGAACGCGCCATGGCGGCTTCGCCCTTCTTCGACACAAGCCAGCGCACGAACTCCTCGGAGTCACGCTGCTTCCTTATGATGGCCACACTGGCGGGCGTGAGCACCGTCCCGTCCTGACCTGTGCCTTGATCGGGGATGACCATGCGTATGTGCGGAGAATCCTTGCGCAAAATGATGGCGTCGTCACTGTCCGTCAGGCCAAGCAGCGCATCGCCCTGCGCAACGGCGCGCACCACCGCTGAGTTGCTGGCCACCACCTGCAGGCCGTTGTCCGCGATGCGTCTCAGCAGCTCTTTTCCCTTTCCCGAAGCGTTCAACGCGCTGAAGTGCGTCGCAGAAGTGCCGAACTGCGGGTTGGCGGCCGCGCACCTGCCCTTAAGGCGAGCATCGGCCAGCGCGGCCACGCTGGTGGGCGGTGGCAAGTCTTTGGGCCAGGTTTTTTCACTGTAAACGAGCACGCGCAGCCGCCCTGCGTGGGCGGCAAAACGAGAACCGCCGAACTTCCTTGCGGCCTCGGGCAGACCTTCGGGCAGCGCGACAAAACAGCCGCGGGCATCGAGCATGGCTGTGTAGAGGCTTTCTCCACTCCACCAGATGTCTGCGCCGGGCGAGTCCTTCTCTATTTCAACGCGCTTGGCCAGGCCTGCTGTCTTGGCGGCCTCGCTGTCATAGACAGCCTCGACTTCGATGCCGGTGTCGGCGGTGAAGGCTGCGAACACCTGTTCCGCCACCTCCTGATCGACAGCCGCATAGATGCGTAGCGGGGGTACAAGCGGTTTTGCGGTGCAGGCCGCCAGCAGAAGCGGCAACGCGAGTATGAGCGCTCGTCTCATGGCGCGGGAATATACCAGCCGCCACGTGCGAGGTCGATTCTCACCACCCGGTGATTGCCGGTATCGGCGATATAGAGCATGCCTGAATCGGCGCACACATCCCACGGTCCGCTCAAATCTCCTTCGCCGCTGCCGCACGCGCCATAGCAGCCCAGGCACTCGCCGTGCAGGCTTAACTTCTGGACGCGATGGCCGCCGTATTCCGCGACGAAAATCGTTTCGCCATCACTGCTGATTCCGTAGGGATAGCGAAACTCGCCCGGCCCGCTGCCGTTGCGACCGAATTCGCGCAGAAACGAGCCTTCACGCGAGAACACCAACACGCGGTCGGATGCGTCAGCGATGAACAGCTCTCGGCCAACTATCGCCATGCCCATGCAGCGTGTGAACTGGCCCGGCCCGGTTCCAAAGGTGCCGAACTGCCGCAAAAAACCACCGCGCTCGTTGAACACCTGCACACGGTTATTGATGCCTTCACCGTATTCGCTGACGAAGATCTCGGCGCCATCCAGCAGCGCCCGCTGAGGATACGAGAATTCGCCCGCGTCGCTGCCGAGCTTGCCAAAGCGCAGCGTCTCTTTGCCTCGAGCGTCGTAGCGCAGCACGCGGCTGGAGTGCGTATCGCACACCAGGCAGCCGCCATCGGGCAGCGCAGTGATGCCGATGGGGTAGCCGCGCCCATCAGGCTTGGGCAGCAGAATCGTGAGAAGGTGCGTGCCGGCGAGGTCGAAGCACTGGATGCGCCCACTGCGATCAACCACCCACAAACGATCACCGCGCGCGCTTACGCCGCGTGGCGTGATGAACCGGCCGTCAGAATTCCCGGGTCCGCCAATCACCTGCGAAGCTGCTTTGTCGCCCTGCGAACTGCAGGAACAAAGCAACACAACCTGCACAAGTAATATGCACAAGGCTGGACGGTGCATGGCGCGATCATAGCAGCAGGCGCGCCGTGGCCGGCTTCAAGAAAGCTCCCCCTTTGCGACATCAAGGCGAGGATATTGCGTCTCGCAACTCTTCGTGATGCGTGTTTAGTCCAGCCCACCATCCGCCATGAACGACATCCGCGTGCGCGGCAAGGACTTTTGGACGGCCAGCAGATCAAAGGCGCGCAAGCTGCGCTGTCTATTGACCGGCGCGAATGAGCTGGGCCATTTTGTTTCCGTTCTGCTTGTAACGGACCGCCTTAGAGTCTCAGGTGGTGCCATTCGCTCATGCCGCGCCTCCTGTTCTCGATCTAGAAGAACTGGATTGTACCCATCAAATACGGGCGTCTTGGCGTTTGCGGGAATCTGCGTTGCAAACTGCGTGTCCGTAGCGGGGAATCCGTAACCCTGTGCGAGACAACGCTCTAACAGACCGCTGAAAAATAGCTTCTGAACCGCTTGCTGACTGCTCTCAGTATTCATTTTCGAATTGTTTGAAATCCTTCGTGCCGCGTTTTCGCTGCCCCGCCCTGGCCTTCGTGAAGCTTGCGTCGCTTCCTC
>JADLFN010000014.1 GCA_020845475.1 Planctomycetota bacterium
CCGGCCCGCCGGATGAAAACGGGGTCGGGCAAGAGGAAGCACCAAAGCCTGACCCCGTTTGCGAATCCGGCGAAGAACAGACGCCGGGCCGAACGCCGGCAACATATTCCGCCGGGCCGGATTCACTGGATTGGACGAAGACTTAGGGGCGACCCAGGGGTCGCCCCTGCGGTGCACGCCGTGCCCGGCAGGTTTGTGCCGGGCCGGTGAAGCCTCGTCAATTGAGAGACGGCGCAGACAGCGCGCGGGAATTTGTGGCGAGGTGCGTGCAGCGCGCGTAGTTTCCAAAGCCGGCGGAGCATTGTAGGCGCGTGGTCAGCGACCTGGTGCGAGACTGCCGCGTGTTGGCTGACAACCTGGAGGCAGTTATGAACCGCAAACCCGTGAGAATGCCGAGTGTGAAACAGCTCAAGGCCTATCGCTTGAGCCGGCAGATCCATGACACGACCGATGAGTTGCGCAAAGACCTGTGGCTGGCCAGCGTCTTCCAGGGGCAGTACGGGCGCGACAAAGTGCTGGCGACACACATGAACAAGCTTTCGCAGCAGGTGGGGCAGGCATTCAAGCGCAGCCATTCGAGTACGGTGGGCGTTGCCGAGCAGTTGGCCGCACTGGCGGATCAAGTGGCTTCACAGGCGCTGCTGTTGCAGGCGCTGGTGAGTTACCTCGAGGACGACCCGAGCTTTGACAAGAGCAAGCTGCGCGAGATCATGCACAACCTTGATGCCGTTGATGGCACGCTCGACGGCAAGCTCGGCGGCCGCAAGCACTGATGCCGCGCGGCGGGGTCAATTCACGGTGACCACGAGGCCCGTGCATGGCCCCTTGCCGACGCGGCGGTAGGTGTGGGAAACCGTGGCGTCGAAATAAACGGAATCGCCCGCTTCAAGGATGGTTTCGCTGTTGCGGTAACTGAGCGCGAGCTTGCCCTCAATTAGGAAGATGAACTCCACACCCGCGTGGGTGTGGGGCTCGGCTTTGTCGGCGTCCACGGCTTCCCATTCGGCGTAGAAGGCGTTGAGCCGGCGCTCGAGCGCCGCGAAATCGAGCGATTCAAAAGTGTAGGCGCTGTTCTTGCCGCCCAGCTTTTCGGGGAAGCGCTTGCGCTCGGATTTGCGCACGACGGCAAAGACGTGCTTCTTGCGGTCGTCGGAAAAGAAGTATTCGAGGCCAACAGAGAAGACGAGCGCGATGCGCATGAGCGTGGGCAGCGTGGGAATGAGCACGCCGCGCTCGAGCTTGGAAAGCATCGCGGGCGAGAGCGAGGTGTGGCTGGCGAGATCGGTCAGCGTCATGGAGCGCGCCTGGCGCAACTCGCGTACCTTTGCGCCGATCTCGTATTGGCCCAGCTCTTTTTCCAAAGTTTCTGAAAGCATTTTCGATCTCCTAACCCCCGCCGTGAGCATAGCTTGGGTTTTCTTGGCAGTCACACAAATTAGCGCAGCAAGAAAATTTCCTTGCATGAACTTTTATTTGAGTTATAGTAAACGTGTTCGCAGGGAAAACCAAACTCAAGGAGAGAGTCATGAACTTCAAGCTGCTCATCGCGCTGGCCCTGATTGCGCCCGCGCTTTTCATCACCGGTTGCCGCACGATGTTGTCCGAGAAGATTGAAAGCCGCAGCCACGGCGTGCCGCTGGGCGAGGACACGCTGGTTTACCGCGTGTACCTGCCGCCTAATTACGAACAGAACCCTGACAAGACGTACCCGCTGCTGGTGTGGTTCCACGGCGGCGGCGGCAGCGAGCTGACCTGGGGCAAGCAGGGCGGCATCGCCGAGAAGCTGCTGGAGCCGATGAAAACCGGCGAGCTAGCGCCCTTCATTGTGGTAAGCCCCACGGCCGGAGAATTCGATGTGTTCCGCGAAGACAGCGAAAAAGCGCTCGTCGAAAAAGTGCTGCCGCGCGTCAACCGCGAGTATCGCACCAACGGTGTGACCGTGGCCCTGGGCCACTCTATGGGCGGCCTCAACGCCATGATTGTCAGCCTGCGCAACCCGCAGCTCTTCAGCGCTGTGGCAATTGCCAGCCCCTTCCTCTTTGATACCTCGCCCTACGACAGCGAAGCCGCGCGTCAGGATTTCGAGAAGCGCTTTGGCGCGGGCTGGCAGGGTGTGTATCGCCGTGCGGTGGGCTCGCGCTTTGAGACGCGCGACGAGTTTGCCTCATACGATCCGTTCTCGCGCATCCGCAGCGGCCAGAAAGTGCCCTTCGAGCTGTTCCTGACAAGCGGCACCGAAGACAGCTTTGGCCTGTTCAAGCACAACGAGTATCTGCACCAGACGCTCAAGCAGGTCGGCGTTGAGCATCAGTGGCTGGTGCAGCAGGGCGTGGGCCACGGGACGATTGCCAACCCGGAGGTTTACGACTGGCTGCAGGTTCAGGCTCTGAAGGCCGAAGGCCGCGAACAGCCGATCATCACGACCAGCGGAGCGGGTGGCCGCTAGAGTGCCCGCCCGTCCGGCCAAGTTTCCCAGCATAGCCCACCTTGGCCGGCGGGCGCGGCAAGCAAGGCGCGAGCGGATCACCGCTCGCGCCCGTTTTCGTCAAGAACGCCGGCGCTTCGTCCGATAAAGAACGAGCCGCCGTGATGCGGCGCCCTTCTCGTTCAGGATGCTCCATGACCCGCACCGCCCTTTCTTTGCTTGCGCTGCTTGCCCTGGGCCTTTGCCTTCCCGCGCCCGCGCTTTCCCAAAATCCCGGCCTGCCCGACGCAACGGCGGCCGGGGTCAAGACGCGGCTTTCAAGCGCGATGGCCAAGCGCGGCCAGGCCGCGTGCGTGCTGCTGGATCTCGACAGCGGCGACACGCTGCTTGACTTCAACGGCGATGCGCAACTGGCACCCGCCAGCAATATGAAGGTGCTCACCAGCGCAGCCGCGCTGTGCACGCTGGGCAAGGACTTTGAGTTCAGCACGCGCGTGCTTTCGCGCGGCAGCCTTTCGGATGGAACGCTCAAGGGCGACTTGTGCCTCGTGGGCGGCGGCGACCCGAACATCTCCGGCCGCTTCTACAACGACGAGCCCCTGACGCTATTGCGCCAGTGGGCCGAGAAGCTCAAGACCGCGGGCATCAAGAGCATCAGCGGCGATCTGCTCTACGACAGCACGCTCTTTGGCGGCGACGCGTTCTGCCCCGGCTGGCCGCAGGATGACCAGTTCAACCGCTGGTATTGCGCTGAGGTCAGCGCGCTGGCGTTCAACGACAACTGCATTGCAGTGAAAGTGACGCCCGGAAAAGTGGGCGAGGCTGCCAACGTAGTGCTCGTACCGCAGACAAACTACTGCACCATCGTCAATGAAACGAAAACGACTGCGGGCAAAGGAGCCGCGCTGATTGACCTGCGCCGCGAGCGCGGCCAGAACGTCATCCGCGTCAAGGGCAACGTGCCTGCCAACGGCTCCGGCGGCTTTGTGGGCGAGATTACCGTCAGCGACGGCGCGGCTTATTTCGCCACCGTGTTCCGCGAAACGCTCGAGGCCGCCGGCATCAAGGTGGAAGGCCAGACCCGCGCCCACACACTGAGCGCCGAAGAGCTGGGTGCGTTCAGTACGCTCGTCGATCACCGCGCCAAGCTGCTTGATGCGCTCAAGCCGGTAAACACCAACAGCCAGAACCTGCACGCCGAAATGCTGCTGCGCCAGCTCGGCCTTGCTTACGCCGGCAAGGGCACGTTCAAGACGGGTGCAGCCGCGCTTGAGGACTGGCTGACAAAGAAGAAGCTGTGGGACAAGGGTATGGTGATTGTCGATGGCTCGGGATTGTCGGCGGGCAACCGCGTGACGGCCCGCGCGCTATGCGGCGTGCTGGCGCTGATGGACAAGCGCGAAGAAGCCGAGGCGTGGCGCGCGAGTATGGCCGTCAGCGGCGAGAGCGGCACACTGAAGAAGAAGCTCAACGGCAAACTCAAAGGCAAGGTGATCGCCAAGACCGGCTATATCTCAGGCGTGCGCGCGCTCAGCGGCTACATGACCTGCGGCAAAAGGCGCGTGGCGTTCTCGATGCTCTACAACGACTGCAGCAACCCCACAGAGTGTGAAGAGGACGTGCTCGAAGCCGTATGCGCGGCGCTGAGCTGACGCGGTTCCAAACGAGCATGGCATTTTCGAACAGCGCCGCTCTTGCGGCGTTGTTTAATTGGAGCATGGGTCTTCGTGGGAAAACGTGGTTGTGGGTTCTTCTGGCCTGCTATAGCGCCGGCTTTGCCGCGTCTTTAGCGCTGTTTCCGGATTGGAAACGGCCTTGGCTGGAGCAGATCGTCATCCATGCGCTGCGCCCCTTTCTACTCATAATGATGGTCCTGTTTCCCTATGGCATCATCGTCCTCGGCGCCTGGCGCATTCGCAAACGACGCGCCGAGCTTGAAGCCATGGACGACACCCTGACCGAAGTCGATCCTGAGGTGGCGGATCGCAAACTGCGTGAATACGTAGCCGCGCGCCAAAGTCTTGAAGCCCGCATCGGTCTCGTCGAGCGCTCGCACGAGCACGACATGGCCAACGCCACGCGCACCCTGCCCGAAGACGACCCGCGCGGCTTGCCGCGCTGAGTCATCGGTTTGCGATGCCCGCCGGATTACTTCAGCCCATCGAGCACGCCTTTGTAGCGGTCGTCGGTTTCGGCTTTGTTGGCCTTGAGGATTTCTTCGACGGCTGCTTTGCCTTTGGCTTTGCCCCAGATTTTCAGCCAGCCGGCCATGTCGCGGGTGTTCCAGTTCATATCGTAGCCCACATTGCGTGCGAGCTGAATCGAGTTCAGGTTGTTCGTGATCTGCTGGATCTCGGTGCTCTTGTTGGCGCGCTCGCACCACACGCCCCATTTGAGCAGGTTCGTTACGAGCTTTTCGCCGTCTTCTTTCTTCCACTGAATGCCGGGTACGTACAGCGGCCCTCCGTCCCACGGCGCCTTGTCCCTATCGAGCGAAAACGCGTAGGCGTCGATGGTGGCCGTAGCCGCGTCGGGCTGGCCGCCGAGATACTGGGCCGCCAGGAACCTCACGTTCATGTCCTTGGCGCTGACCATGACTTGGGCCAGTTCATCGGATCCGCGGCTGGCGATGACGTTTGCAATGTGCTCGCCAAGGACCGGGTTCTGCTGCGCGAGCGCAATCAGGGCCTCGATACTGTCAGCGCCCGCGAAAGCTGCGAGCTTTTTGGCCAGCGGCTTGCCCAGCGCGGGCATCGTGGCGCAAAGCGGTGCCAGCTTGAGCAGCGCGTCTTTGTCGGAGGCCATCTGTACGCGGCCGGCTGCCGCCCAGTTGCGCACCAGCATGTGCCGGTTGCCGTCCGTGTGCAGAGCCTCGAGGCTGGCGTCGATGTCTTTGCCGCCGATGCGTGAAAGCGCCACGATGCTCCAGCCCTGCACCACGAAATCGGAACCGTAGAAGGCTTCTTTCAACAGGCCCGGCACGGATTTCTGGCCCTGCTTCACCAGTGACTCAACGGCTTTCTCGGCCTTGGTGCGATCGGACAAGTCCTTGATCAGTGCGGCAATTTCGGGCTCGATCGTGGCTTCGGGCTTGGTGATCGTCACCGCTTGTGGTGCTGCGGCCTGTGCGCTTTCGCCGGCCGGCACGGCAAGCAAACCCACTGCGGCAATCACAAGCGCGGTGCCGCCGGTTTTGCGACTGCCGCGAATGCGCAGGAGCACAAGCAACACCAGCACAAGCCCGCCCGCCGAGATCGCCCAGACCCACCAGGGCATGCCCTGCGCGCCCACGCTGCTGACCGGCGGCACGAATATGTTCTCGCCGCGTTTTTCGGCCGCTGCGATTTCCGCCTTGCGCTCGCCGATAGGCAAGCCCTTGAGCATCTTCGCTACGTCCAGCGCGGCTTCGCGTTGCGCCTTGTCCACCCAGCGCACGCCCTCGCGGAGTGCAGCATTTACGCCGTGCGAAGGCGCGTGGTAGTTCGCGGTCGTGTTGCGCGCAGCCGGCATTTCATAGCTGGCAAAATTCAGGTTGTCGCGGCGCAGCACGTCTTTGTCGAACATGCCGTCGATGACCGTCAGCGTCATGTCGAGCAGATCGACCAGTGCCGCGTCGTATTCCTGGCCGCGCTCTACCTTTGCGGCTTGGCCGTGCAACGCGTCGATTTCCTCGCCGTCGAGGCCGAGTTCGTGGCTGATATTGAGGTAGTCCTTTTCGCGCTCTTCGAATTCAAGCGTGGTGTTGCTCTGGCGCGCGGCTACGAGGTCGGCGCAGAACAACTCGCGGGCAATGCCGTTATGGGGCGCGGGGTCACGCCGGTTGGCCACGCTGGCGATGTGCTCGGGCGTGAGGTCTTTCTCGGTTCCGCCCAGCAGTCGCAGCGGCAGCGGCTGCGTGACGTTGAGATAAAGCTCCTGGCCTGAAACCTGACGCACGACGAATTCATTGGGGATGTTCTCAATCTGCACCGGCTTGTCGGTGAGCATGTAAACCACGTTATGGGTGTCGCCCGCGTTGAAAGTGGAAAGACGCATGGGCACGACCAGCTTGGGCGTCTTGAAGCGAAAGGCCATGCCCTGGCCCAGACCATCCCACTCGGCTTGTTCGGGAAGGTTTTCGTCAGTGCCGGTTTTGCCGGGCGCGGCATCGACGCCAGGCTTGGCGCCGACCTTGGCCTTTACGGCCACGAATTGCCAACCCTGGCCGATGTACTCTTCGCAGGTGCCTTCCATGCCTTCGGGGAAGCGGTAGCCGTTTTCGTCCATCCACTTTTTCAGCGCCTTGGAGCTGCCGGCTTCGAGCACGACGACCGTGTACATGCCCACGGCTTCCTGCTTGATCACGTTGACCTGTTCGCGGTACTCCAAGGCGTTCTTGCGGCCGCCACCGAGTCCCGCACTGGTCGGGCGGGCCGAGTCCTCGTCCCAGCGTTCATCCGGCCCGACCCAGACCTCGATTTCCGGCGGGTCGATAGCCGCGTCGAGGTGCTCGAAAGTTTTGTCAGCGATCTTCTTGATCGAGGGTGTGCTGGGCACGGGTACGAGCATGCCGAACTCGGAGAGCTTGCCCTTGAAGCCGGGTTTAATGGCGAAGGTCTCGATACCGTTCTTGTAGAACACGTAAGTTTTCTTCAGGCCGGTGCGCTCAATCTGCGGCGTTTTTCCAGCGTAAAGCGGCGGCACCATGCCGCACGGATCGGCCTTGACGATGGGCACCGGCTGCGTGGTGACTGTGGCGGCGAGCGCAACGAGCACCACCAGCGCGGCTGCAACCTTGATTGTCGTTCTTCCACTCATGGCAAGCTCCAATGAAAACACCCGCTATTGCGCGGGTGATTCGATCAATTCGACTTTGTATTCCACGCGCGCCTTGACGGTGCCCGAGCCGTCGGTCAGGTACATTTCGGCGATCTGTTTCCAGTCGTCGCCACTCTTTGTGACCATGAACCATGGTCCCGCAACGAATTGCGAGCCATCCACTCAGAAGCGCGCCCAGATGTGGTGCAGCCCCACGCGCTTGAGCGTGCCGCTGATTTCGCAGGGCGGAACGTCTTTAGTAGCGTTCAAGTGGTGATGCACGTTGGCATCAAAGGGTGTGTAGCTGTTTTTCAGCGTGAGGCGCTCGACGCCGTGCTCGTCGATCACGCGCACCGAGAAGTACACGTGGTCGCGCGCAAGTTCGCGGCGCAGGCGCTCAACGCGCGCAGGCTCAACTTCGCAGGCGCCCACGGCATCCAGCATGAAATGCGCCTGCGGGCCGTAGTAACAGAGCGTATCGAGCGCGCTGCCGCCTTCCGCCGGCTCGGCGGCGTAACTGCGCATCAGCTCGCGGAATTCCTTTTCGTTCAGGCGACGTGTGGGGTGGCGCGCATCGCCGCAACCCACGCAAACCGGCGCCTCAAGCGGGCCCGCAGGCTTGCACGCGGGCTTGGCTTGAGCTACCGGAGCGCGGGCAAGAGCGCTCTCCGCGCCCCACCACAGAAGCGGCGCACAAAGCGCGGCCAGCCCCGCGAAAAGGAAAAGTGCCCTGAGCATGTTCGGCCTCGGCTCAAATGGAGTAACGTGACCCACCGCGTTGCAGCGGAAGTAGAAACGAAAAGGAATCGCGCCAGGTTTCATCGAATCCGGATTTCCCGGCACGCGAGGCTCGGATAAGCTTCCTGCGTGCAATCCAAAGCGACTACTGTTGCCGCCTACCTGGCCGAGCTGCCGCCTGAGCGGCGCGCGGCCATCGGCGCCGTGCGCGATGTGATTCGGCGCAATCTTGATCAGGGTTTCGCGGAGGGCATGTACTACGGCATGATCATGTACTTCGTGCCGCACAGCCTTTTCCCGGCCGGCTACCACTGCGATCCTTCCAAGCCGCTTGGTTTTGTAGCGCTGGCTTCACAGAAGCAGTACATGTCGCTTTACCTCGATCCTGCCGAGCATGCGGGCTGGTTTGAAACACAGTGGGCCAAGTCCGGCAAGAAACTCGACAAGGGCAAGGTGTGCATCCGCTTCAAGCGCGTGGATGATCTGGCGCTTGACGTAGTCGCCCAATTCGTGCGCCGCGTATCTCCAGAGAAATTTATCGAGAGTTATCTGGCCGGCCGATTGGCAATGTCAGAAGGCGCGCGAAGCCGCAAAGCAAAGATCCTTCCTGCCTCACAGAAAACCCGGAGATAAACATGCCCGCCGCCACCGTTGAACAGTATCTGGCCGCGCTGCCGCAGGATCGTCGCGAAGCGATCAATGCCGTGCGCGAGGTGATCCGCAAGAACCTCGACAGCAGCATCAAGGAAGGCATGCAGTACGGCGTGATCGGCTATTTCATCCCGCACAGCGTTTTCCCGGCGGGCTACCACTGCAATCCCAAGGAGCCGCTGCCGTACATGGGGCTGGGTTCGGGCAAGGGCCACATGTCTTTGCACATGATGTGCGTCTATGGCGACAAAGCCACGCGCGCCGCCTTTGAAACCGCCTGGAAGAAGTCCGGCAAGAAGCTGGACATGGGTGCGGCTTGCCTGCGCTTCAAGAAACTTGAAGACCTCGCACTGGACGCGATTGCGCAGGTGGTTCGCAGCGTCTCGGCGCAGAAATACATCGAGCGCTACCAGGCGGTGCTGGCAACGGGCAAATCGGGCAAGCCGAAATCAGGCGCGCGCAAGGCGTCAAAGGCAAAGGCGCGCAAATAGCAGGTGACAGCCGAGCGGGCCTCGCTTGAATGTTGCGGGGGGCGGGCTTGGGCTTTTCGCGACTATTTTTTGCGACGCTGTTCGCGCTGTTCGTGGCGATCAGTGTTCCCGTCGAACTTGAAGCCCGCGCGGGCGGCGGCCATTCCAGCGGCGGGCGCAGCGGCGGATCCTCGGGCGGCTCGCGCTCGAGCGGCGGCTCTCGTTCGAGCGGCGGGTCGCGCTCCAGCTCCAGCAGCGGCTCGCGCGGCTACGGCGGCTCGCGCAGCTCGGGAAGCCGCACCTATTCCGGCAGTTCGTCGGACGGCGGCGTTGGCGCGCTGGTGTTTTTCGGCATTGTCGGGGTCGTGGTCGTTTTCTTTGTGCTGCTACAGCGCAGCGCCAACGCCAACAGCCGAAAGTGGGTGCCACCTCCTGACAACCTGCCCAGGCCCGATCGCTTGCGGCCGCTGCGCAACATTGACCCGAATTTCTCTCTGATACTGTTCAAGGCCTTCGCTTACCTGGTTTACGTCAAGTACCACGAATGGGCGGGCTCCAAAGGCGGCAGCGCCGCCGTGGTGCCTTACCTGATGCCGCAGGTGAAATCGCGCGGCGCAAACGGCCCCGCGGTTTCCGGCGTGCTGGTTGAGGCAATGACCATCGAGGGCGTGTTCGTAACTGCCGAGCACGCAATCATCGATGTCAAGTTCCAGGCCACGCTGATGCTGGCCGGTAAGGGCCCGCGCTCGCGCATCATGCGCGACGATGGCGTGCGCTTCATCCGCAGCGTCAAGGCGCGCACACCCGCGCCGGAAAGCGTGCTGCGGCTGGGCTGCCCCCAATGCGGCAGCCCCGAGGAGCCGCAAGCCGACGGCAAGTGCCCGTCGTGCGGCGCGGTCAATGCGCGCGGCGAGATTTCGTGGGTCATCGCCGACATCATCGGAGAAGTGCTCAACTTTCAGCCCGAAAAGCTGGGCCAGGGCGGCGGCGCCGAAGCCGGCACACATCATCCCACGCGCATGGACCCGGGCCTCAATGCGGGCCTGCGCGCGCTTTCCATGCGCGACCCGGCCTTCAACACCACACAGTTCCTCAACCGCGCCGGCTTCATCTTCAATGAGATCCAGGCCGGCTGGAGCGAACTCAACGAAGCGCGCCTGCGCCCTTACGAGACCGACACCGTGTTCGACAGCCACCGTTATTGGCTGATGCACTACCGCGACCAGGGCGTGCGCAACGTGCTGGGCAACGTGAAAATCGAGAACATCCACATCGCCAAGGTCGAGCATGACGCGTTTTTTGATTCGATCACGGTGCGCATCTTTGCGTCGATGGTGGATTACGAAATCGATGCGCGCGGCAACATTCTGTGCGGCAACAAGTATTCGCCTCGCCGCTTCTCGGAGTACTGGACGCTGGTGCGCCGCTCCGATCTTGCGTTGAAGGCGGCCCAGAATGTGCCCGCCTGCCCCAGTTGCGGCGCGCCTCTGGACAAGATCAACCAAAACGGCGTGTGCGGCTACTGCAACAGCCACGTGACGCTGGGCGAATTTGACTGGGTATTGGCGCTGATTGAGCAGGACGAAACCTACGAGGGGTAACATGGCGCTGAACGACGAATCTTTGCTCACACCGCAGGCGCTGGCGCGCATCGAGCAGGCCGTGGCCCAGGCCGAGCAAGGCACAAGCTGCGAAATCGCCGTGGTGCTCGCGCCGGCCTCGAGCCGCTATGAAATCCCTGTGGTGCAGATGGCCGCGCTGTTTGCGGTGGTGGCGTTTGTCGGGCTGGATGCCCTGAATTACTTCGCGCTCGAAACGAACATGCTCGGTAATCCCCTTTGGCTGATGGGTTGCTCGCTGGCGGTAGGTGCAGGAATAGCGATGTTCGTGGCGGGAACGGCACTGCGCCGCAAGTTTGTGAGCGCCACCCAGGCGCGAAAGGCGGTCGATCTCGCGGCAGCGGCCAGTTTCTGGGAGCAGAAGATCGGCTTCACCAAGGAGCACAACGCCGTGCTTTTGTACGTCAGCGTGTGGGAAGGACAGGCGCGCGTGCTGCCCGATGCGGGCGCGACGGCAAAAATCGCCGATGCGAAATTCGGCGAAATCGCCAAGTCGCTCAATGACACAGGAAGCGACGGGCCCGACGCGGTGTGCGAAGCCATTTCGCAAATAGGTGCGCTGGTCAAAGATGCCTTCCCGCGCGCGGCAAGCGACGCCAACGAAGTGCCCGACAAACCCGTGATCCGCGAGCCCTAACTTGTCAGTGCGTGCCGGCGCGCTAAGGTGCGGCCTTCACGGAGATTCCCATGCCCGCACAAATCCTCGACGGCAAGGCCGTCGCCAAGGCCATCAAAGAGAAGCTCGCTGCCGGGTTCGCGGCCCTGAAGTTCAAACCCAAACTGGTGAGCTTCGCCGTGGGCGTGGATGACGGCACCACAAGCTACCGCAAGAGCCAGAAAAAACAGGCCGAAGCGCTTGGCGTGGCCTATGAAATGGTCGATTTGCCCGAGAGCGCAACCGCCGAGCAGGTGGTTTCGCGTTTGCGGGAACTCAACGGCGACCCCGGCGTCACCGGCATCATCCTGCAGTTGCCCGTGCCCAAGCATCTCAACGGCGAGCAACTCGCGCGACTGATCGCGCCGCAGAAGAACATCGAAGGCATCGACGAAGTCAACCTCGGCGCGATCGTCATGAAGAAGTATCGCAACATTCCCTGCACTGCGCGCGCGGCTGTCGAGCTTGCGGCGCACAGCGGCGTGGACCTGAACGGGGCGAACGCGGTGGTCATCGGCCGCAGCACGATTGTGGGCAAGCCCGCATCGCTCTTGCTGCTCGACCGCAACTGCACGGTCACGATGTGCCACAGCAAGAGCAAGAACCTGAAAGAGATCGCCAAGAGCGCCGACGTGCTGGTCACGGCGATCGGCACCAAGGCGGGCATGGTCACGGGCGACTGGATCAAACCCGGCGCAGTCGTGGTCGACGTCGGCATCATCGACATCGGCGAAGGCAAAATCCGCGGCGACGTGGATTTTGACAGCGCCTCGCAGGTTGCAGGATGGATTACACCCGTGCCCGGCGGCGTGGGCCCGGTCACAACGCAAATGCTCTACATGAACCTGCTCGACGCCGCAAAGGTACAACAGTAAAGGCGTTCACCACAGAGCGCACAGAGCACACCGAGAATGCAAAGCGATCGAATTCAAAGCCGTAGCTTCCTCTGTGCTCTCTGTGTGCTCTGTGGTGAAATGCAGACATGCTCGCCAAGACACCCAAGCCGCCTTATTTCGCAGTGATTTTCACCAGCACACGCACGCCCGGCGACCACGGCTACGAAGCCATGGCCGCGCGTATGATCGAACTCGCCGCACAACAGCCCGGCTTCCTGGGCATCGAAAGCGCGCGCGGCCAGGACGGTCTGGGCATCACCGTCAGTTACTGGCGAAGCGAAGCCGACATCGCCGCCTGGAAAGCCAACGCCGAACACCTCGTCGCGCAGAGTAAGGGCAAAGAAGAATGGTACGCCGCGTTTGCAACCCGCGTGGCCAAAGTCGAACGCGATAACGCCGTGGTTCGTGGCTCGTGATCCGTGGTTCGAAAAGGCGCGTTACGGACCACGAACCACGAGCCACGGAGCACGAACTCAGTTATTCTGGGTCTCATGTCGCTGCTCGAAAACCTGAATCCTCAGCAACGCGAAGCGGTCACGACCATCAACGGGCCGTTGCTGGTGCTGGCCGGGCCGGGTTCGGGCAAGACGCGCGTGATTACCACGCGCATCGCTTACATGATCGAGCAGGGCATTCCGCCGTATCGCATCCTGGCCATGACGTTCACGAACAAAGCGGCCGGCGAAATGCGCGCGCGCGTTGAGAAGCTCGTGCCAGGCTCGCAGATGCACATTTCCACGTTCCACAGTTTTGGCGCGTGGCTCATGCGGCGCGAGGCCGAGGTGCTGGGCTTTGCGAAAGATTTCTCGATCTATGACACGGACGACCGCGATTCGCTGATCAAACGCCTGATGAAGGAGCTGAACATCGACAGCGCCTTCGTGACCGCGAGCGCCGCCGGTTATTCGATCTCCGACGCCAAGAATCGCGGCATCACGCCCGCCTATTTCGCCAGCGGCGCATTTGACCCGAAAACCAAAGCCATCGCGGAGATTTACGAGAGATATCAGGGCGCGCTCAAACAGGCCAACGCCATGGATTTTGACGACTTGCTCGTCATGCCGCTGGACCTGTTCAATCGCCATGAGGACGTGCTCGATAAATACCGCAACCGCTTCACGCATTTGCTGATCGATGAATATCAGGACACGAACACGGTCCAATACCAGGTGGCCAACCTGCTGGCGCGGCGCGACAAAAACATCTGCGTGACCGGCGACCCGGATCAGAGCATCTACAGCTGGCGCGGCGCGGACATCAAAAACATCCTCAACTTCGAGCGCGATTACCCCGAGGCCAAAACGGTCGTGCTCGGCCAGAACTATCGCAGCACGCGCAACATCGTGGCCGCCGCCGACGCACTGGTTAAACACAACGTCGCGCGCAAGGACAAACACCTCAGCACGCAGAACGAAGAAGGCTCGCGCGTTGTGATCCTGCGCTGCCAGAACGAGTCCCACGAGGCGCTGGCGGTGTGCGACACGATTGCGCAACTGCGCCGCGACCAGGGCGTCGAGTACGGCGACATCGCGATTTTCTATCGCATGAACGCGCAGTCGCGCGTGCTGGAACAGGCCCTGCGCGAGCGCTCGCTGCCCTACCAGCTCGTCGGCGCTGTGGCGTTCTATCAGCGCCAGGAAATCAAAGACGTGCTCGCCTATCTGCGCCTGATCGTGAACCCGCGCGACAGCGTGGCATTTGCGCGCGCGCTTTTGCGCCCCGCGCGCGGCGTGGGCGAGGGAACGCTGGCGAAGCTGGTAGCCGCGTCGCAGCAAAGCGGCAAAACGCTGCTCGAAATCGCCCAGGATCCCAAGGCCTTTGGCGTGGCGGGCGTGCAGAAGAAAGCCGTCGAGGGCCTTTCGAAACTCGCGCACATGTATGCCCAGATTCGCTCCAAGCCGCTCTACCCGTTCTCCGAAATCGTCGAGCGCGTGGTGAACGAAAGCGGCTTCATGGCCCATTTGAAGGGCGACCCCGACCCGCGCTCGGAGGACCGCATCGAGAACGTGAAAGAACTGATTTCCGATGCGCGCACGCAGGAGCAGCAGAACCCCGAACTCGAAGTGAGCGCGTGGCTGGAGCAGGTCGCGCTCGTGAGCGACACGGACAATTTCGATGCGCAGAACCCCGCCATCACGCTGATGACGTTGCACAGCGCCAAGGGCCTCGAATTCCCCGCGGTGTTCATCGTGGGCATGGAGGACGGCTGCTTGCCCCACGCGCGCGCGATCCAGGGCGACAGCGACATGGAAGAAGAGCGCCGCCTGTGCTACGTCGGCATCACGCGCGCGCGAAAATTCCTCACGCTCACGCTGGCCAAGCACCGCGAGCAGTTCGGCAATTTCCAGCGCAACGCGGCTTCGCGCTTCCTGCGCGAGATTCCCAGCGACCTGTGCGAAACCAAAGAACTCGGCGGTGGCGACGCCTTCTACGCGGGCTGGGCCGAGCGCTGGAGCGGCGGCCAGCGGCATGGGCCGGGACGCGGGGCTGCTTCCTCCGACGAGGAATGGCGCGAGGGCGACAATCCCTTTGAGTTTGGGGACGAGGCGAAGTCAGAGGTCAGCCAACTACGCCAAGGCTTCGTCGGCCAAGGAGGTCAGAGGTCAGAAGATGAAGGCGACCTTCCGCCTGTCGAGGAAGGCCCGGCCGACCACCTGACTACCGTTCGCCGTTCATCGTTCGCCGTAAGTGTCGGGGCGGAGGCACCTCCGATGAACGACGAACGGCCGACGATGAACGATTTCTGCACCGGCGACCGCGTGCGCCACGCGGTATTCGGCATCGGCCGAGTGATCGAAAAAACCGGCGAAGGCGCCAAAGCCCGCGTGCGAGTCAACTTCCAGGGCTGGGGCGAAAAAAACCTCGCGCTCGAATTCGCGCGGCTGGAGCGCATATGACGTGCCGGGCACACACTTGTTTGTGCGGGCCTTGCTAGTCTGTCCGCGTGCACGCCGAAGCCGATTACCTTTTCCGCCATGCGCTGGCACACGGTGCAGCTTATGCGCTTTGTGGCGAGGCTGAGCGTGGGCGTTTGCATGCCTTGGCGTTTGAGGTGCTTGGCTCGGCGGCCGGCGGCAATCGCCTGATCTTGCTTTCGCTTGCCCGTCATGCCCTGGCGGCGGGCGCGCAGATTGCGCCTGACCGCTCGGCGGCGGCGCTTTTCGCCGCCGCGCAGGCCGCAGAGGGCATGGCCTCCTTTGACGATGCGATTGGCTTCTACGAAAGCGTGCTGGGCGTGAATGGCGCCCCGCTGGCCGTGTGCATCGATGCCGGCAAAAACGCGGGGCGGTTGTGCTATGCCACCGGCAAGGCAGCCAGGGCGCGCACGCACTACGATGCCGCGCTGAATGCCGCGCGCGCAAGCGGCGAGTTCGGCAAGTGCAGCGAGGTCCTCAACGCGCTGGGGGTGCTGCTCCACGAACAAGGTGAAATCGAAAACGCCCAGGCCTCGCTGGAGGAGGCCATTGAGCTTGCGCGCAAGGCCGGCCACGTGCAATCGGAGATCCTGTCGGCGGGCAACCTTGCCAGCGTCTTTCGCGATGTCGGCCGTATGGCCGAGGCAAAAATCATGTGCGCGCGCAACATCGAACTCTGCCGCGAAAACAAGATGCGGGTGGCCGAGGCCATGGGCGTATTCAACATGGCTGCCTTCCTGCACACCAACGGTGAGTTGGGCGCGGCCAAGGGTTTCTACGACGAGGCGCTAAAGCTCATGCGCGAAGTAGGCAATCTGCGCAACGAGGCCATTGCGCTTTCGAACATGTCCACGTTCCAGCGTTCGCTGGGCGACCTGGCGGCGGCAGAAGCGGTTTGCCGCAACGCGCTCGATGTCTGCCGCCGCGCCGGCCATCGGCGCTTTGAAGCCATCAACTGTTCTAACCTGGCGGGCATGCTGCACGACCGCGGCCTGGATGCCGAGGCGCTGAGCCTCCATCGCGAGGCCATCCGTATCCAGCGCGAGATCGGCGATACGCGCCACCAGGGCCTCTCTACGGGCAACCTGGCCGCGTTTTTCTCGGATGTCGGGGAGTTGGGCCGCGCTTTAGCGGCATACGCCGAGGCGCTGGCGTTGCTGGAGCAGAATGGGGCACAGGACCTTGCCGGCGCTTTCCGCGGCCTGCGCGGCCAGTTCCGGCTGATGCTCGGCGACCGCATCGGCGCGGCCGAAGATTTGCAGAATGCGCTGTGGGGCCTGGAAGGCGCTGGCGCGGCTGCCATGCGCGCCGAGTGCGTGCTGTTGCTCAAGCTGCGACTTGCCGCGGACCGTACCATTGAAGAGAAGGACAGCGCGGCTCTTGACGAAGCGCGTAACACGCTGGCCGAGATGAAAGGTGTGGCGCAGAAGGGCGGCTACGGCAGCCAGTCCGGGCTGGGGCGCGCCGTGCGCGCCGGTGAAGCCCTGCTGGCCGAGCTTGAAGCGGCACAGCGCGAAGGACGCACGCCCAACGTTCACGCCGGCCATCTGCCGCAGGAGATTTCACTGCCGGCGCAAGCCGCGCTGCAGGAGCGCTTGTTGGCGCGCGGCGGCAAGCCATCGCCTGTGCTTGGTGCGGCAGGGCCGGCGCCGGATTGGCGCGCCTCGGATTACGAATAGGCCGTCGCGGGAAATGGTTTAATGCATGTATGGTGCCCACGTTCGTAGCGATCGATTTTGAAACCTCCGGCAATTATGCAGGGGCCGTTTGCGCGCTGGGCCTGGTGCGCGTGGAGAACGGCAAGATCAAGCGGCGGGTGCGGCAGCTCTTGCGGCCGCCTCGGCGTGATGTGTGGTACACGCACATCCACGGCATCCGCTGGGAGGACGTGCGCGACAAGCCCGATTTCGGCGAGGCCTGGCCGGTGCTCGCGCCGCTCTTTGACGGCGCGGAATATCTTGCGGCCCATAACGCCGGTTTTGACAAGAACGTGCTCTATTCAAGTTGCCGCGCCTTTGGCGTGGATGCGCCGACGCAGCCGTTCTGGTGCACGGTGAAACTTGCGCGCAAGGTGCTCGGCATCAGGCCTGCAAACCTCGCCCATGTTTGTGACGTTTTGGGCATCAAGCTCAATCACCATGACGCGCTAAGCGATGCCGAGGCCTGTGCGCGCATCGTACTCGCCGCGATGAAGGCTGATTTCGCCACGGAAACGGGTAAACTCTCGCCGCACTTCCGGGAATCAACCTGATGGATCTCACGCAGGAACAGGTGGCAATGGGCTTTGGCACGGCCTTGGCCGTGGGTGCGCTCGTGGGCCTGGAGCGCGAGCGGCGCTCGCGCACCGAAAAGCAGCCGATGTTCGGCGGCATCCGTACCTTTCCGTTGATCGCACTGCTGGGCTCGCTCAGTGGTTTGGCGATCGGCGCCTTTGGCGCGATGGGGCTGGCGATTCCGTTCATCTGCGTTTCGGCGTTTCTCATTGGCGCTTATCTGCGAGTGCCGCGCACTCCCGAGCAGCCGGCGTTGGGCCTGACGAGCGAGTTTTCGGCCATCCTGGTTTTCTTCCTGGGCGCGGTGCCGTTTCTTGAGGCCATACCACTGGATTTTCAGGGACGCACCGTGCTGGCGGGCGCGTGCGGCGCCGTGGTCATGGCGGCGCTGGCATTGCGCGAGCCGCTGCACAAGATTGCGGAAGCCGTCAGTTCCGAGGACCTCTTTGCCACGGTGCGTTTCATTCTGCTGGCCGTGGTGCTGTTGCCGCTGCTGCCGGATCGGACGTGGGATCCCTACGAGGCGCTCAGTCCGTTCAAAATCGGCATCTTTGTCGTGCTGGTCGCGGCAGTCTCGTTTGTGGGCTATGTGGCCGTGCGCATTCTGGGTGAGCGCAAGGGCATTGGCGTCACGGCTGTCTTTGGCGGCATTGCTTCAAGCACGGCGGTCACGTTTGCATTCTCGAACAAGGCAAAGGCCCAGCCGGAATTGTCGCGCATCTCTGCCTTTGCCATCGTGATTGCGTGCACGATCATGCTGCCGCGCCTGTTCGTGATCATTGCGATGATCCACCCGCCGCTGGTGCAGCACGTATGGCCGGTGTTCGCCTCCACAACGGCGGTAGGCGTACTGGGCTCGGCGCTGCTTTACCGCGTGGCCGGCAAGCGCGGCGAGACAGTGATGATCAAGCGCGAGCACGAAGAGCCGAAGACCAAGCTGAACAACCCGTTTTCACTCAAGGCTGCATTCAAGCTGGGTGTTGCGTTTGCGCTGATTCGCCTGATTGCTGCTGCGGCGTACGACATGTGGAGCGACACAGGCCTGTACGTATCGGCGCTGCTTGCAGGCCTCTCGGACGTGGACGCGCTGCTGATCGCAGTCACGCGCATGTTCGCCAAGGATCAGGTGGGCGCCAGCGTGGCGTGCATCGCCATTGCCTGCGCGATTTTGACCAACAGCCTGATCAAGACCAGCTTCGCGATGTTCATCGGCGGCAGGCGCGTGGGCACGCTGGTGGCCTTTGTGCTCATTCCCACGGCAATTGTGGGCATCGTCACGGCCTTGTTAACCTAGGCGCATGGAGCCCAAGCCTCCGCGTCTTGATACTCCGCGGCTGGTCATCCGCATGGCCATGCCCGCCGATGCGCCGCTGGTAGCCGCGTTTCTCTGCGAGGAGCGCGCGCACCTGGCACCCTTTGAGCCGCCGCGCCAACCGGAATATTTCACCGAGGAGTACTGGCGCATCCAGTGCGTGCGCCAGTTACAGGAGTTCCTCGATGGGCGCTCGCTGCGGCTGTGGCTGTTTGACGCGCAGCGGCCGGAACTTGTGCTGGGCCGCGCGGGGCTTTCGCGCATCGAGCGCGGGGGATTTCATGCCTGCAATCTGGGCTACGCGCTGCGCCAGGGAGCGCAAGGAAAGGGCCTGATGCACGAGGCGCTGAAGGCCATTCTCTCGTATGCGTTTGCCAGCATGGGCCTGCATCGTGTTGAGGCCAACTACATGCCGCACAACGAGCGTTCAGGGCGCGTGCTTGAAAGGCTCGGCTTTGCGAAAGAGGGGCTGGCGCACGAGTACCTTCACATCAACGGCAAGTGGCAAGACCACGTGTTGACGGCACTGACGAACAAGGAATGGAAAGCCCAGTAGCTCTGATGAAAACCGCGCGCTGCCAATGTTTTTGCGGGCGTGGCGCGCGCAAGTTCGCGTTTCAAAACACGAAAGATTGAAGTGAGACGGCGGCGCGTGCCGAAGTTGTAAAGGCGCGGCTTGGAGAAATGTAAGGAAGAGTTTGCCGAAGCCGTCTGTAAGGTGTAATTTGTAAAGTACGCTTTCCGTGCGAGGAGGCCCACCATGTCTGCTGATTGCTCATGCGATCGTTGTGGGAAAAAAGAATACATCCCGACCTTCCAGTATGTGAAGTTCGAGGATCGCACAAAGTATTTCTGTAAAGAGTGTTACGAGGAATTGCGGGCCTTTGTTGCGCGCCGTTCAAGCGTGCGCGTCAGCAAGTTTATTCCAATCGGATGACTTTTAGCTCAATAGCGTAAATAATTATGCCGTAAATACTTGCGCAGAACCGCCAAGGTCGGGGCGGTCTGTGCGCGTTTTTTGGCGAATCTCCTCAAGGTCCTTCGGAAATTTGCCGAGAAAACGGATAAGGGGAAGTGTTCGGCTGATCCGCCTGTAAAATACCAGCACGGCCCCAAGTGGTGCCTTGCAGGCACAAGTTACTTGGAGAACGTCATGAGAAACGCAACGGGCAGCAAGCGCAAAGAGACAACCAAGGTGAGGCGAGCGCAGGCCTCTTTTGTTGCCGGCAGTGAACTGCCGGACGTAATAAGGAAGGAGTCATCCGCCGTGCGCGCCGAGCGCGTCAGGGCGGTGAAAGCGAAGATCTCGAGCGTCGGATACGACCTCGAAACAGACTTCAGGAAGTCGATGCACAAACTTCTTGAAGACTTCGGTGCCTGAGCGATCAGGAACCGCTGCACACCCCGAGGGGCCGCCGTAGCGCGGCCCCTCAAGTGTTTTTGGCGCTACTTGCCCAGCACGGCCGCGTATTCGCTCACGCTCTTGATGTCGCCGCCGGCCTTCTTGAACAGTTCCGTGAGGCCCGAAAGCAACTGCTTGTCTTCCTGGAAGTTCTGGGTGAACTCCGCGCCGCGGTCATCGGCCACGCGCGCACGCAACCTGAAGCGCAGCTCGCGCCGAACGTCTTCCTTTGAAAGCGTGGTGCCCAGCGCGCCATGGAACTTGTCGAACTCAGGCCATTGGCCGGCGTCGCGGCTGTCGAACACTGCCAGTTTCATCAGGCGCTCGCGCGTTTCCCCGCGGTACCAGGTGTCGAGATACTGTTCCAGCGCATCGGACTTGAGCAGCTTGTCGCGCGCATACACTTCCCACGGTTCAAGGTAATCGGCTTCCACGGAAAGATGCGGCGTCACACCGCCAACGCCCGCCACGCGGTCAATGGTGATGCCGCTGGGCAGGTAGTAGCTGAATACGGTGCACTTCAACATGCGGTTGCTGCCGCGGATGCCGAAGAAAGACTGCCCGATACCCTTGCCGTAGCTGGGCTGGCCGACCACCGTGGCGCGGTTGTTGTCCTTGAGTGCGCCCGAGAGCATCTCGCTGCCCGAAGCGCTGTTCTCATTGATCATCACGATCATGGGCACATCGTAGTAGCGTGGCTCGCCTTTTTCGTCGTCCTTGAGTTCTTCCACTTCGTAGCGCTGGCGGCCTTTCCAGGTGCCAAAGACGCCGCCCGCGGTCGAAATGAGCGTGCCGGGCTTGAGGAACAGGTCGGCGATCTCGAGCACGGCGGTAAGCTGGCCGCCGGGGTTGTCGCGCAGGTCCAGCACCAGCGTCTTCATGCCCTGGCGCGAGAGGTTGGCCAGCGCGCGCTTGACATCGAGCCCGCTGTTGCCGCCAAAGCGCGTCAGGCGAAGGTAGCCCACGCCCCCGGGCAGCATTTCCTCGAGCGCGGTATCCACCTCGATTTCCTGGCGCTTGACCTCGAACACCATTTCTTTGTCGATGCCGCGCCGGCGCACGAAAACCGTGACCGTGCTGTTGAGCGGGCCCTTGATCAGGTTGACCGCATCATCCACTTCCGCGCCCTTGAGATCCACGCGCTTGCCCGCCGAGTCGTTGACTGCCACCAGCATGTCGCCTGAACGCATGCCCGCCTTGTAGGCCGGGCCGTTGTACATGGGCTGCGTGATGCGGATGAATTCTTCGTCGATGTTCTTGCCCACAAAGGCGCCGATGCCGTAGTACCGGCCCTGCTGGTCTTCCTGGAGTTTCTTGATTTCGGGCGGCGTGAGGAAGTCGCTGAAATCGTCCACGTAAGCAGTCATTGCGCGGCAGCATTGGTCCACGAGGTTTTCCGTGGTCAGCGGCAGCGTTTCATTCTTGTAGTCGAACTTGTCATCGACGTAATGCGCGCGCAGTGCGCGGATTTCGACGGCGATCATCGGCTCTTTGCGCGTCTTGACGCCGCTCTTCACTTCTTCAATCTGGCCGCGGATCTCGAAGATGCCCTTGGAAATGCGCGCCAGCCGGCCCAGTTGGCCAGGCTCCTTGGACAACTGCGCCAGGCGCCCGGATGCCGTCGCGCTGTCGCCCAGGTCTGCCAGCGCCAAAGCCGCGCGCGCCTTCAGGTCGTGGTCGCTCGAAAGCAGGAACTCCTTGAGCGCATCGAGCGCGAGCTTGTCGCCCGTGCACAGGTATAACGCTTCACTCAACTCTACGCGCGCGCCGGGGCTGAGCTTCGCGCTCTCTTTCCAGGCCGCGCGCAGTTTGGCCACCAGCTCTTCATCGTCGCTGGCGTAATCGGAGAGCAGCATGGCCGCGCTTTCAACAATCGCCGCGTCTTTGCTGGCCAGCAGCTTGCCCAGCGTTTCATAGGCGGTTTCGGCGTTGCCTTTGGCGCACACCAGGCGGGCGCACACCAACTGCACCCAGGGATTCTCGTGATCGAGGCCGCGCTCAAAAACGGCGACCACTTTCGCGCCTTCCTCTCCGCCGGCCACGCGGCGCAGGGTCAGGGCGTAATCCCAGGCTTTCTCCGGGCGCTGGGCGATGCGCGCCAGCGTTTTCTCAGCCTCAGCGGCGACGCCGGCGGGTTCTTCCTGCGCCCACAACGGCGCGGCTGCGACTAGCAATATAAGCAAGGCGACGAAGCTGCGAACCATGGTGACTCCCCGTAGTGCCGCTTCCGATAATACGAGCCAAAGGCGCTTTGCGGGCGGGTTATTTCACGCCAACAGCGCCTCCACAAGCGCCAGGTACCGCGCCAGCGCACCGCGCGAAGCCAGCAGCCGCGCCTGCCCCGCGCGCCCCAGGGCCGCTCGCGCCTCGGCGTCGGCCAGCAGGCGTTTGATTTCGCTTTCCAGCTCGGCGGCGTCACGAATGCGCAAGGCACCCTTGACCTCGAGCAATTCGCGCACCGTCGCCTTGAAGTTCTCGGTGTGCGGGCCAAAGAGCGTGGCTTTGCCCAGCGCCACGGGCTCGGCCATATTCTGGCCGCCGTGCTCAATGAGCGAGCCGCCCACGAAGACCACGTCGGCCAGGGCATAAACGGTGGCCAATTCGCCCACGGTGTCGAGAATGATGACGGCGTCGGCCGGCGCGGGCCTCTCGCGCGTGAGCGTGCTTCGGTTGACCCAGGCAATGCCCGCTTTCGTGAGCATCTCGCGCACGCTGGCATAGCGCTCGGGGTGGCGCGGCACGAGCACGCAGCGCACACCCAGGCGCGGCAGCATGGCCACGATCACTTCGTGCTCGCCGGGGTGCGTGCTGCCGCATACGAGTACCTTCTGGCCCTCGGCAAGCGCAAAGAGCGCGCGGAACTCGGCCACTTTGGCCGCGTCGGCCTCGCCCTTGAGCGAGTCGTACTTCATGTTGCCGGAGATGCTGACGGGTGCCGGCACCATGGGCTCGCCGTAAACGCGCCATGCATCGTCAAAGGCCAGCGGCTGGTGCGGCTTGCCCTCACTGCGGCGCTCGGGGTCAAAGGTGCGCGGCAGTGGCGCGGCTTGACCCAAGAGCGCGGCTGAAAAGAACGCCTCCGCGTGATCCTGCCACTGGCGCTGGGCCTCAAATGAAAGATCCTGCGCGCTGACCTGCCAGCCCTGCTCGGTTTCAAGCCAAACGCGATGGCGCCATTGCGGCGAGCGCGAACACAGCAAAGCCGCGCGCTGGGCGTAGGTTTCGTCCTGCATCGCCCAATGCGTGATGCCGCCATAAGCACGTCCAAGCAACGGTGCAAATCGCAGGTAATTGCGGAAGCTCTTTGCGCTGATGCGGCCGTTGGCCAGCAGCACGGGCACGCCCGCCCTGGCCGCGTGCATCAGCCAGTTGGGCCAGAGCTCGAGCTCCATAAGAATGATCAGCGCCGGGCGCAGGCGCGTAAAGAACTTTGCGACCACCCACGAGAGGTCAAGCGGCGAATAACAGTGGTAAACGCCCTTGAGTTCCTTGCGCGCGATCTCGGCGGCGGTGCGCGTGGTGTAGGTAACGACGATTTCGTGCTGCGGCCAGCGCGCCTGCAACTCGCGGATCAGGGGCCGCGCGGCCAGCAGTTCGCCCACGCTCACGGCGTGAATCCAGATGCTATGGCCCTCGCGCTCGCGATGGGGAATGTCGCCCAAACGCTGGCCGATGCCGGCGCGATACTTTTGCGTGGTGATGGCCTTGAAAATGAACCAGGGCGCAATCAGCACGCCCAGCGCCAGGTAGCCGAGATTGAAGAGCCATTTCATCGCGCTGGGTTTTAGCAACTTTGGCGGGCGGCGGCTTGGTTCGCCTTGGCTGCAGCCGCGCGCACTGATTGGTTAGCCGCCCTGCAGGTAACCAATCAGCGTTTCTCGCAGGGCTTCGTCGCTCTCGTGCTTTTGCGCCCGCGAAAGCGCGGCTTTGGCCTCGGGCGTCGCGATGCGGTGTAGCGCCCAATACACGGTTTCGCGCAGCCAGGATGCTTCATTGCGCGCGGCCAGCTCGAGGGCGGGAATGAGATCATCGCGTTGTTCGAGGCCCGCGAGGATCGCCGCGTTGCGTTTGAGGCGCGCAGCCCCGGCGCGCTCAAAGGGCGTGCCGGCAAAGCGCGCCACAAGTTTGGCGTCTTTGGTTTGCAGCACTTCGCGCAGCGTGAGTTCGGCGAGTTCCAGGGGCGGGTCAGCTTCGGTGTGCGGCGCCTTTTCGTTCCAGGGGCAAACCTCCTGGCAAATGTCGCAGCCAAACAGATTGCCGGCCATTGCCTCGCGCAATTCGGGCTCGATGGCGCCGTCATACTCAATCGTGAGGTATGAAATGCAGCGCCTTGCATCGAGCACCCACGGTTGGGGAAAGGCCTTGGTCGGGCAGGCGTCAAGGCACGCGGTGCAGGTGCCGCAATGGTCGGTCGCGGGCGCATCGGGCTCAAGCTCCAGGCTCGTGGCCACCAGCGCCAGGAAGAACCAGCTGCCGCGCTTTGGATCAATCAGCAGTGTGTGCTTGCCTTGCCAACCCAGTCCCGCGCGCGCGGCCAGCTCGCGCTCGAGAAACGGGCCCGTGTCCTGGTACCACAACGCCTGCGTTCCGGGCGAAAGCCGCTTGATCTCGTTTTCAAGCTTCAACAGGCGCGGCTTGTAAACGTCGTGGTAATCAATGTCGCGGGCATAGCGCGCGACGTAGTGCAGGTCGCTGTCTTCAGGCAAGTCATCGGGGAGCTCGCTGGGGTAATCGAGGGCGAGCATGACGAAACTCTTGACCCAGGGGTAACGATAGCGGATGTCCTCACGGAATTGCGGCGCGCGCTCAAACCAGTCCATGGCGCCGTGGTAACCCTGCTTGATCCAGTCATGAATGAACGCGGAGTGCGCGGTGGGCCCGGCGGCGCAAACTGCGGCGCGGTCAAAACCGCCGGCGCGGCACAACTCGAGCACAGCGGCTTTCGTCTCATTGGGCGTCACGGCGGGATTGTCGGATGTCAGGCGGCGGTTGTCGATTGGGTGGAGGCGAGCGACTTCAACTCCTGACGGCCATTGATTCGCGCCCCGTTCGCGTTAGATTGCGCCCCCAATGATCCTGGCCAAGACCAGTTTCGCGGAGATTGCCGCCAACGCCTTGATGGTGATCGTGGCGTTTGGCGCGATCATGTCGCTGGTGCCGATGCTCGTTTACCTCGAGCGCAAGATCTGCGCCTGGATTCAGCATCGCGCCGGCCCCAACAAAGTGGGTTTGCCCAACTGGCGCATCCTCGGCCCCCTGGCGGGCTGGCATGCCTATGGCCTGCTGCAGCCCTTGGCTGACGTCGTAAAGCTTCTGTTCAAGGAAGATTTTACGCCGCGCCGCGCCGACCGAATCCTGTTTTTCATCGCGCCGGCGCTGGTGTTTGTGCCTGTCGCGCTGGCCTTCTCCGTCATTCCTTTTGGCTGGGGTGCGTGGTTTGGCGAAGGCGAGGATGCGTTCTTTCTCAAGTATCAGATCGCGGATATCGGCGCGGGCGTGCTGTTTGCTTTTGCCGTCTCCAGCGTGGCCGTGCACGGCCTGACACTGGCGGGCTGGTCGAGCTACAACAAGTACTCGCAGATGGGCGCCGTGCGCGCGAGCGCACAGTTGATTTCCTATGAAGCGGCAATGTTCATGGCCGTGCTGGCAGTGGTCATGCAGGCCGGTTCGCTCAAGCTGGATGACATCGTCATCAACCAGACGACGCTGCGCCCGGAGTTGCTGAACCTCTGGGGCCTGTTGAACTGGAACCTGTTCCACCAGCCCTTTGCCTTCGTGATTTTCGTGATCTGCGCCTTTGCGGAAACGAACAGGCTGCCCTTTGACTTCCCGGAAGCCGAGCCGGAGCTGATTGCAGGCTACCACCTGGAATACGGCTCGATGAAGTTCGGCCTGTTCTTCCTGGGTGAGTACTTCGGCATGGTTGTGCAGTGCGCCCTGATCACGACGCTGTTCCTGGGCGGCTGGACGCTGCCGGGCATTCCCGCCAAACCCGACACGTTCTGGATGAGCCTTACGGGGCCGATCATCTTCAGCGTCAAGGTGTTCATCCTGCTGATGCTGTTCATCCAGGTGCGCTGGACACTGCCGCGCTTCCGCTTTGACCAGCTCATGTCGCTGGGATGGAAGCGGCTCATACCGTTTGCCCTGCTGAATCTCGCGGGCACGGCGGTACTCGGCGTTGTCTTGAGCCGCTGAGCTGTTATTCGGGCGTCTTGAAACCGATTGCGCGCGGAAACTCGGAACCTGTTGAAAGGCCCGGGCGTTCAAGGTTTGGGAAGCCCTTATGCCACTCAACCCTGACCAGAAAGAGCTGTTGAGCGCCTACCTCGACCACGAGGCCGGGCCCGCCGAGATTGCGCTTGCCAAGGCGCTGCTTGAGCGCCCGGAGGCCCAGGCCTACTTGAATGACCTGCGCCGCGTGGCGGGTCATGTGCGCGATCACGGCGGTGCCGGCGCTCCGGCAGATTTCAGGCAGCGCGTCATGGCCAATCTGGACGGCGACTTTGACAGCATTTCGCGGCCCACCAGCAACCAGCTTCCGGTGGAGTTCGCGCCTCAGGCGAGCTGGCGCATGCCGCTGATGGCGGCCGCGGCGGCCGTGATTGTGGCGGTGGGTGTTTTGTTCAGCGGCGTGTTGAGTTACGACGCGCCCCCGCAAACGGAAACAGCGGCCAGCGCAGGCAAGCAAACACCCGCGCCGGTTCTTCCCCCCAGTCACCAGCCTGTGGGCGCGCCTTCCGAAGATCCAGCCGCGCACACAGACGACGCGAAAGAACATGGCAAGCCTCACCCGGGCAAGGGCGGAAACGACAAACCCCAGCCACAACCCAAGGACAAAGGCGGCGCCAAAACCGGCGGCACCACCGACGGCAAAGGCGGTCCACGCGGCGGCGATTCCGTGAAGGAAGACGCCGAAGAGACGCTTGCGCGGCCGCAACTTTCCTTTGACGACGCGGCTACGGAAATCAGCGTGCAGTTCAATCGCCGCGCCAGCGTGACCTCCGTTTACACCGAGATTCTGAGCACCAGCTCGCTGTACGGCACGGCCAGCCTGCGCACTTCACGCGTGAACTACGCCACGGCCAGCGCCGGCGCGGATTTCACGCAGTACCACGGCGTTGAAGTCGAGATCGATGAAGAGCGAATTCCAGAGTTGCTGGCGGCGCTTGAGCGGCTCACGCACGAGCAGGGCATGGGCGCGGTGGTGGTGCCCGGGCATCTGCGGCGCGCGGTCGCGGGCAATCTGCGCTACCTCGATGCGCTCATGGACGTAGCCGAGGCCCTGGCCAAGGGCGAAACTCCCGACGCCCGGGAACTTGAACGCACTCGCTCACCCGCCGACCTGCAAGACACGCCGGCACTGGAAAGTTACCGCAAGCCCGCCCGCGCCGATGACGGCCAGTGGCGCCGCGCCGGCGGCATTCTTCCCGCGCAGGCGCAGCGCGAGATTGTCGAGAACCTGGAGCGCGCGCGGAACTCCGAGGCCAGACGTGATGCCGCCCAGGCGTCTTCTTCAAGGCCCGTCCGAAGCGTGCACGTGCTGATCCGCCTGCAATAGACCTCAAGAATTAATGACAGAATTGTGGAACTGGCCGGCACCGCACAACGTCAGATCAGAGACGGCCCAGCTTGGGCTGATACACTGGAAGCCAAGATGCAACTCTCGAACGAACAACGCGAATTGCTCAGCGCCTACCTCGATGGCGAAGTCAACGCCTCGGAAAAGGCGCTGGCGCTGGCGTTGCTTGAACGTGAAGAAGCGCGTGCCTACATCGCGGGCCTTGAGCGCCTGCGCGCATTGGCCCAGAGCCACGCCGGCGCGCGCGCCCCGCGCGATCTAGTGAGCCTCGTGCGGCAATCCCTCGATGGCGACTTTGACAGCATTTCACGCCCGACGAGCAACCAGGGCGACTACGACTCCATTTCGCGCCCGACCAGCAACCAGTTGCAGCTCAATGCCATGCCCCAGGCGAGCTGGCGCATGCCGCTGATGGCGATGGCGGCCGCGGTGGTGATGGCCGTCGGCATCTTCGCCGTCAACTCACTGATGATTCCCGGTGATGCGCGCCCGGAGCTTTCCACCGCCGGGCGTGAATTCCGCAAGGATCCTGAAGCCGCGCCCCGCGCAGGCGCAGAGCCACAGCCGGAACTCCAGGATCGTGCGCCTTCACCTCCCGCGGCCGATATGGCACGGGTTGCCAAGAAGCCCGAGCATTCGGATGCCAACGAGAAATACGAGCGCAAGAACTCAACGCGTAGCCCAAGCGACGCCCAGGATGCGCCCGGCGAAGACTTGAAAAAGGGCTACGCCGACGAAGAGCGCAAGAAAGACGCCGGCACGAAGGACGATGACAAGAACTCGGTCCCCGAGAAATCCGACGGCTGGAGCGAAGGCGGCGCGACGGGCGGAGTGGCCGGCGGCGGCGCCGGCGGCGGCGAGCGCAAGGATCTCGAGGGCAAAGAACCCCGCAGGAGCGGCAAGCGCAGCCAGGGCGATGCCGGGCCCGCGGAATCTCCCAAGGCTCCTGCCCCGGAAAATCGGCCGAGTGACAGCGGCCCCGCAAAGGAAGCTGCCAAGGCGAAGGAACCCGTCCACGAAGTCACCATTGACGTTACAGGCGCACGCACCGCAGACGCGCCAACGTTGACAACCGACATGCTTGAGGTCGCCAGCGCATACGGTCAGGCCACAGCCGACAGCAGCGAAACAGGAGCCACGATTGAAGTCGAGGTCGCCGAAGATCAGCTCGATGAAATGCTGGCCGCGCTCAACAAGGTGGCCAAATCGGGTCATGAGAAAAAGGCGAACGCACGGGGCGAGGCGGACGAACCCCCGTCGAACGATCAGGCCAATGACGAGCCCTCCCGTGCCCGCGATTACCTGCCCAAGGACAAACGCGAGGCCACCAAGGAAACACCCGAGAGCGGCACGGAGTCTGAAGGCGAGAAGGTCAACAAACCCGCCGCACCGGCACAAATCCCGAAAAAGAAAGTCCGTATCGTCGTGCGCCTGAAGTAATGGCACCCAATAAGAAAGCGCGGCCATGGTCGGCCGCGCTCTCTTTTTTCAGTGTCAATCAGTGGTACTTGCGGCCGTAGAGGAACTCGTCGTCCATGTGCGCGGGGTGGCGCTCGCTTGAATAGACGCCTTGCGCCACCGTGGCGGGGTCGGGCTTGGGCTGGGCCATCACCCAGGCTTCGTCGGCTTCGATGCCTGCGCGGATTTCTTCGTACACCTTGGCGATGCTCGCGTCGTCGGCAAAGCCCTTCTCTTTGAGATAGGCCTCGTAGCGCGCCAGCGGGTCGCGGCCTTCCCAATACTGCTGAATATCCTTGGGCACATACTTGGCCGGGTCGTGCTCGGCGTGGCCCTTGCGGCGATAGGTCAGCACCTCGAACAGCTGCGTGCCCTCGCCCGCGCGCGCGCGATCCACGGCGGCCTTGGTGGTCTCGTACACCGCGATGGGATCATTGCCGTCGATGGTCACAGCGTGCTTGATGCCGTAACCCACCGCCTTGTCCGAAAAACGCTCGGCCAGGCACTGGTTTTTCGTCGGCGTCGAGTAAGCGTACTGGTTGTTCTCGATGATCACGACCAGCGGCGCCTTCATCACCGCCGCAAAGTTCACGTCTTCATGGAATTCGCCCGTGCTCGTGCTGCCTTCGCCAATCCAGGTCAGTGCCACGCGCTTTTCGCCGCGCTGGCGAGCCGCCAGCACATAGCCGCTGCAAAGCGCAATGCTCGCGCCCAGCATCGAAATCGGCGCGATGATGCCGTAGCGCAGATCGCCCATGTGGGTGTTGCCGTCGCGCCCGCCTGTGGGCGAGTTCGTGCGGTACATGTAATTCGCGAGAAAATCGCGCGGCGGCATGCCGCGAACCAGCGTTGCGCCCGCGTTGCGGATCATGGGCGCAATGATGTCGCCCTTTTCCAGCGCGTATGCGCTGGCGCAACTGGTGGCCTCCTGCCCGAGGCTGGAGAAAGCCGCGCCAATCACGAGGCCACGCCGATAAAGCAGCGAAATCTTGTTGTCGAACTCGCGGTTGAGTGCCATCCAGCGATGGATCTCAAGCTGCTGTTCGCGTGTGAGACTCGTGTTCAACGAGATCTCGCCCGCCTTGGAGACGGCGGCACGCGCGGCGATGGGTTTCTTTGTCTTGACGGCCATGGGAGTGTTCTAGCGCGCGATGCGTGATTTGGAAATGGGGTCTGGCTGCGGGCAGTTACGGGCCTGACTCCGTTTCCGGGCGCTCGCTAACGCTTCCACCAGCCCAGGCCCGTATAGGTTTGCAGCCTGCGCCAGAGCAGCGCCATGTCGCGGCGGGCCGCGTCGATTTCCTGAGGCGCGGCTTTGCGTTCTTCGTCGCGGCGGACCTTGAGTTCGTAGCCCAGCTGAAAGTCGTAGGTGAACTCGAGCATCCAGCTGCACTCGAGTTCGTCACGCATCAGGCGCAACGCCTGGGCGATGTTCTCAAGCTGCACGGTGCGATGGTCGGAGAGTTCAAAGGAAACGTGCGGCATGGTGCCCGCGAAATCATCGCCACCGCTGTCGCCCAGCACGCGCACGCCGGGCAGCTTCTCGATGAACTGTGCCAGCGGGTAGGAATCGGGCGAAGCGCCCAGTTCTTCGGCTTCGCGCTGCAGTTCCATGAGCTCGATAACTTCGCTGGGGCCGGCAAGGTGGCCGCACACTTCGCACTCTTCCACGGATACGCCGGCCATGAGCTTGCGCGTCATGCCGTGGTTGCCGCACTCTTCACAGACAGTGGCCATGGAACGAGCATACACGGATTTCGAAAATTCGCCGCACCATCGGCGTCATCAACACGGGGCGAACCGAAGTTCGCCCCGTGTTGATGACCGGCCTACTTGGAGCCTTCCTTTTTCTCGGGCTCCTTCTCTTCTTTCTTTTCTTCCTCGAATTTGATGCCGTCCCACTTGAGCAGGGGTTTGGCGGTGCTGCTGACTTTGGCCAGTTCCTGAGTCATGGTGCCGGCCTCCATCTTGTAGGCCATCTTGACTACCTTGTTGAACCAGCCTTTGTCAGCGACCCAGCTGCTGGATTCAAAGCTGTTGTCGTTCATTTTTAATGTGGCCTTCTTGCCGCTCCACTTTTTGCCCGCGAGTTCGAGGTCCTTAAATTCCTCGCTGGTGTCGGTGTAATTCTTTTCCGGCGGCTGCGCATCTTCGCCGCCCTCTGACTTGGGAATCTCCATCACCTCAATCTCGATTGGAGCTTCGCCTTTCTTGCCAACCCATGCCTTGCGCACGTTGCCCTTTTTCCAGAGCTCTTCCTCGGTCAGGGATGTGTCCACCAGATAGGCCAGTACCAGCCCATAGGTTGACTGGCGGTTCTCAATCACCGCCTGCTTGCCGATCACCTTTGCGACTTGCCACTGGTCACTGGTCTTTTGCTCAATGCCGCCGAAATTCGTGACCGAGCGCGTTTTCCAGAGCTGGCCTTCCTTGGGCTCGGCGTGCAACGCGCGGCATACATCGCCTTCATGGTGCCGTCGGAGTACATCTTCAACATCATATCGGACAGCGCTTCATCGACCGGCTCTTCTTCTTCTTCTTCGGCTTCTTTGGGCGGCGTTCTGTCCGGCGCGGCATAGATCGTTGAAATGAATGCGGCGCAGATCAGGGCGGCAAGCCCAAGGCGATTCAGCAGGGCCGTCATGGATTCTCCGATGGAGGGGTGCAAGGGCGTGTGATTGTAGCCACGATGGGCCACAAAACACAACCGGCCCGTTGCGCGGGCCGGTTGTCGCGGGGGGACGCGGCTACCATTTCCAATCAAGAGCGCCCTTCTTCTCTGACGCCAGATTCGTCAGTTCGAACGTGACCTGGCCGTTTTCGGTGCGCTTGATGACCTTGCCAAACCAGCCGTTATCGGCGAACCACTCCTTGATCTCGACCCCGCCTTCGCTCCAGGTGTAGCAGGTGCCGTAGAACTCTTTCTTGGACATGACCACGCCCTCAAAGGGCTCGGCCTTGGCGCCGGAGTAGCTGGCGGGTGCGGCAAAGGACGATGTCTTGCCCACTTCAATCTCGCGCGGCTCCCAGCCCTTGCGGCCAATGAACGCGCGCGTGACGTTGCCCTTGACGGCCTGCTCGGCGCGAGGAACCTTGAGGTCCACCTCGTAGCCCAGCAGGTAGAAACCCATATCGCGCTCGACATAGGCCGTGAACTTGCGGGTAATCACGCTGGCCACGCCCCACTTGTCCGAGATCTTCTTGCCGTCTTTGGTGCGCGTGACTTCCCAGTACTGCCACGCCGCCACAATGTCGTGCATGGGCACGTAGTTGTCGGCCTTGCGCTTGCCGGACTTGTATTCTTCGACCAGCACCAGGTAGCTGTCTTCATCGTTGATGGCGCCGTCGGCGCTGGTGTTCTCGCCGCCACCGCCGGATGCATTTTCCTTGGGCGCGGGCGTGCCAGTGGCCGCCGAGTCCGTCGCACAGGAAGTAGCCACAACCGCACACAACGCACATACCAGCGCCAGAAGCCGTTTCATGCCTGTCTCCCTTGAATGATGGGCGCGGAGCATAGGCGGAAGGCAAAGACGCGGCTTCAAGGCTGCGTCAATCTGGCGCAAAAAGGCGGACAAGACAGCGCAAAGAAGCAGCTGGGAAAAAGCACAACCGGCCCGTTTGCGCGGGCCGGTTGCTTGAGTTGCGTTACCTCTGGCTTACCACTTCAGCCAAGCCTTGCCGTCCTTCTCGAAGCCTTCGCCGAACTTCTCGAGGGTCATCGTCATGGTGCCGGCGGCCATCTTGCTTTCCATCTTCACGAGGCCGTTGAACCAGCCGTTGTCGGCCGTCCAGGTCGAGGTTTCGACCGAGCCGTCGTTCATCTTGAGCCAGTACATCTTGCCGCTCCACTTGCCACCGGCGATCTCGACGTCCTTGAAGTCTTCGGTCTTGTCGGTGTAGTTCTTCTCGGGAGCCGGGCCGGTGGTGTCGGCGGGCGCCGGAACTTCCATGACCTTGATTTCGGTGCCGGCCTCACCAGGCTTGCCAGCCCATGCCTTCTTGACGTTGCCCTTCTTCCACATGTCTTCTTTGCTGACCGAGGCATCAACGAGGTAGGCCAGGACGATGCCGTAGGCGCCGTTGAAGTTCTCAACGACCACGCCATCGGGGGTCACCGCGCCAACCTGCCACTTGTCCGTGCTCTCGGACTTTGCGCCGCCGAAGTCGGAGACCGTCTTGGTCACCCAGAACTGGCCGGCCTTGGCATCAGCGTGCAGCGCCACAGCGTACATGGCCTTCTGCGTGCCGTCGGTGTACTGCTTGAGCATGATGTCGGCCATCGGGTTGCAACCGCCGCCACTGCAGCCGCCGCCACCGTTGCCGCCGTCACCACCGCCGGTGCTGCCGCCCGACTTACAGGCCGCCACGGCGAGAATCACCACAACACTGCACATCGCGAGAAGCTTCTTCATTTTTTGCTCTCCAAAACAGTAAGTAGATTAGTCCCTTGCGGTTAGAGTATTCACCCTGCGCGAGCGGAGGACTCTACGCACGAGTTTTCCCCAACGCAACAGTTTAGACACGGAATTTTCAGCCACTTGTCAGCAAATGGGGCTTTCCCCCTCTGATTTCCGGCATCCTCCGTGCCTTGCAGCCGCACAAGAACAGGGCGGATTTTCCGGTCATTCCCGAAAACCCGGTTACTTCGCAGCGGCCACGGCAGGCTTGGGCGGCGGTTTGACCGGCACGGTGTCCGGGTCGGAAATCAGCATGCCCGCCAGGCAGGCCGTCATGAAACAGGCCAGCATGCCGCCGATCATGGACTTCACACCCAGACGCGCAATATCCTTGCGCCGTTCCGGCACCATATTGCCCACGCCGCCAATCTGCACCGCAATCGACCCGAAGTTGGCAAAGCCGCACAAAGCATAGGTCAAGATCGTGTAAGTGCGCTCGCTCACCGTGTAGCGAATGTCCTGCAACTGCAAATAGCCCACGAATTCATTGACCACCGTGCGCGTACCCAGCACGCCGCCCGCCGCCGCGCAATCCTCATAGCGCACACCCATCAGCCACGCAAAGGGCGCCATGAACCAGCCCACAACGCGGTTGAACGTCAATGCCTCGCCGTTGAACTCGGGCAACAGTCCCAAAGCCGCGTTGCACATCGCGATCAGGGCCACAAAGGCAATCAGCATGGCGCCCACGTTAAGGCAGAGTTTGAGGCCGTCGCCGGCGCCGCGGCACGCGGCATCAATGATATTCACGTCCTCTTTGGGAATGTCGATCTTCACGGCGCCCTTGGTGGGCGATTCCTGCGTTTCGGGAATCATGATTTTGGCAATCACGAGTGCCGCCGGCGCGCTCATCACGCTGGCCGTGAGCAGGTGCCCGGCATCCACGCCCATGCCCGCGTAGGCCGCCATCACGCCGCCGGCGATTGTGGCCATGCCGCTGGTCATCATGGCGTTGAGTTCGCTCTCGGTCATGGTGAGCAGGTAGGGTTTAATGACCAGCGGCGCTTCGGTGTGGCCCATGAAGATGTTGGCTGAAGCCGCGAGGGATTCGCTGCCCGAGGTGTCCATGACCCAGACCATGACCTTGGCCAGAGCCTTGACCACGGCCTGCATCACGCCCAGGTAGAAGAACACGCTCATCACCGATGAAACGAAAATGATCGTGGGCAGCACAAAGAACGCGATGCCCCACATGCCGGGGGAATCGCCGGGCGTGCCGCCTACGAGGCGACCAAACAGGAAAGACGCGCCCTGATTGGAGAACGCCAAAAACGCGTTCACGCCGTCGCGCATCCAGGCAAAGAGCCCCTGGCCTGGTTCCGTTTGCAGGATCAGCAGGCCGAAGATTGCCTGCATGGCAATGCCCGTGGCAATCAGACGCCACGGCAGGCGCTTTCGATTGTTTGAAAGCGCAAAGGCAATCAAGAGCATCACGAGCAGGCCCAGCACGCTGATGAATCGTTCCATGACATCCTCGTCAAACAACCAGTGCCCATTGCGTCAGCGATGGGGCCTCGTATGCAACCTTGAGAGAATGACCAATTACCAATTTCCAATGTTCAATTACCAATGAATTGCGCGCTTGGGGCGCATTAGCAATTGGGAATTGAACATTGGTTATTGGTCATTGTAGTTTTTAGCTCAATGGCCCAGTCCTCACTTCCCGAGCTGCTCAAGGCGGCCGTAGCCGCGCGCCAAAACGCCCATGCGCCCTACTCAAAGTTCCATGTGGGTGCGTGCGTGAAGTCGGGCAGCGGCAAGCTGTACAGCGGTTGCAACTGTGAGAACGCGAGCTACCCCGTCGGCCTTTGCGCTGAAGCAGGCGCCATAGCGGCCATGGTGGCGGCGGGCGAGCGCGAGATCGCGGAGATCCTGGTAATCGGCGGCCCCGCCTCGGGCGAGCCGTGGCTGGAACTGGTGACACCCTGCGGCGCCTGCCGCCAGCGCATCATGGAGTTCGGCCACGAAGGCACGCGCATCCACGCCGCGAGCATCGGAGAAAACGGCAAAGCCAGTGTGCAACGCAGCTTCACGCTGGGCGAGCTTTTGCCGTTTGCGTTTGGGCTTTAGGGGACTGTCCCTGAAAGGGACTGTCCCCGTCTCAACTGGCACCAAAGAACGTGCAGATAAGAGAAGAACAGCCAACCCGGCTGTCCTTTTCTTGTGCGAGGGTGCGGACGCACCAGTCGAAGCGGGGACAGTCCCCGTTGGGGACAGTCCCCTTACTTCAGCACCTTGGCGCAGACGCCGCCGCCTTCTTTGGCGATGTCTTCCATGAACTCGATGTCGCGGCCCTTGGTCGAGATTGTCACCGTGTTGATCGTGACTGGGCAAAAACGCATCGCCTTGCGCAGCGCGGCTAACAGGTTTTCTCGGCGCACGTAAGCCCCGCGCGAGGGCGCTCCGTCAGAGAGGAAGTAAATCGCCTGCACCTTCGGGTCGTCGGTGCACATGGTAAGCGCCTCGTAGAAAGCGCCCCAGCCCTTGACCTCGAGCTTGGCCAGCCACTCGTTGCCGGCCTTGATGTTGGCGTCGTTGATGTCACGCACGCCGTCTTTGAACGCGCGCAGCCACTCCGTTTCCGGCGGGAACTTGCTGCTGTAGCGGTAGGCGCACACGTTGAACATCGAGCCCTGCGGCATGGCCGCGAGCGTCCTTTTCAATTCCTCGCGCGCCAGCTCAATGGGAATGCGGCTGTCGTTTTGCGAAAGCGGGTTGCGCATGGAGCCGGAGAGATCGACGGCAAACGCGGCATTCTGCTTGAGCACGGGCACATCAAAGAACGTGGTAGTCTCGCCGCCGCCGCTCTCGGCGAGGCGGCCCTTCTCGGGCGCGCGCAGCCAGCCCTGGAATGTCTGGCGGGGCTTCTTGACCAGCGTTTTGGCTGAGCTTTCCCACCAGGTTTTCCAGCCCTCAGCGCGGTAGCCCTTGCGCTCGCCGCTGAGATCCTCCAAGCCGTGAACGAGGTCGTGCACCAGCGCACTTTTTTCAGTGGAGAGCGTCTCGATCAGAAGCTCGACGCTGTCCGGCTGCCACCAGAAAATCACAGCCTCGATCGTGCGCCGCCGCACGCGCCAGTCGTTGTCCTTGAGCAGCAGGGCAAAGGCGGCGCGCGCCTCAGCCACGCCTTCGGTCGTGGAAACGCGCGCGAGGGATTGCGCCGTGGCAATGCGCACGCGCCAGTCCTTGTTCGCCTGGCACTTCGCTATCGACTTGACGTTCAGGTCGGGCGAGAGGTCGCCCAAGCCGTCGAGTGCGCCTACCACCGCCTGCCAATCTTTGTCCTTGAGAAGCTTGTCAATGGAGTTGGTTGCTTCCGTGGCGCGCAATACGCCCAGCATGCGCGCGGCTGCGCCGGCGGGGGCGCCGCCTTGCGCCAGCGCCGCAATAAGCGCCTTCTTTGCTTCTTCATTCCCGATGTAACCCAACGCGCGCGCGCAGGCCTCGCGAACGGCGACCTCTTTGTCGCCCTTGAGCTTGTCGGCAAGATCCTTCACGGCGGTTGCGGCCTGGCGATAGCCCAGAACGTCAGCCGCGCGCCAACGCACGTCAGCCGATTTGTGCGCGAGCGCTTTGATCAGGCAGGTGATGATCGCATCGCCTTTCATCTCAATCAGGATGTCGCTCGCTGCATCGCGGATGTGAACGTAATCGTCGGCGAGCAACTCAATCAGCTTGTTCGCGGCTTCGGCGCTTCCGGAGCGCGCCAACGCCCGCATTTTGTCTTCGCGTTCGTATTGCTTGAACGGATCGGACTTGAGGTCGTCGATTTCCTTGATGTCCGCCTTGTCATCAGCGCGGATGCTGCCCGCTGTCAACAACAGCAAGACCAAAACTGCCTGGAACCACAGATGGACACGGATGGACACGGATACCTCCACAAATGAGCGACCGTGCGGCTTTACTGGGTTACCGCCAAGGAGGCCAAGCGCGCCAAGACAATCAGTGAAGTGCTTGGCGACCTTGGCGTTCTTGGCGGTTCAAAATTTTCCACCTGCCGGGAATGGCCGCGCCACGGGTCTTCTCCAGTTTCACGCCTTCACGAACGCCGCTGCTTCCGTTACCACGATGAACCAGCACTTGTATTTCTCGTCGTAATCAAGCTTGCCTTTGGCCGACACATAGACGCCCTTGAGCTTTTCCGGCTTGGCCGCTTCGTACACTTTTTTGTCCGCAAAACGCACCGCCACATCGCGCTTTTCACGGTTGCCCAGCATCACGCGCGGCGGCGTTTCATCGGGGAAATAGCCGTCGCGCTCCAGCACGCCGCCGAGCAACAACACCTCTGTGCCCTTGGCTGCCTTCAGTTTTTCTTCGGTGTCGTCGTCGCCCAGCACCAGCGCCTGTTTGTTTTCCTTGTTCGCCTTTTCAAAGCGCTCGATCTGCTCGCCGCGCTCTTTCCACCATTTCAGGCGCTTGTCGTAATCCCTGTACCCGCGCGGCTTCTCCGCCCAGATGCCGCGCTTGGCTTCCCGGGCTTCTTTTTCGGCCGCTTCGAACTTGTCGCGAAAGCGCGTGCTGTGGCCGTACTTCATCGAGTAAGGGCTGAGGCCGGCGCGTACCAGTTCGACGTTGTAATTCTTCTCGTCTTTGGAGTCCTTGGGCGTGGCGAACACATAGCACAGATTGCGATTGAAGTAATCGATCTTGCGGTTGAGCGTGTCGTATTCCAGGCGCACGGTCTTCACGCCGTCAAAGAACTTCTCGGCGAAGTGCTTGCCGTCCTCGCCCACGAACGTGGCGTATTTCACGGGCAGGTCGCTGCCGGCTTCTTTGGCTTCGCGGTAGGCCTCGAAATCCTCGGTCGCCGCCTTGCGGTCGTTTGCGCTCTTGAATGTTTCTTCGGCGTCGAGGCACAGCAGCCGCAGCGAGGCTTTGAGGCCATCAACGCGAATCGTATCTCCGTCGATTACCGCATCTTTGGCCAGGGCGAACTCGCCGAGAACGAGCGGGTTCTTTACCGGTGCTTCCTGCGCAACGGCGGGTAGAGTCAGCCAGAGCGCCAGCGCCATCAAAGCGGCCATGCGGAATCGTGTCATTTTATCTCCGGCCTTGGCAATGCAGGGGCGACATGCACGTCGCCCCTACGTTAGTCAGGCCATCCTACGCCGCAATGCCACCGCACAACAGAGCGCCATTGCCACTGCCAGAATCCATGCAGCGTCTTCGTTCGTGCTGCACCCGCCGCCGCCCGAGCCGCCGCCGCCCGCGCCGCCCACCGTGGGGTTGGCGCGCACCGTGAGCGCAAAGACCTTATCATTGAACGCATTGGCGCTGTCGAGCGCACGCACCGTGAACGAGTAAGGCCCCGTGGCCGCAGCCGCGCTGATGGTGCCGCTCAGAAGGCCCGTGGCGCTGAGCGTAAGCCCCGCCGGCAGCGTGCCGCTTGCCAGCGAGTAAGTGTATGGCGCGCTTCCGCCGCTGACGCTGAACTGCACCGGCGTGTAGGCCACGCCCAGCACACCGTCAGCCAGGGGCGAAGCCGTGGCGAACACCAAGGCCACGCTTTGCGCTACGCCGTTGCCGGCCACGTTGAGCGAAAACGGGCTGGGCTGCCCGGCATCCGTGTGCGTAATCTGCACCTGTGCGGCCTTCGCGCCTGCGCTACCCGGATCAAACGTGACCGTGAACGAGTACGTGCCGCCCGCGCTCACCGCAGCCGGCAGGCCCGTCGCCGTCAGCGTGAAATCCGCGCTTGCCGCGGCGAACACCACGGTGTTCACCGTCAGGCTGGCCGAACCGTTGTTCTGCACCACAAACGTGCGCGACAGTGTTCCGCCCGCCACATTGAGCGAGCCATAGTCGCGATAGCCGCCCGTGGCCACCGGGGCGCCATCGGTCAGTTGCGCGCCGGCCGCACCCTCCTTGAGCGAGAAAATCGGCGTGCCGGAAACCGTGTAAACAAAGCCGCCCGTGAGCGTGTGGCTGCCGCCGGGCGTGGTCACGCTGATATCCACCGTGCCCGCGACGTGGCTGGGCGTTGTGCAGGTGATTGAGCCCGCGCTCGATGCCACATTCGTTGCAGCCGCGCCGCCAAAGAGCACGCTTGTTGCGCCAGCCAGGTTCAACCCGGTAATCGTTACGTTCGCGCCACCAGTATCGGGGCCCGTGCCGGGCGTGCACAACTGCACCACCGGCGCGGCTATGTAAGTAAACGCGCCGCTGACGCTGTCGCTGCCGTTGGCCGTGGTCACGCTCACGCTGACCACGCCGCTGCCCGCAGGCGCCGTGCACACAATCTGATTGGCCGTGTTGGCGGTAATCGTGGCCGCGCTGGCGCCAAATAGCACGCTCGTTGCGCCGCTCAGGTTGGCGCCGTCAATGGTCACGCTCGTGCCGCCCGCAGCAGGGCCCTGTTGCGGCGCGATCGTGTTGATCGTCGGCCCCGCGCCATAGGTGAATCCGCCCACCAGCGTGGCGTTGCCGCCCGCCGTCGTGACGACAACGTCAGCCGCGCCTGCGCTGCCTGCGGGCGTGGTGCAGGAAATGCTCGTCGCGCTGGCGCTAACGCCCGTGGCAGCCGCACCGCCAATGGTCACGCTTGCGCCTGACAAATTCGTGCCCGTGATGGTCACGCTGGTGCCGCCCGCGGCCGGACCCGTGTTGGGCGCAATGCCCGTGATCGTGGGCGGCGGTGTGGCGGCGACACTCCAGGTCAGGGAGAAATTGTCGATGCCGAAACTGTCGCGCGTTCCCGTGCCCGTGCTCGAGTTCAGCGCGGCTACACGAAGCTCGATGGTGCCGTTAACGTTGTCGAGGGCGCTGCCGAAGTTGTAGCTGAACGGCGTGGTGCCAAAAGCGCCGGGATCGTTGTAAGTGCCAATAACCGTGAACGTGCCCGTGGTGCCGATGCGATATTCGATCGTCCAGGTCGTTGAGCGCGGCTGGACGCTGAGCATCATGAGATCCAGCGACATGGCAAATCCCGTAAATCCCGGCGTGCTCGAAATCGTGAACAGGAAGCACGGCGGCGTGGGCGGGTTGGAACTGGCGTCGCCATAGCTGCCGCTCTGGCGAATGCCCAGCGAGCGATTGAGTGCGGCGTTCTGCGTTGCCACGTCTTCGCTGCCGGTCATGCCGGTAGCCGAGGCGAAGTTGTAGAAATTGCCCTGAAGCGAAGCGTTGTGCCACTCCTTGGGCGTGGGCGAGGGCACAATGGAGTATCCGTTATCCGTGGCCGAAATCGGCGTGCGGCAGGTGATGCCCGTGGGCAAGCCGCTGCCGAGGCTGTTGAAATTCTGCGAGTAGCTCGTGCCCGAGAGTACGATCTGCGCGCCAAGGGCCGGCGCGAGCAAGAGCGCGGCCAGCAAAGCCAGTCTGAGCATGGGAGGGTCCTTTTCTAACCGGACGGTGAGGATAGGAAAGCCACGTAAAGAGCGCATCAAGAACAACCGGGTTTAGGGAATGGGGTCTTGGGTTTGGGGAGCTATGTTGTTGCCTCAAACCCAAACCCCAGACCCCAAACCCAGCCATGACACCCGAACAAGTCGTGCAGAAGCAGCTCGAAGCCTACAACGCCTGCAACCTTGACGCTTTCGCGGCCACCTATGCCGAGAACGTGCACATCACGGACGACAGCGGCAAGCTGATCTGCGATGGTGTGAAGCAACTGCGCGAGGTTTACGGGCCGCTGTTTGCGGCCAATCCCAACCAGGCGGCGATCATTGAAAACCGCATCGCGGCGGGGCCCTACGTGATTGACGCCGAAACCGTGATCGGCCGCGCCGACGGCAAGACGCGCCACGCCGTTGCCATCTATAAGGTAGAGGGCGACAAAATCGTGAGCGTGGTGCTGGTGCGGGGGACTGCCCCCGCAGCGTAGCGCGAGGACTGTCCCCGTCGCAAAGCGCCGAGTGGACTGTCCCCTTGTGCGGGACTCTGTTCGGGACTCCAATTTTAATCGAAAACGGGGACAGTCCCCAAAAGAGGGGACAGTCCCCATATTCAAAAACGCGCCGCCAATTATAATGGCCGCCCCGCGATGGGGCCGTGTATTCTAATGCACTGAAATCGCGGGCAGCAGATAGGCAATTATCCGCACACGTAACTAACGGGCCCTTGGCCCCCCTGAGGGAGGAGACAAATGGGTAAGTGGATCGGAATCATCGTGGGACTGGCACTGGTGCTGGGCGTCGTCGGCGTTGTGGCCGTCAAGACCGGCTGGTGGGCTACCGCCAAAGAATCAGGCGAAGCCTGGATGGACGAACAACAGCTCAAGAATTTCCCGGCTTTGGCGCGCCAGGAACTCAAGGCCATGGAAGTCAAGCTTGAGGAAGCCAAGTCAACGCGCAAAAAGCTGACTGACAAAATCAACTTCCACAAGGGCACGGACAACATGCCCGAAGACGTGCTGACCGATGAATCGGGCGGCTACGCCACGGTCAAGGGCTACGAGATTCTGTCGAAGAAGAAGACCGAATACATCGACGCCCGCAAGAAGGCGATCAGCAGCATCGTCAGCGCGGTCAAGAAGCAGCAGCAGGATATCGTCGCGGCCTCCGGTGGCGCGATTGCCAAAGTTGAGGACATCGACGCCAAGCAGGTTTACACGGTCACCAAGCCCAACGGCGACAAAGCGGAATACACGCTCGCCGACGCCCGCAAGGTCACCGATGACCTGGCCAAGCAGGTCACGGCCGCCGAGAAGGACCTCGAGAAATACAACAAGCGCAAGGAACGCCTTGGCAGCATTGTCGCCAAGATGGAACAGACCGGCGCCAAGCTTGAGAAGACCATCGAGGCCCAGTCCGAAAAAATCAAGGAAATGAAGATCTTCATCGACGACATGGAAGCCGAGTTGAAGCTGCTTGAGATCGAGAAGGACATCGCCGCGATCAACGCCGCCATCAACGGCGAGGAGAGCAGCAGCGAATTCGGCAAGATCATCGGCAAGTACAAGAAGGCGCAGAAAGAGTTCTACGCCAGCCAGGGTGAAGTCGAGTCCACGTCCAAGGAAGCCAAGGGCCCCAGCGCCGACGACTTCATGGGCACCGACAGCGGCAGCACCAGCGGCGGCAGCTCCGACAGCTACTGGAAGTAAGTACGCCTCCCAAGGCAATCAACCGGGCCCGCAAGGGCCCGGTTGTGTTTAATTCCTGCGGCAGTGGAAGTCGCGCACCTTCGTGAAGAACGCGTGGTAGCGTGCATCCTTGTAATCCGGAAACGTGTACTCGTGGCCCTGCCATTTATTGTCGCGATAGTTCAGAGTGGTCTCGGCGTAGATGCCGTCGCGCAGATAAATGCGGTGCGCAAAATCTTTCGTCGTCGCCAGCACCAGCTTGGCGCCCGTGATGTAGCCGGGATCAAGGTTGAGCGCGCGGTTCACGCCCAGTTGTTCGCCATAGGCGGCAGTTAGCCGCGCTTCGAGGGAGTTCGTGGCCAGCTTCCAGGTGGGCAGATCGCCCGGGTCTGAGGGGCCCTCAAACGCGATAAAGCGTCGCTTCAGCGGCCCGCCCATTTCCTCGAAGTAGTACTGGGTCATGTCGAAGGGAAACTCTTCGCTCTCGAGCACGACATCACCCATGAGCTTTTCCAGCTCCCACCACGCGTTCTCCAGCACAACGCCATCTTTGTAGATCACGCCGCAAATCGGCGTCACGAACTTGGCTGATTTGATCTCGCCCATGCGCGAATTGTAGCGCCGGGCGCAAAGTTCACCACTTTGCACCTGTGCCGGGTTACTTGCGCTCTTCGCGGCTGCGGCCGCGGTCGGGAGCCATGGCCGGGCGGCGGTCAAATTCCTTGCCGTCGGGCTTGCGCGGAGTGCGGCTATCCTTGAGCGCCTTGCCGAACTGGCGGAAGGCGGGGTTGCCGCGCTCGAGGCCCTCACGAGCGACGGCCTCGCGCACTTTTTCACGCAGGGCTTCGCGCCTTTCGGCGGGAATTTCGGGGGCGTAGCGCTCGACGAGATCATCGAGCGTGGACACGTCGCGGCGCAAGGCGCCCAATGCACGGCGCGCTTCGGCGTCGCCCTTGTCGGCATTGGCCTTGAGGTCGGCGTAGCGCGGGTTGGCTTCCAGCAGGGCGTTGATGCGTTCGTTCTTGGCCGCCATGTAGCGTTGGATGCGCTCGGCGGGGCGCAGCTTCTCGAACGCAGCGCGCTGGTCTTCGGGCAGCGTCATGGTGTAGCGCATGATGCGCGACATCAGGATGCGCTGGCCCAGCTCGCGGTTGCGCTCATTGGCGGGTTTCTTCAAAGCGGCGGCGAAGAACTCGGGCTCGCGCTTCTCGATCATCTTCAGTTCGTCGCCCAGCAAGTGCAGGCGCACGCGCGCGAGGTAAGGCAGCTTTTGCAACTTGCCCACCGCCTTCGATTGGTCGTCGTTGAAGGCCAGGCCCGAGCCGCGCAGCTTCTCGATCAGCTCCTTCTGGCGCTTGGGATCAAGCTGCTTGAAGGCCTTGAGGCGGCGCTTGAGCATCTCCTGCCGCTGGGGCGGCAGCTTGGAGTACCACTCGCGCAGCTCGGCGGCCTCTTTCTCCGTCGGCTTCTCAATCGCCGGGCCTTCAGCCAGCGCGGGCGCGACCAGCAGGCACAGCAGCAGCGCGCCTGCGGCGAATCCCTTCGCAATCGCGATTGTCAGCGCCGTGCGCATGTTAGTCCTTCTGCGGCTCAAGGCCTTCGAGCGTATCCAGGTCGTCAATCAGGCGTGCGTCTTCGGGATCTTGCAGGTCACCCAGCGGCTGCAGGCGCGCGTCATCCATGGCCTTGAGCAGCTTGAGCTCTTCGGCCTTGAGTTCCTTGGGCTTTTCGCCCGTTTCTTCCACGGAGAGCAGTGGCAGCACCAAGTCTTCCTCCGCCTCTTCTTCGGGCGTTTCGACCTTGTGCGGATTGCCGCCGATCTTCTCGGGAGTTTCCGGCTGGTTCCAGGGCGGCAGGTAAATCAGCCCGATCGTCAGCACAATCGCCGCTGCAATCGGCACCGCAATGCGAACCCACCAGGCGCGACCGGCCGCCAAAGGTTCGCCCTCGAGCTTCTCCTGCTGGAAACGCTGCCAGAAGCGCTTTTCGAGGCCTTCCGGCATTTCGGGGAACTCGTAAAGCTCCAGCAGCTTGTCGAGCGCTTCTTCAGAGCGCAGCGCCTGCATGATGACGGCATCCTGGCGCGCGGCAGCCATCAGCGCGGCCCCGCGTTCCTCCGAGAGTTCGCCCGCGGCAAATGCCGCGACGTCGTCAAGGAAGGCCTGGCGCTGCTCGGGTGTGAACGGGTCTGCCATAATTCTCCGCCTTATGCGTGCGACAAACGGTTAAACACAGGGGGTAGCGCCAGGTTGCGGAAAAAATGGCCCAGGAAGAGCCCGAAAATCGCACGTGGATGGCCGTGGTACTCCTGCTCTTGCTGGTGCTGGCGGGCGCGGCCGGCTTTTGGCTGGTTTTCAACGCGCCTCGCGCCCCCGCTGGCAACCGCGCCGAAGCCGCGCGCGAAAGCGCCAACCGGGCCCCCCGTGTCAAAACCGGCTCAAGCCCTGAGGTCAACAAGGCCGCGCCGGATGACAAGCCCGTTGAAACGCCCACGCCCGGCACGAAGTTCGAGCTGCCGCCGCTCACGCCCTTTCGCAAGCTCGTGCTCGAAGCCGATACCGTAGAGGCGCTTTACGCCAGCAAGGGCGCGCAAACGCCGCCCACGCTTTTGGCGCACATCACCGATACGCTTGAAGCTATCCACTCCGATTTCGCCGCCTACGCCGCCAAGCGCGAAAAGGGTGACCTCAGCGCCGACGACTGGGCCGGCCTCTACGACGAAGCCCAGCGCGCCTTCTTTGACCCCGAAACCGACACGCTCAGCTTCAACCGGCTTGAAGCGCCGCGCGTCAACCTCTGGTTGCGCGACGCCGCCAAGCTTCCGCTGGGCGAAACGGTATCGCCGGAGAACGCACAAGTGCCCTGGGCGCGCCGCCCCCACGAGGGCGTCAACCTCGAATCCGTCACCGCCTGGCTGGAGGCCATCGAAGCTGAGTACGGCGCCACCGAATTCGGCAAGTTGCTGCCGCTGGATATCGTCATCTTCGCCGATCAGTCGCGCTACCTTGAATACGCGCGCAAACGACTCGGCCTCAACCCGCCCGTATGGTCGGCGGGCTTTTACACCAGCGGCTGGGACGTGATCTGCGCGCCCGTTTTGGCCAACACCGCGCTCTCTGAAGTCCTTCGCCATGAGATGTTCCACGCCGTCCAAGCGCGGCTTGCGCCCCGCTCGCTGCTCATTCCCTGGTTTGCCGAGGGCACGGCCGAATGGCTCGACAAAGCACCGCCCAAGGGCAGCACGCTCGCTACAAACGAGGTGTTCGCCCGCGCTGCGCGCTCTTATCTGCGCTATCTCGTCGAGCAGGGCTACAAGCTCAAGCTGGAGGAATATCTCACGCTTGACCTCGCGGCCTTCTACGCCGAGCCCGAGCTGAACTACCTGATCGCCTATTGCTTCATTGACTTCCTGCGCTCGCAGCCCGATCTCAAGCCGCGCTACTTTGAGTTCTGGGAGCTGTTGAAAAAGAACGTCGCGCCCAAGGATGCTTTTTACGCCTCGCTCGGGCAGATCGACGTGGCCGAGCTGCAGCGCCGCTTTCTCGCCTGGCTGGGCGAGGTGCCCGCCGAATCGCGCCCCGTGAAGTTCGTGCACGACGCGCCCGGCGATGTCAAAGACATCCGCTGGCCAAGCTCGCTCGATGGCGTTCCCGCCGCGGGCAAAGAGGGCGAAATCGGCAGCGGCTGGTATCAGGCGATTGGCAAGCTTTCGCGCGCGGGCTTTGCCGGCGCTTCTGCGCCCGCATTCATCAAGGGCAACTACGACATGATCGTCGTCGCCTGCGACAACAGCGAAAGCATGGGCAAGCCGCTTGATGAAGCCAGTTTCGACTACGACGCGTTCCGGCGCTGGCTCTACAGCGTGCGCATGGCGGGCAGCATCAAACTCACGCGCAAGGTGGAAGGCAGCGACCGCGACGAAGAAGTGCCGCCGCCAATTCTCATATCGCTGGTTGAGGCCGTGATTACCAATCGCGTTGATGAATTCACGCAGGCCACGGGCATTTCCGTGGGCGACGAGCTGCAAACCCAGATTCGCACCGGCTACGACGAGTTCTATCTCACGACAGATAAGATGAAGGCCGAGCCGCGCCGCCAGTTGTGCCTTTACACGGCCGAAAGCGTGGCCTGGTACTGGGGCGTGCGCCAGGACCGCGCCAACGTGCTCATGATCGATTTCAACACGGACACGAAACTAGAGCGCGAAAACAACGCCTGGGGCGGCAGCGGCATCAAGAGTTCCTCAAGCCCTCTCGTGAGGCTGTTTGCCAAAACCGCGCCGCACATTTCGCCCTTGGGCTCCGACGGCGCGGACACCGACTGGTGGCGCGGCTTGAGCGCCGTCACCGAAAACAGCAGCGACGTCAGCGGCAAGCGCGCGGCTATATTATTCTTCACGGACGGCCCCTGCAGCGCCGGCGAGTTCGGCCACCAGGAAAGCGGAAGAGATGAAGCGCGCTACCTGGCGGACATGACCAGGCTGGCAGAAAGATTCGGCGAATCCTGGAAGAACGCCGGCCTCGACATGGGCGAAGCCAGCACACTGCAAATCTTCGCCCTGCCCCACGCCGAAAACCAGGGCCTCAACGAGCTATTGAAATCAGTCCCCCAAGCCCGCCTCGACGAATGGGCGACGCGCTTCAAGAAGTAATGCATGACCCAAAGCAAGTCGCTCTGGCGCCATAAGCAGGAATCGCCCGGAGACCCTGACCCAACGCCCGCAATGAGGTAGAATCTGCGCATGGTCATGGCGCCCAATGGGGCTCAAGGAAAGGTCGCGCGCCCGCGTTTAAAGGCCGTGCGCACGTGCAATGCGTGTGCCACTGCCTCAAGATCGGCCCCCAAGACGCCTCGCAGAACAACAGCCCCCTCTGAGCAGTACATAATGGGCCAATACTACGCCTGGAACCGCACCTACGACATCAACACCGGACGGTGGACCACGCCGGACCCGGTGGCGACGCCTTGGACTAATCTTCAGGAGTATGTTGGGAACAATTCCACACAAAGGCATGATTCAAGGGGATTGGATGACGCAGACGATCTTGATGGCAAGTCAGCGCAAGAAGTAAAGGATGCGCTGCGAGACGCGGCTGAGTCTGACAAGACTTTGTTTCCCGAGCTTGCGAAAGCACTCAACCGCTGGCTTGACGGGACCGGTTCAGACCGCGATCTGGAATGGGACTGGATTATGCACAACAAAGCCGCATCCAATGCCCAGGAGGAAATACAAGATGAGCTAAAGGAGAAGGCAGAGGCGCTAGGGAATAGTCTTTCCTGCAATACGTCAGGCACCAAATCAGGGTCGGGAAAGAAGTCCGTTAATGCCAAGCCAGACATCACGGGCTTCGGCTTGGCTTGGATTTTTGCACCCGTGACCGGCCCAATTACTCCAGCCATTCAGGCCTATCTACTTGCCTCGTATCGCCATCAATTCGAGGTGTTTTTGGTGCTGGGTCGATTCAATATCGACTATGAATATACTATCAAAGCCGAGAAGAAGTGCTGGACGGATACCTACCTCTGGTGCATCGATATAGACAAATGCGAGATTTCGTACACTATCGACGTCAAGTACTCCATTAAGGACAAATACGACTACAATCCCGGGGATCGCTTCAAAGACCCATTTGGCGGCTGGCTTAGAGACTGGAAAGCAGACAACATGAACAAGGCAAAGGACGTAGGAGCAAAGGACTATTATACTAAGTCCTCTCACAGCGAAACCATCAGCGGAGAAACATCTTGCGACGACTAGCTTTGCTTGGCTTGACGGCTGTGTTTTTGATTGCAACGACCAGTGCATGTACTCGTATGTCAGCTTCCCCAGAGCCGGACTTTGATGTTCGGTCGGACCTGGACGCCCAAAACATACCGCGTGGCGCTAGCGTCCTCTATGTATCCGGTGTTACGCGTGAGGGATTTAGGCATATTAGTTCTTTACGTCGCATCCGAAGTATCGAGGTACTTGATCTGTCGCTGGATGATTATTCTCTTGCTGAGTTGAGCAAAATGCCTGCACTTGAATATCTGGAATGCCATGACGCGTCGGCATTGACCGTGCGAGGAGTTGAGTATTTCGCCAATGGATTCGTTGGTTTACGTTCACTCTCTATTAGTAAATGCTCGGTAATCTCATATGCGACGTTGATACGAATAGCTCAGTGTGGGAGCCTCAGGGAACTCACCCTTGATGGGTGCGACGAAGTGACCAGAGATGGAATATTGGCGTATGCAAGGTACTCAAGATGTGCTCGCTGCATTGTTCATGACTGCAAGAAAGTGCGTCCCAAGATCAGCTTTGAAGAGGTGGTTGTGACCAGAACCGATGGTACACGAGTAGTTGTCGAGATTAGATGACTGGTGAATTTGGATCTTCGCGCATTCAGCGTCTCTGGCGATCGCACGGAAATTGTCGCGGCCAGCGACCCCTACGTCATCTCCAAACTCCAAACTCCCCCAAACTCCCTGGGTGAATGGAGGCTCTGTGAGCGCGATTGGGGGCGATTGATGAAAACGGCTGGCGCGTGTTCCAGAACGGCTACCTCGCGTTTGGCGAGTGCCTGCAAAGCCGCGTGCTTTATGACGGCGCGATCAGCCGCTTGAGCGAGATTTTCTTCGATGAGATTGCGGGCGTCACCACCATCTCGCTCGCCAACAACGATCTAACCACTGACCAACTCAACGGCGCCCTGTTGTTCCTTGCGCGGCCCGGCTACAATGGCGACCGTCACATGGAGGCGGTGGTCGTGGACACGACGGCAAGCACTATCGTGATCGCGGACGCCTCAGGCGCGCTCGCCGAGGCGTTGGCCTCCGACGGCAGGCCGATTGCCGATTTCGTGGTGTTTGCTTTCAACGACAGCAAGCAGGCCAACGCGCCCACGTACCAGACGCACGGTACCTGGACGTCAGCGCCAAGTTAGTGTCCGTCCGGTCGTGCACGTATTGACGAGTTGAACGGGAGATGTTTGCGCGCGGTGGGGCTACAGCTCGTGCGTCGTAGGTGCAGAACGCGGTTATCGGTCGGGCGGGGTGAGGAAACCTAAAAAGGGGTCAGGCTACTTTATTTGGGCTGGTTTTGGCCACTTTGGATGACGGCTTGATGTTATCGGTTCTGCTTTCTTGCTTCTAGCGGCGTTTGGCGGGCTCTCTTGGGTTGGTTTC